>DASUGF010000055.1:0-256902 GCA_036274175.1 Parafilimonas sp.
TTATTGTCCGGTTAACTTGGGCTAAAGCCCGTTGGGTAAGAGTTTCAGTTATATAACCCCAGGCTTAAGCCTGGGGCTAGTGAAAAGCAGGCCCATCAAGGGCTTTAGCCCAGGAAAAATATTTTAGTCGGACAACAATAAATACAAATATTAAATAAAGACATGTTTTGTCTGAAGGTATAAAACGACAATTAGAAGGAATTTTCCGACATTCTTTCCGGTACAGTGAATTAAATTCAAATTCTCATCTGCGAATTATTCATGAAGAGAACGGGCTTTATCCTTTTCATTCCATTTCTGCCGCGATCAACTCTGCTATATCCATTACTCTAACCGTATCTTCTTTTTCCTTATTTTTTACACCGTCGGTGAGCATTGTATTACAAAAAGGACAGGCCGCAGCGATGATATTGGCGCCTGTTCCTAAAGCTTCTTCGCTACGTTCAAAATTCACACGTGTACTGCCTTTTTCTTCCTCTTTAAACATTTGTGCACCACCGGCTCCACAACACAGGCCTTCGCTGCGGCAACGTTTCATCTCAATCAATTCCACATCCAAAAATTCAAGCACTTTACGTGGCGCTTCATAAATATTATTGGCGCGGCCGAGATAGCAGCTATCATGATACGTGATACGCTTACCTTTAAAACTTCCGCCTTCCTTCAGTTTTATTTTACCCTCATCGATCAGTTGCTGCAAAAATGTTGTATGATGGATCACCTCGTAATTACCACCGAGCTCAGGATATTCGTTTTTGAAAATATTAAAGCAATGGGGACAGGCGGTTACAATTTTTTTTATTCCATAACCATTTAATATTTGAATATTATTATAAGCCATCATCTGGAATAAAAACTCATTGCCGGCACGTCTTGCAGGATCTCCGTTGCAGGTTTCTTCTTTGCCAAGAATAGCATACTTTATTCTAACCTTATTTAATATAGCAGCAAATGCTCTCGTTATTTTTTGTGCCCGTTGGTCAAAACTGCCGGCACAACCCACCCAGAATAATATCTCCGGGGTTTCTCCATTAGCCATCATATCTGCCATTCGTGGAATTTCCATATGCGGAATTGAATTATTTCAAAAGTAAAACAAACAAGTTTGTATTAACAAACAAACTGCCATTGCTTGATGGCACAACCCTAATTTTGCGCCACTAAAAACAATTGGTTGAAAAGAGTCTTTAACTGGGAGCGCCTTCCCTTCTTTGCTATCTATGCGCCTTTCTTTTTTTTATGGGCTTATTATTGGGTCTTAAGCCGGCATTTCTGGTTCTTTTCAAATGTAAACCCCACAATGTACTTCAGCGGTTTTGAAGGCGAAACGAAAGAGGAAATGTTTCAGCAGATACAGCCCGAGGTTATACCCTCTACTATTTACATACAGCCTGGCGAAAATCTTGAAGCTGTTACTTGTAAAATGAAAACTGCCTGCCTGCATTTTCCTGTCGCGGCTAAACCTGATGTTGGCACAAAAGGCCTGTTATTCAGGAAAATTGAAAATAAGGAGCAGTTGGCAGCTTATCACGCAGCAATGCCCATAACTTATCTCATCCAGGAATTGATCACATGGCCGCTCGAGCTCAGCATTTTCTATGTGCGTTATCCCGGTGAAATGAACGGCAGGATAACCGGGTTGATCGCAAAAGAATATTTGCATGTAAAAGGCGATGGAAAATCTACTCTAAGAGAATTGATCGAAAGGCATCCAAAAGCTTTTATGATGGCGGAGGAGCAAAAGCATAAGCATGCGCAGGAATTGAGCATTGTTCCAGCCAATAATGAAATTTATTACCTGAATGAATTAGGCAACCATAACCGCGGCGCCACATTCGTCAATTTAACTAATGAAATTGATGACAGGTTACTGTGCGTAATGAATAAAATAAATGTATACAGCAAGTATTTCCATTACGGACGATACGATATAAAAACAACTTCTTTGGAAGATTTGAAGCAAGGAAAAAATATTTCTATATTGGAGTTTAACGGAGTTGGTGCAGAACCCAATCATATTTATGACATGGGTTTAACTTATACGCAGGCAATACGCATCATTGCAAAACACTGGAAATATATGTATGAGATAGGAAAAATAAATTATAAAAAAGGAGTACCCTACATCCCTTTTCGAAAGGGCTTAAGTATGTTAAAAGCATCCAACAGACACACAAAGCTAATGCAGCAATTAGACCTTGATTGTAAAATTTAAAACTACTATGAACGACTTGTTGCCAATTTTGTTTGCCGGTTTTGGCGTGAGTTTCCTGGGTCAACTGCCGCTGGGCAATTTAAATGTTGCCGCCACGCAAATTGGCGTGGAGGAAAATTTCAGGAATGCATGGTTATTCAGTATCGGCGTGGCAATCGTTGAAGTGATCTATCTACGGCTTGGCCTGAACAGCAGCGAATGGATGATGCATAATAAAGCCTTATTCAATGCTATGAACTGGATAACCGTCGCTCTCTTTTTTCTGCTTGGGGTTTTATGTATCAGGAAAGCAATAAGGCAAAAAGAAGCTGAAAAAAAGGGGCTGCTGATTGACAATAACATCAATCGCTTTTTACTGGGCTTGATGTTGAGCGCTATTAACCCGCTGCAAATTCCTTTCTGGTTTTTCTGGGGAACTTATTTTATACACAATGGCACAGTAAAGCCAACTACTGTAGATTTCAACCTTTTTACTGCAGGAGCAGGCTTAGGTACATTAACCGGCCAGGCTATTTATATGTATGGCGGCAACTGGCTGATAAAAAAATTACACGCCAGCCATAAGATCCTGAATATTATCATGGGTGCGGTATTTATCATTTCTGCAAGCATACAGGTATATAAGATATTCTTTGAATCCTGGTTAAAAAAATAGTGTTCGGTTAATTGTGAGCTGTCAGCGGTGAGTGGTGAGTAATTTAAAGCTGTGAGCTGCGAGCAATTCACGAATCAATCATCATACACACACTCACAACTCCACTCATCCAATTACGGCAGTTTATATTACATAGCAGTAGTTGCCAATTAAGCTCACCTGCTTTAAAATAGAAATGCCGGTAAACCGGCACTCCACCGTCATTGGCGTTTTATGGTTAGCAACGTACCAATGAACGAAGTTTAATTCATTTTAATAATGGCTTACTATGGAAATGTATTTTTAGTGTTTAGTATTTATTGATGTTCCCTAAAAGATAGCGCAATTGAAAATTACCGGCATTCCTGCAAGTACTGCATGTTGGTAAAGCTTAGTGTTTCATTTATTTATTTAAAGATTACAGCCTGAGCATGGAAAACCGGACGCGAATTTAAATCTTAGTTTCAGAATTTAATTATTGCCGTCATTTTTTTACCGACAGGCAACAGTTCAGGAAACCGTAAGCTTGCTTTTCCGGTATCCGTAAGAAAAATAAACTATTAACCCCAGCCCTAACCAGGAGCCAAACCAGGCCCAGTTACTGCCCGTCATCCCGGTAAGCAAATACAAACAGGTTGATAATCCAAGCAATGGTATAAGCGACCAGTTCTTTATAAATGTTACAATGGAAAGTATTATCATCACGCACCAGAAAATAATAGTGGAGACGTTGTATGAAGCATTGTCTTCAGTGATCTGAAAAAGTTCATTGAAATAATTTTTATTAACAAGGTATGCAATAACCAACGCCGCAATTACAAGCGAAGGAAAGAGGAATCTTGAATTGATATAGGGCATGTTGAATTTTCCCGGCAATTTTTCTTTTGTCGGAATAAGCAGTACGCCGCCACATACAAGTACAAATGCAAACAGTGTTGCAATGCTGGTAAAATCGAGCACAAAGGTTTTATCTGTAAACAAGATCGGGATACCAACAATTATTCCCGTAAGAACAGTGGAGAAAGAGGGCGTTTGATATTTATGATGAATCCTTTCGAAAACCGGTGGCAATAATCCATCGCGGCTCATGCTCATCCATATTCTTGGCTGCCCCATTTGAAAAACAAGCAGTACACTCGTCATAGCAATAACCGCGCATATGGAAACGAGCATTTGCATCCAGCCGAGGTTTAGGTTTTCAGGTTCAAAGATGAATGCTAACGGATCACCCACATTTTCAAATTTTGTGTACACAACAGCGCCGGTTAAAACCAGTGCCAGGACAATATAAATTGTTGTACAAATAACAAGAGATAAGATCATGCCCCGCGGCAGGTCACGTTGAGGGTTTTTACTTTCTTCCGCCAACACACTTACAGCATCAAAGCCGATGTAAGCAAAGAAAACACCGCTTACCGCAGCCATTACACCGCTGAATCCATTCGGCATGAAAGCATGTTCGCCAGCATCATTAACAGGATGCCAGTTTACAGTAAGCCCGTTTTGAAATATGATATATCCGCCAACAACAATGACAAGACAAACAATAGCCAGCTTTAAAATGACCATTGCATTACTGAAATTCCTGCTTTCCTTTACACCCCGGTAAACGAGATAGGTGATCAATAAATTAATCACCAATGCGGGCAGATCAAAAATGATTCGCAAACCTGCTACAACAGGTGCGCTATCCCATGCATTCAATAATTCCTTTGTTGAATCGGTTATATTAGATGACGGGTTAGCGGCAGCATCAATCACCGCATCATGTGCCTCCATATAACTGCACGATAAATAATCAGAGATATGAATATTCATCTTATGCAAAAAGCTTGTAAAATAATCGCTCCATGAAAACGCCACATAAATGTTACCGATAGAATATTCCATTATCAGCGCCCACCCAATTATCCAGGCAAATAGTTCGCCAAACGATGCGTATGCATAAGTGTAAGCACTGCCTGCAACGGGAATGCGGCTGGCAAACTCCGAATAACATAAAGCTGTAAAACCACAGGCAATACCGCAAATAATAAACAGTACAACAACGCCGGGGCCACCTGAAAAAACGGCCAAACCCAAACTGCTAAAACTGCCTGCCCCGATTATAGCAGCGATGCCAAAAAAAGTAAGGTCGCGCATGGTGAGCACACGCTTTAGTCCCGCACCTGCGTGGGGATCTTCCGCCATGGTTTCGGCATCGCGTAAAATTTTGTCTATTTTTTTTGTGCGGAAAAGCGGATGGCCCATGCAATTGATTTTGGAAAGTGAAAATAAACAATTTGCTCATTCGTAAATGCCAGTTATGAAACCAAGTTTTATTCTTTCTTGCTGCCCAGGCTCCCTGCAAGCAAGCCTATCATTAAACCAATGATAAGTCCGGCTTTTACGTTCTTTATCAACAAGCCAAGAACAACGCCAATGATCACCAGGAATACAAAACCTATTTTTCTTCTTGGATGCATCAATGATAATTTCGTTTATATTCAAGAGCTTTTATTGCCATCTTTTACAATAAGATGCAAAAAATATTTTTAAACTTCACTTAGTACTATTAGGAAAAATTTTATCGATTACAATCCCTAAGTATATCCCAAAGGTTGTTTCAATTAAGCCAATAATTTTTTTCAAGTCTTCAAAACTTTCAATTGTCTGTCTATCATATAGTTTTATTGCTATAAAAAGGCTACCAATAAAAATCACTGGGTAAAATAAACTTACAAACATAAAGTTAAAGCTGACTGAGCTTTCTTTTTTTAATGAAGACTTTGATAAAAAATTCTTTGTAACTAATATTAAATAAGTACAAAACAAAGGAGAGATAAGTGCCGTAAGATCTAATGCCTGACTTAAAAGAAATAAGTTATTTAGTCGGTAAAAAATGTAACACAAGATAAAGCATTGCCCTAAAATCAACAGTATTCCAACAATTGACTGAATTTTCTTTCGTGTCATTTAATTATTAAAAGACGCTGATGACAAAAATTTTCCATTGCATTTGTTCGCCATTAAATTAAAAATATCTCTCGCAAAATCCGATGCTTGCTGCGAAGACTGAAAAAAATCATCTGAGTTTGATTCTGAAAATCTGACTAGTGGGGGAACCTGGGATTCGGATCCTTTTGCAAATTTAAATGAACCCAATTGAATCATGACTTCCATTTCATCAGGTGCACAATCGAAACCATTCTGAAAAAAAATTGTAAAAGTAAATTTCTCCCAAAGGTCCTTCTTTTTTAGTGCAAGATATTTTGATAACCCTAATAAAGATATATCATAACTAAAATCTGAAATTGGCGTTATTTTAATTGTGCAATTACCATTTAATTCGGATTTAAAAAAAGATTGTAAAAAACTTATCCCTAACATTCTGCTAGGGGCATAGTTTTTAAAAACAAATTTCTTTTGAATAACAAGACGTGTATAATAACTGCCACAAGGAATTGCTTCTCTGCTAACATACAGAAATAATCCACTTGCTTGCATTGATTGAATAACATCATCTTCTTCAAACGAACCAACCGATATGGCTCTTGAATAATAAAAATCAATATAGTCACCTAAAATATAATAATATTGATTTTTAATTGCCATATCCATTAATTTAAAACCATCTGAGGAAGTGTCGGTATATTCATTTTCCGTGAAAGCTTCTATTTTAAAGTTATTTTTCTTTATAAACTCCCGTACGTCACTTTCTTTACCGGGCAGTTCTTTGTACATTATAGTATTAGGAGACCACCCACAATCACCAGGTCTTTTACGAAACACTCCCAATGCATCGTAAAAATAAGCTGTATCAGGATTGAAGTTTGTAACGATATAATCACTCGAATCACTTTGACTCTTAGTATATTCGAATTCAATATAATTTTTATTAAGTAATTGTATCAAACTATCCCTACCAATACCGTATTTTGTTTCAAAGTCTTTAATATTAATATTGTCAACCATTTCCACTAATAATGCGCGAGGAGGATTTTTATACACGTCATTTTCTTGCGAATAAGAAATAGTTGAAAGGAAAACAAAACAAAAAATTAATATAATTGAGCATCGGAGCATAATTCTACTAAGTTATCAAAATTCATCTTCAAAGAAGCAATAAGTTAAAAGTATAAATCTGATCCCGAAAACTTATGTTATTCTTTCTTACTCCCTAAACTACCCGCAAGCAAACCTATCATTAAACCAATTATAAGCCCGGCTTTTACGTTCTTTATCAACAAGCCAAGAACAACGCCAATGATCACCAGGAATATAAAACCTATTTTTCTTCTCGGATACATATCTTAAAGTTCATGGTTCATAGATGATGGATGATGCGCTCTGCGAAGTCTCCGGACTTCGCAGTTGTATGCGTGAAGTCTCCGACTTCAAACATTACTTGTTTTGCGGCAACGCGATCAAATTAGCCATTAAGCGATAAGCACCGCCAACACCCGCAGGTAACTGGCGGAAAAATACAACACCTGCATACACAAAATTCCCTTTACCATATTTTGCTATGATGAGCGCGCCATTGCTTTCGGATTCATTTACATCATGCATACCCAATGGCGCCTGGTAATGCTCATCTAATTTTTCAGCATGGTAAGTGCTTCGTTCCTGTATCCAGTTCTTAAAATCAGCATCTGTTATTTTATTGGGATAATTCAGCGCGGCATTACCAGGCTGCAATATATGTACGGCGGCATTTTCTTCTGTAACCCTTGTACGGCTTATTGTAAAATTATACGGGCCAATGTTCGCCTTCACAGAACCGATCTGGTTATTGGTATTATACTGAACAATAAGGTTGCCGCCATCTTTTATATAATTCATCAGCACGTTGTATTTCTCATTTAACCATTCATGTACATTGTAAGCGCGCACGCCTGTAATAATAGCATCAAATTGTTTTAAGTTAGCAGGCGTAACATCCTTTTCATTCAAAAATTTTATGTCATATCCCATTTGCTCTAAGCTCTGTGGTAATTTGTCGCCTGCACCAGCGATGTAACCAATATGTTTACCCGCTGTTTTTACTTCCTCATTTACAACATGTATTTTATCTGTTGCATAATAATGTATATAAGGGATATGATCATATTGAATGGAACGCAAATCGTCGCTGTAAGCTTCCGGTTTATTATTTATGCTTAATTCAACGGCAACAGAAGGTTCGCCTTGCATTGACGAATAGTATTTTGATAAAGGAAAGCTGAAATCATAGGTTTGATTGCATTCAAGATCAACCGTGGTATCCTTTATAAATACAGAATCCTTGTCCTGAACAAAAAACAATTTCAGTTTTGCCTGCGATAATTCTACATAAGCTTTTACCTGCGCATGCACTGCATCATCTTTTACACGCTGATTATTTTGCCGGATATTAGTTAGGACAACAGCCGGTTGTACAAAAACGCTCAAGGGATTAATTACAATAAACGGCTCATACATTTCCCCTTTTACCGGATCTGTGAATTTGTATTGAACAGGTCTTTCAATAACCAGGTCCTGTCCGTTCACCGTAAACGTAAATAAAGCGTTGTATGCAGCGGCACTTTGCGGTTTACCAATCAGCGTTTGATCCTTCACTATAAAACTGCCAATGCTGTCAATGCCGTATTGCAACCAGTACGGTTGGGTAACCGGTGTGCTATCATCCACTATAAAACTATGTGAGAAATTAAGATTAACATCAGTTGAAAGATTGGCATTTACAGCAGAATCCATAGAAAGTAATTGCACATTTTTCAATTGAACATTCGCATTAAGTCTTTTATTTACCTGAAACTGTACATTAAATTTTTGTTGTTGTACGCCGAACTCATTGTTAGTGGTTGCTTCCGCATAAATTCCGCTGCATTCAATAATTAGTTGCTTAACCTCATTTAATTTTTTATTCCTCCAGTAACCATCCGGCAATTGCTGTATAGATGCATATAATTTAACCAGGACATCAACGGAATTCTCCGGATGTTCAAACTGGTAGCTTTTGATTACATCATTAACCTGCTGCTGCACTGCTGCTGATCCCGGCACTCTTTGCCAGGTCGTATCAATGCCATCAAACAAGTTGTTTTTAATGGTATCACCTCCTGTTAAAGAAAAATATTCAAAAGCCTGTCCTCTTTGCCTTGCCACACCAAAACCCTGGCTCTTATGCTGGCTACGGCTTTCACTGGCAATCTCTCCATAATTTTTTCCAAGCAGGGCATTATACCCGCCGGCATCCATTTTAAATTGATCGTTGCTTGTAGTGTTATTGCCGCCGAAATTATACGAGTTCCAAAAGATCCTCTTTGCCTGCCAGGGCTTCACGCCGTATTTAAATTGCTCAGGAAATCTTGTTGAATCTGCCGCCGCAATAAAGGCCATGTTAGCGAGGATGGATGAAGCTGCATGATGACCGTGCCCGGCTCTTTCATCACCCGGGAAACGCGTGATGATAATATCGGGCTGAAACTTCCTGATCACCCAAACCACATCGCTTAATATCTTATCATGATTCCAAAACCTCAATGCTTCATCGGAACTTTTTGAAAAACCAAAATCATAGGCGCGGGTAAAAAATTGTTCAGCGCCATCAATTCTTCTTGCAGATAATAATTCCTGCGTACGTATCAATCCCAGGTCAATCCCCTGTTCATCACCGATCAGGTTCTGGCCGCCGTCGCCACGTGTTAAACTCAAATAACCCGTTCTGTATAAACCATCATTAGAGAAATAAGTGAGCAGCCTTGTATTCTCATCATCAGGATGCGCGGCTATGTACAACACACTTCCAAGCACATTCAGTTTTTTCAACTGCAAATAAATATCGGCGCTGTTATATGATGGGGGCGCCTGGGCAATGGAGAAGTGACCGATCGATAAACCTATAATTGCAGCAATAAAAAACCTGTGTAATTTCATTTTATTCAGACTAAATGGCTGCGAAGATAACAGGCTTGGAAGAATAACCGCCACTTATGTAATACAAAGCTTTACAACGAAGTGAGATTAAAATGGCCTTGAAATGCGGGCTAAGTGCCATAGGAAAATTTTATATGAGAATGATTTATATTTATAGTGTAAATTCAATCTTTATACGCTAAGCTTAAAACAAATATCCCTGCTATATGAGCCAGCTTCAAATAAATCTCTTCCAGCATATCAAAGCTGTTTTACCTTCCAATCTTTCATTGGCAGATGAAATAGCAGACCTGCTTGACGTGAGTGTTGACAGCGCTTACCGCCGCATACGGGGCGAAAAACAGTTAAGCTTCGAAGAAATACAAAAACTAAGCAATCATTTTAAAATATCCATAGATAGAATCCTAAACCTGAAGAGTGATTCTATCTTATTTTCCGGGATTTATCTTGAACATAAAGATTTTGACTTTATAAAGTACCTTGATGATAACATGTATAATAATCTTGCTTATGTAGCCAGGTTTGACCAAAAGGAACTGATCTATTTTAGCAAAGACATTCCAATCTTTTATTATTACATGTTTCCCGAACTCGCCGCATTTAAATTCTTTGTATGGATGAAAACCTTGCTGGAATTTCCTGAATATGCAACTGCCAAATTCAGCGTGAAAAAAATTCCTGAGAGTTTTTTTGAAAGGGCAAAAAAAATTGCTAGCATATCCTGCCAAATACCTGTAACAGAAATATTAAACGTAGAAAATATTCAGACTACTTTAAGGCAAATAGAATACTATAAGGATACAAGACTGTTCGAATCAAGGTCAGAGCTTGACCTGTTATATGATAAACTGGAAGAGATGATCAGCCATATGGAAGCTATTTGTACTGCGGGAAGAAAATACTTGCCTGGCCAAAAGCCTTTACTCACTAATGCCCCGTTAAAAATGTATGTGAATGATTTTGTGATCGGCGACCACAGTAACGTAGCGGTTTTGAATGGCAAAAAGATGTGCTTTATCGTCCACAATGTCGTTAATGTTTTGTCAACACAGGATGAAGCATTTTGCGAATACAGTTACGATTTCATACAAAATATCATCAGGAAATCAACCCAGATCAGTGAAGTAGGTGAACGCGAAAGAGTGATGTTTTTTAACATGATAAGGGAACGCATTGCCCTTTACAGCCGCAACGAAATAAAAACGCTTGGCAAACTGGCTCCTTACTATTGATCCTTTATTTTCAAAACTTCCTACCGGTTGCCGGCATCCTTAACAGGCGTTTCTCTTGTGTACTGGCAACATTTAGGCAATTTCTTATAAGCCGCATCATCTGCTTTTACATCCTGCGTATCATAACCAACGGCAGCAATTGATTTCTGAATATCCAAAGCAGATGTTTTTGAGGCATCATAGTTCACTACGAGTAAATATGTTTCATCACTCCAGTTGGCTGAAGCTGCGCCGGCCTTTTCCGCAGCTTTTTCAATTTTATTTTTACACTCGTCACAGTTGCCCCAAACTTTTACCGTATCGGTTTTAGATTGTGCGAATAAGCTAACAGAACAAACACTCACCACAGCCATGAGAAAACATTTCAGCGTCATAATTATTTATTTTTTGCTTCGCAAATATAAAAGATAATTCGTTGTTATTAAGTGAAGTAAAACCTAAACACTTTAATTTTAATTAGCATATCCGGGAAGAAATTCCTTTATGATTTTAAACTTGTGATCCGGCGAAGTACATGTATTAGTTGCTTCAATCAAATTGCATCAATCCTTTAACCCCTGAGACATGAATAGAAAACATTTACATCAGTTAACCAAATCCCGGCTTAAAGAAGCAAAATTGCTGCTCGATAACGATTATTATAGCGGGGCCTATTATTTAGCAGGCTATTCAATTGAATTTGCTTTAAAAGCATGCATATCGAAAAAAATTCGTCAGAGCGAAATCCCAGATAAAAATTCATTAACGATTGTTACACGCACAATTTAAAAGAATTAGTAAAACTTGCAGGTCTTGAAATCGAAAGGCGTAAATTGGAACAAACGAATGCTAATTTTGCTACAAATTGGGCTGTTGTAAAAGATTGGAATGAAACCAGCAGGTATAAAACATTTAATAATATTCAGGCAAAAGAACTTTACACTTCAATAATATCAAGAAAAGGAGGAATATTACTATGGATACAGCGCTATTGGTAGGTATAAGATACGATGAAGGGAAAAAATTGATTGAACAACTTGATAAGACGGGAAATAAATATCCTGTAGCTCTTTGGATAAATAATTCAGAGAAAGATGATTGGGTTTTATTAATAGGAGTTCCTAATTTAAAAACTTCGGGAACAAAACGTATTTTCAGATTAATTCACTCTGTAGTTACTAAAAACAGCATCAGGTTATCTCTGAATGATATAAGCCTGATCGACTCATCCGGCAAGATTTGCCAGGGTTTACGGTCTGTGATAAGGAAAACAGGGTTTATCACCGATAAAATTCCTTTTTTCGGAAATTTTATCAATGGGCAATCATTTCCTGATTCAATAATTTACAGGGTAAATTAATCAGGACAACTCCACTCAACAGGCATTCATTTGCAGCTTTATTTATTAACCAAAATTTTTATCATCAGCCGAAGGCCCGTAAATAGACGGAACCGGTATATCATTCAACCGCATATACACTGTTAACTGCCCGCGATGATGCACCCAATGATTAATGGTGGAACTTACGTTATCATTTTTTGGAGAGCTGAAAATAACATGGCCATTTGTTTTTAGCGAAAAAAGCTCATTCAACTGTTCGTTGCTAACATTTTGCAGCGCTTCTTTTGCTGCTGTAATATTTCCATCAAATTGTGCAAGCAGGTCATCTGTTGTTGTTGCAGGTATATGTTTGAATGTTGCAAAATCAATGGCATCCTCATTGATCATTGTTGCTATCCACCTGGGTATTTCCGCCACCAGCAAAGCCAGGTAACCCAACTCCATTGATTTTTCATGCGGCTTCCAGCTAAATAATTCGCCGGGAATTCTTTCGAGGCATTTGCGGCTGGCGATAATTTCTGCTTCCAGTTCTTTCAGGTAAATCTTACCAAGAGAAAGTTCATTCATAAAAAAAATGTTTTTCAAGTTAACAATAGCGATGTATCAGCAATAACAAAACCAAACCGCTTTTATACTCGTTTTATCGCTGTTAAAATCTTTACTATGTAATGCTATTTTCTTCTTTGCCGGAACAACCATTCTATTGCCAGCTTATTATTATATGCGGCCAGCCATGAAAAATGTCCCGTTTCAGGATACATGGAAAACCCGGGATGTGCACCGGCATTCATTAATGCCTGTAACATATCAACAGAATTTCGGGGATTTACTGATGCATCTTCAGAACCATGAACGATCCACATGGGTATGTGTGCAACAGAAGCTGCTCTTGACGTATCTCCGCCACCACATACAGGCATTGCGGCAGCAAATAAATTTGGATAGCGTTCAATGGCATCGAAAGTGCCGTAACCGCCCATAGAAAGCCCGGTGATATAGATGCGGTTGCTATCTATGGGCGATTTTGCTATCATTTGTTGTATCAATGCAATCACCAGTTCCATTGGCTTTGAAGGCCCAGGTTTTAATGTCATTAACCGGTTATTGTTTGCCCGGTCAAAATTAGACCATGTCATTCCCGTTGGGCATTGCGGCGCAATTACAAATGCCGGGTACATCGTCATCATCTCATCAGTTGCAAAATTCATCACACCCCATTTCAATTGTGCATCGTTATCACTGCCGCGCTCACCGGAACCATGCAGAAAAATAATAAGCGGGTATTTACGCCCCGGATCAGAATCAGGAAATAACATGCGGTAATTTAAAGTGTCTCCTTTATCACTTATAAAACGTTCAACGCTAAAACGTGAAGGCTGGGCACCTGCAGGATGGCAGATAAAAAACAGAATAGTTACAAAAATTATTGATCTGATTGTTTTGAATGGCATGCTCTTGAATTTTAATGAAGATAAATAATGAAACCACATGATGAATCATGAACATTTAATTTTCATAGTCCAATCAGCAAACAGCACGTCTTTCCCGGTTTGACCGGGAATTCCATTGTTAAATAACGTTTCTATAAACAGGGGATTCCCGCTTTCGCGAAGGATTGGACAGGTCGCGGGAATGACGGATGCAATGAAATTGGGTTTCATAATAATGAGATTCCCGCCTCGTGGGAAGGACGGTCATGATGGTATTGTGTTTTCCTAATGATGGGACATCCGTCTTCACAAGAGCGTTTATGAAGCTCTGATAGCAGGCGCTTCATTATTTGCCGCAAAGATTATGGCAAAAGAATTATCTTGGTTCAACAATCATAAATGCAATGAGGAAATCACTGACTCCTGTCTTCATTCTTGTATTATTTTTTAATGCCGGTGCACAAAACACTTCTTATCAGAAAACAAAAACCACTGAGCGTCTTGATGCCTATATACAAAATGCAATGGCATTATGGAAAACGCCGGGCTTATCTGTTGTAGTCGTTAAGAACAATAATGTTGCTTTCAAAAAAGGATATGGAGTAAAAGATATCAGTACAAAAGCTCCATTTGAAACTTCCACATTATCTGTTTGCGCTTCTACAACAAAAGCTATGACTGCGGTATGTATGGGCATGCTGGCAGATGCCGGAAAAATAAAATGGACAGATAAAGTAAGTGATGTGTATCCTGAACTTAAGTTATACGACAACTACGCCAGCAACGAAATAACCGTTAAAGACCTGTTCACACATAACACAGGATTGGGCAATGCTGACTTGCTTTGGGTGTTTGATTACAGCATTGATACGATCATCCATCAAATGCGGTATATACAGCCCGCTTATTCATTCCGTTCTTCTTTTATTTATCAGAATCTCATGTACATGGTAGCAGGCGAAGTGATTCATAAGGTTTCAGGTAAAACATGGGACCAGTTCATAAAAGACAGTTTATTCAGCCGGCTGAACATGAATAACACTTTTCCGAATTATCAACAATCACTCGTATCAAATAACCACATCACCACACATTATATGTACGAAGACAGCATGATCGAAACGATTCCTTTTATTGACAGCAAAACAGTTGATGCGGCTGGCGGCGTTTGGTCGTGCGCAGATGATATGACAAGATGGATACAATTTCTACTCGATAGCGCAAAGGTTAATGGCAAACGGTTATTGAAACCTGAAACGTTTAATGAACTTTTTAAACCACAGTCGATTGTTACTGCAGATGAATTTTATCCAACGGCTTCATTAACCAAACCGCATTGGACTACATACGGGCTTGGCTGGTTCCAGGAAGATTATAAAGGGAAGATGATACAGTTTCATACAGGCAGTCTTGATGGCGCTGTTGCCATACTCGGTTTGATTCCCGATGAAAATTTTGGCGTGTACATTTTTGCCAATATGGATCATACTGAAATACGCCATGCCATCATGTATAAAGCAATGGATCTTTTTGTATTTAATGATGACGCCAATGACTGGAGTAAAGATTTTTATAAACTTTATACCGATCGTGCAGCCAGGCGTAAGAAAGACGAAGCAGATAATAAGGCAAAACGTACACCTGACACAAGACCTTCACGTGAACTAAAAGAATATACAGGAACCTATTTTAATGACATTTACGGAGCTGCACAAATTATACAAAAAGGTGATTCTTTAATACTGCAGCTTTCGAATGATTTTAAGGCATATCTTAATCACTGGAATTATGACACTTTCTCTGCAGTATATGAACGCAAGTGGTATGGCAAAGATTTTTTACAATTCAGCTTAGATGAAAACGGCAATGTAAAAAATTTTACTTTCAATGGGAATACATATTCAAAGAACAAAAAGTTGAGTGGCGAATGAGGGCATGAGCGATGAGTAACCAGTGATGAGTTTCTTAGCTGCTATAATTGACGTTTCTCCGGGTGATAATAAAATAGCTGTATTACTATTTACAATAGACAACAACTCCCTTAAAAAGCCGACTGCATTCTTTACTCATTCTATTAATGGCAAAAAAATGATGTACATGAACGGTGAAAAAGAGACAAAACTTCTCAAGCCTGAAAAATCATGACTAAGACCTGATTGATATGCTGAAGTAGCCATTACTGGTTTCGTATTTCTGATGGAGAATTTCTCGATTTCGGGCGACTTGTGCCCCCAGCAGTTTTATTAAACTTAGGTATGTTGAATTGTCATTCCCGGCAACGACCGGAAATCTCCTTTTTAAGGAATGCTTTTACAATCCGGAGATTTCTACTTCGTGGAATGACGGTTACGATGCTGTTTTATTTTCATAACTGTGTTTATAAAAGTTGCTGTACTTCACCAGTTAGAAAAACACAATTACGCGTTTAAGGTCTTTACAAAATTATCAGCTTAAATGCTACCGGTTTACAAACCTCTTTAACCAACCGAAATCAATTGATTCATTTGTACCAGGCGGAAATAAATTCCTTCGGCAGCCATTAAAGATTCATGTGTGCCGCGTTCCGCTATTTCGCCTTTTTGTAAAACGATGATTTCATCTGCATGACGAATGGTTGACAAGCGATGTGCAATGACGATCGAAGTTCTGTTCTGCATCATATTGTTGATGGCATCCTGCACGAGTTTTTCACTCTCGGTATCCAAAGAAGAAGTGGCCTCATCCAAAATTAATATTGGCGGGTTTTTTAATATGGCCCGCGCAATGGTTAAGCGTTGTCTTTCACCACCGCTTAATTTACTACCGCGGTCACCAATGTTTGTATTAAATTTCTCTTCTTTCCGTTGAATAAAATTATAGGCATTAGCAACTCTTGCAGCGTGTTGGATATTTTCCATTGATGCGTCCTGCTCACCCAAAGCAATATTATTGGCAATGGTGTCATTAAAGAGGATCGGTTCCTGCGTTACGATGCTGATCTGTTCGCGCAGGCTTTTTAAGGAGTAATTTTTTATATTGATGCCATCCACCAAAATCTCGCCCTGACTCACATCATGAAAACGCGGAATAAGATCTGCCATCGTGCTTTTTCCTGCGCCCGAAGCGCCAACCAATGCAATCGTTTTTCCTTTTTCAATTGTAAGGCTGATATTTTTTAATATCGTTACATCGTCGTATTTAAACCATACATTTTTAAACTCAATTCCATTTTCAAAATGATCAAGCTTTTTGCCGTTGGGATTATCATCTACGGTATTCGTTGCTCTTAATACTTCTTCGATGCGCGTAATAGCAGCGCTGCCTTTTTGCATATTGCTGAATGAAGTGGAAACAGATTTCGCCGGCGTGATAATATTATAAAACAGACCAAGATAACCCAACAACACGGAAGCCTCCAACGGAATTCTTCCGCTTATAATGCCGCTGCCGCCATACCATAAAATGATAGCAAACATTATTACGCCCAGCAGTTCACTCATTGGAGACGCAAGGTCTCTCCTGTAGCCAATATGATTTTTTGCATGCAGCAATTCTTCATTCACCTTATAGAATCTTGAACGCAATAACCCCTCTGCATTGAATGCCTTTATCACGCGGAGGCCGCTTAACGTTTCATCTAAAATAGATACACCTTCGCCTTGCTTTATCGCTGCCAGGTTTGACTTTCTTTTAAGTGAACGGGAAATCCTTCCGATAACAAAACCCATGATGGGTATGAGAATAATAAGAAAGACGGTCAGTTGCGGGCTCATAAAAAACAGGAACCCTATATTTAAAATAATGGTCAGCGGGTCGCGTATCCAGCCTTCCAATGTTCCAACCACTGAAGTCTCCACCTCATTAACATCATTCGTAATGCGGCTTATTATATCACCCTTTCTTTTTTCTGTAAAATAACCTATAGGCAACTGCAATACTTTATCATACAATTCATTTCTCAGTCTTGTTACAATTCTGTTTTTTAAAGGGTTAAGAATGTAGGAAGCCAAATAGAGAAAAAGATTTTTCAAAAAGATAGATGCCACTATAAATAAGCATATGAACAAAAGCGTATCAAGCCTGCCGTATTTATCGATAGAATGAGTAAGAATATTTCTCACAAAACTCACAACAGGATTTGACGACTGCTTTGTAAGCGCTCCCAGTGATGATGACCCTGTATTAAATATCAACTCAAGAAATGGTATCAACATCCCGATGGAAACAATCGAAAAAATAATAGAAAGTACCGTGCATATAAAATAAAGTATTATTTGAGGAATATAATTTTTGAGATAAGCAAAAACCCGTGAATATTTTTTCATCTAAAAAATAAATTAATTATAGCTGGCAGAACCAGTAAACAAAAAGAACGGTATTTGTTTTGTTATAAATTGATTGATGCTTTAATAAATAAACTTTTACTTATTAATTCGCACTAATTTTACAACAAAGGTAGTAGTATGGAAGAAGGTAAAAGACAAAAACAGGTGGCAGCTGTTCTATCTGAAGAATTGAATGACATTTTCAGAAGGCTCAATTTAAATATGATCGATGGCGGAATGGTGTCAATATCATCCGTTAAATTAACACCGGATCTGCTGGAGGCAAGGATCTACTTAAGCATGTATAAAGTACAGGATGAAAAAGCTGCTTTAAAAAAGATCGAATCCCAGTCGTGGGAAATAAAAAAAGAACTTACAGCAAGAGTTAAGAACCAGTTAAGACGGATGCCGGTATTGAAATTTTACCTGGATGACACGCTTGACCATGTATTTAAAATGGAAGAGCTGTTTAAGCAAATTAATGAAGAGCGCAAACCCCTATCCCCTGAAGGGGAATAACATATTTACAACTATTAAACATTGTAATTCTCAGAAACATTGTAAACGCTGAAACTTGTGAACATTTGAACTTCTTATTCGCCTGGCGCTATTTTAAATCAAAAAAATCAACTAATGCGATCAACATTATTGCCTGGATAAGCATGGTGGCTATAATGGTTAGTACAGCCGCATTGATCATTGTTTTAAGCGTATTTAACGGTTTTGAAGGGCTTGTAAAAAGTTTATATGGAGATTTTTATGCGGATGTGAAAATTGTTCCGAAGCAGGGAAAATTTTTAACATCAGATGAAGCACTAATTAATAAAATAAGATCAGTATCTGGCATAAATGCTATAAGTTTTACGGTGGAAGAAAAGGCAGTGCTTGTGAACGGCGACTATCAAACCATAGTTTTCTTAAAAGGTGTTGATAAGAATTATAATACCGTAAACAAATTATCTAATTATGTTGTAGAGGGAAAATATGATGTGGGCACTTCAGATGCGCCATCACTTGTTGTAGGTTCGGGGATCGCCAATGCTGTTGGCGCTAACCCGCGATCGCCTTTAAATGATCTTATCATTTATTTGCCCAACCGTAAGGCAAAGAACTTTAACAGTCTTGACGCCATGCATTCCTTCGAGGTAAAACCCTCCGGTGTTTTTTCGGTGCAGCAGGAATTTGATGACAAATACGCTTTTACCAATCTTCCTTTTGTACAGTATATGCTGGACCTTGAAGCAGACCAATATACCGGTATAGAAGTATCAGCCAAAAACGAAGATGATATGGAGACCATCCAAAAACAATTGCAGCAAAAACTGGGTGATAATTTCCTGGTGCAAACAAGGTACGAGCAGAATCAAAGTTTATTTACCGTAATGCAGATTGAAAAATGGGTGATCTATGGAATATTATCTTTAATTCTTTTGGTGGCTGCTTTTAATATGATCGGGGCACTTACCATGCTGGTGCTCGAGAAGGAAAAAGATATTGCTGTATTAAAAGCAATGGGCGCATCAGACAATCGCATTCAGAAGATATTTCTAAACGAAGGATTTTTACTCGCGGGCGCCGGAGGCATTTTAGGAATGCTGGTGGCTTTTGCAGTTTGTTTCCTGCAGATCAAATACCACCTGCTCAAACTGCAGGGGGGAACTTTTATTATAGATTATTATCCTGTAAAAATGGTAGCACAGGATTTTGTTCTGGTATCCCTCACCGTATTTGTAATTGCCGTTATTGCTTCATGGATACCTGCCAAAAAAGCGGCTGACCAGTTCTATTCTCTTAAAAGTTAAGTTTGCCAATATTTGTCGTAACAGCACCACACTCGTGTTGTTGTAAAAAAATTTTTTATTCGCTTTCCGTAGTTGGGTGCATCGCCTTCATATAGGTTGCAAGATCTTTGTCGCCTCTCCCACTTAAACAAATTATAGTTACGTCATTGGGTTTAAATTTCATTTGATGTAATGCTGCCAATGCATGTGCTGATTCAAGCGCGGGAATGATACCCTCCATTTTTGTAAGATTGAACGCGGCTTCCAAAGCTTCCGCATCCGTGGCAGATAAAAATTTTGCTCTGCCGCTTTCATATAAATGGGCATGCATGGGGCCGATCCCCGGATAATCCAAACCTGCTGAAATACTGTGCGGCTCTACCACCTGTCCGTCTTCTGTTTGCATGACCAAACTCTTGCTGCCATGTAAAATTCCCGGTCTGCCCAACTGCGTTGTAGCTGCACTCATACCGCTATGTAGGCCGCAACCTGCTGCTTCAACAGCAATTAATTGCACAGACAGATCATCTAAAAAATGATAGAAGGCACCAGCCGCATTGCTGCCACCACCCACGCAAGCCATTACATAATTTGGTAATTCAGTCCCTTCTTTTTCTTTCAGTTGTTTTTTCATTTCCTCACTGATCACGCTTTGAAAACGTGTCACCATATCCGGGTAAGGATGCGGCCCTACCACTGAGCCAATCACATAATGCGTATCATTAGGATTATTGATCCAATCGCGAATGGCTTCATTGGTGGCATCCTTTAATGTTTTGCTGCCGCTTCTGGCAGGCAACACCGTAGCGCCCAACATACGCATGCGTGCCACATTGGGTTGCTGGCGTTCCATATCTACCTCACCCATGTACACTATACATTCAAGCCCTTTTAATGCGCATACAGTAGCCGTTGCCACACCATGCTGTCCGGCGCCGGTTTCTGCAATAATTCTTTTCTTGCCCAAACGTATGGCGAGCAACACCTGGCCTATTGCATTATTGATCTTATGGGCGCCCGTATGATTAAGATCCTCCCGCTTTAAATAAAGCTTTGTATTAAATTGTTTGCTTAACCGTTGCGCAAGAAATAACGGTGTTGGTCTTCCTGCATAATCATGCAACAATTGCTGGAACTCCTTTTGGAACTCCTCTTCATACATTATCTGCAAATATTTATTACGTAGTTCTTCCACATTGCGATGCAGCATTTCAGGAATATACGCTCCGCCAAAATTTCCGTAATAACCGAAAATATTGGGTTGTTTGTAAGTGCCTTTACTATTGGGAGTTATTAGGTTTATCATCACTCGTTAATTGTTGTAAGAATTTTTTTATGATACCAGCATTTGTATTTCAATTGAGCACGGTTGCGTCGCACACTGCGGCAATAGAAATATTATTAGCTTCTTGTACCAGTTCTAAAATATTCTTCTCGTTTAAATAATTTCCTTCTGGAGTTGCTAAAAAAATTTCTATTTCAAAAAGATTATGATCAATATTTAATGAAGCATTGCCAATAATTGTCCCCTTTTCTATTTTTTGATCTTTAGAAACAAGCGCTTTAGTAAGATTTGTATAGGCAATAAAAAGGTCTTTCGATATTTTGACTATTACAGCATTTTGATTGTCATCAATTTTGAAAACACCAGCTACGTAACCAATTGTAATAGCTGAAATAGTTGAGTCTTTTGATTTGACAGTTAGAGATGGGGGAGAACATGAATGGCATGTATTGCAACGTATTGTGTATGCTGACGCATTATTCATTGGTATATGACTAATATAGCCTAAAAAAGTATCGCCATTATTTTTTTGTGAGGAAGAAGTATATGAAATTAAGAAAAGAAATATAAAAACGAACGCTCTGCGAAGTCTCCGGACTTCGCAGTTGTTATGCGCAAAGTCTCCGACTTTTTTAAATAAATTCAACATCTAAAATTCCTCCTTTACCTGCATAGCTTGAAGCGCTTGAATAAATGTAATCTTCAGCATTTTTTACAATGCCAGCGCGTACCGGGTTTTCATGAATATAGTTCAACTTTGAATCGGCAAATGCTTTTGTAAAACACTCTTCCGAATGATTATTGTTTTCCCATATCTGCATCACCTCGTTATTGGGATTATATTTCCCATAATAAGCGAATTTATGAACCATCCAATTTCTCCTGCTTTCCTGCTCGCTGTTTATAACCGGCATCATTTGGTGATGTGTAAATTTTTTAAAGTCGCGTATAATATCGCTTAATGTTTTCTTTTGCCTATCGTTTGCCCTTGCAATAACGTGCAAATGGTTACTCATTATTACATATGCATATAATATTAACTGATTTTGTTCCTGTGCATATTTAAAAGCATCTTAAATTATCTTTATAAATCTTTCTTGTGAATAAATAAATCAATCCATCCGCAAACGGTTAATGTTAGAAAATATGTTGCAAGCTGGTCTTTAATTGCATAACCTTCTTTAAAATAATTTTCTTTCATAATGGTTTATTTCAAGTCTGGAGACTTGGCACATAATCCTGCGAAGTCCGGAGACTTCGCAGAGCTGTTATAGCATCAACTGCAAAAATTTTAGATCAAGCCATTTATCAAACTTATATCCGACCTCTTTAAAATGTGCAACTTCAACAAAGCCAAATTGTTTATGCAATGCAATACTGGCTTCATTATCTGCAACGATACCTGCAATGATAGTATGTAATTGCCTTTCTTTGGCAGCATCAATTAAGGGTTGCAATAATAATTTGCCAATGCCTTTTCCCCTGCGATCGGCTTTTACGTATATAGAATTTTCAACGGAATATTGATATGCCTGCCAGTTCCTGAATTGTCCGAACGTACTGAAGCCTGCAACCATGTTATTCTCCTCCGCCACAAATACAGGATAATTTTGTTTTTCCTTCTGAGCAAACCATTCCTTGCGTTGCTCCAATGTGTGCAGATCATATTGAAATATCGCCGTATTATTCATGATGATCTCATTATATATATCCAGCATAGACTGCAGATCATCTTCTGTTGCGTGACGAATATTTATCATTGATCAGGGATTATTGAGTGTCATCAAATAGATGATGTTGGCCGCTCTGCGAGTCTCTGCTCTGCGAAGTCTCCGGACTTCGCAGTTCTATGCGCAAAGTCTCCGACTTTTTTAAATAAATTCAACATTTAAAATTCCTCCTTTACCTGCATAGTTAGAAGCGCTCGAATAAATATAATCTTCAGCATTTCTTACAATGCCTGCACGCACAGGATTTTCGTGGATATAGTTCAACTTTGAATCTGTGAATGCTTTGGTAAAACATTCTTCCGGATGATTATCATTAGTCCATATTTGTTTTGCTTCATTATTGGGATTGTATTTACCATAGTATGCAAACTGATGAAGCATCCAGTCACGCCGGCTTTCTTCATCGCTTTCAATTACAGGCATCATTTGGTGATGCGTAAATTTTTTAAAGTCACGGATAATATCGCTTAATGTCTTCTTTTGTTTATCATTCGCTCTCGCGATCAGGTGCACATGATTGCTCATAATAACATAAGCATATATAATTAATTGATTTTGCTGCTGCACATACTTAAAAGCATCTATAAGAATATCCTTATAAATTTTTCGTGTGAATAAATCAATCCATCCGCAAACCGTGAGCGTAAGAAAATGTGTTGCAAACTGATCTCTTATGGCATATCCTTCTTTAAAATAATTTTCTTTCATGCTTCTCCTTAAACCAAGTCAGAGACTTGATACATAATACTTCGAAGTCCGGAGACTTCGAAGAGCAAATTCATAATACCTCGAAGTCCGGGGACTTCGAAGAGCTACTCAAACAAATCGGGCTCTACTGGCTCGGCCAACTTTTTTCTAAACGCTTTTATCATATCAATATCTTTTACACCCGGCATCACTTCAAATTTGCTGTTGATATCAATTGCAAACAGGTCTTTGGCGACCGGCTGCATAGCAAACTTTTTCAGTTCGTTCACATCGCCTGGTGAGATGCCTCCGGCTAAAAAAAAAGGTTTATTGATTCTCACGTCTTTTAAAATATGCCAGTTAAATTTTTTGCCGCTGCCGCCAAATGCAGTTGTTTCTGTGTCAAACATGAACATGTCGGCTACTTCATAGTAATCTTTTATCTTCCATTCTACATTATCGTCATCGCTTAACCGAAACACTTTTATAACTGTTATATAATTCGATATCTTTTCACAGTAGCGCGGAGATTCATTCCCATGCAGCTGCACCAGGTATAGCCCACAATCATCAACGGCTCTTAATACCTCTTCAACCTCTTCATCAACAAAAATGCCTACCTTATTTATTTTGCCACGAATTCTTTTGATCGCTGTTGATGGCATATTCTTATAGACATAACGCGGTGAACGGCGATAAAAATTAAATCCGGCGAATTCAATTCCGAGTTCATTCAACTGACGAACCTGGTTTGCTTCTGTAAGTCCGCATACTTTAATCCTGAAGACCTTACCCGCGTTCTCCATAGACGAACTTGTAGCATCAGAATTATTCGATTGGTCATTCATTGTTTCAACTGCTGACTCAAGAAATTATTTTAAACTGTTTAAATATTCGCTAAACGCGACCTGAGCGCTTTCATAAATTCAGCAAACACAACGGCAGGCTTTTGCGCTTTCATAAAGGTTTCACCAATTAAAAAGCCTTTAAACCCATGATCATGTAAAGTAATAATGGTATCAACATCTGAAATTCCGCTTTCAGAAATTACCGGCTTATCCGCAGGCATAAAATTTATTAAATGTAATGAAGTCTTTATATCCGTAATAAAAGTTTCAAGATTACGGTTATTGATACCTATAATGTCAACCTCATCACTGATATATTCAATCTCTTCTCTAGTATGAACTTCCAACAATACCTCCATATTTAATTCTTTAGCCTTTACCGCCAACTGCTTTACTTCCTCTTTTGATAAACATGCTGCAATTAGAAGTATAACATCTGCACCATAACTTTTCGCTTCATACAATTGGAATTCATCGATCATAAAATCTTTTCGCAGCAAAGGAATATCTGCTTCAAGCCGGGCAATTTTAAGTTCTTCTATATTGCCTCCAAAAAATTCTTTATCGGTTAAAACAGAAATTGCGGCAGCGCCATGATCTTCATATGCCGGTATTACATCAGACACGTGAATGCCTTCATTCATCCAGCCTTTTGAAGGGGATTTTCTTTTGAACTCTGCGATAATATTTGGTTCTCCGTTTAAAAGTTTTTCTTTTAATGATAAGCCCTTCCTTTCAAAATCACTATTCAGCGATTTAAGAAAAGCTATATCCATACTTTGTTTCTTTTCTGCTACTTCCCTTTTCTTTTGCTCTATGATAGTTTCTAAAATATTCATTGCAATGAAATTAATTTTTGTAATACCTCGTATGCTTTGCCATTATCAAGGCTGTTTACAGCGGCATTATAAGCTTCATCATATTTTTTATAATTGCCCGTACAATGCAAGGCCATAGCAGCGTTTGCCAATACTACCGCGTTTTGCGCCCATGTTCCTTCGCCCTGTATAATTTTTCTAAAAATGTTCGCGGCTTCTTCGGTAGTGTTACCTCCATAAATACTTTCAGGCTCTACAAAGCGTTTGCCTAACTCAATGGGCGTTCTTATTTTATCACCTCCGCGGGTTATAACCTTTGTATCATTGGTTAATGATATTTCATCATACCCATCAAGATTATGAATGATGGTAAATGCTTTACCGGTTTGTTGCAAAAGATAATTATAGATTCTCGCCATTTCCAAATTATAAACACCCACCAATTGAAATTCCGGCGACGAAGGATTTACCATCGGGCCAAGCATATTAAAGAATGTTCTTAACCCAAGGTTTTTACGAATGGGCGCCACCGCTTTTAAAGCAGGATGAAACAAAGGCGCATGCATAAAACAAATATTAGCTTCTTCTATTTCTTTCCGCAGTTGTTGCTGATCGTTTTTAAATTTATATCCCAACTGCTCCATCACGTTGGATGAGCCGCTGATAGATGTAGCGCCATAATTACCATGTTTGGCCACCTTTTGCCCGGTACCTGCTACAATAAAACTTGCAAGTGTGGAGATATTAAATGTATTCTTCCCATCGCCACCGGTGCCAACAATATCAATTGTTTTATGACCATCCAGGTCAACCCTTACACAAAGCTCCAGCAAGGCATCTCTAAAGCCCTGCAATTCTTCAATGGTTATGCTGCGCATCAAAAACACGGTGACGAAAGCAGTAACTTCTGTTTCATTATACATGCCTTTTGAAATATTGATCAATATTTCTTTCGCCTGTTGGTAAGGCAATGTTTTGTGTTCGAATAAATATTGTAAGATCTTTTTCATACCCCTATCCCCTGAAGGGGAAAATTTATGCCCTAAATCCCTAAAGGGACTTAAGTCGTTAATAAATATTTTAATAGGATGGTTTGTCCCTTAGCTCTCCGCCGCGGCGGAGATGGGGGCTCAGACACCCAACCAATTCCTCATGATCTTCTCCCCATCCGGTGTTAACACACTTTCCGGATGAAACTGTACGCCCTGCACATCATATGTTTTATGTTGCAAAGCCATGATATAACCATTCTCGTCTTCTGCTGTTATCTCCAGTTCAGCAGGAAAATTTTCTTTACTTACGATCCAGGAATGATAACGGCCGGCGGGAAATGTTTCAGGTAAACCATCAAATAAGTTACGGTTGACCGTCGACCGTTGACTGTCGACCGTTTTCATCGGCGTTGCCACTCCATGAAATACACTGGATAAATTGGTTAGCTTTCCGCCAAATGCTTCACCTATAGCCTGATGGCCTAAGCATACACCCAATATGGATTTCGTCGCGGCATATTCTTTTATCAAAGGCAGTAATAGTCCTGCTTCTGATGGTACACCCGGTCCCGGTGACAAAATAATTTTATCATACTCAGCTATTTTTTCCAACGCTATCTTATCATTACGATATACATCAACTTTTTCATGTGTTATTTTTTCAACCAAATGCACAAGGTTGTAGGTAAACGAATCGTAATTATCAAAAATCAGAATTTTCATTATTGAAAAAGTCCATTGTCCATGGACCATGGTCTATGGTCATCAAATTAAATTCTCAGCGAGCAATACTGCTTTTTTAAGTGCCCCTAATTTATTATTCACTTCCTGCAATTCATTGGCTGGCTGAGATGCGACTACAACACCTGCACCTGCCTGGTAATGCAACGTATTTTCCTTGCTTAAAAAAGTGCGTATCATAATAGCGGTAATGCAACTGCCATCAAAACCAATAAAACCTATACAGCCGGCATAATAACCACGTACGGTGGGTTCAAATTCATCAATCAACTGCATCGCTTTGAACTTAGGTGCGCCACTTAAAGTGCCCTGAGGAAATGTGAGCGCCAATAATTGAAATGGATTCGAGCCTTTGGAAACATTTCCTACCACTTCACTTACCAAATGGATCACATGAGAGTAATAATGCACCTGCCTGAAATGATTCACCTTAACTTCATCACAATAACGGCTGAGATCATTCCTCGCCAGGTCAACCAGCATCGTGTGTTCTGCATTTTCTTTTGCATCTTTTAACAACGCTTCTGTGAGCACTTCATCGGCTTCAACGTTACCGGTGCGCCTGGTGGTGCCTGCTATCGGGTGCACTATGGCTATCCCATCTTTAATGATCAATTGCGATTCGGGGCTTGAGCCCATCAGCTTATAATCGCCATAGTCAAAATAGAATAAATAAGGCGAAGGGTTTACGCTGCGCAATGCACGGTAAACATTAAATTCATCACCCGTAAATTTTTGCAGAAATCTCCGGCTCAGCACGATCTGAAAAACATTTCCCACCAAGCAACTTTCAATTCCTTTCCTTACTATTTCTTCGTAATGTTCGTCGGTCATGTTCGCTGTTTCTTCTACAGCGAGTTTGAAGGGATACACCGGAACGTCTTTGCTTTTGATCAGCGACTCTATAACTGCAATCTCGCTGTGCAACCCGGCTATAACATTCTCACACAAAAACATTTCATCTTTAAAATGATTGATAGCAATAACATATTGATACAACCTGTAACGCATGATGGGAATTTCCGGCTTTGCTTTTTTGCTTTTTAATTCTATGGTCTCAAAAAATTGCACCGCATCATAGGTGCAGTAGCCAAATAAACCCTGCGCTATTTTTGCACTGCTGTCATCTACTTCATTCACATGAAACCGCTGCATAAATTCCCATAACAGGTCGGGCACGTTGGTATCGGCACTGATCGCTTTTTTCTCAGGATTATGCTTTGGATATTTTAATTCTATTTCATTGAAATTGGTTATTTCAATTCCACCAATAGCATTAATACCGATAAATGAAAAACTGTTCTCCGGTGAATGATGATCGGCGCTTTCAAGTAATATGGTATCCCGGAAACGGTCACGCAGCCGCAAATAAACACCAACGGGGGTATACACATCTGAAAGCATTTTTTTGTACCTGGTTTCAATCTCGATCCTTGTCATGATCTGTTTGTTTTCAATGGTAACAAAAAGCCCCGACTTTCGCCGGGGCCTGTTAATTATATTATTAATGTAATGACATTACAAGCCCCATCCAGAGTTTGTATGCCACCACCAATTATTATTTAAGATATTTTTTTGCATCGAAGTGCGAATATGAAAAACAAAAATGAAACAACAAAACTTTGACCGTTATTTTTCTGATTTTTTTTAATACTCCTGTTATTTGGTTAATTGTGAGTTGGCAGTGGTGAATGGTGAGTAAGCACTCTATGTGTGCAATATTCACTCACAACTGACCACTCACTTCTTACAATTAACATTGCGCCAGCTATTAAGCCATAACGAAAGTTTTGTATTTTGTTGCATCTTAAAATTGTTTTATGGAACCAGAAATATTCCGTCCGCGTCTTTCCAACCGCTTGCTTTCACTCGATTTTATGCGTGGATTTATCATGGTGTTGCTTGCCATGGAAAGCACGGGTTTATATGAACATCTTTCCGATGCATCATCGGGTATATTTCATGGCTTTATGCAACAGTTTTTTCATCATCCCTGGAATGGCCTGCATTTCTGGGATCTTATCCAGCCGGGATTTATGTTCATGGCAGGTGTTTCAATGGCTTATTCTTTAAGAAAACAAAAACAGCAGGGTGATAGCTGGAACAAATCTTTCAGAAAAACGTTGAAGCGTTGCGCATGGCTGTTCTTTTGGGGTGTGCTGGATTATGCGGTGAGAAAAACAGGATTATCTTTTGAACTATGGGACGTATTAACACAATTATCTTTTACAACACTGGTAGCATTTTTAATATTTGAATGGAGCTCAACCGCACAAATACTGTTTTGTGTTTTCCTGTTGTTGCTGACTGAAGTTTTATACCGGTTTACCAACATTCCCAACTTTGATCAGCCATTTACCGACCAGCATAATTTCGGTAATTATGTTGACCTTATCTTAATGAACAAGATCAATCATGACGGCTGGGTAGCAATTAATTGCATCCCGACAGCAGTGCACACCATCGCCGGATGCCTAACAGGAAAATTATTTTTAAGTAATACCAAAAATAAGATCAGGCCTTTGATGATTTTGGGATTGGCATGTTTAATAACCGGATACGGTTTAGATGTTGCACATATAACCCCGGTCATTAAACGCATAGCCACTTCATCTTTTACGCTTGCATCTTTGGGCTGGTGCCTCTGGGGCCTGGCTTTTTGTTATTGGTGGATAGACTTATTAAATCATAAAAAATACCTGCAATTTTTTCTGATCGTAGGAATGAATTCCCTGTTCATTTATTTATTTTTTGAGATAGTTGGTTCGCGATGGTTTAATGGTTATATAACGGCTATCAGCAGTGGCCTTCTGCAAATTATTCGTATGCCTGAAACGCCAACAGCCATTATTTCCTCGCTTTGTATTTTTGCATTGGAATGGAGCCTTTGTTATTTTCTGTATAAAAAGAACATCTTTTTTAAACTGTAGCCAACCATATATAATTTTCACGATTACTTTTGAGTTATTACAAGTACTGTTATGTTAATTGTAAGTGGTCTTATTCCAGGTGAATTGCGAGTGGTGAGTTGTCAGTAAATGCCACATACTTAGAGCGCTTACTCACCATTCACCCCGATAGCTACCGGAAACTCACTGTTAACTTAACACTACAATGTAAAGCACACAGGAATATTTGATGATCTTCAGACTATCTTTAACGCTATAACGAATTGATTTGGTTAAAAGAATCGTGAAAATATCTATTGGACTGATACTGGCAATAGCAGCATGGAAAGTGATATGGCCAAACTTATACCTTCTTGCAGTTGCATGGTTACTGATAGCATTCCTGGCAGTCTGGCCAAAAATATTTCTTCGTTTTCTTGCAGGTGTATTGGCATTGATATTTTTGATATGGCTGCTGATACAAACCGGGCCCGTTCAGAATTTCATAGCCGGAAAAATTGCTGCAAAACTTTCAAAAGACCTTAATACAACAGTACAGATCGGGCGTGTAAATTTTTCCCTGTTTGATAAAATGGATCTTAGTAATACGCTCATTCTTGATCAGCATAAAGATACCTTGTTAAATGCAGGTTCTTTAAAACTACGCATCACAGATTGGTTCTTTTTACAAAAAACTATTGAGCTAAAATATATAGGTTTAGAAGACGCCCTGGTTAAACAGCAACGCACCGATTCTGTCTGGAACTATCAATTCCTCATTGATCATTTCAGCTCTCCTGATAAGGCAAAAAAACAGAGTAAAAAGATCGTGCTTAAAATTCAGAAGTTAGATCTGAAGAATGTAGTGTATTATAAAAATGATGCATGGCTGGGGAAAAAACTTTTATTAAAAACAGGAAGCCTGCTGGTTGATGCAGATGATATTGACCTATCGAAGAATCTTATTCTTATCAATTCAATTGATATGGATAAAACATCTTTCGGCATGGAGAATTTTAACGGAAATAAAAAGCCGGATACAAGCACTTCAGTTAAAAGTTCAGGCTTTTCTTTAAATCCTTCCAACCTGCGTATACGAATAACCTCCATCGATATAAAGAACGGTTTTTTTGGTACCGGCGTAAAAGGAGAGATCCCCGTAAAAAACTTATTTGACGGCAGGCATATTGAAGTGTCCAAATTAAACGGCACTATAAAAAATTTCAATTTTATTAAAGACACCGTATCTGCCAATATTGACCTGAGTGCAGTTGAAAGAAGCGGGTTTAAACTAAGAAAGATACAAGCAGCTTATAAACTCACCCCGCAAAAAATGGAGTTTTCAAAGCTGTATATAAAAACGAACAACAGTACCATCACCAATTATTTTGTGATGCAGTTCAAGGATTTTAACAAGGATATGAGTAATTACGTGCGGAGGGTTGTAATGAAAGCCAATATAAGAAACAGCCTGGTATATTCAGATGATATTGCTTTTTTCGCACCGGCACTTGGCACGTGGAACGAACGTTTTTTAATGAATGGCCTTTTCAGCGGAACTGTTTCCGACTTTACTGTAAAAAATCTTTTTGCGAGGAATGGCAACAGCACGTATGTATCAGGAGACCTTGCCATAAAAGATGTTACCGACCCGGTTAAAAGAAATGTAACCTTAACGAATGCGAACGTGCAAACAAACACCCGTGAAATTTCATTTATTCTTCCTGGCCTTTTAAAAGTAAAATCGCCAGACCTTGCTGCTTTAGGCAACGTTCATTTTGTTGGCAATTTCAACTATCAACCAACGAACATCAAGGCAAAAGGCACACTTGCCAGCAGCCTTGGTGGTGTGTATGCAGATATCGCCTTTGATTTTCCCAAAAAAGATGAGCCGCGTTATAAAGGAAGTGTTCAGACAAAACAATTTAACCTGGGAAAATTTTTATCAATTCCTGACCTGGGCAATGTAAGTTTTAATGGAAATGTTGATGGCAGAAGCTTCAATCTTAATAAAATATCTACAAAAGTTAATGGCAGTTTTAGTTCACTGGATTTTAGAAACTATACTTACTCAGACCTCACTTTTAACGGGGAGATAAAACATAAAAATTTTGAAGGCGACTTTAAGGCCAACGACACCAATTTTAATTTCACCAGTAAAATTTTAATTGATCTTAACGGCGATGCTCCCTCTTTTAATGTGTTTGGCGATCTTGTAAATGCAAATCTTCGCGCTTTAAAATTATCTAAAGATAGTGTAGTGGTTACGGGTTTATTCGACCTGAATTTCAAGGGCCATAATATTGATGATTTTGTAGGATATGCAAAAATCCTAAATGCGAATGTCATACACAATAACGAAAGCCTCGATTTTGATTCACTAACCCTATCCGCATCACTCGATTCTCTTAACCAGAAAAAGCTGGTGCTTGAAAGCAATGAATTCGTTATTTCTGTAGACGGGCAGTACAGCATTCTCAAACTGCCGCAAAGCTTCCAGGCTTTTCTTAATCACTATTATCCTTCTTATATAAACCCGCCTAAAACTGAGCTCAGTAACCAGAATTTTACAGTGTCTGTTCAAACGCAGGATTTTGAAGACTATGCAAAGCTGATCGATTCTAATCTTTCCGGTTTTGATGATATTTATATCAACGGTCGCATTAGTACTGACAGTGGAAATAAATTCAACTTTGAAGTAAATATTCCTGCGGCAAAGTATAAGGCTTATTCCCTGGAAGATGCAAAGATCACAGGCATTGGCGATGATGATAGCCTGGTGTTTAAAGGAGACATCGGGAAAATTTATGTAAGCGACAGCACCTACTTTCCAAACACAAATATCTCTGTTCATTCGGCAAACGACCAGTCGCATGTACTCATTTCTACAAGCGCCAATACAACTTTAAATAAAGCACTGCTCGATGCCGATCTGCGGACATTGCCTGACGGTGTAAGCATCAATTTTCATCCTTCAAGTTTTGTGCTGAACGATAAAGAGTGGAAACTTCAGAACCAGGGAGAGGTGGTGATAAGAAATAATTTTTCTTCTGCAAAAAATATGAAGTTCACACAGGGTTTCCAGGAGATCTCTATTGAATCTGTAGAGGAAGGCGGCGCATCTAATGCGCTTGCATTGAGGCTAAAGAACGTGAACATTGGCGATATATTTCCCTTGTTTATTGTGCGGCCTTTAATGGAAGGTGTTGCAAATGGCGACGTTTACCTGCGTGATATTTACACAAAGCTTCGCGCAGATGCACAATTAAAACTTTCCCAGTTCAGGTTGAATAATGATTCGCTCGGCATAGTAGCTATAACAGGTAAATATGACGCAGATGATGGTAAAATTGGTTTTAACGTGAATGCCGATAACCTGAATTTTGTTATGGATGCGAATGGCTACTACAATCTTAAGGATTCAACAAATTCACCGCTGCATACAGATATGAAGCTGAATCATGCAAAGATTGGCATTCTGAATTCATTTTTATATAACCTGTTTGATAATATCACCGGTTATGCAACGGGCAACATAAGTCTTTACGGGCATCCGAAAGATCTGCGCCTTGGAGGCAAAGCTCATCTTGACAGCGGCGCCCTCACCGTTAGATACACACAGGTGCGTTATACCATACCATCTGCTGATTTTGTTTTTAAAGAAGATGGAATTGATTTCGGGAATTTTACGATCAAAGATAAATTCGGGAATACGGCAAAATTGGGCGGCGTTTTAAATGAAACAGGATTTAAAAATAACCGCTACAACTTCAGCATGTCAACCGATAAGCTGTTATTGCTTGATACAAAAGCAAAAGACAACCCTTTGTTTTATGGAACGGTTATCGGAAAAGCGAGCCTGAACTTAACCGGACCGCAGGAAAATATGCATATGTCAATAAGCGGCGAGCCTGCCGATATATCACAGTTTTATATCCAGACAAGTGCCAGTAAGAAAAGTGCGGATGCGGACTATATAATTTTTAAAAAATATGGTGAGCAAATGGAACCGGAAGAAGATGCCGCGACAACCAACCTTAATATTGACCTGGATATTACAGCCAATAATAAAGTTACCGTTTCTGTGATCCTGGATGAATTAACCGGTGATATTATTGAAGCAACAGGCAATGGAAGGCTGCTGATAAAAGTACCGGCAGTGGGCGATGTTACAATGAATGGCCGGTATAATGTTGAACAGGGTAATTATAATTTTAATTTTCAATCCCTCGTTAAAAAACCTTTTGAATTATTGCCGGAGCAAAATAGTTATATTGAATGGAGAGGCGATCCATACAACGCCAATATCCATATCACCGCGCGCTATACAGCCAAAAACGTAAATGTTAGCGATCTTACAAGTTCCCTTACAAGCTCCCCCAACACTTTTCTTGATCAAAGTGTACTAGGCTACCGCGGTGATGTATATGTAATTGCCATTTTGAATGGGAAATTAAACCAGCCGCAAATTAATTTCAGGCTTGATTTTCCTGAAGGCAGTGCTATAAGAAGCAATGATGGATTTAACCGGTTGCTTGCAAAAATGGAAGGGGATGAAAACGAAATGCTAAAGCAGGTTACCTGGCTTATCGTTTTTGGATCATTTTCACCTTATGGTGAAATTTCAAGTAACCAGACATTTGTTCAGTCAACAGGCATTAATACGATATCACAAAAAATTGCCGGGTATCTGAACGGCGCTATTTCTGACTTTTTATATAAACTTACCGGCGATAAAACACTGCAGTTTGATGTGGGCGCCAAAACATACAGCAGCTATAGCCCCAACGGAACAACAGCAGCATCAAATACATTAGACAGAACGGCTGTAGAATTAAAACTGAATAAGAGCCTGCTTAATAATAAAATAATTGTAACATTTGGCGGTGATCTTGATTTTAATGTAAGCGCTGCCGCAGCGGCAACCAATAATAATTTTCAATGGCTTCCGGATATTTCTGTCCAGATCGTTCTTTCAAAAGACCGCAAATTAAGAGCAGTTATTTTTAATCACAGCAGCCTCGGATCCAGTAATACAGGAACCGTTGGACGTGTTACAAGACAAGGCATAAGTATATCCTACACCAAAGACTTTGACAGGCTTTTTGGAGGAAATGATACCTATTTTACAGGGCCAACAACTACGGATTCCACATCCCGCAAACAAAGAAAAAATTAATATGCTCCTGTCATAAACTTATTGGGGCATATTCATGGGTGCATGTTAGAAAAATACTGCTGTAATTAATAATTGTAATAATCCGTATGTCCTGAATGTAAAAGCTTGTTTGTTATAGATACAAACAAAAGCTTTGTGACATCGTATTTCATTTTTATAACACGCAGCATTTGCCGGGTAGTCTTTTTACTCATTAAAATGTTGAACAGGATACTCAGTTTGTAACAGTATATTCATTTATTATATGTCAATTTTCAGAACTCATTAACAGATCATTAAATATAAAATTTCTTTCCGTAGAAATCAGAACACATTATATCAACAATAAGCAGAAAATTCAATAAGGTTCATTTCAAAATTTCCTGTGGCATGTTATTAGCAAAAGAGGTGAATCAAAAAAGTACAATATGAAAAAAAGAACATGGAAAGCAGTTTTTACCGCAACTCTTTTTGCCACTACGGCAACACTTCTTTCAAATGCACAAACCACTTCCGATGCAAAACTTAACCCGGGAGGCATTTATATCAAGGGCGGTTATAACGCAGCTAATATTTCTGTGAGTAATGACGGCGCTGTAAATGATGCCAAAGCACTAAGCACTTTTCATGCGGGCGTGATCGCAGACATTCCTGTTGCACCCGTACTGTCTTTTCAAACAGGTTTATTATTGAACGGACAAGGCGCCAAAACAAATTATTATTTGGATAATAATAACACATCAGACAATTATATAAAAACAAGATTTAACCCGCTTTACCTGGAACTGCCTGCCAGCCTTGTTGTAAAATTTCCTATTGGTTCCAATGCGCGCATTTATGCAGGTGGAGGACCTTATGCAGCAATGGGAATTGGGGGCAAACAAAAAGTGGAAACTTCCATCGCAGGTATTGTTTCGTCCTCTACAGATAATATAAAATTTGATAACGATGATCCTACAACAGGCGGGGAAGAAGGAGCAAGATATGACAGGTTAAAAAAGTTTGATGTTGGTATGAATGCACTTGCCGGCGTTGAAGTGGACAGGTTTATGATTGGTGTGAATTATGGTTGGGGATTGACTAAAATAAATTCAACACAAGCTGATAACAGTAATGACAAAAATAAATACAGAACACTTAGCGTTGGTGTAGGTTTTAGATTATAAAAGTAAATGCAGGTTTGAGATAAAAGAGATGCTCTTATTTTAAGACAGCTCTCTTTATTTATGATGAATTGTGGTGTGAGCATTGCCGCAACTTGCAATTTCAATCGCAAAAATTTAAATGATGCATAGTTATTTTCAACCTTGTTCGTATAAATAATTCAATTCAGCATGTTTAAATCACGCCTGTCGGGCTTCGTTCAGAGCGTTAGTATTCTAATACTTACATTTGCCTTATGGATAAGTTTGCTGCACCCTCTGTATCCGACGATAGGCTTTCCTATGAAGGCTTTCGAAATGAAGTGCTGAACGATTACCGCATTGCCGTTGAAAGCCGGGAAACCAGTTTGCTCGGGAGGAAAGAAGTATTAACGGGTAAAGCCAAGTTTGGAATATTTGGTGATGGTAAAGAAGTGGTGCAGGTAGCATTGGCAAAATTTTTTCAGCCGGGTGATTTTCGTTCCGGTTATTACCGCGACCAAACCTGGATGTTTGCTTCAGGTGTCGGAACCATCCAACAATTTTTTGCACAACTATACGCTGATCCCGATCAGGCTCATGATCCTTTCAGCGCAGGAAGACAAATGGTAGGTCATTACGTTAGCGCCAACACAGATGAGTATGGTGAATGGAAAGATCTCACTGTGCAAAAAAATGTTGCCGCAGACATGGCGCCTACCGCTGCGCAAATGCCAAGAAGCGTAGGGCTGGCGCTGGCATCTAAATTATTCCGTAACAGCGAAGTACTAAAACCACTTAAACATCTTTCCAATAACGGAAATGAGATCTGTATTTGCACTATTGGCGACGCATCCACTTCTGAAGGACATTTTTGGGAAGCTATTAATGCCGCCGGCGTTTTGCAAATACCCCTGGCAGTTTTTGTTTGGGATGATGGCTATGGGATTTCTGTTTCAAAAGAATATCAAACAACAAAAGGTTCCATATCGGCTGCTTTAAAGGGACTTCAAAAAAAGCCTGATACAAATGGCATTGATATTTACACGGTGAAAGGATGGGATTACGCAGGTGTGTGTGAGATATTTGAAAGCGGTTTAAATAAAATAAGAGAAACACATATACCTGCAGTTTTTCATGTTGAGGAACTAACGCAGCCCCAGGGCCATTCTACATCCGGCAGTCATGAGCGGTATAAAACACCTGAACGATTGCAATGGGAACAGGAATGGGATTGCTTAAAAAAATTTCGCGAGTGGATAACAGAAAATAATATCGCAACACAACAGGAATTAACTGAAATTGACGCCGCAGCAAAGAAAAAAGTATTGCAAAGCCGTACCGATGCATGGAGGGAATACCTGCAACCTATAAAAGAGCAGGCTGCAAAAACGGCTGACCTCATTCAGTCTGCAACGGTGAACGATATGGAGGTGTATAACAGGCTGCAAAGCCTGGCGAAACAGCTACGCTCAAATACTGAGCCCTTGCGTAAAGATGTGTTGAAGACATTATTTTCAGCTATTAACATCACTAAAAAGTTTCCGGCTCATAAAGAACTTGCTACCCGGTATAATGAACTTAAATCTTTAAACGCATCGTTGTATAATTCCTATACCTATAATGAGAATGCAAAAAGCGCTTTAGAAATAAAAGAAGTTAAACCGCAATATGCGCCGGATGCACCTGTACAAAACGGTTATGAGATATTGAATAAATATTTTGATACGTTGTTTGAATATGATCCACGGGTTGTTGCCTTTGGAGAAGATGTAGGTTTGATAGGCGATGTTAACCAGGCTTTTGCGGGACTGCAGCTAAAACATGGCAATAACAGGATTTTTGACACAGGCATTCGTGAATTAACCATAATCGGTCAGGGCATTGGTTTGGCTTTACGCGGATTGCGCCCCATTGCAGAAATACAATACCTTGATTATTTGATATATGGTCTGCAGCCTTTGGTTGATGATGTGGCAAGCCTTCAATACAGAACCAAAGGTTTACAATGTTGCCCTGTTATTATACGTACCCGTGGTCACCGGCTGGAAGGCATCTGGCATAGCGGTTCGCCCATGGGCATGATCATTAATTCACTGCGCGGAATGTATATATGCGTACCACGCAATATGACGCAGGCGGTTGGTATGTATAATACTTTACTGCAAAGCAACGACCCCGCAGTAGTAATAGAATGTTTGAACGGGTACCGCTTAAAAGAAAAACTTCCATCCAACCTGCTGGAGTATAGAGTGCCGATGGGTATTCCCGAAATATTAAGGCAGGGTAACGATGTAACCATTGTTTCTTATGGATCTGTACTGCGCATTATCATGGATGCCGTATCAAAACTTGAAAATGAAAATATAAGTTGTGAAGTAATCGATGTACAAACATTGTTGCCTTTTGATATCGGGCATGTGATAGTTGATTCACTCAAAAAAACCAGCCGTATTATTTTTATTGATGAAGATGTTCCTGGTGGTGCAGCGGCTTATATGTTCAACAAAGTGCTGGAAGAACAGGGAGGATATCGTTACTTAGATGCGCCGCCAAAGACATTGACGGCAAAAGCACATCGCCCGGCTTATGGCAGCGATGGCGATTACTTCAGCAAACCCAATGCTGAAGAAATTTTTGAAGCAGTCACAGTGTTGATGAAAGAATAAATAAAGTTTTCAATATTGTTCAGCATTTAAAAAAATTGGCAAGTTTGGTGCATTTCAAATGTTCGCCTTTGCATATTTCCAGGCGGTTAGGAACAATTTAACTGTTCGAAACCTTAGTAACAATCAATATCATGCAATATAACAGACCTTATTAGCTTATTTTTTGTTTGAATCAATAAGGTCTTACTCTACTTTAAACCTCCTTGTTATGAAGGTAATAAGGTAGCGCTAAGTCAACATAAAATTGTCGTGTCTCCCACAGGTGTACAAATAAACGTTTTTGTCGCACAGAGCTAACGGGGTGCACAGAGCTTTTCCCTGTTATCTCTGCTTCCTCTGTGCGGGTATTCCCTACGTTATAATTTAGTTGACCAAAGTAGATTATCGGGTATTGTATTATTGCTATTTTAGATTTCGAACACTTGAGGACATCCGATCGCAAACTCTACAGGCAGTCATCCCCACCCGACTACGAAAATTTGAATGCACCCGGCAAGTTTGGCCCTTCGGCAATTGAAGGGCTTTTGTTTATCTTCAGGAAAACTTATTCTTATGGCATTTGAAAGCGTTGTACCAATATTATATGCTGAAGACGTTTCAAGAAGTCTCGCATACTATATCAACCAATTGGCGTTTGATGATAAGTGGGAATGGGATCATCCAACAACATTCGGAGGCGTTTCCAAAGATTGTGTAAGACTATTCTTCTGCCTGAAATACCAGGGCCAACCGGGTACATGGCTCGCTATTAATGTTGACAATGTTGATGAGTATTATGAGATCATAAAAGCAAGAGGCGCAAAAATATTATCCCCACCGGAAGACAAAGAATGGTTTATGCGCGAAATGCTGGTGGAAGATCCCGACGGGCATATCATACGGTTTGGATCAGGAAGGCCTGAAGAATAAACTTTTCCTTTATTAGCATGCATTAACATGTTACTATAAAACACAGAAGTCCTTTTTAGGCTGATCAACGAGTAATTAAATCACATCCACAGATTATTTTGCGTCATTTGACGCACTAAACTTTTTTAAGCGTAAATACCTTTGTGGTGTCATAATAAGTAATACAGGTTAAACATATTTAAATAGGTGTTTTTCATAGGTTAGCAACGGCCAGTCTTCTTTAAGACAGGCCTTTTTTTTATTACCACCTTCACTTGTTTTCCAAAATTTTTTCTGGTAATCTTTTAGGCTGTTCAAAGAGTAATAAATCACATCCACAGATTATTTTGCGTCATTTGACGCATTGAACTTTTTTAAGCGTAAATATCTTTGTGGTGTCATAATAAGTAATACGGGTTAAACATATTTACATAGGTGTTTTTCATAGGTTAGCAACGGCCAGTCTTCTTTAAGACAGGCCTTTTTTTATTTGTTATGAACCACTCTTGAGAATACAGCTATTACTTCAATTTTCTTCGTTCCGGTTTAAATAATAGTTATTGTTAAGCCACCTGAATTTCTGCAGAAAGCAGGTTTATCTTTATTTCATAATTTCAATTTCCAACAGATCAAAATCGCTCAATTAAAAAGAAAGTGTAAAAAATAAAACCATAGCATTAAAAATAAAACCGGAAGCATGAGAGCAATAGGAAATACACCATTAATAAAATTAGAAAGGCTGCACGAACCGGATTGTGCAGAAATATATGTAAAGTATGAAGGCGCGAATGCTACCGGCAGCATGAAAGACCGGATGGCATTGGCTATGATAGAAAGCGCCGAGCGCAGGGGTGAACTTAACCCGGGCGGCAGGGTGATTGACTACACCGGTGGAAGCACGGGAAGTTCACTGGCAATGGTATGTGCTGCCAAAGGATATCACGCCCATTTTATATCGTCAGATGCTTTTGCCAAAGAAAAATTGCAAACCATGCGTGCATTTGGTGCAACTCTCGAAATATTTCCCGCTGATAACAGTGCAATAACAGCAAAGCTTATTGATACGATGGTGAAAAGAGCAAGAGAATTGAGCAAAGAACCGAATACATTCTGGACAGACCAGTTTAATAATATTGATAACAGGAATGCCTATCATGCAATGGCAACAGAGATTATTAACGTACTCGGTAACGATATTGACGAATTCATAATGGGCGTTGGAACAGGCGGATGTTTTTCAGGAAATGCAGAAGTATTAAAAAAAGAAAGCCCGGGTATAAGATGTATTGCTGTTGAACCTTATTATGTACGGGCACTTTCAGGCGGGGATACTTCCGGCAGGCATAAGCTGGAAGGTATTGGTGCGGGATTTGTTCCGTCAATATGCAGGTTAGACCTAGCCGATGAAATCATATCTGTAAAAGATGAAGATGCTTACGAAACCGCGAGGCAACTGGCAAGAATGGAAGGAATATTTGGGGGAACAACATCAGGAGCAAATGTATGGGTTGCATTACAGAGAGCCAGGACTATTGGCGCCGGGAAAAAGATCGTCACCGTAATTGTTGATTCAGGATTAAAATATCTGAACGGAGATCTGTATAAATAAAGAATCTGCATGTTCCAAAGTCTCATCAGGTTTTGAAGCTTATTTCTCAGCTTTTAGAATCTTTTTTTCAGTATCGGTTTGAATGATTAAAAAGTAAAAACCCTTTTGCAGATTTGCGGTATTTATTTCAATCTCTGATTTATTGGCAATGAACAATTTGTCAAAATATATTTTGCCTAAAACATCCATAAAAATAATCTGACACTTTTTGTTAGAAATAAAATTTCCTTTTACATACAAAGTATTTGAAAAAGGATTAGGAAAAACAATCAGACTTTTGTTTTTTGAAATGATCTGGCTTGAAGAATAATCAGAAATAGTTTGATTACATTTCAAGATTATTTTAGAATACTTTGTTGGCCCGGTACCACAACTATTCACTGCTGCAACACTTACGGAATCAGTTTTTATAAAAGATGATGAATAAGAAACATTTATTGAAGTTGTACCCTGTCCTTGCAATATTGTAGCACCAACAGGAACTTTCCATAAGTAGCTGGTTGTATTGGCTACCGCAGTTATTGAATAAGATATTGTATCTCCCGGGCAGGCTTTATTATTTCCTTTAGATATTGTTATGACTCCAACTTTTCCTGGAGCTTTATTTATTACCCTGATGTATTGAGTTAAGATTAAAGTATCATTTTTCTCAGGAAAGTAGCAAATCAGCTTTGCATCATACATACCGGTTTTGTTGTATACGACCACAGGATTTTTTTCTGTAGATTTAGAAGGTATTGCGCCGGCGAGTACCCATTTTACAGAATCAGGATTTCCCGTGGAATAATTTGTAAAATGAACCTGTTGTGTACGGCAAATAAGCGTATCATCAGTAAGGAAGCCGGCGTGTAAATAATCGGAACCAGCTAATACATGAACAGGTACAGTTTTACTCTTTCCCAGATACGAAATTGTCAGGCTGGTAGTATCCTGATTTTTACCTTTTATTTCGTTGAGAAAAGTATGAACAGCAACTGCAGTATCATTGAGCTTATAAATTATATCCGGAATGCTGCTGATATTTCTTGCATAACCATCGTGATAATAACCGGTAATTTCAAAACTTGTAGTTAGATTCTCAGGCGTTGATATAGATGTTGGATAAACACTGATACTGTCAAATTTTGCAGTTGGAGTAACGTAAATTCTTACTGTATCAAATACGTATTGCTGTTCAGAATCAAATCCAAAGACTATCATTCTTATTTCTCCAGCAGCGGCAGAGGGAATTGTATAATTGTATAGAAGCTTTTTTCCGGTAGTATCAAAACCAGTACTTGCAAAAATTTCATTGCCCACCATCAATTGCATTGACTTTGTTTTTGCTGAGCCCGTGGCCCTTACCCTTACTACCTGGCCGGGCTTAAAACTTGCATGGTCTGCCGGTGTTGTAAAACTTATTGTTTGTGGGGCAGATAATTGAGTATGTTTTTGAACTGAAGATTGATAGCTTATATCTAATGGAACATAACCATCCACATCAAAATAAGAAGATGAAGGAGGGTCATTAATTAAGGCTATAGCTTCATTGAACATTTGCCCGTTATTCATGCTATTTATATGGCACACAAGTGGGACTATATTTGAAACAGGACTTATTCCTCCTTGCTGCGAACTTAAGGGCACAACACCGTCATTCTGTTCCCCCTTAAATAAATTCAAAATAGGGTTAGGTGCTAATCTCTCTTCGATAAACCAACAATCCGGGTCGTTAAAGTCAAGTTGCGTTGTGCTTGTTAATGCCTTTGTCGGGACAAGTTTTGTGTTTATTATGCTACTGCCATTTAAAATTTTATCGGTTGCGTAACTATCACAGCTCAGATCTGAGAAAGCAGGAAAAAAATAATTAAATGCAGGACAAGTTAACAGGCTTAATCCACGGGTAATAAACATTAGCCCGATAGAAAACGCAGGACAAAGTGTTTGGGTACCCCATGCAGCTAACTGAGTTCCCGAATGAGGTGTATTAAAAGTGATTAATTTATGCACATCGTCTCTGTATGGCACGCATCCATATGGATTTTGTATATATAGTCTTGACACTACTCCGCCCATGCTATGCGCCAACACATCTACTTTACCTGCAGAAAAAAAGAAATCTCTCGCTTGGGTAAGAAGATCATCGATTCCTTTTTTCACTACAATTTTATTTGTTTCAAAACTTGCCGTATTACTAATTGAATAATCTAATCTGTAAGTCAGGGGACTTGAGTTTTTATTTCCTGGATATAAAAGCATTCCCTCAAATAATTTTTCTTCAAAAATTTCAAATGACTCCCTATGACCCATTAATCCATGCACCATAAGTAATGGTGCGCGATAAATTTGAATAGGGTAAGCATAAATTAGTTTTCCGCTGGTTGTATCATATACTTGCATTGTAAGCGTTCGGTAAACAGAATTTTGATCCATATAAGTCGGATGATTATAATAAATTCTGATTATATTAGGATTATCATTTGAAATAACGGACATATCAAAATAGCCATACCTGTCCTTTTGCAAACCAGTTATATCTTCAAAAATTCTAAACCTAATATTAGAAGTTAATATGTTGCTGTCTTTATTTGTGTATTCTATATACGTTGCTCTACTACCATCAGCGCAAATTTTTATTGGTGAAGGATTTACATTATCAATTGTTGCAGAAGCTAATTTTATAGAGGACGAATTTGCATATGCCTTATTAAAAAACTCTATTGTAGAAGATGTGTTGCCTCCTAATTTTACAATCCAGTAATCCAAAGAACCTCTGCTGTCTTCTGTTTTATCTTCACCTTTTTCGGAATTGGAGTACCCACCCAAAATATAACCTCCATCTGTTGCTTCATCAACCGAACGCAAAATATCAGTGAATTTCCCGCCAACACATTTATCCCATTGCTTATTTCCATTGGCGTCAATTTTCACAATCCAATAATCGTAATCACCACGGCTGTCTTCCGATTTATCACCACTAATATTAGATTGGGAAACTCCACCTAAAATATAACCACTATCTGCCGTTTGATGAATAGAATAACAAAAGTCATACATCATCCCACCAAAGCGTTTATCCCATTGCTTTAACCCATTTGAATTAATTTTTATAACCCAATAGTCGTAAGCACCACGACTGTTCTCAGTTTTATCACCGCTAATATTAGATCCGGAATAACCGCCTAAAATATATCCACCGTCAGTGGTTTGCTGCAATGAATAAAGCTGATCATCTTTACTTCCCCCGAAACAACGATCCCATTGTTTTAACCCATTTGCATCAATTTTTACTATCCAATAATCATAGTTACCGCGAGTAGCTTCTGTTTTATCACCGCTAATGTTAGATAGCGAGTAACCACCTAAAATATATCCACCATCTGACGTTTGTTGCAACGAATAAAGTTTGTCATCATTATTTCCACCAAAACGGCGATCCCATTCCTTCATCCCGTTAACCCCGATTTTTACTATCCAATAGTCATAATAACCCCGACTTTTCTCTGTTTTATCTCCACTAACACCAGATAAGGAATATCCTCCCAAAATGTATCCGCCGTCTGATGTTTGTTGAATTAAAGTAGGAATATCGTCTTCGCTTCCACCATATGTTTTATCCCATATTTTTGTACCTGCTGAATTAGTTTTTATAACCCAATAATCAAGTCTCCCCCGAGATACTTCCGATTTATCATATCCTATTGATGATCCTGAAGAACCAAATAAAACATAACCACTATCCTTTGTCTCTATAAGAGAATAGAGTTGATCCTCTCCAGTTCCACCAAAGGTTTTATCCCATTCTTTCATACCTATTGAATCAGTTTTTAAAATCCAATAATCAATAATCCCTCCAGGTATATCTTGTGTTTTATCTCCGCCAATCCCGGAAGATGTGCCCCCTAAAATAAAGCCATTGTCTTTTGTTTGCTGAAGCGAAGAAAACATGTCATTAGTAGTTGTTCCAAAACGCTTATCCCACTGCTTTTGTGGAGCCGCGATTTGCGCTTTTAAGTCTATAGATACAGTAAAAACAAAAAGAAAAAAGTAGAATATTTTCATAAGTTTATTTTAAAATTTGAGGCCTTCTAAAGATAGACCATAAAATTTTTCATTTAATTCAGTCCCGTTTGCACTTTACATTTACATTTACCTCTCTGATTCATTATAAAAATTCACCTCAGCCAAATGAAAAAAATTCTCGTCTTAGCTATTACTGTTTTTATTGTGTGTTTTTATTTTTCCTGTAGCAATAAAAGAAATGAAAAACCAAGAGTGCTGGTATTTTCTTTAACAAAAGGATTTCATCACGACTGTATTCCTGATGGTATTGCAGCCATACAAAAGCTTGGACAAGAAAATAATTTTGATGTTGATACCACCACCGATGCAGGTATGTTTACCGATAGTATTCTCACCAATTACTCTTCGGTGATATTTTTATGTACTACAGGTGATGTGCTGGATTACAGGCAGGAAGCAGCCATGGAAAGATATATACAGGCGGGCGGAGGATTTGTGGGCGTACATTCTGCAACCGATACCGAATACGACTGGGGTTGGTATGGAAGACTGGTGGGCGGTTATTTTTATGATCACCCGGGGATTCATGACACAGCGCATAATGTGCAGCCGGGTTTGTTGAATGTTGTCGATCAAACCAATATTTCAACCAAACATCTTCCTAAAGAATGGAACAAGACGGATGAATTTTACAGTTTCAAAAAATTAGATTCTACCACACACGTATTAATCACTATTGATGAAAACAGTTATCATGGCGGAATGCGCATGGGCAACCATCCGATGGCCTGGTATCATGATTATGACGGAGGCCGTGCATTTTATACTGCACTTGGCCATACAAAAGAATCTTACACAGAACCCGATTACCTGAAACATCTGCTTGGCGGTATTCAATATGCCATCGGCGATAACCTCAAACTTGATTATTCAAAAGCAAAAACACAGTTGCCGCCCGATGTAAACCGCTTTACAAAAACCCCACTGATACAAGGCGAATTTTTCGAGCCTACAGAAATGACTGTTCTCCCGAATCTGGATATCCTCGTTGTACAACGCCGTGGAGAGGTACTGTTATATAAGAATGATACAAAGCAATTAAAGCAGGTGGGATTATTAAATGTGTACTGGCATACCAACACACCAGGTGTAAACGCAGAAGAGGGATTGATGGGTTTATCAAAAGATCCCAACTACGCCAAAAACAATTGGGTGTATATGTATTACAGCCCTGTTGATAGCTCTGTTAACCGCCTGTCAAGATTTACATTTAAGAACGATTCGCTCGATATGTCTTCTGAAAAAACAATTCTTGAAGTGCACTCACAGCGTGAAATATGCTGCCATACCGGGGGTTCCATTGCATTTAGCAGTGACGGGCTGTTATATCTTTCTACAGGCGATAACTCCACTCCTTTTAATGAACCCGGTGTGAAATATGTGAACAACGGTTTCGCACCATTAAATGATTACACTAAGAACATACAATATGATGCAAGGAGATCATCAGGCAATACAAATGATCTGCGCGGAAAGATCTTACGTATCCGTGTTAAGGATGATGGCACTTACGAAATCCCGGATGGTAACCTTTTCGCTAAAGGCACCGAAGGAACAAGGCCTGAAATTTATGTTATGGGTGACAGGAATCCCTACCGTATTTCCGTTGACCAGAAAAATGGCTATTTATATTGGGGTGAAGTAGGGCCTGATGCAAATAATGACAGCCTGGATACAAGAGGTCCGCGCGGCTATGACGAGGTGAACCAGGCACGTAAAGCAGGATTTTTTGGCTGGCCTTTGTTTGTAGGAAATAATTATGCTTACCATGAGTATGATTATGCAACCGGGAAAAGCGGCCCGACATTCGATCCGGCAAAGCCCGTAAACACTTCCAGGAATAATACAGGTTTAAAAGTGCTGCCGCCGGCACAGCCTGCATTTATCTGGTATCCTTATGCGGCGTCAAACGATTTTCCCGAAGTAGGTACCGGGGGCCGCAATGCCATGGCAGGACCTGTTTATTACACAGATATGTTTCCGAAAGAAACGCGTTTGCCTGATTATTATAATGGTAAATTTTTAGCTTATGACTGGATTCGCGGGTGGATAAAAGCGGTGACCATGTTGCCCAATGGTGATTTTGATAAAATGGAGCCCTTCTTTGAAAATATTAAATTGAGCAACTGTATTGATATGGAAGTGGGCCCTGACGGAAGAATATATTTACTGGAATATGGAACAGGATGGTTCCAGAAAAACTCCGATGCGGGTCTGGCAAGAATTGATTATGCTGCAGGTAACAGGCCGCCAAAAATACAGGCGATACATGCAGAAAAAACAACCGGTTCCCTGCCGTTCAATGTTAAAGCAACCGTTGAAGCAAAAGACCCGGATAATGATAAGATGACATATTCCTGGGACTTAGGTAACGGTACAAAAACAGAAACAGCTATTCCTGAAGTTAGTTTCAGTTATTCTGTTGCGGGGGATTATAAACTTAGTGTAACGGCAATAGATTCACATGGTGATTCAACCAGGAGCGATGCAGTTGAATTGTATGCAGGGAATGAAACACCAGTGGTGAGTATTCAATTTAATAATGCGAATAAATCTTTCTACCTGCCCGGTAAACCCGTTGGTTATTCAGTGTCCGTGACTGATAAGGATGACACTTCAAAAATTGATCCGGCCAGTCTTTTTGTTTCTGTTGATTATGTTGTAGGAGCAGACGAAACCACTCCAACAGCAGCAGAGTTAGAATCATCCCCTGTTGGTGGAAAAGCGCTTACACAATCTCTTGATTGTAAAAGCTGTCATAAGGAGAATGAAAAATCCATCGGTCCATCCTTCATGCAGGTAGCGCAGAAGTATTCAAAAGATCCGAACGCAACCACGTATCTCGCACAAAAGATCCTTAAAGGCGGAGCTGGTGTTTGGGGAGAAACTGCGATGTCTGCTCATCCTAATTTACCTGAAAGCGACGTGCAGCAAATAGTCCAATGGGTGTTATCGTTGTCAAACCAGGAAGGATTGAAAAAATCACTTCCTTCAACAGGAACTATAACCCCGCCGGCAACCACCAAGCCCGGCGCTGCGCTTGTTCTCTCAGCAAGCTATACAGATAAAGGCGGTAATAATATTAAATCGCTAACGGGCAGAAGCACAGCGATATTGAACAGCAATACCGTAATGTTCAAAGGCAATGAAAAAACAAATGGTTTTACTCCCTTTAGCTATAACGGTGCTTTCATAATGATATTACCCCAAACACCAGGTTGGTTTCGTGTTGATAATATTGACCTTACAGACGTTAGCTCTGTAACAATGATGATGGGCTGGCAGAACCCGCCTAAGTATGGTTATGATTTTGAGGTAAGATTAGACGCGCCGGACGGTAATGTTATTGGTACCGGCAGTTTAACCCCTCCATCCAACCCAAAACAACAATCGGTACCGGTTCCGATAAAACTGCAGGCCGTAACGGACAAACAAATGCACAGCCTATATATAACTGCTAAACCGAAGGATCCAAAAGAAACAGTTACTGGAGGTGTAAGTATGTTACAATTCAATTAGAAAATTATTCAGAAAAAAGAGCCGCATTAAACCGCGGCTCTTTTCATTTTATGTTTCGCGTAGAAATAATTTACAAGCAGCACAACGATTAAAATAATAAGGCCGAAAAATTCTCTTGATTCTTCGATCCAGGGTTTTTCTGCTTTCATGGTTTCAGCAATATTTTCTGCATGGTGCTTAGTAATCCAGTCGATGAGTCCATTTGCATCAAAAACCTTATATAAAGCATATAAAGCATAAACCGCAATGCCAGCCAGGTACGCCGCCGGGTAAAATTTATTTCGAAAAGCAAACCAGCACATTAAGGCAGTATATAAATAAAGCACGATCCACCAGAATGGGTCCGGATCATTATATTGAACTGCTGCAAATAATACAAAAACCAGGCAAAAGAAAATATTGAAAAATTTCATGCTTAATTAAGATCAACAATACAAAACTAAAGGAATGGATTAACCCTCAAATTTTTTAAACAATGTGGTTGCCGTGTGCCCGCCAAATCCAAATGTATTATTCATAGCATAACGAATGGGTGCAGCAACGGCTTCTCTTAAAACCACTTTCCGATGTTTAGGAAAAAGATCATCCAGGTTTTTGGTATTAATTGTTGGCGGTACAATATTATGCATTACGCTTAGTACACAGGAAAGCGCCTCTACTGCACCTGTGCCGCCGAGCAAATGACCCGTCATGGATTTGGTGCTGCTGATGTACAGTTTATCATTCTGACCAAATACCTTTTCCATCGCTATAATTTCACTTGCGTCCCCAAGGGGCGTAGAAGTGGCGTGTGCATTTATGTAATCCACATCCTGTGGTTGCAGGCCTGCTTCCTTAAGCGCTTTTTCCATACCCAGAATAGCACCCTTTCCGTCCGGTGCTGTGCCTGTCAGGTGATACGCATCGGCAGCCATGCCTGTCCCGACCAATTCCGCAAAAATCACCGCATTTCGTTTTACAGCATGCTCGTATTCTTCCAGGATCAAAGCCGCCCCCCCTTCACCCAGCACAAAACCATCTCTTTCTTTATCAAAAGGACGTGAAGCTCCTTCAGGATCATCATTTCTTTTTGAGAGCGCCTGTGAAGCATTGAATCCACCAATACTTGATGGAGTTATAGGCGCTTCAGAACCACCGGCAATCATCATTAAGGCCTTTCCCGCACGTATAGTATCAAACGCATTGATGATAGCTGTATTAGAAGAAGCACAAGCAGAAACAGGGCAGTAATTGGGGCCGTACAATTTATATTCTATCGAAATAACGCCCGCTGCAATATCTTCTATTTTTTTAGGAACAAAAAATGGCGAAAAGCGTGGTGTGCCATCTCCGGTAGCATACTCTGTCACCTGGTCTTCAAATGTGCCTATGCCTCCATTACCGGAACCCCATATTACACCAATCTCATTTCTTTCTTCTTCCGGAAAAGAGGAAAAATCTATTTTACCGCTTTCAACAGCTTCCGCCGTTGCTGCCACCGCATACTGGGAAAACAGATCGTATTTACGCAGGTCTTTCTTGTCGAAATATTTTTCGCCGTTAAAGTTTTTTACTTCACAGGCAAACCTTGTTTTGAATTTTGAAGCATCAAATTTTGTGATGGGACCCGCGGCACTTTTACCTGCTACAAGGTTATCCCAAAATTCCTGGACAGAATTACCAAGTGGCGTTATAGCGCCTATGCCTGTTATGACTACTCTTCTCATGTAAATATTTTTGAATACTTATGGCTTTGTACACTCATTAACAACAACCGGAATCTTTTTACATTTTGCAAATGTAAGGCGGTATTGCATGTAAGAATTATTCAGACTGTTTAAGCAACAAGAAACAAAATATCAAAATAAGTTGAGAAATGGCAAATTCATAGGTCTAATTAGCTGGTTGCAATAAAAAACCGCCCAAAAGGCGGTCTTTTAAATCATTCACTAGGAGTGCATATTTATTTAGAAAGCGTTAACGGGTACCCAAAGGTTCCGTCATAGCCCGGGTAGATGCCTTCCAATTTTACCGTTCCGTCTGAATTATTCAAAATGTTCTTAAGATCACTAAGAGAGTTCACATCCCGCCCATCAACGCTGGTGATAATGAATCCTTCCTGTATGCGTGTATTTTTTAACAATCCGTCACCTAATTTCTTAACCTGTACACCACCGCTTATGTCATTTTTGCGTGCTGTTTCTTTATCAACTGTGACAAGATCACCACCAAGATTATCAAACATGGTTTCATTTTTCACTACTTCATAGTTACCAGCTTTGTTTTTTAAGGTAAGTGCAGCGGTATGTTCCTTTCCATCTCTCACATAAGTGACATTTATTTTATCACCGGGTTTGAAACGGGAAACCTGGTCTTGTATTTCCGGTCCGCTATTCACATTTGCGTCATTGATTTTTGTAATGAAATCGCCCTTCGTAAGACCTGCAGCCTGTGCAGCGCCACCTGACGCAACATCATTAACATATACACCCGGGCCATCTTTTTCACCCATTGTTATCCCCATATATGCTCTTTGCACCGCACCAAATTTGATAAGGTCATTCGCTGCTTTCTTTACAATATTCACCGGTATAGCATAGGAATAACCTGCATAAGAACCTGTTGGTGAAGCGATGGCAGAGTTAATACCGATCAACTCTCCTTCTGTATTGATTAAAGCGCCTCCGCTGTTGCCCGGGTTAACCGCAGCATCAGTCTGGATGAATGATTCGATAGCGCGGTCGCTTTTATTGATGCCAATACTTCTTGCTTTTGCACTTACTATACCGGCGGTAACGGTAACGTCAAGGTTCAACGGGTAGCCAACTGCCATTACCCATTGGCCAAGCTTTACATCATCGCTGTTCCCCAGCATCATGTAAGGCAAGTTAGAACCGTCAATTTTTATTACGGCGAGGTCTGTATTGGGATCGGTGCCTACTACCGTGGCTTTAAAAGATTTGCGGTTGCTGAGTGTAACATTAATATCGCTGGCGCCATCAACCACGTGATTGTTGGTGATAATATAGCCATCAGCGCTCATAATAACACCGCTTCCGCTTGCCTGCTGATCAGGTATGGAATAGGAACGCGGCCCGCCAAAGAACTGAAAAAAAGGATCCTCGTCTCCAAACATATCCCCAAAAGGGTTCCTGCTTTTTGAAGAGACGGTTGAACCTTTAATTTTTGTTTTTATATGAACCACAGCCGGAGTGGCAGATGTAGCAGCAGCAGTAAAATCGGGAATTCCTGATGGAGCGTCCTTATCAAAAAAACCTGCATAGTTTACAGGTACTTTTCCATCATTCTGAATAGTTGCTGATTCCTTATGCAACCATGTGCCATATCCCCATACGCTTAATAAAGAAGTAGCGATGCTTATGACAACAATAAGAAAAATGTTCTTTAATTTCATTTTGCGTAAAATTTTTTAATTAACTCTTTAAGGCCTTCAAGAAATATGCCTTTCTGATAACAAAGTAACAAACCTGTTTAAACGTCATGTCATAACAAAAAACCATTTAACAAAGATTTGACGAAGGTTGTCGTAGTCCGAAAATATTACATAGGCTTTGCATCCTTCTACCAATTTAATACGTAAGTTAACCGCATTCGTTTATGACTAACAGTTATTACAAATTTATTACACAATGGCGAATTAAAGCGCCATTGATTGATGTGTGGTACGCGATCTATAATTCCGAGGAATGGCCGTTTTGGTGGCAAGGCGTAAAGGATGTGACAGTGATCAGGGAAAACGACGTTGATGGCGTCAACGGGATAAAGAAATACACCTGGAGAAGCATACTCCCCTACACCTTATCCTTTAAAATGCGGCTGGTGAAAAAAGCAGACTTTGAGTTGCTAAGCGGGATGGCTTTTGGAGAACTGGAAGGAGACGGCACCTGGTATTTTACAGAAGAAAACGGAATAACAAAAGTTCGGTATTACTGGAACGTACAAACCAATAAAGCCTGGATGAATAAATTTGCTTTTATTCTAAAACCCTTATTCAAATTAAATCATAATGTTGTGATGAAATGGGGTGCAAAGGGCTTAGCAAAAAAATTGGGCGCGAAATTAATAAGCGCTTAATATTTCATGGTTCTGCTAAGTTCCCGTTGAACATCTTTTTCCTTAATGGATTCTCTTTTATCGTGAACTTTTTTACCCCTTGCCAAACCAATTTCAACCTTCACAAAACTTTTTTCATTAAAGAAAATCCGCAGCGGTATAAGCGTAAAACCTTTTTCTTTCATTTTTGCCTGGATACGTTTTAACTCTCTCTGCGTGAGCAACAGTTTCCTGTCGTGAACGGCAAGGTGGTTATTCGCTGTACCTAGCTTATACTCGGCTATGTATAAACCGCGCAGCCATAACTCGTTCCTGTCAAACAGACAATAAGCATCGTTAAAGCTGACCTTTCCTTCGCGGATTGATTTTACCTCTGTTCCCAACAGTACAATGCCGGCAACATATTTATCTTCTATGTGATAATTAAAATAAGCCTGCCTGTTGTTCATATAGTAAAAGCTTATAGTTCATAGCATATAGTTCATAGTTAATTTAGTGTGTATGCCATGAACCATGATCTATGAACTAATGCTGCAATAAATTGATAAGCGTAGTGAGTTTGCTCTTTAAAACTTTACGGTCAACAATAAAGTCGAGAAAGCCATGTTCTAATAAAAATTCGCTGCGCTGAAAACCTTCCGGCAGATCTTTTTTAATGGTTTCTTTGATTACGCGCGGGCCGGCAAACCCGATCAGCGCGCCGGGTTCAGCAATATTAAAATCGCCCAGCATACCAAAACTTGCTGAAATCCCTCCAAATGTGGGATCGGTTAACAGTGAAATATAAGCCAGGCCTGCATCACTCAGCTGGGATAGCTTACCGCTGGTCTTCGCCAGTTGCATTAAGCTGAAAGCACTTTCCATCATCCGTGCGCCGCCGCTTTTGCTTATCACAAGCAGGGGCAGCCTGTTTTGTACGCAGTAATCAACCGCACGGCTAAACTTCTCACCCATAACGCTACCCAGCGACCCCCCGATAAATTCAAAATCCATACAGGCAATAACGATCTCATTTCCATTCATGTCTCCTACTGCAACACGCATGCTATCCTTAAGATCTGTTTTGGAATGAATCTCATCAAGCCTTTTTTGATAGGGTTTAAGATCTGTAAAGCCAAGGAAATCTATGCTTTCAATATTATCAAACAGCTCTGTGTATTTATTATTGTCAAATAATATCTCAAAATAATCTTCGCTGCCTATGCGGTGATGATAATTGCATTTCGGGCAAACATATAAATTCTCTTTTAGCTCACTGGTAGTACAGATATAATGGCATTCAGGGCATTTACTCCATAAGCCCTCCGGCATTTCCCTCTTTTCGGCAGTGGAAGTAGTAATGCCTTTACGCAAACGCTTGTACCATTTTAATTTGGCTTCGCCACTAACTGCATTTTCTTTTGAAACATCTTCCCCGGAAAGCGATTCGTTTAATTCATCGTCTTGTTCTGCCATAAATCATCAATAAGATTAAAAATGGCGGGCAAGCTTTTTAAGCCGCCCGCCATGCAATTTATGCCTTTTAATTAAGCAATCGTGATGCTGTCATCAAGATACACATCAATTATTTGCTGTAACATTTCCACGCCTTCATTCATTGGACGCTGAAAAGCTTTACGGCCGAGGATCAATCCCATACCACCGGCGCGTTTGTTAATCACAGCGGTGGCTACAGCATCTGCGAGATCAGATGCGCCCTTACTTTCGCCGCCTGAGTTGATCAATCCAACCCTGCCTGAATAACAGTTTAGCACCTGGTAACGGCACAGATCAATAGGATGGTCAGTTGTTAATTTCGAATACACCAGCGGACTTGTTTTGCCATGTTTGGTAGCAAGATAACCGCCGTTATTGGTAGGTAATTTTTGTTTGATGATATCGGCCTGGATAGTCACACCCAAATGGTTGGCCTGCCCGGTAAGATCTGCCGAAGTGTGGTAATCTACGCCATCCACTTTAAATCCATTGTTTCTTGTATAACACCACAGAATGGTTACCATCCCTAATTCATGCGCCAGCTCAAAAGCTTCAGCAATTTCCTTTAACTGCTTACGACTTTCCGCACTACCCCAGTAAATAGTAGCGCCAATACCAACGGCTCCCATATTCCAGGCATCTTTTACACTGCCGAATAAAGTTTGATCAAATGTATTAGGAAGGCTTAAAAATTCATTGTGATTAATCTTTACTATGAAAGGAATTTTGTGCGCGTATTTACGGCTCATTATTCCCAAAACGCCAAAGGTTGAAGCCACTGCATTACAACCGGCCTCTATGGCGAGTTTTACAATATTTTCAGGATCAAAATAAATCGGGTTTATTGCAAAAGAAGCGCCGGCACTGTGTTCAATTCCCTGGTCAACCGGAAAAATATTGCAATAGCCGGAATTCGCCAGGCGGCCGCTTCCCAATAATTGTTGCATGCTGCGAAGCACCTGGTTGCTGCGATTGCTTTCCTTCCATATTCTGTCTATGTGATCCGGTCCCGGAAGATGCAACGTAGATTTGTCTACCGCAGCACTTGCATAATTCAAAAGGTATTCAGCTTGGTCACCAAGCAGTGTGGTTATTTTGGAATTTGCCATGAATTAATTTTAAATATTATTTGAATGAGGCGATATAATTTTTATCGGCGAGCAAATATAGGTAGTAAATCTTTAAAGAATTTAACCGGCTTTTCGTGAATTTTTGAAGAACCAACAGCGATATTTTATGGCATTGTCGTTTCTTCACAATACTTTTTAGCAACAAGATTTGCTTCAATAGTTCCGTTTCGCCGCAACATTTTTTTATTTAATCGAATTTATCTTTCCTGTATTAAACATATAACTAAAGTTTGTGTTCATATTCCTCAAAGACACGGCATGATAAATAAAATTTTACTGTCGGTTTATTTGCTTTTAGTTGCTGCAATGTCATTCGGGCAACGTGAATTACAGGGTTCGATAAAAGGAACTCTCAGGGACAGTACAGAGCACCAGGTTTTAAAACAGGCTACAATAAGTGTTCTCCGTAAGGATACCTCAATTATAAGCCAGGCTTTATCAGGAAATGACGGAATCTTTATCGTCAACAATATTCCCGCCGGTAATTTTATTTTGAAAATTTCTTACAGCAGTTATGAAACGCGTTTCAGCAATTTTACTATTGACAGCAATAATACCGCTCTTAATGCCGGAATCATTTATATGCAGCCGCAAGCGCATGAGTTAGCCGAGGTAGTCGTACAAACCCCACCGATCATTATCAAAAAAGATACGTTTGAATTTACAGCAGGCGCCTTTGCCACAAAGCCTAATGCCACAGCAGAAGACCTGTTGCAAAAATTACCGGGTGTGGAAGTAGATAAGCAAGGCAATATAAAAGCACAGGGTGAATCCGTACAGCGTGTATTGGTAAATGGAAAGCGTTTTTTTGGCGATGACCCGAGAACGGCAACACAAAATTTACCTTCTGATGTGATTGATAAGATACAGGTGTTTGATGACCAGAGCGATCAAAGCGCTTTTACCGGTTTTGATGATGGCAACCGTGTAAAAACGATCAACATCATCACCAAGAAAAATACCGGCAGCTTTGGAAAATTTGTCGCGGGCGCCGGTGATAAAGGATTATACAATATTGCCGCCAACTACAGCATGTTTAGAGACAACCGGCAGATAAGTCTTATAGGCCAGTTAAACAATACTAATAAACAAAATTTCACACCGCAGGATATTTTTGGCTCCTCAGGAGGTGGCGGAGGGCGGAGCGGTGGTTCCGGCGGAAGCGGCAACCGCAGTGGTGGGGGAAACTTTCGCGGCGGGGGCGGCGCACAGATGCAGCAATTACAAAGCCTGAACGCCAATAGTAATAACGCCGGCATTGTCACAACAAGCGCGGCAGGTATAAATTACAGGGATGCTTGGGGAAAGAACACCAACGTTTATGGCAGTTATTTTTACAACAACCTGCTGACAGAGAAAGATCAAAAAACACAAACGGAAAATTTTGTTCAGAATGACTCTTCCATCTTTAACAACCAGGAGCAATCATCTTCGAGAAGAAACGTGAACCAGCGGGCAAATTTGAATATGGAGACGCGATTTGATTCATTAAACTCACTGATCATACGCCCGAATGTTTCTTACCAGCAAACTACTAATAATTCGGCTACCACTACAAGCACAACGAAGGGAAAATCTGTTTTGCTCAATACAGCTGATGCTAAAGCCGATAGTTACAATGAAGGCTATAATGGCAATATCGATATGCTTTTCCGGCACCGGTTCAGGAAAAAAGGAAGGACATTTTCTCTTGGCTTAACAGGAAGCGGCAATTCCAATAATGGTGATGGCAACAATCTATCTGTTACAAATTATTATGATAAGAACGTTGATTCTGTTTACAACATTAATCAGCATTATACTTCATCATCAAAAGGCCGGGGCATTAGCACCACTGCATCTTACACTGAACCGGTCGGCAAGCGTTCGCAGATAGAATTAAATTATAATTACAGCTACAATAAAAACACTTCCAATAAAACCACATATAACTTTGATAGCGCCACGCAGAAATTTTCAGCAATAGATTCTTTGCTCACCAACGATTATGAAAATACTTATTCATCAAACAGGGTTACGTTGAATTATCGCTTTCAAACAGACAAGATGAATTTTAGCATTGGCAATGGCCTTCAGTTTGGAGACCTTACCAGTATCAATAATTCAAAGAACAGCGAGATCATTCAACATTATACTAATACTTATCCAACAGCAAATTTTAATTACAGGTTTAGCCGGACGTCAAACTTGCGGTTCAATTATTCCGGCAGGACAAACCAGCCCGGCGTTAACCAGTTGCAACCGGTAATAGATAACAGCGACCCGTTGAATGTACAGGTGGGCAATCCTAATTTAAAACAATCGTTCACGCATTCATTCAGGGGCCTGTATAACAGTTTTGATAATATACACTTCAGAAACATCTTTGCTACAGTGAATGCAAGTTTTATTAACAACAATATCGTAACTGCTGTAAGAAGCGATACCACAACAGGCGCTGACACTATGACCTATGTGAACCTTAACGGCGCCTATAATATCTCAGCTTTTTTTAATTATGGATTTCAGTTGAAGAAGCCTAAATCAAATTTAAACTTCACAACAAATTTTACAGATAGCAGAAGTGTAAGCTTAATAAACCGTGAGAAAAATTTCACGACCAATTATACCATTGGCGAAACCATAAAATTTACTACCAACCTGAAGAAAAATCTTGATATGAATTTTTCTGCAAGGCCAACGTATAATATCGTACGCTATTCTTTGCAATCCAGTCAAAACGATAATTATTTCTCCCAGAATTTAAGTGTGGGAGCAACTTACTATACAGCTTCAGGATGGTTATTGGAAAGCGATTTTAACTATACGGCTTATGAAGGCCGTGCAGATGGTTATAATACCGCCGTACCTTTATGGAATGCTGCGTTGGCAAAACAATTTTTCAAAAATAAAGCAGGCGAACTGCGCTTTAGCGTATATGACCTGTTGAATCAAAATGTAAGCATTGTAAGAACTGTTGGAGACACTTACATACAGGATGTACAGACAAAAGTATTAACGCGTTATTTCATGCTTACATTTACGTACAATCTCCGCAATTTTTCAAAACAACAGCAGCAAAAACAACTGCCGGCATTTGGCCCGCGTGATGGTAATATGCCACCGCCGCGGCCGCCCGGTGATGGAAGAGACAATGGCCCGCCGCCTCCGCAACCGGAATAATTTCAGTTCCTGTATGAATCCAGCGAGTTAAGATTATTTCCAAACCAATGAAACTTGCAAGTATTAAGTTATAAAACAGCCAACCGCTTACAAAAGCGTCAGACCGGTATTAAAGTTTGAAACGTTATAACGAACAAATAACCGTTATACTTAATTAAACGGGATTGATTTTCCAAACATTGTAATTTCATTAGAGCTATGAATTGCTTTTTATGTATATCATTGTATTAACAGTTTTAAGCTCATATAAATATTTGCATTGATGTTGAAATTAAAAACGACGGCTTTTATTCTATTGCTTACATGCAATTTTAATCTCTCATACGCCCAGCAGTTCTATAAACAAACCGATGCATCACAACACTGGGTTGATAGTGTATTTAACTCGTTAACGCCGCAGCAACGTATTGCGCAGTTAATGGTAGTTCGCGAAAGCGGGATCTCTTCAGGTAAAACTGTTTTTTATACCGATAAAATGGACCAATTAATCCGCGACTATAATATTGGTTCTATTTGTTTATTCCAGGGCGGGCCCGTAACACAGGCAAAGCTCATCAATCATTTTCAGCAAATAGCGCAAACTCCTTTAATGGTTTGTATTGATGGTGAAACAGGTTTAGGCATGCGCATGACGGATAGTGTTTTAAAATTCCCTGACCAGCTTACATTGGGTGCGGTACAGGATGCCGCCATCGTGTATGAAGTGGGGAAAGCGATCGGCGAACAATGTAAAAGGGCAGGCATACAGGTGAACTACGCGCCGGTTGTTGATATCAATAACAATCCCAATAATCCCGTTATCAATTTCCGCTCCTTTGGTGAGGATAAATATAAAGTGGCTTTATTCGGAACACAGATAATGCGCGGCATGCAGGAAAACAATATAATGGCCTGCGCCAAACATTTCCCCGGGCATGGTGACGTAAGTGTTGATTCGCACCTTGATTTACCTGTAATCAACAAATCTTATAGCGCTTTGGATTCGCTCGAATTATACCCTTTTAAAACTTTATTTCATGAAGGCGTTGGCAGCGTAATGATCGCTCATTTAAGTATTCCTGCTATTGATAAAACAGCGCATTTACCAACATCCTTATCTCAAAAAAATGTGACTGACCTTTTGCGAAACAACCTTGGCTTCAACGGCATCTCCTTTACCGATGCCCTGGAGATGCAGGGCGTTGCCAAATATTTTCCAATGGGTGATGCGGCCGTGCAATCACTGGTTGCGGGCAACGATATGCTGTGCCTGCCCGGTGATGTTCCGCAGGCCATTCAAAAAATACAGGCAGCTATTGCCGGAAAAATCCTTGATTCAATTGATATTGACAACCGCGTAAAAAAAGTGTTGCTGGCAAAATATAACCTGGGTTTAAATAAACCCGCTTATATCAATACCGATAACCTCTATGAAGACCTGAATAAAGATGTAAAGGCGTTAAGAAGAAAGGTTGCACAAAATGCGCTTACAGTGTTACGTTTAAAAGATGCGGATATCTTCCCTTTGCAGGGAGAAAAGAAAATTGCTTATGTAGGCATCGGTATTCCGGATACAAATGCATTAGGTTCTTTTCTCAGGATAGAAAAACATGCAGCCGTTTTTACGATGGCTTACGGTGATGATGCTTCTGTGGCCAGCTTGATAAAACAAAAGATAATCGGTAATTATGACGCAGTAGTAATAGGTGTTCACCAATTCGCTAAATACCCGGCAAAGAATTTCGGACTTACACAAAATGCGATCAAACTTATAAAAGACCTGCAGTCATCTACACATGCTATAACAATAGTGTTTGGCAATCCCTATGCTCTAAAAAACTTTTGCGACGCCAGGAATTTGGTGGCAGGCTACGACGATGATGCTATTTTTCAGCAGGCCGCCTTTAACTGGCTGAACGGGGAATTTACCTCCTCGGGAAAACTGCCTGTGACGGTTTGCGAAGCTTTTCATTACGGAGATGGCCTTACCGATATCGGCTTGCAAAAACTGCCGGAAGCCAGTCCGGCTGAAGCAGGTTTAGACAGTTCAAAACTTTCAGCGATCGACAGTCTTGCTGATGATGCCATAAAACAGTACGCTGTGCCAGGCTGCGTGGTTTTAATCGCAAAAGACAATAAGATCGTCTGGAACAAAGCTTACGGCAATTTAACTTATAACAACAGCGAACCTGCAACGATACAATCCGTGTACGATCTGGCCTCTGTTACAAAAATTTCTGCCACCACATTAGCCGTGATGAAACTATATGAAGAAGGCAGGCTTGATATCTGTAAAACGCTTGGCGATTATCTGCCCTGGGTTAAAGGCAGTGATAAGAGTAATTTGGTATTGCAGGATGTTTTGCTTCACCAGGCCAGACTGGTTGCATTCATTCCTTTTTACAAAGAAATAATTGATGCCAATGGAGATCCAAAACCGGGCTTTTTTCAATCGTCAGGCGATTCTGCTTACACGATTCACGTTGCAGATACTATGTACATGCGCAATGATTGGGTAGATACCATATATGCACGCATTCTTCAAAGTAAACTATTACCCAACAGGCAATATGTATACAGCGATAATGATTTTATTTTTTTGGGAAAGGTCGTTCAGCAGATAACAGGAATGCCCCTGGATGAATATGTTAAAAAAACATTTTACCGGCCATTGCATTTATACAACACAACTTTTAAGCCCAATGAACATTTGGCTATTAATACCATTGCGCCAACAGAAGAAGAAAGGCAGTTTCGCCTGCAGTTGCTGAGGGGTTATGTACATGATCCCGGCTCGGCTATGTTTGGCGGTGTTGCAGGCCATGCGGGATTGTTCAGTAATGTGCATGATCTGGCTATTCTTTATTCAATGCTCCTGAACGGTGGTATCTGGAACGGCAGGCGGTACTTATCAACAGAAACGATCAATTATTTTACCGCTTACCATAGCAATATAAGCAGGAGAGGATTAGGCTTTGATAAACCTGAAAAAGACAATGTAACAAGGGATGAACCTTATCCCTGCTTAAGCGCTTCCCCGCAAACTTACGGGCATACAGGTTTTACGGGCATTTGCGTTTGGGCTGATCCGGAATATGACTTGTTGTTTATTTTTTTATCCAACCGCGTGTATCCTTATGGAGGCAATAATACAAAACTGAGTACGCTGAATGTCCGCGGGAAAATGATGGAGACGATTTATCAATCTATGATTCCGGAGCAACCTTCCTCCATGAACGGTGCGGGGGCAAGATAGTTTTATCAATATCTTCGTTTACGATAATGCCTGATATGAAAAATAGAGCTTTCGCCTTTGCAATGATATTTGTTACAATTGTTGCATATACATCCTGTACAAAACCCGCGTCGCAGCTTGCGTTGTATGTTCCGAAAGATGCCACCGCAGTTTTTACCATCGACACAAAAGCCCTTACAGATAAAATAGCTTCATCTGGTATAACTATAGATTCCTTAGCCAGCCTCTTTAAAGAAGAGGAAGGTGAAAACGGGTTACAATGGAATGATATCAGGAATTCGGGTATTGACCTCGATAAATCCATCTATATTTATTCAAAGCAAACCAGCTCTGTTCAATTGGGCAATATACAGAGCGGCGCTCTTGTTGCAGAAGTGCAGGATGCAAATAAGCTGGAAGCATTCTTTAAAAAACAAACAAGCAATAATGTTTTGTCGGCCGACAAGTATAAATACATATCATTGGATAATGAAAGTGCAGCCGGATGGACAGATAGAATAGTGATCATATCCACCACCAAAACAAGTAGTACCCCGGGTGAAAAAATATCAGCCCAACAGCAGCTTACCACGCTTTTCACACAAAAAGAATCCGCTTCCATTGCTTCACTGGATGAATTCGGAAATATGCTTGCTAAACCGGGAGATATACATTTTTACATAAACACTGCAAGCGGGTTAAATACAACAGCCGTAACCGGAATGACGAATCTGAATGCATTGGTACAGGACAGTTATACAGAAGGTGTGATAAATTTTGAAAAAGGAAAGATCGCCGCAACAACTGAATCACATTACAATAAAACGCTGTCGGGTATATTAACTAAATATCCTTCCAAAAATATTGATAAGGATATAATAAAAAATTACCCTGGCGCACTAGCCGGTTTTGGCATTATTTCCTTCGATCCGAAGGTGTTGGTCGATATTTTACATTATGTCGGCTTTGATGTGATGGCCGATGGTTTCGCATCCGGAATGGGTTTTACCACCAGTGATGTGGTGAATGCTTTTAGCGGCGATATTGCGATCATGTATTCACCACGCTCAAAAACTACCGGGGGCCAACAGCAATCCGGCGAATCAGGTTTTTTACTGAACCTTGCCATTGGAGATAAAACTGCTTTTGATAAGGTGATAACAGGGTTGCTTAACAAAGAAATACTAACAAAGCATGGCGATGAATACCAGTTGGGTTTGGCAGGCGGGCATGGTTTTGTGATCGAAAACGATAATGCCAGTCTTTTTATTTCTTCATCGGATGAATTGATAAAAGCCTACCAGGCGCCGGGTAACAAAGCTGCTTTACCAGCAGATATAGAAAAAAAGATCAGCGATAAAACAATGGCGTTGTATGTTGACATCAATCAATTATTACAAAACAAAACCACAAAAGATTCTTCTGCTGATATTCATCTCCGTGATTCTTATTATGTCTTTAATGTTTCTAAAGCTGCCAAAGAAACATTCAAAAATATTATCGCAACAACTGACAAGGGCGATGGGAAAACAGTAAAAGGAAATTTTGAGTTGAATTTTGTAAACACAAATGAAAACAGCCTGGCTAGCCTTACGAAATTTATGGCTATTGCGCGTAAAGAGAAGCTCAGGGAAAAAAACGGCTGGACGGATGAACCGTCATTACATAAAGAAGATAGTTTAGCGGAAAATAAAATAGAGTAATAAAGCAATAAACAAAAACAGGTCAATAAAAAATCAGCATCATGGATTTGAATTTAAAAAACAAAATAATCATTGTATCGGGCGGTGCAAAAGGTATTGGAGAAGGTATTTCAAAACTGCTTGCCGCCGAGGGCGCAACACCGGTCATTATTGGAAGGAATGAAGAGGATAACTTAAAAACATGTGCCGATATACGATCCGCCGGCGGCAATTGTTCGCAGGTGGTTGCGGAGCTCACAAATCCTGGAGAATGTAAGAAAGCAGTTGAACAGGTGATGAAAGAATTTGGAAGGATTGACGGGCTTGTCAATAATGCCGGTGTGAATGACGGTGTTGGCCTGGAGCATGGCGATTATGAAAAGTTCATGGCTTCTCTGCATAAAAACCTGGTGCATTATTATTTGCTGGCGCATTATGCATTGCCTGCTTTAAAAACTTCAAAAGGCGCCATTGTGAACATAACCTCCAAAACCGCTGAGACCGGCCAGGGCGGTACGTCTGCCTATGCTGCTGCCAACGGCGGCAGGAATGCGCTCACCCGCGAATGGGCTGTTGAATTACTTAAATACGGCATTCGTGTTAATGCGGTGGTTGTTGCGGAAAGCTGGACGCCCCTGTATGAAAAATGGATCAGCACCCTACCCGACCCCAAGGCAAAACTGGCCGAAATAACTTCTAAAATTCCTTTGGAAAACAGGATGACCACCACCGAAGAAATTGCCAATGCAGTCATTTTTTTACTATCGGAGAAATCAAGCCATACCACGGGCCAGATCATTCATGTAGATGGCGGTTATGTACATTTGGACCGCGCTTTGGCAAATGCATAGTATGTTGATGCGCACAAGAGGACTACGATTTTATATAAGGTCTTTTACTTTGTGATCTTCGTGTTTACTTCGCGCACTTTGTGACCTTTGCGTGACCTTTGCGGGAAACTGCAAACCATAGCAATTGATTGATGATAAAATTCCCATGAACAAAAGCTACGCTCTGCTTCTTTCCACTTTATTTTTTTCCGTTCAGCTAATTGCACAAAATAAATATGTTTTTGAAGAGCCGAAAATGGGTTCGCCATTCACCATTACCATTTATACAAACGATTCAGTAAAGGCTGCAACTGTTGCCGCACAAGCTTTTCAACTTGCTGATAGCTTAAATAATATTTTAAGCGATTATATTGACAGCAGTGAAATAAACCGGCTTAGCGCATCTTCCGGGAAAGGTGTTTACGTGCATGTCTCTACGCCTTTATTCGATATCACCCAACGTGCGCAAACTGCGTCGGTTTTGAGCGATGGCGCTTATGATATAACCATTGGCCCGGTAGTAAGGCTGTGGCGGAAGGCAAGAAAAACAAAAATCTTTCCCGATAAAGATTCATTGAAAACAGCCTTGCAAAGAACGGGTTACCGGTATGTTCGTTTGGACACCTTGCATCACAGCGTTTATCTTGAAAAAAGCGGGATGCAATTAGATGTTGGCGGATTGGGTAAAGGTTTTGTGGCGCAAGCGGCATTGGATCTTATTAAAGAAAATGGCTTTAGCAGCGCCATGGTGAATGCCGGGGGGAAAATTGTTACCGCAAATGCACCGGTCGATCAAAAAGGCTGGCTGATTGGTATTAATCAGCCCGAAGAAAAAAATGATATTTTACCGCAATTGCTCTCGCTGCAAAACACAGCAGTTTCTACTTCGGGAGACATTTACCAGTATGTGGAATTCAAGGGGAAAAAATATTCACATATTGTAAATCCCAAGACGGGCATTGGTTTAACCAGCCGGAGAAACGTAACAGCTATTGCGCCTGATGGTACTACAGCCGATTGGTTGTCAACGGCCTGCAGCATTCTTTCCCCCAAAAAAAGTATGCGCCTGGTTAAGAAAATAAAAGGAGCTGCTTTATTGATCACTGAAAAAAAGAATGGACATATTAAAAAGAAAAGTTCAGCACTTTTCAAAAGTTATTATTTTTGAAACCCTGGTTTATTCTGATGATTGTTAAGTTTTAGTAATAATATCATAGATTAAAGTCCTTTATAAAGTCCTCTGATGATAGCTTATTGCGTTGTTTCATTATTATACCTTTTTCCGTCTTTAGTTGCTGGTACTTCGTTTGCGCCTTATACACAAACAATAAACGGCACAAGTGTTTCATTTAAAATGATACCTGTTGCGGGAGGAACCTTTATTATGGGGAGCAATGCCGGCGACAAAAGTCACCAGGCAGATGAAGGCCCGGCGACAAAAGTTACGGTTGATTCTTTCTGGATGGAAGAACACGAGGTTACTTATGATGAATATATTTTATTCGCCGATGAACAAGCTGATAAAGCACCAAAACCTGACGGGATAACAAGGCCAAGTCCACCATACATAGATTTTACACTGGGCATGGGAAAGGCCGGTGGATTCCCGGCAAACAGCATGAGCCAGTATGCGGCATTGATGTATTGCAAATGGCTGTATAAAAAAACAGGTGTTTTTTACCGTCTTCCTACAGAAGCAGAATGGGAATATGCAGCCCGCGCGGGTGCAGCAACTGCGTATCCTTTTGGAGACGATGATAAGCAATTAGGTGATTATGGATGGTATGCTGCGAATAGCAACAATAAATATCATCCCGTGATGCAAAAGAAACCAAATGCCTGGGGTTTGTATGATATGCAGGGCAATGTGGCCGAATGGACGCTGGATCAATACAAAGAAAATTATTTCGAAGAGATAAAGTCAGCTATTGATGATCCATGGGTGAAGCCAACGAGCAAACATCCAATAACATTAAGAGGCGGAACTTTCAGGGACGATGCAGATAAACTGCGTTGTGCAGCGAGGCTTAAATCAGACCTGAAATGGAATGCCCGCGATCCTCAGATTCCGCGCAGCAAGTGGTGGAATGCCGATGCACCTTTTATCGGTTTCCGTATTGTGCGGCCGGTGAAACAACTTTCACCTGATGAAGCAGAACAGTTCTTTACGCAACTTCTTTCATTAAAATAAAATTATGTATTATGAGTAGTGAATACTTTAACAACAAGCAAGCTGGCAGAAGAGAGTTTCTAAAAAACACTTCACTTATAGCCGGTGGTTTAATGGCAGCTCCGCTTATATCAGGAGCCAATTATTTTTCAGGCGCCTCCGACGTAATTAAGATCGCGCTGGTTGGTTGTGGCGGCCGGGGAACAGGCGCTGCCACCCAGGCATTAAGCACCAAGCAAAATGTGCAGCTTGTTGCCATGGCTGATGCATTTAAAGACCGTCTTGATGACAGCTATAATAACATCCTGGAAGCTTTAGCCGAGAAAAAAGACCGGGTGCAGGTAAAAGAAGAAAATAAGTTCGTAGGGTTTGATGCGTACAAACATGCTATTGCACTCGCAGATGTTGTTATTCTTGCTACGCCTCCGGGTTTTCGCCCGATTCATTTTGAAGAGGCTATCAATCAGAATAAGCATGTGTTTATGGAAAAACCTGTTGCTACAGATCCGGCGGGCGTACAAAGAGTGCTGGCTGCGGCTGAAAAAGCTAAAGCTCAAAAAAGAAATGTTGTGGTTGGATTGCAGCGTCGTTACCAAACATCTTACCGGGAATTACTGAAAAGGGTACAGGATGGCGCTATTGGCGACATCACTTCAGCGCAAGCCTGGTGGAATAATGACGGCGTTTGGGTTCATCCGCGGCAGGCCGGCTGGACTGAAATGGAATACCAGATGCGCAACTGGTATTATTTCGTTTGGCTTTGCGGCGACCATATCACGGAGCAACATATACACAACCTCGATGTGATCAACTGGGCAAAAAATGCTTACCCGGTTAGCGCACAGGGTATGGGCGGAAGAGAAGTGCGGGTAGGAAAAGATTACGGTGAAATTTTCGACCATCATTTTGTTGAATTCCATTATGCAGATGGCACCATACTAAACAGCCAGTGCCGTCACCAGAAAGGCACCATGAGCAAGGTGGATGAAATGCTGATCGGCACAAAAGGAAAAGTATTCTGTGATGCGGCAAACATCATAGACAATAAGGGAAAAGTGCTCTACCAGTTCGACAAAACAAAAGAGAACCAGCCATACCAGAATGAACATGATGAATTGTTCGCAGCAATTGCCAAAGGCGATTATCAATTCTGGGATGCAGAACGCGGCGCAAAGAGTACGATGACCTCCATTCTTGGCAGGATGGCAACTTATTCAGGACAAATGATCCAGTGGGACCAGGCTATTAATTCCGGTATCAATATTATGCCTTCCACATTCTCATTTGATGCCATGCCGCCGGTTAAACCGGATGATAACGGCATGTACGCCGCTGCAATACCGGGTGTAACAAAATATTTTGTGTAGCCTATCCCCTTGAAGGGAGTAGAAGCTAAGTTCAAATGTTCACCAGTTCGAGGGTTCACGAGTTCTGGCGTTTAAGTTTAAGGTTTAAGTTGGTCGCTAAGGTTACTTTAGGTCACTAAATAGTTTAAAGTGCAATTTTTTAAGCCCTGCCAGAACATAAAACGGAAGCCGCCCCGCCAGGCGTCGGGGCAGGCATGAAAGTATGCAGTTGAAGGAAGTGATCCGCCGCGGCGGAGTGGCATTAGCACTGCTGCCGGTAACATAAAAATTCAAACAAAACAGTTTGCTGTTTTACATTTCATAAAACAAAAACCAACGAATGCAACGCAGACATTTTATGCAACAATCAGCATTGGCCGGAGCCGGCTTGCTGGCTGCATCTGCAGCCAGGGCAGGTATTAAAAAGACAGGTATGGACAATGCACCTTTTCATTTAAATTATGGTATACACGACGGCATGTTTAAGAACAGCGCCGGTGATGATTTTATTGACCAGATAAAATATGCTTATGATCTTGGCTTCAGGGCTATTGAAGACAATGGCATGACAGGCCGCTCTGAAAGCATGCAGCAAAAAATTGGCGATACCCTTGCCAAACTGGGTATGCAGATGGGTGTGTTTGTGATAGATAAAGGGGGCAACGATGCCAACTCGCTTACCACGGGAAAGCAAGAGTATATTGATATTTTTCTCAAAGGATGCCGCCAGGCTGTTGAAGTGGCAAAACGGGTGAATGCCACCTGGGTGACTTTGGTGCCGGGCGATTTTGACCGGCATAAATCCATTGACATGCAAACGGCTAATGTAATTGCGGCTTTACGCAGGGGTGTTGAAATACTGGAGCCGGCCAAACTGGTGATGGTGCTGGAACCGCTGAGCGACAATCCCGATCTTTTTTTGCGTGATGTTGAACAGGCTTATATGATATGCAGATCTGTTGGAAGCCCCTCCTGCAAAATATTGTACGATATGTATCATATACAGCGTAACCGTGGTGATATCATTCGCCAGATTGATGATGCCTGGGAAGAAATTGCTTATTTCCAGATCGGTGATAACCCTGGTCGTAAAGAACCTACCACCGGGGAGATGAATTACAAGAACATTTTTAAGCATATTTATGACAAAGGATATAAGGGTGTAATGGGGATGGAGCATGGTATTTCTAAACCCGGGAAAGATGGCGAGGCGGCACTGGTAAAAGCTTACAGGGATAGTGATGCTTTTGTATAAACATTTAGCTGAAAGGGATCATGTTAGTTGTTACATTAAACTGCCCTTTAGCTAACTGTTAGTTATAATTTCATTTTCTTTTGTTTGAATTTGGATATTCCCCTTTAAGACTTAATTTTGCCGTCCTTTTTAAAGGAGCCGGTGAGGTGGGTGAGTGGCTCAAACCAGTAGTTTGCTAAACTGCCGTACGGGTTAAACTGTACCGAGGGTTCGAATCCCTCCCTCACCGCAGAATACATTATCAAAAAGGACTAAAAGCCTGCAAATTCAATGGTTTGCAGGCTTTTTTGTTGTAATAGACTCATCAAAACTCGCATATAAGCCCAAAAAAATCGTGAGTAATTCGTGAGTCATTTGCATCAAAAAAAATGACTCACGATTTTTAAACTAACTATTTGGTTATTAACATGTTTAATAATCGAACATCTTGTCTCATAAAAGCTGCAGTTCTAATTTTATAACCGCAAAAAATGAGCATTATGGTTGGAAGAACTTTTAGTTTGCTTTTTTATCTTAAAAAGCCTAAGAACTACACATCTGGTTCAATGCCAGTTTACCTCAGAATTACTGCTGATGGGCTGCTTAAAGAAATTTCGCTTGGAAGACAGTGGGAGCCGGCGAGATGGAATGCAAAATCCGGTAAAGCTATTGGCTCAAAAGAAGATACCAAAAAGTTGAATGAGTTCATCGATACCGTGCGATCAAAAGTATATAACGCACGATTACAGCTTATCGAAAAAAATGAGGCTGTAACAGCCGATGAGCTAAAAAAAGCGTTGACAGGCGAAGACCGAAAAGTTTTCCTGTTATTGAAGGTGTTTGACGAACACAACGAAAAAATGGAAACGCTTATTGAAAAAAAGGAGTATGCAGAAGGCACATTAACCCATTTCAAAACTACCCAGAGGCATTTAAAAGATTTTATTAAGTGGAAGTTTCAACGGGACGATTTTGAATTGAACAAAATTGATTATTCATTTATATCGGATTTTGAATATTACTTAAAGAAAGAGGTATGTGCCCACAACACTGCAATGAAATATCTAGGTGATTTTAAGAAAATCATTTTGGTAGCAATGAAGCGAAGTTTGATTTCCAAAGATCCATTTATGGGATATTCATTAAGACGAAAAGATGTTGACACAGAGTTTCTTGTAGAGCATGAATTGAACGCGATCATGAAAAAAACATTCCTGACTGACAGATTGAACCTCGTTAAAGATATTTTTCTGTTTAGTTGCTTCACAGGTCTCGCTTATGCAGATGTAAAAAAGCTAAAATCTTCTGAGATAAGGATTGGCATAGACGGTAAAAAATGGCTGTTTATAAAGCGTCAGAAATCTACAACCCCGGCACCTGTTCCCCTATTGCCATTAGCAATAGAAATCCTTGATAAGTATAAAAATCATCCAAAGTGTGTAGCGGACGAGAAACCGCTTCCTATTTTAAGCAACCAAAAGATGAACGAGTATTTAAAAGAGATAGCTGATTTATGCGGTATTCAAAAAGAACTTACTTATCACACCGCACGGCACACATTTGCTACTACAGTTACACTCAATAATAATGTTCCAATAGAATCGGTAAGTAAAATGCTTGGACACAAAAGCCTGAAGCAAACACAGCATTATGCAAGGATTTTAAATAAGAAAGTAAGCGAGGATATGCAGGCTTTAACAAGCAAGCTGGACGGAACAATTGGCAAACTGGTTGCGGTTTGACTTTTTTAAGCGCTACGCCTTAGCCTTATAATCTTCTAATAGACCTAACATTTAAACAATGTCAAAAATTAAAAATAAATATTCAGAAACACAAATTGCCGGAGTGTTATACAAGGAAGTGGCAGTTCTAATAGAGCGAAGCCGGGAAAAGATTGCGCTTACAGTTAACCAGGAAGTCACTCTATTGTATTGGCATATTGGAAAGGTAATTAATGAATACTTGTTGAAAAACAAACGTGCTGGTTATGGAGAAACAATTGTTGCGACAGTGTCGCAACAATTGACTGTTGAATATGGAAAAGGATTTAATAAATCCAATCTCCACCGAATGATAAACTTCCATAAAACATTTAGGGAGGAAGACAAAATCGCGACACTGTCGCAACAATTGAGCTGGAGCCATTTTATTGAAATTCTAACGCTTGAAGAACCATTGAAAAGAGGGTTTTACCTGGAATTGTGTAAACATGACCGATGGAGTGTAAGAGTTTTAAGAGAACGCATTTCAAGTATGCTGTATGAACGCACTGCACTATCTAAAAAGCCTGAAGAACTCATTAGGAAGGAACTTGAAGTGCTAAAATCCCAAGGCCCTGTAACAACTGATTTAGTATTTCGTGATCCGTATATTCTTGATTTTTTAGGATTGCAAGATACCTATAGTGAAAGTGATCTTGAAGCGGCCATTTTGAACCAGTTACAGCATTTCATCATTGAACTGGGAACCGACTTTGCATTTATTGCAAGGCAAAAAAGAATTGTTATAGACAACGAAGATCACAAAATAGACCTGCTATTTTATCACAGAGGATTAAAACGATTAGTAGCAATAGACCTTAAACTTGATCGCTTTAAAGCTGCGTTTAAAGGGCAAATGGAGCTATATTTAAAGTGGCTTGATAAGTATGAGCGCAGAAAGGATGAAGAATCTCCGTTAGGCCTGATATTATGTTCAAAAAAACAGCAGGAGCAAATTGAGTTGCTGGAATTAAATCAGGGAGAAATACGCGTGGCTGAATATATAACACAGTTGCCATCAAAGGAGTTGTTGGCCAAGAAATTACATGCGGCCATCGAATTGGCGAAAGAAAAGAATACTAATAATGAGCAGGATAATTAAACCGGCATCACACAATCCGATTAAATTGGATGTTTTACCTTCAATTCATTTCATCTTCCCTTTCAGGATTATCCAAAATCTTCGCATATTCAAATTCAATTAAATCCTGTACGTCCTGTTTTATCTGCCGGTAATTTCTTTGAATGATTGATGCATTGACATTATTTATTTCAGGTATTGCCAAATATGAATCAGCTTCTTTTTTCAACGCATCGTGATCGTTGGTGATTTTGCAATGAAAAGCTTTAAGCGATATAACCTGGTCTGGGTTATCTGCAACCATCCCGACGAATTCGCCGCTTGATAAGCTGGCAATTGTGGAAGCTGGAATAGCTTGTTCGAGTTGTTTTGATTTGCTGATGGAGGTATCATTGCTGTTAATGGAAATACTCTGTCTGTCCTGCATAATACGGCCGAATTTTTCAGATAAGAATTTTGCGCTGTCACCACTCACCTGCCCCGAAATAATATTTCCCATAATGTTAAGTATAACCTCTGCCTGTTCCCGCGAATATTCGTTTTTCAACTGGCTGTAATCCTGAACAGCGATCGTAGTTGCAACTTTGTTTGATCGGGCAGTTGCTATAAGGTTATCTACACCATTAAAATATATAGTAGGAAATTCATCAAAGATTAAGCTGCTTTTTATTTTATCCCGCTGGTTTATAGTTTTTATCATCCTGCTTATATATAGAGATAACACTGCTCCATATACTTGTTGTTTCTGCGGATTGTTTGCAAGGCAAACAATTTTCGGTGTATCCGGATTATTAATATCTAACGTAAAATCACTTCCGGATAGAACATAATATAAGGACGGAGAAGAAAGCCGTGCGATACCAATTCTTGCAGCATCAATTTGTCCTTGCAATTGCTCGAGCGATTTGTTTTCAAATGCTGACACAAACGGATTTAAATATGCCTCGATTTCGGGCTCTTTCTTCATTACGGGAAAAAGCTTTTCATACGGTGCCTGCATTAGTTCAATTACATGAGGTAAAGTGCAATATTCACCATCATGATACTTACGCAAAAACCAAATTACCGATGTCAAAAAATTAATAGGTGATTCTACAAAAAATTCTCCCTGTCGTTTTATCCATGAGCGGTTAAGACCAAGCAGTATTGTCCTTGCAGATTCAACCGCATCTGTTATATCACTCATTCCCGAAGGGTCAAGCGGATTACATCGGTGGCAGCGATTAAGGTCATCAAAATTTATGACGTAAAATTTGGGTTCTACTTTATATTGTTTGGACTTGCATTTTAAAAAATGATTGTATGCAATCCGTGAGAGGTCATCATACTTAAAGTCATAAACGAACATGGAAAAACCCTTTTTGATATGTTGCTTTATAATGTGTTGGATAATGAAATAAGATTTACCGGCACCAGGCGAACCCATTACCAATAGTCCACGCATCGGGTTGATAAAGTTTATCCAGCTTGAAACTGTTTTTCCTTTGAGATTATAACTGGCCGGAAGGTTGACAGAAAAATCATTTTGTAATAACCGCTCTTCTTGCGGAAAGGTTTCGTTTTCCTTGTTAAAGATGTCCGCATTAAGCTTTACTTTAATTATTCGCGACATTAATCCGCCACCTGTTAAAACGAGGATATAACCTGTTACTGTAATCAAAATATAAAGTATAGTAATAGTGTTTTCACCGGCAGGAAAGTATAACGTAAAAACGCTTATAAAATATAATAGTATCCCTGTTACTAAATAAGCTAAAGCAATCCTGTAATTCAGCTTTTCAGACTTCTTGCCTTTAGAACCTACAAGCGATAGAAATAAGGCTGCAATCGAAAGCAGTTTTGTTTTATGAAAACTGCTGAAAAGCCCCGTTTGGCTTATGTTCTTTAGAATAACATCAGAGATTCCTGCAGTCAGTTTCCACGCAGCAAAAGCGTTATAACAAAAGAAATAAAAATGCAGGAATAATAATACCATACTTATCATTCTTGTAAGGTCAATTATACTTCTTAGCCCCTGCTCATTTTCACCAGTGTTAATCGACATAAAAACTTATTTTAATTAATTTGTTGTTGCTGTTTTCTCTTTCTTCTTTTTTTAAATTTTTGTTGTTCTGCGGGTTCGTTTGCCAACTGATTTTTTTCTGGTTGCATCAATTCATCCAATAGTTTTATTGCACTATCGGCCAGGTTTAAATTGCCTTTTGATTCGGGGATAGGTGATTGCCGCAATTCAAATTGTTTTTGGGCAATACTTTGTTGAGAAGAACATCGCTGTTGAATAGCATTTGCGCTATATTGTTTACCTAAATGGCTTCCATTAAACACACATTTATTTTTATGATCCACGTAAGTAATGCCATAGATTATTCCCTGATCGTTTTGCCGTAAAACAACCCTTATATTTTCTTTTTGGAGCGCCCTCATTAATACTTCCAGCGACCTGTTCTCCGCATTCATCAAAGACTGGTCAATAGCATGCATAACCCGTTGCCGGTATCTTACACGCTCCGCAATATTCTTTTCAAAATTTGCTTCGATGCTTTTCAAGGTTGGCTTATTATATATAATACTTGCCTTGATCGGTATGCCGACTTTATTCTTGTCGGCATCAAGCATTCTATATACCAGGCCATTATTTGCATAGACACGCGAACCATCACTTCCCTTATCTGCAATAATATTATACTGCTGAAGCACTGCATTTAATTCAGCAAGCGAACCATACTTATATGTTGGCAGCACATAATTTAAAACAGTGGTAATAGCACGTCTTGTTTCAGACTTGCCATAATGAACACGCAAAACTTCTACCGGCTTTATCTCATACTGTTGACTCTCCTTCATACCTGCTTTTGTAAGCGCGAATTCCTTTTCAATTTCTTGGCTTGCCTGCATTGATTGGTTACGGGCAAGATTATGGAGTGAAATACGATTGCCATTATTTTTAATATTCGTAGTAACAATATGAATATGTGGATGCCCGGCATCGTTATGTTGATATACTAAATATGGCTGCTCACCAAAGCCAATCTTATGCATATATGTGTCAGCAATATCTTTTAGTATTTCCTTATCTAACTTATCCGAAGGGTCAAAATTTAAAGAAATGTGTACACTGTTAACTTTAGTTTTTCTATTCAGCGATACATGGTGTTCAAGTAAGTTTATTTTGTCGGTGAAGCCAAGCATTTCTGTGTCTTTTGGATAGTTGCCCGAATGGATAAATTGAGCAACTTTTTGCCGCACTTTATTCTCATTATAATGCAGTGCATTTCTGAGGCTGTTACTGTTATGGATTATTGCAACCATGCGTCTGAAAATTGATTGATTTTTAATTTGATTTCATTCATCTTTTCCATCAGGATTTTCTTATCATTTTCGTTTAAAATAAGCCACGTTTTAAACTCACCAATTTGCTGAAGTGTGTATAATTTTTTTACACTTTGATTGAAGTTGTTTCCAATCTTATTTAACTCGTTTCTAAGCTTAATCATCTCTGTCATAAAGTCATCAAGCGATTGATTTCTTTGTTTAATAACAATTGGTTTATTAAGCAAAACATCCCTTGCAAATTCACTCAGCTTTCTACAGGTGGATGATGCAAAACGTTTTTGAATACTATTAAAATCTGCTGGTTTTAAGCGGATATGAAGTTCCCTGGTGAGATTGTTTTTTGTATCTGGCATAACGATAAATGTTTAAAAGTCTGTTGAAAATTTAGAGAGTCAAACCGCCCACGACTCCGGAGAAAGGGCGGCAAGAATGCAATTGTGCGACAATTGTACTTCTTGCCGATAGCGGCAAAGCGTGCTATCTCAAGCCTGCTAAACATATTTCAGAGCTTTTGCCCAATTAAAAAATGCGTTTGTTAACAATGAGATTAGAGGATTCAAACCATGAAATGAAAAGTCAGGGCCTCATATAATTACTTTGTTTCTGTGTTTTGCCCATATTCATTATCCAATCATTCAGGTCTTTGTAATTTTTATATAGTGCGCTTTCATCAACAAATTTTTTATTGTCAATAGCTATTGCTTTTTGGCTGCACTTTTGTCCGGTTGCATCACAATCCAGGTAAAGGTGAACAGCCTTGTAGGCCTGCATAACCGGCAAACTTTTTTCAAAAAATGAAGTGGAATTGAGTATCAGGAAATTGCTGTTAGGCTGCTCCTGTTGCTGGTGAATTGCCTGGTATGAAAGGAAGTTGAAAAATCCTTCAAACACTGAAATTTTATCGGCTTGATTTTTAATTAGTGTCACATCTTTTGGAGAGCTGCTTGCCTTAAATTTTTCGTTGCGTAATTCGTAGCCGCCAGCATTGTTTTTAAAGCCTATTGCATAGTATTTTCTACCGTATAATTCGTAGTCTATTTCATTACAAAATTTTCTTGCGATATTGACCGGTATTCTTCGTTTATGCAAGTACCTGATAAGCACAAGTGAGGAAATTTCTTTAGCGTTAATGATCGTTATTTTCTTTGCTTCTTCCTCCTGTTGTTTTGGAAGATTTTTTTGCTGTTCAAAAGAAAAAGAACGCGGTACTTTCTTCAAAAATTCGCTTACGCTGCAATGATGATATTGAATTCCAAAATCAATGATGTTGCCGCCTTTGCCATCGCCGAAATCATACCAGCGATTAAGGTTACGGTTTACCTTAAATGACGGTTGTTTTTCATCCCTGAAAGGAGATAAATACCAAAAATCATGACGGGAAATTTTTGAAGGCTTTATGCCCAGGCTTTCGAGATAGTCAACTATGTCCGTGTTTTTTACTTCCTCCACGGATGGAAGATTCATTCTGAATTTCATACAACACATTTTCAATTACACAATCAGGTTTACAATAACGAAAATAGAAACAGCGAAAAGCAGATAGAAAATAAATCTGTTAATAAACCTATCCCCTCCAAAATCTGTAGGGGATAAAACGGCAACAATAAAATGTGCCTTTATACTTTTGAATCGTGAACAAGATTTGTGAAAATGAAAAAGAATAATATGCAAACAACAAACACAATTGCGAAGGTTTTTGAGACCGTATTAAGCATACCCGGTATGAATGATAACGTGAAAATTCAGCTATCTATCCCAAGAAAAAATGTGTTGATTTTAAGTAAAGTGATTGAGCGTGGATTGGCAAATAAAGAAAGCTTAAATGATGACAGCATACTCAATATTGCACCCGCAGAAGTTTTGGAAGAATTGAAACTTGTCTCAGAAGAGTTGCTTAGGAAAGCAGGGTTGATTGAAATGAACGAAAAGTTGAAGACGTTTTAAAAATCTTCTGGCTAGAAATCAATCTTTATAATTCTTCGATTTCTGAAATCTTATCATCGGCGCGGTTAGATGCCACTAAATCTAAAATTACATCCATAAAACCAGTATTCTTATAAAAGTAATTTGAGTTATCGTTTAATTTTTCCTTTATTGTATGAAAGCCATAATTCGAATACTGCTCCATTGTGTCAATCAGATAATCAACAGCCTTCCGGTCTGTAATTTCCCCTTTTTCAAGAACAAGTAAATCCAAATCATTAGTTTTTGCGAGCAAAGCTGAAAAAATATATTCTCTCAATTTCGGATATGCCTTTCTGAGTTTCTTAGAATCTAAATTCCCCCAATACTGAATAGGCTGTCCAAGACCTTTTGTATCGCCGGTTAATTCTTTTCTTTTGTTTGCATACAGCCCAACAAAGAATGCGTAAATATAGAGTTCATACCCAGCGCCAAAAATTTTTCCCTTGCTTGACATTGATTCAACAGAACCGCCTCCATATTCTGTAAACTGCCTCAAAAGGGATTCCTCAAAATGCGTTTCGAATTGGGGGTTTCTTCTTGCCCACACATCATATAAAGTATCTTTTGCCATAACTACTTTATTAAAGTCAGTTTAGTTTGAATTGTTGACAAATCTTTTTCATTAAAAGGACGTTGCTTTTCCATTCGATAAATTGTACAATTCAAAGCGTCAATTTTATTATTATCTAACGCTCCATTTTCCGTTAAAAAGCTTTTAGTGAATATTATACATTGCTTGTTGATGTTTGAAATAATCTTGAAAAAATCGCTTTCTTTTTGTGGAGAAAAGGAACTTGTAGGGGCATCAAAAATCAAAGGATAATCATTCTCTCTCTTTAAAGCCGTTAAATCTGACACTGCAAATAAAACGGACATATACATTGTGGTTTTTAGAGCTTGATTTGGGCTAGATATCAAAGTGTCATTTTTATCTTGCAAAGCTATTCTTGCTGTGCTGTCTGGTGTTTTTATTATACGAATTATTCCAAAAAAGCCATCAAGATTAAGCTTTTCAAGATATTGATTAGCCTTATCTTCCAATAAGGTTAGAAAATCTTGTGTGTTTTTTTCCTTTGCGTTTTTAAAGGCATTCTTAATTTTATTTAGCGCACTATGGATTTTACTGTAAGTTGCGGCCACAGAAGTCTTTGCTAAATTGTCATAGTCCTCCTGACATTTTTCTATATCTTTTTCAATTTCACGTTCTTCTTTTTCAAGAATAACAATTTGCTTTTCTGCCTGATTTTTATAATCCCACCAATTTTTTATGTTTTCGTATGCGTTCTGTAACTGCTCTTCTGTTAGTCCATCATTTTGAGCCAATAACTTCTTTTTGTTTTCTTCCTCTATATCAATACTTTCCTGAATCTTATTTGCATCACCTTTTCTATCTTCATTAAATTCAATGGTGTCCCTGATTGTATTAACTAAACAATTAATTTCAGTTTGATTATATTCTAAGTTATTGCTTCTTTGTTCGAATTCTTTTAAAAAATTATTTGCAAAAAGGGGTTTTTCGTCTGCCTTTTCTTTGGGTTGTTGGCTCTTGATTAAATCATTAAGTTTATTGACCATAAAATTGTAAGCATCACTTCCTTCCTTTGCTTCACGGCCACAGACCTTACAAAATTCATCTTTTATCATCTCTTGCATGGAAACTTTGTCGGGAATATTAGGAGATAAAGGGATAATACCTTCCGCTATTTCTTTGGCTAATTCCTGCTTACCTTTTAATTTATCTTCCTCACGTTCAAGTTTTCTCTTTGCTTTACTGAAGTCAGAAACCTTTTGTTGAAACTCTTCGAAAATTGATGAAAAGCCACAAAGAATCCACATGTCATCAAGAAGCTTTATGGAGTATTCTTCACTGATGCGGCTTTCTATCCTTTGCTTATTTTCCCTTAAAGATTTCAACCGGTCATTAATATTTCTTAATAATTCGCTAGCTTCTTTACTATTCTCAATTTCGTGAAGTTTGGTTGAGTAGTTAGTTGCATTTTCTCTATTAGTTCTTAATCTCTGTCTTATATCACCCAACTTTCTTCTTAAAGAATCTAATGTTGAGCTTAGTTGCCGTTCCTGTTGTGAATTTTGCTTATCTGACCTCATGGCTTTTTCGACTGCTTTTCTCGATTGATATTCAGCAAAATCAGTAAACCCATATTCATTATCATCACCCGTATAATATGGTTCGAACTGCCTGATATTTGAAAAGGTTTCGATTAGATAATTTAAAGCATCAGGATTATTAAAAACATTAAGATTTTCCTCGCCTTTAAAAAGACAATATTTGCGTATCGCCGCTTCGAAACAACGGTCTAACAATATACCTCCCTGAATCGGTAGTCGTTCCATGCCGTCATTCGTAAACCCTTTGAATTTAAAATCACTTGGTCTTATTTCATTATTGGCATTTTTAGTGAATAAAAAAGATTTTTCTACAATTTTCTCTCCATCGTGGTCAAAAGTCATTGAGACACGTAATAGTTCGCTTTCAAATTCTGATAATTCTGATATTTTCTTTTCTGAAACAAGACGAGTATCAAGATTTTGTTTTGAAGTATCAAATAACCATTCCAATGCTTCGAAAAAAGTTGTTTTTCCATCACCATTATCTCCAATGAAAATCATTAACCCATCATTGAACTTTATGGTATTTATACCGTAATAACTTCTAAAATTTTCTATTGTGATTTCCTTAATAATCATAATATATTATTATTTAGATAGTTTACAACCTCATTGTAAGTTTCCTTATAAGATCCCCTGTCCGAATCCCGCGCAACTCCTTGAATAATTTTAGCTACAGCCACGACAACCGGGTTTTCAGAATTTAATGCATCTCGTATAGATGGAAATTCATCGGCATTATATTCATAAAATGAACTCAGCTTAGCGTCAGAAAGAACTAACTGCAACATTTTATCTTCATTATTCATTTTTATAAAGATTTAAATTATAGTAATTCATTGTATCTAAAAGTACATTAATGGTGTGTGAGCTGTTTTCTGAAAGCAGCGCAAAATTTTTGACTCGTTCCAATTCCTTCTTCAGCATACTCCTTTCCATGCTATGAGTCTCACTATGAGAATTTATTTGGGGAATTACAACCAGGTCATGGATATATGCAAATTGCTTATCCTTATGTTTTCGAAGTATTCTGCCGCGGCGTTGTATGAATTGCCTTGGGTTTCCTGTGCTGGCACAAAAGATGGCTAATTCAGCACGTGGCACATCAACACCTTCATCCAAACATTTCATTGAAGTAAGTACATGAATTTCACCGGCAGCAAACTGTTCTAAGATATATTCTCTATCAGTTGTTACTGATGTGAATTGTTTTACTGTTGTTTTTTTGTCAATATCTTTTACTTCCTTAGTAAAAACATCAATTAAATGAGCAGCGTCATCATCATTTTCTATTTCTTCTTTTGATGAAAAATAATCAGTTTCAAAGTAATCATTTGGGTCATTGCCTTCCGGAACGTAAACCAAAGTATATTTTAAACTTTTTTTCTTTTGGTATTGTTCTTTCAATATATCAGTAAAAGTAGATACTTTATTAAATGCCTTATGAATAATGCGTTTTCTCGCTAATAATAAGGCTGTTAAGATCGGACTGCTGTTAAAACTGTCAAATTCACTATTATAGAATTTAGCAATTTTGAGGGATAATTCTACATAACTTCTCATTTCTGATTCTGTAAGTGAAATCAAATGCGGATAATAAAAATAGCGACACAAAACAGGATCAATACCATTTTCTTTATCGCCGTTTATTGCCAATTTCATTGAAAACTCATAAGTATAGTTGACCTCACTATTGAAAAACGCGTAAATTTTTTTTGTACCCTCTTCATCAAATTGCCGTTCGGGTGTTGCAGAAAGTCCTATTCTTCGTTTGCAATTTATTTTTGGTAGAAGTTTTAATAAAGAGGAAGAGCCCATATTATGACATTCATCCGCGATAAGTAGTGTTTTGGGCGGTAATTGATTTAGCTCATTAAAAATATTTACTCGCGCAAAAGATGCGTAAGTCGAAATAACAATATATGAGATTTGTTCAGTTGGAGAAAGCCTTTCACGAGTTAAGATTGCAGCAAAATCATTTTTCCAATTGCTTCCTGAACAAACTTTTAGTATGTGTTGAAAATTGAATTTTCGACATTCTTCTTCCCATTGGTTAACCAAAGTGATTGTCGGCACAAGAATCAAGGCCTTATAATATCCCGTCCTCCTATAAACCTCGAGTAAACAATTTAAAGAAGTGATAGTTTTTCCGGTCCCTGTTGCCATAGCAAATAATCCTTGCTGATTATTATTTTTCCAATTCTCAAATGCAATCTTCTGGTACTCTCTCGGGCTTCCTCCGCCAGGAAACTTTGGGCTTTTTCTTTCAGTTTCTATGTTTTCATACAACTTAAAGATTGTTTCTTTCAACTTTCTGTTTTGAGTTAAACTCATTTTCTTTTTCATGAGTTCGTCTTCTTGAACAATAAGTTCTTCGATAGTTTTCTTTCCAAACTTATCTTTAATAGCAACTTCTATCTCATTCGCTGCTAAATATTCTACATCAGCATCCTCTTCATGAAAATAACTGTCAATTATTTTAAGTTGCTTTTTAATAAGCTTACTTGACCGTCCATTTTCCCAACTCAAAAATGCTTCAAGCTCTTCAAGGTTTTCTGATAATCCGAAAAGTGTGAAATTGCATGAAGCTTTGTAACCAACATAATTTTCTCCGTCACTGAAAACGCCTGATTTGTAGTGGGCAATTCCTTTATCATTTTTTGGTCTAATTACTTTGATTTCAATTCTTTTTTCTGCAATCAAATAAGCCAAACATTCAAAAAATTGAACCCCGTATTCATCAAGTATCTTGTCAAGTGAAACAACATCAGTCAAATCAAAAATCTTTTTTTGCTCAATGCTTTCAGCATATTGAATTGCCTCTTTATCTTTCTCGGAAAGCAAATGATTTATAACCATTCGCATTTTTCCACCTCTGCTTATAAATGTGGCAAATCCCACCGAAAGCAAATTAATTGCTGCAGAACTGAAGTAGCCAAGCAATAATTGAAACATTGAACTGTTCGCAAGCCCATCCAAATAAAATTGCAACGGTTCATTCTCCGTTCCAGATTTATAGTCTCTATCTGCTGACCATTCGCAGTCCTTAAGCATATTTATAGTTAGGTTGTACAAGTCCCGAAATACTTTTTATAACAGCCCCTACTTCGTTTTCCGTATTAAATCGGCCTAACGAAAAGCGAATTGAACCAAAAGCATCGTCTTCACTCAATCCCATTGCTGTCAACACATGCGAAGGCTCAACAACTGCTGCGGTGCAAGCTGAACCATTTGATACTGCAATGTTTTTCATTCTTCCGATTAGCGCATTAGCATCAATGCCTGGAAAACAAATGTTACTGACATTGTAAATTCTTTTCTCAAGACTACCGTTCACATACGTACCTGAAATTTTCAGCAACTCATTTTCCAATTCATTTCTCAATGCAAAAATTCGTTCAGTATCTTGTTTCATCTGTTGCTGCGCAATTTCACATGCTTTTGCAAGGGCAATAATGCCTGGTACATTCAGTGTTCCGCTACGTAAACCTTGTTCGTGTCGGCCTCCGTGTATATATGCAGGCAGTCTTACTCGATTAAGGCGTTGCCTCACATACAATGCGCCTATGCCCTTGGGTGCATACATTTTGTGCCCGCTAATGCACAACAAATCAATTCCTAAAGCATCAACATCAATCTCTATTTTACCTGCTGCCTGTGTTGCATCACACATGTACAATGCACCCGCTTCATGTGCAATCGAAGAAATTTCTTTTATCGGTTGAACAACTCCTGTCTCGTTATTTACATACATTACACATACAAGAATGGTGTCTACACGCAAAGAATTTTTTAGTTCGGTTAAATTAATCAAGCCGTCTTGGTTCACTGACAAATAAGTTACCTCATACCCTTTGCTTTCAAGATGCTTGCAAGTGTCAAGTACTGCATAATGCTCTGTTGAAACGGTTATGATGTGTTTTCCTCTTGCAGAATAATTTTCTGCAACACCTTTCAATGCGACATTGACTGCTTCCGTTGAACCGCTTGTGAAAATGATTTCGTTTTCTTCTGCATTAATAAATTCGGCAACTTGATTTCTTGCTTTCTTGACTGCTTCGCCTGCTGTAATTCCAAAACAATGTGTGCTGCTTGGATTCGCAAAATTCTCAGTCAGGAATGGAAGCATTGCATCCAACACCCGCTTGTCAATCGGAGTGGTGGCGTTGTTATCAAGATATATTGTTGGTTCAATACCTCTCATTTTAAAGTGCGAACTTTTTCAGGAAGTCAATTCCTTCAAATAAATTATTTAAAACGACTCCAGACGGTTTATGAAGAATTTTAAAATACCTAGCGAAGGTCGAGTCACCTTTTGATTTTTCATCAATTAAGATGATTGTTTTATTCAACGAGTATGCAACTCCTAATTCAAAGGCTAAACCGAAACCAGACGGATTTGATTCTTCCATATAAGCAAAAAGAATATCACACTCCTTAACAAAATGAATATCCCAAGTTGTATAGAAATCGGAATGTTCAAGACCGTGTTCTCTTGGATTGAAAAACATAAACTTATCTTCCAACCCTTCAATGACTTTTGACTGCCAATTGCTTTTAAATCCTCCTGATAAAAAAACTTTTGCTTTATAATTCATGGTTTGGTTGCGTTTGCTGTGTAAATTGAAAATGGCAATGCCATTGAGATAGCATAAAATCTATTTCGTGTTTGCCTCAAAAAGAAATAACAAATTATCAGGCATACGTATATTATCAAATGAGTCATATCTGTTTTAAAGATATGCAATGGAATAAACTTTAAAAAAAACGACAATAGTCCAAGAGCTCCTATAAGAATTGAAATGTTTCCAGTTTGATTTGATATATCAGACCTAAAAGTAAAAGTGTAGATTTTTTGGTCATGCTCAGGAATAAAACTCATTGCAATGCTTCTCAAATCTCTCACAGTAGCGTTGCTTAAATCATCTGTCACCCCCTTTGCGTGAAGAGCTTTAGAAATCAATGCCTTCGAAAGAACAAATGCCTTTCGCATTGCAATTTTTGTTTCAATCTTTTTTACATAAGAACGCTTTCCTAAAATTTCTTCCTTCCAAACGCCAAAACCATAAGCGACATGACCCAAAAGATATGATATAACAATGAAAATAAAAGGATAGAAATCATTAGTGTTTATTCCAAGAGAAGTTGAAATAAAATACTCTTGATTAATACAAACAGAAAGTAAAATCAGAACATAACTACCCGGCAATAAATAGCCGATAATGTCCCAAATAAATTCTTTAAATGATTCAAAAAAACCTTTAACGCTTTCCATATGGTTTAAATAAAACACGCCGCACAACCAACCCCTTCTGCTTCTCCTAAAATGTCAACAAGGTATGGCGATTTGCTTTGCGATTTTTTTTCCATGCGTTTTAAATATTCGGCTTTGATTTGCTGCATTCTTGCTGGCTGAATAAGTTCTTCCAAACTTTCTGATTGCCCCCAAGTATACCCGTCTTTCTCATACTGCATTGCTTTCTTAAACAAATCGGGATGCTGCTCATACAACCAAACCCATTCAATCTTTTGTTGAAAAAAACAGAAGTAACAACCGGAACGACTTCTTGAATATTGCCCTGTTTTTCCATTCAAATTAAAATCAACTTTATTGTAGTAGGCTGGAACTCCAACTCCGCTTTCCTTTAGTATTCTAAAAATATCTTCTCGCACCAACACATCCTCGTTATCAAGCAAAGCAAATGCCCCTTCTTCTGCCAATGGATAATCAGTTGTTTTCAGAAATGTAAAAACCAGATGATTAAATCCTTTTACATCGGTGTCAAGCAAAGCATTTAATTTGTTCACCTGTGTGAACGAAGGTTCTAATCTTCTTGAAATGATTTGAGTTGCTTTTTCCTGAAATCCTCCGAAGTCAACATTCTTTGAAAGCGTTTGTAAATTGTCAAAGTTTTGGTTACTCAACATTTTTGAAATGACGTCTTCACTCCAAATATTTTTTCTGAAGGGAAAAATGGATTGGATGTTTTTCTTGGTTGAAATATATCCTTCTCTTTCTTCATCACCACGAATGCCCACGTAAGAAATCACAGGCTCAGTACCGACATACTTTTCAAAAGGCTCAAGCTTTAATTTTTTTGTACACCAACGGGAATTTGAGGAAGGCAAAAAGCCGCCATACATTTTCAGGAAATGGTCAAACGGGTCTTCAGAACTATTCTTTGCTGCCTGAAGCAAATTTATTTTGATGCCAAGAAATACTTCAAGGTTTTTAATCAACTGGTAAGTTTCGTCTAATTCTTTTCCTGTATCGCATGTATAGAACTCAATATTCAGGGAAGGATAATTTGTTTTCATATAGATAGCAAGTGCAGCACTGTCTTTACCACCTGAAATACCTAAAACATGCCTTACTTTATTCATTGCAATAATTCTTTTAATAAATTTAATACAGCCGCGATATTAGAAGTTTTATCATCGCCAAGTTTCTTCTTCAATGCGTTTTTTAGTTGCACAATTTCTTCTGTTTTATTTTTAGGGAACCTTACAATCTTTGGATTGATATTGCTAAAGAAAGTGTCAATCTTCACCCCTATTATTTCTTCATTGTTCTCGTCAATGTCGTCTTTTGAAATGTTGTTTAAACTATCCAACTCTAAAATCATTGCTTTGAACTTTTCATAAAGCAATAGCTCATCTTCATCCGCAAAAATTTCAAGTGGTTTACCAGTGATTGATTGTGCAATGGAATTCAGCCATGCTTTTTTATCATCCAATGCTGAATCAATTCGCTGCACAAATGTTTTCTGATTAGATAAAAGCAAATGTTTTTTCAGTTTGGCAAAGCGTTTTTGCAAATATTCTTTGTAATCTTCAAAATCAACTGTTTTTCCAACAAACTCATTACAAATAAATTCTTCAAAGCGGCTTACCAAGGCATCATAAGAAGTGCGTAGTTCACGAACTGCATTTTTCAAACAGACTGTGTAGTTCTGCAACTTTGATTTGTCATTTTGCAAAGTGCTAAGAGAAGTTCCTAAAGCATTGGGAAACGCTTCAAAGAAAGTGTCTTCTGGATCCTTGCTTGTTACAATCGCTTGACGGATTTTCAAAGCGGCTGGTGAAAGTCGCCTTGTTTGCTTGGAATATTCGGGCAATTGCTTGTAGAAAATGATAAACGGTTTTATGGTTTCAATGAATGAGTTGTTGTCAAACTTTGATTCGGTTGACTGATTAAGAAACGTTCGATAGCTGTTGAAGATGTCCAACTTTACACCTTCAATGTCAAAAGTTTTTATGGAATAACTCGCAGGATATTTTGCAATCAGTTCAAGGTTCTCGTCAGTGAGATTGGGAATGTAACCCTCCTCATTGAAAATGGCGAAATCATCACGCCTGATGAAAAGAAAAGTAGGAATCCAAAAGTCAATTAATCCTTGTTTGAGCTTGAATGGTCGTTTGCTTAAGATTGAACTAAATTCAGAAATTCTTTTTTGTTCCGATTTTGCACTTTCAATGAATTTCTCCGATGCCTTCCAAAGTTTATTAAAACTAGAATTTTTATCAATAGTTGGAATATCAAAGGTATTTTCCCGAATAGGAGAAATGCCATTTTCTTTCAGCAGCGATAGGTAAATAGTTTTCTCGGGTGGGAATTTTGCATCTTCAAAGCCTAAATTCTCTTTGGCCCAATTATTAGCAAGTGCTTTGAAGTAATTTTTTTTCGCTGTGTGTATGGATGCAGAAATGCGGTGCTTGTTCACCAACTCATTTCTGAACACAGGCGTTGCATTATACACGCTGCTGCACACTTGCGAAAGAAGTTTATTAAAATCTTTTTTGTCTGTAATCTTTTTTTCGTCACCCATAAAATACCATTTCACTTCGTTGCTTCCTGAATAAATGCTGTCAGTAATGTAGTGATTAAGCAAGCGAATTTGTGATTCTACAATGTTCTCTAATTCTCTCTTGGCAACTTTGTCTTCTTTGTTTTCTTCAATTACTTTTTGAATTTTTTCAATTTCAAATAACAAGTTTTTTATTTCAGCTGAGTTTTTGAAAAAGCAATACACGATTGCTTCTTTCTGTAATCTGCTCGATTCCTCTACTTCACTTACTTTCATCTTGCCGTTAAAAACAAGGTTTACAAAACCGTCAATTTCTCCTTCAGGAACTCTATCGATTGGATGTTCTGAAATTACAAACTCAAAAAATCTTGGCGTGCCTTTTTCATAAGAATAAAGTTTCGCAAATACCGGAGTGAACTGAAAATATTTGTTCAATAAAGTTGTTACGTCAGTAACATCAGAAATTTTATTTCCTGCTTCAATTAGTGCTGTTTGAATATCCAAATCAGTTCCTTCAAACAAAATGAATCGCTTACTATGTGAACGGAAACGGATAATATTTTTTGCTTCAAGATTTTTGACAATACTACTGGCGTTTGAAACTCCACAAGCGGTTTCAAGATAATTCTTCAAAAAGTTTTCATCCAATATGGTACCACTCGCTGAGAAAATATTTAGCAAACCGATTATTTTGACGGCTTTTAAGTAATCATTGATTGAAGTATCAAATGTTCTTTCAATTTCTTCCAACGCTGAACGAATTGAACTCCATGCGGAAAAATCAGGATTGTATTTTGAAGTAAGGAATGAATAAAAATTGAAGTTAAGATAATCGTAAACGCAGCTCAAATTGTAAAACGGATTTTCCCGTTTGTTGAATTTCGCCAGTCCTGTATGGTCGGTTGATTCAAGGAATGAAAATAATGACCGTTCATTTTGGCCGTAACGCTGGAGCGAAAGTGTAAGAATGTTTGCAGAAAGAATGTCGAGCGGAAAAAGTTTTGTAGCAATCTCATTGATAAAATTTTTGTTGAAGTTGAACGCTTTAGTTGCTGCTGCAATCTTCAAAGATTTTTCAACTACCGCCTTTGAAGATTTGTTTTCAAAATTGGCTGCAACATATTCTGAAGCCAAGTAAAGTAGTTGTTCAACAGGCTCGTTAAAGGTGATTTCTCTGAACCTCCCTTTAACCTTTGTCCACTCCTGCTTTTGTGTGCTTGTAAGTGCATAAGCATACGATTCAAAACTTTGATGCACCGTTGTGATCAACACAATATTGTATTTAGGATTATTACAGAACTCGGCTAATTGCTGAATAAAAAACAATTCATTTTCAGGATTGTTTTTGCTTGCATACTCTAAAAATTTTCCAAACTCATCTATCAATAAAAACAAAATGCCGTTGGATTTTCCAACTGAATGATAGCGATTGAAAATTTCAGATAAAATATTCTCCTGTTTGTTTTTGTTTGTAATTACTTCAAATGTGTCTGCAAATTGTTCAACTACTGAGGTGTATGAGCCAATCATTTTTACGAAGTCAACTTTAGGATTGGCAATGAAGTTCGGCTCAAAATATCCTTTTATTCCTCTGATACTTTGCTCAAGTGCTAACAGGAATGAAGATTTTCCTGTACCATAAGTACCAATGATGTTGAAAGAACGAATTCCTTTCTTGAAATCATTCACAATCTGATTAACAACCTGCCTGGCATTTGGCGTTGGGATGTAATGAAACTCCTTATCAGTGTCTCTGAGAATGTTAACAGATGTTGTGAAATTAGCTGCCATAGTATGTATCTAAGATTGAATAAGCATTCAGTTTGTTTTTGAATTGAAGTTCTTTGATTCCTGCATGGTCAGTGAAAATAATGTTCTTGTTCTCACTTACGATTTCAGAAATTTTGTTTGTCAGCCCTGAACGATTCAAAGCGAATATTGAACCTGGGCTATTATGGTCAAACTCCAACGAATTCAAACTAATTGAATTTCCGTAGTTGTGATTATCCAAAATTGAAAAAAGCAGGACTGCATGTGGCAGTTTATCTCTGTCGTTGTTTTCAATTTGATATTGCTCCTCTTTGCCTTTACCAATTGTTTTCAACAACTCAATCTCTGAAAGTATTCCTGAAAAACTGTCCTCAACGTCTTTGCTTGCTCCACTACTCTGATACATTTTCACGAACACAATAAAGTCATCTGCAACTGTGTTGTCGTTGAATATAAGTGAAGGCTCTGCATCTCGTCTACGTTTAAGATAATTTAAAAAAGTGTCTTTATTAAAGAACAGCTTTTCCTTTCTGAATTCGTTAAAAATAATGCTGTACATTGATGCGAGCCCTGTCTTTATTAACTGGTAATGCAGCAACCACAAACTTGCTTCATCTTCGAGAAAAGGGTCGTAGCCATTTTCGTTGTCAAAAAGCTTTATTCCGAACGCTGTTGGCTTGTCTTTGCTATCAATAATGTTGAACGCTTTCATCCAATAGCGGATAGCTGAAACCATATTTTTACCAACTCCCAACTTTACAACTGCATCTTCATTATAAAACGCCTGTTTCTCCTGAATAAAGTCAAAGCCTTTTTTGAGCCAGAGTTGCCGGCATTGAAAGGAATCGTGTCCTGAAAATGTGAATTTTATCGCGCTTCCAATCTTTTCCATAAAATTGCAAAATACCATAAAGTGAACGAAATATTTGTCAAGTTTTATGCAGATATGTTGATATGTATTAAGTAAAAACAATTATTATCGAAAAATCCTTTTATGAGACTGATCAATGCTAAGTATGATGCGTATAAACCCAAAACATTACCACTGTACCAGCCGCCAGCATAACCAAAAAAAGGGGCTATAAAAGCCCCTCATCAGCAAATGAAAAGTAACCATCCTCGGCGGTTATGATGAGATGATCTATTACAGGCAAGTCAAGATATTTACCGGCTTCCTTTATCTTTTGAGTTAATTGTTCATCTGCCATACTCGGTTTCAAACTGCCGGAAGGATGATTATGACAAAGTATAATGTTGCAGGCATTCATTTTTAAAGCTGCTGCAAATATCACTTTAGGGTCTGCAACGGTGCCTGAAACGCCGCCAGTTGATACTTCAAAAATTCCCAACACTTTATTATTTCTATTTAAAAACAAAACTTTAAACTGTTCAATAAACTCAATCTTATTTTCATCCCAATTTTGTTTGAACAATTTAAAGGCGTCATGTGAAGTTGTTACTTTAGGACGTTCGGATGCTTTTACTTTTGATTTGTAAATGAGTTCAATTTCTGCAACCTGCATCCATGCCAATGAATTTGTAGTTTCCATAACCAATGATTTAAATGTTTAAAAATTAATTATGGTGCACTACCAGGCTTGTGTTGATAAAGTGCAAAAGGAATCGGAATAAATGATGGGCTTGTGCGCAAGGTTATAGCCGTCGTAGGCGAAGTGTTTATGCCGAAGTCTTTTGCAACGCTACAGAAAACACAAGCCTAACTTTGTGGCAGGATTAATGAGAAAAAAATGATAACCTTAATAAAGTCTTTATGGAAGAATATTAGATAATCTCTGCAGATTTCTTTGCTTTAATGCCCTTAGAAAAGCGAAGAAAATGATTGGTTATAATAATTCCTCTTTGATAATAAGGGAACGCTTTTGCTGGTGCGATGTTTGTTAAGAAATGATATCTGCCATACACATAAAATCCAAAGGCGAAGGCGCATATCCAGGTCAATAGTTGCTGATTTGTTTCTGTGTACCTGTTAAAGAAACTTTTTAATGGTTCAAATACTATCCACACCGGCAGTATACAGGTAACAATAACACAGAAAATGAATAATGGAATCCAAAATAAATTCCGGTTGTTCTTCAGCGCAATCAACACGCCCTTTAAGAAATAAATAATGAAGTAAAACGCAACTGAAAATATTGCCATCAAACCCAGCCATATTATTATATCAGTCTTGGCAGAAAGCAGTTGGTTTGTAAATAACCAGCTTAAGCATATCAGGGGAGAATAGACTACTATTTTTAAAACCATTTTTACAGTAATCACAAATGCGTGTAGTATCCTGTCAAATAGCATTTGCCCATCATCACTTTTCCTTATATATACACTCATAAAAAGGGTTTTTATTAAGACTATAAAATTACCAAAAGATCAATACAACTCCTGACTTTTAATTAACCAATCCTCCTTAATAACACAGCGAATCACGCCTTAAAGCGTGATTCGCTTTTTACGTCTGAACGCATTAAGTATTTTGCAAATGCTTTAGTTTACTAAGAACATCAGCCCAATAAGCTCTTAAATACTTGTCGGATTTTTGAAATGCCTTATCAACATGTTCAAAGTTTGCAAACATTGTTGCCTGCTGAATAGCTTCATTCAAATTTGTTACTTCTATAACCTTTCCTTCAATATCTGTGATGGTCATAAGCAAAAAAATTAAGCAACGGCTTAGTTTAAGCCGTTGCAATATTGTAAACTGTTTAATTTAAAACAAGTGCATCTTCACCGTGTTTGGCAAATGATGAACAAAGATTAAATGTTACCTGCGCCTTCTTTTGGGCTGTGCCGCCACATAACAATGAATTTATTTTTTCATCGTCATCTTTATAGTTGCGCACATTTTGAAAATAGCCTGTAATTGCATTATAGGCACCAAACAATGTTCCTTTTGTGGTTTGCATTTGTTGGGAGTCCGCCATCATTCCATAACCAAAAGCACCGTAGCATTGATTTTTATACATGGTTGAATTTTCTTCCTCTTTTCCATCCCGTATATTATTCAATGTTTCCTTGTTAGGCGCTAAGGCAATTTGAATTAAACGCTGTATTTCTTTATCTGACATGTTGATTTTTGCCCATTGGTTAAATGCCTGTTCCATCATCGGTGAAAGTGTATTCACCATGCCCATAATTTTATGCGCTTCTTTTAGTTGTTGTTCCGCATTTGAAGTATGGCGTATTTTCAAAACATTGGAACAATTGGCTAAGGCTGCGTTCAAAGTGTTATTACATACAATACGCACCGGCGTAAAAGCGATGGTAATACTTTCTGTTCCATCGTGTGAAGTAGTAAGAAACAGGTATTGCTCAATTAAATCATCATTACCCACTTTAATATACTTTGGCAACTTCGCTGTTATAAATATGCGCTCACCTTTGCCCAATGCTCCTGCGGTTTCGTAAATAATGCCTTCGCCGTTTGTGATGCTGTCGAAAAAAGAAAAAGCATCTACGTTTTGCACTATATGATAATCGGCGCTAAGATGTGTACCCAATATTTCTTCCGTGTCTTCACGGTAGGTGAAAAAGTCATTGTCTGCAATTATCTCTTTACCAGATGGCAACCTGAAAACATTTGGTAACATTTTCACGGGGAATGCTAATTGAGATTGAATTAAAACTTCGCGGCTGTTTAATTGCTTATCTGAAATTTGTCCGTAAGAATGCCAGGCTTTTTCCTTTAAAGAATAGAATGAATACTTGCCGGTAATTTCATTGAAATTTAGATTGTGTGCCATAAAATTTGTTTTAAATGATTTTTAGATTGGGTTTAAAATGGTAAATCTTCCTTTGCATTATCAGCCTCATCCCTCACAACCGTTAAATGACCGGTTGTTTCTTTTGCCGGCTTGCCATGCAGTTTAATATTGTTCACGTGAAAAGTGAATGCAGCTTTTACTTCACCTGCGTTGCTGGTGTAAGTATTCAAGCCGATGTGTCCGTACAATTCAACTAAAGTGCCTTTGGTAAGCACATTTGCAATACGGTCGCTAATCCAGTAAGAGCAATTAAAATAGTTGGTTGCTTTTTTAATTTCATCACTGTTTTTTACCCTGTAACTTTCATTCATTGCAATACTGAAGTTCACAACCTTCCTTCCGTCTGTTAATTCGTTAACCTTAGCATCTGCGGTTAATCTTCCAATGATTTCCATAATTTTTGTTTTTAAAAGATGATTAATATGAGCAGCATCCGCCGCCCGTTTTTCTTTTGGATAGCCAACAACATTGGGCTGCAGAGGAAGGAGAAACCGCGATAGCGGTTCTTTGCGACCATTAAAAAACAAAATATGCCCGCAAAAAAGTTTTTGAAGAAAAAATACTATCCCAATAAATCAGCGAAGCACAAAAATGTTGGGCATGGAGATTTTTTCTTCAAAACCGGAGGCTTGACTTTCGTATGACGGCGCAACACAATAGCTTTGATAGCCGTTTCTGGAAAGATGTTAATCGCTGTCTTATAATTCGGGTTGTTGTGAAATTTTAGTTTTGGTGTCTTGTTATTGTACTTCGGCTAATGGCAATACGTTAAAAACAAGACTTGAAATTGCAATTGGCCGAAGTTGAATAACCAATGATAATTTAAAGCCGTGGTTTCGTGAAGTATGAGCGAAAGGACGGCGGGTGTATAGGCGTTTTGATGAACTATAAGAGTAAAACTATGACTCACTTATCAAACCATAATAAGCTAATAACATAATTGTATAAATCAGAATAAAAACACTGCTCATATAATCGACCTAAAGGCTCCCAACCCTTATATACAAACCAATCTTCCAAATCTACTTGTTCTATCCCTGTGTATTGAGCGTTTGATTTTAAAAAGGATTCACCAGCTACAGAAGTCGGCGGTAGAGGTCCGCTAATTTTAAACTTATTTACCAACTTAGGAAAATCATCACTTCTTACCGACCATTTAACAACATTACCTTCAGAAAAAACCACCATGATACTATGCGTACCAACATTAGCAAAACGTAGTAAAGCTGATGTTATGCTTACATCAAATTCTTCTGAAACTTCCTTAATTATTTCCAGTGAAAACTTTCTTCGAGCGGTTAAGGCTCTCAATTTTTCAGTTGGCATAAGTAAGTTGGCCGCAAAATAATCTGCTTCAGATTCAATCTTGTCAGAATGTGCTAATGAATTACTAGACGCGTGCATTGGAATATTGCCACTCTTAATTCCTTCTCGATGACTGTTTATAAAATAATGTCCGAGCTCATGGGCTATAGTAAATCTCCCCCTTTTATTTCCGATGTTATTACCTCTGCCAGTATTTAAATGAATCATAAATCTTGATCCGTCCCAAACCAGCATCCCGTCAAAATAATGTTGATAATTATCAAGTATCAATGAGATGCCTTCGTCTTTACAGATTAAAAGCAAATCAGTTCTTCTTTTATAAGAAAAAGTGCTGGATAGAACTTCTGTTATGGTAAGAACTTCTTTTTTTATATTATGAGTTATCAGTACTTCCATTATCGGCTTGTTGCTGATTACGTTTAATTTGTTTAATTATTCCCTCTGGAAGCCCTGTGTGTTTTCGCGCTGCCATTTTCAACTGCTCCTGTTCATCGAATAACAATTCTACATCGCTTATAGAAAGTGTTCTTTTTTGTCTTGTTCCATTAATTATAGCAAAAGGGTCTATTGCAGACTCATTTACTATAGTACTGCCGCTTGGGTATAACTTTTCCAATCTATCAAGTTCAACTTCGGTTCGAGGTAATAAATAGCCGGTTGAACAGAGCCACTGGTATACATTATCCTTGCTTATATTTATAACTTTAGTTGCCATATTTTAATGATTCTATTAATTCAAATGCCTCTTTTTTATAAACCCTTATCGAGCTTTGCGAAATTTTCAAAACATTCTTCAGTTCCTGTCTGAGACGCTTAGGTAAATACTTACCCTCGTGCTCATGATATTGATAAGTTAAGTATATGATCTTATGTTTATTAGTTAGTTTCGAAAATATCTTATCTAATTTTCGCTCAGCTTCTTGCAATTCTCTAAGTTTTTCCGGTGTGTAATTTTGATCTGGGTTAATTAAAGAAGTAATCACGTGTTCTTCACCTGTATATGGCGATTCATCGGGGTTGATGTAATCAACGAACTCGTTTCGGGCTATTTTGAATAAATAAAGAAGAAAGCATTTATCAATATTTTTATTTTTACACTTTGCCACTTTAAATGTTGGATAATTATAAAATTTTTCAAACACTCGGTTCGCAATTTCTTCTGCATCTGTTTCAGTCAATCCGCTTTTTACACACATCTTTGTACACCGTTCCAATAATTCTCTTCTGTACTTAAACGTGACTACAATGAACGCAGCCTGAGACCAGGAAATGGATTCTTCATCTCCTTTTAGTTGAACGAATTCAACTAAATCTTCCAATTTTTCATTTTGTAAATCTTGCCAGTTCAAGCATCGCTTATTTAATATACCAAAAAGCGTTAGGTAACGGTTTGGGTATTTGATTGAATCGTATTACAATTTTAAAAATAATCAAAATGAAAGAACAAATTAAATTTTATCCTGTTGGAAATGGCGACCAGTCATTAATAATTTTAAACGACGGTACAACATTAATGGTTGATTGCAATATCAGGCAAGACTCTAAAGGAAGTACCGATCCTAAAATATATGATGTAAAAAAGGACGTTCTTAAATCCATAGGACAGCGAAATGATAACCCTTATATAGATGTTTTTATTCTTACGCATGGAGATTGCGATCATTGCAGGGGATATAAAAGCAATTTTTATCAAGGTGATCCGACAAAATATTCTGACAAGAACCGAAAAGCGGAAGAAATTATTATAGACGAAATGTGGTTTTCGCCGATGATTGCAGAAGAGCACACTAATGATGATGAGGACGCATACCAACAAGAAGCAGAAAGAAGACTTACGTTACATCGAAAAAAAGATGCAAGTAGAAATCTGCCGGGCAACAGAATAAAAATTATTGGTTATGACGGCAATAAAGATTATCATGATTTAAACCACCTAAGGGCGATTCCAGGAACAGTTGTAAAAGAGTTCAACAATAAAATTCAAAATACATTCTCTGTTTTTATTCATGCTCCATTTAAAGAACATTTAAATTCTGCTGAAAAAGACAGGAACTCTACAAGCATTGTATTCCAGGCCAGATTTAAGGAGTATAGTACCGATAAAGATTTTATTGGGCTGGCAATGTTTGGCGGTGATTCGGATCATTACTCGTGGAAAATAATTCTTGATAAAACAAAGAAGTACAAAAACGACGTAAATGAACAGGCTTTAGATTGGGATTTATTTTTAGCACCTCATCATTGCTCCTGGTCTTTTTTTAACAATAGGCCACAGCATGCAAATCCTGAACCAACAGAAACTTCTTTAGATGTGTTGGATTACAGACGTGTAGAAGGAAAGGTTATTGCTTCAAGCAAAAAAATTGTTGATGACGACGATAATCCTCCGCACTATGAAGCAAAACAAGAATATATCAAAAAGCTTGATGGCGATAATGATTTTTTAAATACAGCTGTTGATCCTAAAGAGACTGGGCCAAAGCCTATAATATTTGAAATTACATCACAGGGCGTAATTAGAATTAATAGAGAAAATGAGGATAAAAAATTGGCAGCTGCGATATCAGTTGCCTCATCTGCAATAATTAAAAAACCCTGGTGCAAATGAGATATAACTTTTTTAAAGACATTGAAGAAGGGTTAAAAAGTTACCCACTATTGCATTGGTCAAACAAGGATGATAAGAGAGTGATAGCCGGGAGATTTATAGCCCATAAAGGTGATATTGAAATTGAAGAGTACGAGGTGGAAATAAGTTTTTCCAAAGACTATCCGCATGACATGCCGTTTGTTGTTGAAACCAGCAATAAAATTCAACCACGCAATGCAACCAGGCACATATTTGTAGAAGGCAATTTATGCTTTGGCAATAAACAAGATACTTTACGGCTTTGCAAAAAAGGGATCTCTTTTAAATGGTTTCTTGATAAAACATTAAATCCACACTTATGCCGCGAATACGTGAGAGATAAAACAGGTGAATATCCCGCTGGTGAAAGGAGCCATAAAGCAGAAGGTAATTGGGAAGGCTATTATGAACTATTCAAAACGACTGACAAAGAAAGTATTTTGAAAAATTTAAGCTTGCTCGTTGCATATCCAACTTTTTCCAAAAACAAAGAATGCTATTGCGGTTCAGGAAAAAAATATAAAAGATGCCATGAAAAGTGGCTACCCATAATTTTTGACATTGGAAGGAATAATGTAGAAGATTTATTCAATGAATTGCAAACAGATTTTAATTCATACAAGCCATAAATCCATTTTATGAAGAAAGAAATTTCCGTAACTATAATAATCATGTATATCCTGTTATTGATTCCTGCTGTAGCGTACATGTTTTACCTGCTTACATCTACAAATACATTCCAAAATGATTATAAATTAATTCTTGAATGCATTTGCGTAGGCGGATGCGGCGGGATATTATATTGTTTACGTGGGATTTATCTCAATTATTGTGTGCTTAATCAATGGTGTAATGATTGGTTGCCTTGGTACATAATACGACCTATTGTAAGTTTTGTTTGCGGTGGTGTAAGTTATCTTTTCTTAAAAGCTGGTTTATTAATTCTAGAAGCAAGGAAAGAAGTTGATGCAACCAATCTTGGCTTTCTTGCATTTGCTTTTATCGCAGGCATGAACGTAGATAAGTTCATTTCAAAAATTGAAGAAATAGCTCAAGCTACATGGGGAATAGAAAAGAGCAGAACATCTGCCAAACAGAAGGAAAATAACTGAAATTATCTTTACCTTAAGTTTTTGCCATGTCCCAAGAAAGAATAGGTACAATTCGCAACAACGCTTTAAAGCCAATATTTCATAAAGCATTAGCGAAAGCAGGGCGATTTCTGTAACAATTTTATAATCAAATTTGCCTATGTCATTACACAAGCTTTTTTTATTTTCTAAAAATACGGATGCATCAGCAACTGAATCAGGCTTTCAATATCAAAAACTAAAAACTTTAAAAACCTGGGTTGAAAATCGAATAAATAAAGTCAATGAAATTATCTACTGTGATTATGAGGATGATATTTTTCAAAGAAATTTAAGGGAAGAAAAGGCAAAGTTTCGACAGGTTAAATTATACTCATCAAATTTTTCTTTTTCAAAGGAAGAAATAAAAAAAAGCCTCGCACACTTCTTTATGCTATTTGTAAAGGGCGAGTATAAATTCGATGAGGTCATTTTTTTGTTTGAAACAAACTCTGGCATAGCTCAGGAATTTAAAGGAAATGATGCCCATCTTTTACGGGAATGGGTTACCAACCAATACGCTTTGAATGATGAACTAAAGTTTACATGCAGAGAACGGGTTAAAGGCATCATTAACGAGTATATAGCAGAAACCTATGAAGCTAAGATTTCGGCTCAAGAAAAAGCAGAATTACAACAGGCAAAAAATATTTATGATCAATTGCCGGATGATACCTGGAATGCCTTTATTTCTTCAATTAACTGGCAATTTGATGCAATACCACAGGAGCAGGCTATCCCTCTACTGTATGAAGAGATTGCCAATCTAATTCCGAATTTGCCATTACCTATAAATCCTTCGAAGGTATCTACCTATATCTCTGTACTTCATTTTGAGATTTCAAGCAGAACTGCCCAAGCCGATGAAAAAAACAAAACGCTGACGAATAGACTATTGGATATTCTTCTTCTTAATGAAGGTTCGCAAAAAGAAAAATGGTACGCTGATGTTTATGAAAAATGGTCATTGGTAAACAAAGTAAATCGGTTCAATATCGGTGCATTTTATGAAGTAATTAATGCAGCCAGGCATTGTAGATGGGAAATGCACAATAGCGATCATGAAACCTTATGGTTAGCTCTTTTAAAAAAATATATTGTTCTCCATGAAACGATTGTAGTGTGCCGAAGGAAAGCTATATATGAGTATTTATTTCTGATGATTTCTCCTAACCCTCAAACATTTATGGCCAAGGGGAATATTTCCGGAGAAGAAGATTTAGTTCAGTATTATTTCAAAGAGTTGGATCAAAGGAACTCATTCTCAGATATTGAAGACGATATTGTCCTCTTACAAATTATACAAGTTCAGCAATTTTTAAATGATACCTTTTTGAACGAGGCAGAAATTTCAGGATGGGCAACCGAAATCGAAAAATATATCGACGAAAAAATAGCAAATCCTTTAAATGCTGATGAGCTTTGTCAGGCTTACGAGCTTAAAGGGGATTTTATCTTTCATATAAATGCAGTGAAGCACCTGAAAGAAAATGTTATCGCTGCGATGGATGTTTATAAGAAGATTATCGAACCATTAAACAAGGCAATCAGTTATAGTATATCCAAACTGAGTGATCAACTTACCCAAATTTTGAAGATGCTTATTCTTCATGACGTTAGTGATGAGGTAATAGACTCTATTGAGAATTTTATTGTGGATATAGAAGAACATGCAAATAAAACTGGTAATCAACACATCTCCGCACACAATCTTGTTGAGCGGGGAATGGTGTATCTAAAAAAACCATCTGCAAAAAACTATTTAAAAGCTTTAGATTGTTTGCATAAGGCTAAAAACCTATGGTATTTATTTGAAACGAAGGAAGGATACATAATCGCATTAATAAATATTGCACAAATATATTCAGCTTTAAAAATGCAATTGGCTGCCAAATACTATGGACTTTGCGGAGTTTGGGCTTCTTTTCATTTTGGTGATTACACAACTTTAAAAAGAATAAGCGATAGTTATGCGATGATATTTCATGCGGACTTTAAGCAAGGAGCATGGATGAGTGCATTAGATGACTTTGAGCAGTATATTAAGGCAAGACTTGAATTTACTCCTGACGCATTGGATTTAGAAAAAGAATCGCTGCTAAGAAAAATTTTAATAGATCTGACTTGCATTTTAGCTGCAAGTCCTACGTTACATCCTGATCTATCTGTATTCATTGAATATCAGAAAACAACACTTGGATGGCTTTACACAGACTACCTAAAGGACATGATTGACGTCTTTAGTTCGAGGTTTCATGATAAAAATTCATTTGATCAAATGTTGTCAAAAAGGCTATCTGATGTGCCTTTAAATGATGTCGGTGCGACGAGGAAAATCAACTTAAATATTTTGAGAATAGAATGGAAATTTACTTTCAACAATAATGCGATATTAAATGCCATCGCTGAAGAATTTTGCTCCTTGCTGCAAATTACCTTATGTGAGATAAGTCTTCTTAATACAGATCTTCATTTACTGGAATTACCAGTTACTGTAAACATATCTTTGGCGGAAGATTATGATAAGTTTGCAACTCAACGCCCGTCACATGATAATTCCACTTGGGATATTGCCATACCGGCTTTGGACACAAAGGAGAAATCTAAAATTCAATTTCATTATTCATTTTTAGCAACTAACATCAAACTACTATTGAATGATTTAAGTCTGTTACCTAAAAATGAATTTGAAAAAGTTTTTGATGACTTATACAAAAAGCAAAACCTTGGAGACAAAGGATTAGCTACCAACTCATACCAAAAGGTTTACTTTAACCTTTTGAAGGAGGATGATTTCGATAAATCAATGCGTTCAGCATTTCAGCCTGTTCCTTCAAAAGGATATAGTTTAATCACATCCGACTTATTTTCTCCTATCAATGATGAAAGTGCTAAGTATAATCGTGACCGGTGTATCAGAAACATCAAAGGCCGGTATCATAATACCATGGAAAAACTTAATGTCAGCTTACCAGCGTGGAAAAACCGCGCACAATTTCAGGAATTAATTCATGGATGGAGACTGCAGGGATGGCTTGATTGGCAGATTCTCATCGCTTTGATGAACTATGTTTTAAATGTTAAGGCGAACGATTACATGAATTTTATAACAGAAACTGATCAAGACAAAAGAATAGCCACATTTGAATTGGAATTTAATAGGCTATTTAAACTTTCTGAAGATGAATGTTACATGGAAATTCCAATTGATTGGCTGCGAACTCCAGAGTTTCAATTTAATTTAGATAAGATGCCTGTAGATACATTGCCATCTTTTGGGTTACAAAATAATATGGCATATCCAAATTTTGCTGGAGTCAGAGCTTTTTTAAATAAGAGATTTCATTTCAATACAGATGATTTTAGCGATAATGATCCTTTGAGAAGTCTATAAACTGCATAATGAATATTGTAACACTCTTTGATAATAAAATTAGGACACTAAAAGGTCCCGCTGCTTATAATGCTAATCCTTATAATTATTACAATGATAGCGACCGACCAGAAATAGGTAACGTGAGATTACTCCTTGAAAAGTGGTTTTCACAGTATCCTGATCAAGAAAGGGAAGAATTGAAATCCCGATTCAAAGTATCCCTCGATCCAACCTTCTACGAACTTTATGTTTATATGCTTTTTAAAAGCTTGGGTTATTCTTTGACAATTCACCCTAAAGTTCCTGGTACGCAAAGACGCCCGGATTACTTGGCGACAAAAGATCAAGAAATTCTTTACATCGAGGTCAAACACATGACAATGCTTTCTCAGGACGAGCAATCTTTGGAAAGGCGAAAAAATACCCTTCTTGATTCTTTAAATAAAGTAAATGCATCAAAATTTCTCTTAAAATTAGATGCTATTATTTTTAAGGATAGTAGCCAGCCAAGTGGGAAAGCGATAATTCGATTTTTCAATGAAGCATTGGCGGTCCACGACCCTGATATATATGCTGATCTCCTAGCCAGACATGGTTTTCAGGCTATGCCGAAAATCGTATATGATGATGATAAAGTTACCATAGAAGTACAACTTCTTCCAAAATCTCCGTTACATAGAGGAACTAATTCCCGTTCAATCGCGGTGCACCCGGCAGTAACTCAAATTGGAAATAATAGCGAGAATATAATAGACTCTTTGTTGACGAAGGCAACCCGTTATGGAAATTTCAACGCTCCTTATATAATTTGTCTTAACAAACAGAGCGTTTCCCTTGATATTATCGAGATCCAAGAAGCATTATATGGATCATTAAAAGTGTCATGGAGTGAAGACCCTATGAATCGCGATGAAAAACTGGGTCTTTCTGGCAATGGGTTTTTTGGCTCAAAAGACAACCCTAAATCTACGAGAGTATCGGGCGTATATATTACTAATGCTAATACTGCAAACTTAGGCACAACCGCAGAACATGCTTTTCGTCATAATCCATTTGCCCAGTTCCCAATTAATCTTACAATTAATCAATCGATAGTAGAGCTATTAAATATTCCCCGTAATTATTCATAAATACTTAATATCTGAAAGAGTACTTCGGCGCATAATACCCATAAAGCTTATCTAAAATCCCTCGCCTTCAAAAACAACTCTTCCTGCCTAACCCGACCGCCATAGCTATTTGTTTGTGGATTAAAACGCGTTCCATCATTTTCATCTCTCCGTGATAAAGTCGGCAACGCAGGAATGCCTTTTTTCTTAGCTGTAAGTTCTTTCAATAATTTCGACCAGTCTTCGCAATGTTTTGCAATCACATGAATTACCTCACCTTGTTTTTGGAGTTTACCTTCCACCATCAGCAGCTTTGATTGCAGGATTTCTTTTCTATAAATATCTTCAAACAGATTTCTGAACACAACAAGGTTGGCAACGCCGGTTTCATCTTCAATGGTTATGAAACAAATGCCACCGGCAGTGCCGGGACGTTGCCGCACCAACACCAAACCTGCAACACGAACTATATCACCATCATTGCTATTAATCAGTTCATTTGTTGTGATAATATTAAACAGTTTTAGTTTCTCCCGGATGAAACTTACCGGATGTGCTTTCAGCGAAAGTGATGTTGCACCATAGTCCTGCACTACATGTTCCGATAAAGACATTTCGGGAAGCGATATATTTTGTTCTGTAGTGCTTTCTGAAGATTGGCCTTTAAATATGCCATGTGGGTTATCTTTTAAGGCAGTTATTTCCCAAAGCGCCTGCCTTCTATCTAATCCTATTGAACGGAATGCATCAGAATTAGCAAACCTTTCCAATGCAGCTATTGATACACCGGCGTCTAATATCTCATTGACAGTTGCAAACATCTTTTTTCTTGCGGTTACAAGCGCCTTTGTATCTTCTGCACTCATGCCTTTTATTTGCCGGAAACCAAGGCGTAATGCGTAGTATTTATTTTCCTTTCTCCCGAAATTTTGTTCGGAATCTTCGACTTCAAGTGTATTATCCCAATGGGAATAATTAACATCAACCGGTCTTATAACAACGTTATGATTTTTTGCATCTCTTACAATTTGTGCAGGCGGATAAAATCCCATAGGCTGACTGTTTAAGAGAGCACAGGCAAATACATCGGGATAATAGCATTTTATCCATGCGGAAACATATACCAATAAAGCAAAACTTGCAGCATGACTTTCAGGAAAACCATAACTTCCAAAGCCTTCCAGTTGTTTAAATACACGTTGCGCATATTCTTTTGTATATCCGTTTTTCAACATACCACTTACAAGCTTCTCCTGGAACTTAGTAACCATACCCTGCGCCTTAAACGTTGCCATGCTTTTACGTAAACCATCCGCTTCGGAAGGCGTAAACCCTGCGGCAACAATAGCAATCTTCATCGCTTGTTCCTGGAATAAAGGAACGCCCAACGTTCTGCCCAATATTTCTTCCAGTTCTTTGGAAGGATATTCAACCGGTTCTTTACCATCGCGGCGGCGCAGGTAGGGATGTACCATATCGCCTTGTATAGGCCCGGGTCTTACAATTGCTACTTCAATTACGAGATCATAAAAATTTTTAGGCTTTAACCTTGGCAGCATTGACATCTGTGCACGGCTTTCGATCTGGAATACACCGATGGTATCAGCATGGCATATCATTTCATATACTGCCGGGTCGTCTTGTGGCACATTGGCAAGCGTTAAATCAAGTGCATAATATTGTTTAGCAAGTTCAAAACATTTACGAATGCAGGTTAACATACCAAGCGCCAGTACATCTACTTTTAAAAAACCTAACGCATCAATATCGTCTTTGTTCCATTCAATGCAAGTTCTGTTTTTCATTCTTGCATTCAGTATCGGGCATAAAGAATGCAGCTTATCCTGTGTGATAACAAAGCCGCCTGTATGCTGACCAAGTTGGCGGGGAACTCCTATGTATTGCTGCGCGAGTTGCAGCACTTTTTTTAAATGTACATCTGCCGGGTTTATGCCCTGCTCTTTTATTCTTTTCTCATCAAACCATTCATCACTAAATTCCCATATTGATTTAGAAAGGTTGTTAACTGCATCCACTGACAAACCCATTGCTTTTCCAACATCTCGTATAGCTCCCTTCTGGTGCATTTGTGTTACCGTAGCAACGATTGCTGCACGGTCGCGGCCATATTTATTAAACACATATTGCATCACTTCTTCTCTACGCTCATGCTCAAAATCCACATCAATATCGGGCGGTTCGTTGCGGGCAGAAGAAAGAAAGCGTTCAAACAACAAGTCAAACTTTGTGGGATTAACCGATGTTATGCCTAAACAAAAACATACAGTGGAATTAGCTGCAGAGCCACGCCCCTGGCATAAAATATTTTTACTACGTGCATAGCGGACAATATCATACACCGTAAGAAAATAAGAAGCATAATTCATTTGCTCAATGAAGCTGAGTTCATACTTTATAGTGGCAATCGTTTTCTCCGGAATAATATCTCCAAACATTTGTTTTGCTCCCTGCCAGGCAAGCATGGTTAATTCTTCCTGTGGTGTTCTGCCTTCACTTGTTAGTTCTTCCGGGTAATTATATTTCAGGCTGTCCAAAGAAAAAATACATGCTTCAGCCAGTTCCTGTGTGCGCATAACAGCATCAGGATATTGACGGAAAAGGCGAAGCATTTCATCAGCGGATTTTAAATAGCGTTCTGCATTTTCATGCAGCCTGTAACCAGCATTATAAATAGTGCATTTTTCACGGATGCAGGTAAGTATATCCTGCAACTCACGCCGTGCCGGGTTATGATAATGAACATCGTTAGTAGCTATGAGTGGAATATTATATTGTTTGGAAAGCTGATCAAGGCAGAACAGTTTTTTAAAATCATTGCTTTGATAAGAACGCGTGGCAGCGATATAAAGATCATTTCCAAAAGCATCACAATATTCTCTTAAGGTCTGTTTGAACGTATTATCAAAATCAAACGATTCGTTTAAAGATGCAGGTGGAACCACAATAAACTTTATTCCTTTTGAATATGCATACACATCTGCTTTATATAACACGTATTTGCCTTTTTCTGTACGCAGATTTCCTTTGGTAAGTAAAGAACATAAATGCGCATAAGCATCCCTGTTTGCAGGATAGGCTAATAAACTTACACCATCAACCAGGTTGAGGCGGCAGCCTGTTATTAATTTTATATTTTTTGATTTAGCTGCTGCATAAGCGCGTACGATACCTGCAAGCGAATTATTATCTGTTATAGCGATAGTTTTATAGCCCAGCGTTGCTGCATGTTCAATTACTTCTTCAGGGTGCGATGCGCCTCTTAAAAAACTAAAGTTTGTTGTAACCTGTAATTCTGTGTAGTTCATTTTGTGTACTTATATTTTTTCAGGTTCCAAATATGCCGAATAGACTTGTTGTAGTACAAGGGAGTGACACAACAAAAGCCAAATTCATATTCAAAAGCCGGTAACAAAAAAAATACTGTCTTTTTAGTTTAGGCAAAAAAGCCATGCATAAACCACGCTGGTTTATTATCTGCATCATAATGCCCTTCCCTGAAAAGCCAGTAACGTTTACCTTCTTCATCTTCCACTATATAATAATCTCTGTGCAGCCCGGCATTCAACCACCATTCAGCTTCTATGCGTTCGCAGGCATCTGCTTTTTGCACTTTATGCAACCTGTTTTTATACCTGAAATTCATTGGCGGATAATCGGGTATGGGTGCCGTAACTTCTATGCGTTGCGGTTCATGCAAAAGTTGTATGGGGCGCAGTTTATCATTGCGCCACTCAGTTGCAGGCTTATCTTTTAATGAGCCTGCAATCTTTATGGAAAGCTCAGGCAAATGCTGTTCATCCGGCAGATAACGATGCACAATATTGTTACCAAATTTGTTTTGAAGATTATCGAGCAATTCAGCTACTTCCGTACTTTCCAGGCTACCGTTGCCAGACCAAAATGTTTGCTGCACTGTTATAATGTCTTCCACCTTTAATGCTTCAAGCATAAATAACTCTATGCCAAGTGCAGGCTCAATGTTTTCAATTTTTATCTGAAACAATTTGAAAAGATGTTTGGGATTATTGGAAGCATGGTTTGTATGGATAGTGAGCTGTTCAAGCTCACCATCTACACGAAAACATTTAAAGCAGGCAATACGCAAACCTTTTCCTTCTTTATGTAAGCGCTTACATAATTCTTCCAGCAGCTTTTGTAACGCGATCTCAATACCTGTAGCAGTTTGTATTGGTTCTAAGCAAGGCAGCCGTTCACTATAAGGCTCAACAGCAATCAACGGTTGAATAAATTCTTCTTCAAAATTCAAAGCCTGATCAAGCCTTAGCAACAACTGGTCTCCAAAACGCCGGCGCAATGCAGAACGTGGCATGTTCATAAAACTGCCGATATTATCTAATCCAAGTTTGTGCAGCCCCTCAAGTGTATCTGCATCTAACCTGAGTGCAGCAGGAAGTAAGGGCGCTAATGCTTCGGCTTGTTCACCGGGATGAATGATTGCCTTTACTTTTCCATATCTTGACACAGCCCAGGCAGTTCCAATTGTATCTGCCATTGCAGCACGTATATGATAGCCAAAGCCTTTTAATTTACTGATGATAGTTCTTAAATAATTTTCTTCACTTTCCCATAAATGAGCGCAACCACTGATGTCAAGAATTAATCCGGCGGTGTCAACTGTTGCGACAGGCGTAAACCTGATGCACCAGGCGCAAAGGTTTTTAAGCAATTTGCCTGCAAGATTTGCATCATCATTTACCACCTGTACTGCAGGTAAGATAATTCTTGCGTCAGCAACAACCATTCCTGCACATAAACCTTTTGCTTTTGCAACTGCGCTTACTTCTGTTATTATCATACGGCCACGGTCGGGATGCGCCAATACAAAAGGTATATCTTTCAATTCAGGTTTGCGACGGATCATCCAATCCGTTTTCAAATGCCGAAACCATATTGTAACAAATCTTTTACCCATATCATCCAACATTTCTTATTTGTGTTTGTGGGATGTCGATTACTTTTTCTTTTATTTCTTGAAATGAATTGGACGAATATTCAATTTTCCAACTGCCGGGTTTGCCGTTTCGTACTTTTAAGAGTTCAACATTCCAACGGGGGAAACCAACACCAGGCATGCCGTTAGATAATTCACTTGGTAAAGACTTAACACACCAACGCGATACACAAGCGATAGTATTTAGAACTTTAGGCTGATGCCGTATTATGAAGCCTGTTACCCTGCTTTGCTCTGCTGCCAATTGGAGTCGTCTCGATTCTTTGAAATTAATTTGCTTTATTTCTGCTATGACTGTTGCAATCCTGTTGCATTTCAAAGCTTCTTCAATAGTATACAGAACATCTTTTTCTTTTTCCAGGTCAATAAAAATTATATGCTCCGGGTCTATACCAAAATTTTTTAATGCGGCAGGAAATAAATTTCGTGTTGTGCTTATCCAAATTGCAGTTGCTTTTGAAAGCATTAGCTTACTAAGGAGCGCTGCAACAAAACCATTCGTTGAAGCAATATCATTATTTGAAGCACTTAAAAATTCATGTATGCAACCGATAGGAAAAGATGAATAAGGGAATGAATTTTCTATAGGGTGAACACCAAGGTTTACACTGCTATCAGTCGATAATTTTTTTAATCCCTGCAAAGGCATTATGTCTCTTTGTAATTGAGATATAATTCTTGCATTTTTATATGCGCACACTTTTTCATTATGAAATGACTGTTCCTTCATACTTACTTACCCGGCACAAAGATTACTAATATTTTTAGTAAATAGTTGTAAAAAATTATTTCGTTGATTATCAACTCAAAACTAAAAGAACAGAATATGTTTTTCAATAATTGGTTCTCTAACCAAAAAATAGATACAAAGAGGCATAATGATTGCAGTTGATTTAGTTATTCACCCATCCGTGCTCTTAAAATTGTGTGATTATGATTAGAGCGGATTACAGTGACAAAAAACTTATTGCAGAGATACTTGCCAATTCCTTCAGCGATAACAAGAGCGTTAATTACATCATTAAGCAAGATGAGAAAAGACAGCAACGACTGAAAATCCTAATGGAGTATTCCTTTGACATTTGTTACCTTTTTGGTGATGTATTTCTTTCCAATGATAAAAAAGGTTGTGCGCTTATCGTTTTGCCCGATAAGAAAAAAACAACTCCCAAATCTGTTTTATTAGACCTTAAATTAATTTTTTCCTGTGTAGGTCTATCTAACATTAATAAAGCAATTAGTAGGGAAGGAAAAATCAAGAAGTTGCAACCAAAAGGATTACTTTATTATTTATGGTTTATAGGAGTTGACCCTGCCGAACAGCATAAAGGAGTTGGAAGCACTTTACTTCAGGATGTTATAAACGAAGGATTGTCTAAACAACGAACTGTTTGTTTGGAAACTTCTACATTGACAAACATTCCCTGGTATGAAAAGTTTGGGTTTGAAATTTATAACGAGCTTGATTTAAGTTATAAATTATTTTTTCTGAAGAAGAATTAGTGAAAAGGAGGTTGCATGCTTTTACCGGGAACCCAGATGTACATTGTTACATTCATTTTTGTTTGTATAGAAATAGTGATACTTTTCTATTTGCTTATATACAGGTTAGCACGTTCTGATGATAGAACAACAGTGCTTAATATTGTTTTAATTTTCCTACTCATAACATATAATGTCACGGGTGGATTATTGCCAGACCCAAATTTGCCGGGCTCATTTTTTATTCAGGAAACAATTGCTTACGCTACCGGCTTTATTGTGCCCTGCTATTTTCCATATTACGTTTATAAAGCGTTTAACTTGGAAAAGATGAAATTCCATGCTTTTCGTGGCGTATTTCTTTTTCTAATGCTTCCCTACTTTGTTTTTGTAATAGTATTTGCAAAATCAAATAATCTTGATGCCGCAAAAGATTTACTAATTCTTCCCGTAGCGTATGCGCTGTGGGTCATCACTTCTTTATTGTACGCTATTCGTCATAAATATAAAAACGACTTTACTACCAATGAAGCCAAGGAAGAGTTGGTAGTGCTGTTGTTAAGTTTAAGCCCCTGGGTAGGTTTACCTGTGATTGCCTATTTAAATTTCAGCCAGGGAGCGGAAGTAACTGTTACAAACTCTGGATTTTTATTATTATTCTCTCTACAGGTAAAACGCCATATAAAAAATTTGCGAATAGAACATGAAAGGCTAATTTATTCTGAACAACGTTTGCAAAACTGGAATGAAAGTTTGCAAAGGGAAGTGAACAAAAGGACGAAAGAATTAGAGATAGCCAATGAGCAAAAAACAACCACATTTGTCAACCTTGCGCATGAAACAAAAACACCGCTTACTTTAATCAACAATTATCTTGAAGAATATATCCATTCGCATGGGCGTTCAGAAGAGCTAACAATAATCAAAAAAAATATTGATAAGTTATCAAATGATATAGTCAACTTTTTTGATTTGGAAAGATACAATAAGGGACTATCAATCTATAGTCATAATCAGGTTTGCAACATCAGCGAAATATTATCAGATAATCTTGTGCTGTTTAAGGAATATTCAAAAAAGAAAAAAATTGATTTCATAATTAATATTGAACGTCAGCTTTTAATAAAAGCAGACCCGGTAGCAATCAATCGAATTATTATCAATCTAATCGAAAATGCAATAAAGTTTTCAAGTGCCGAGTGCTCAATTGAAGTTTTTCTAGAGCGCCATATAGATAATATTATTTTTTCAGTTAAGGATTGCGGCATTGGAATTCCGCTTGAACTTCAGGAAAAAGTTTTTGAACCTTATTATCAAATAGAAAATAAAAAAGAGAGTAACCAGGGCATGGGATTGGGTTTGCCAATTATTAAAAAGATAGTTGATGAATTGAATGGCAAGATTGAAATGGAAAGTAATCCTAGAAAACAACCGGGAACAAAAGTCAGTGTTATGCTGCACCGATACAGATTGCAAGAGAATGAAGAAATTGTCTCGCTGGTTCCTGTTTCAAGTATTCAAACAGAATTGGAAGAAGTTCTTGAAGAAAAAGGTTATGATGAAAAGAAAGATAGTATTCTTATTATTGAAGATAATGTTTCAATGATAAACTACCTGTCCAAAAAGTTAAACGTTAATTATAATGTTTATCCTGCTGTTAATGGAAGTGAGGCAATAAAAAAATTAAAAAACATTAGCATAGTTCCAGACCTGATACTATCCGATGTAATGATGGATAAAGTTGATGGATTTGCATTTGCAAAAATTATTTCAAATGATCCTGTCTATAACCATATACCGATTATCTTCCTTACGGCGAAAGCCGAAAAAAGTGACAGGCTACAAGGTTTAAAGCTGGGTGCGGTGGATTATGTTCAAAAGCCATTTTCAATAAACGAGCTTGTGCAAAAAATTGAGTCGATTGTGGCCAATACAAAAAGGCAGCGCATGGCTCTTGTTAACAGTGCATTTAAACATATTAGCAAAGCAGAAGCTTTACCGGCTGTTCAAAATCAAGACAGTTTTGAACTTAGTGCGAAATTGTACAACTTAAGCTCGAGAGAAATGGAAATTGCTAAACTTGTATGTGAAGGCATAAAGTATAAAGAGATTGCAGAGCGATTGTTTATTGCTGAACGAACTGTAACCAAACATGTTCAGAACATTTTTGAAAAAGTTGGCGTTACTAATAAAGTTGAATTAATTAATAAATTAGAAAACTAAAAAGCATTTGCCATAAGTAACGAATCGCAATTGCTGTTGGTAGCCCCAGGCTGCTATTGCTTTGCTTTGTGTGATGGCATAGCTACCTTAGGCAAAAGCCACTCACCTGAACCAATAATTGATAGTAAACAAACCAGGTTAACTGTTGCTGCCCTTTGAGAATTGAGCTAATATGATGTAGTATTAACTGTATGTGAAACATCATATTAGTTGCAAAAAAAGTGGTTGAGAAATCCCAACCACTTAAATTGGCCAACATTCTGCAAAATTGAAATGAGTTTACTGATTTTATGAACCGGCCTTAATTCCTATGATGATTGCGATCAATATCAGGAATAGTAAGATCGAAATAATCCATAAAGCTCTGCTCATTGTTTTACAGCATTTGTCTTTCTGCTCATTCCCATCACTACCAGAACCAAATGGGTCAAGCACTGTTCCAGGATTATTGCCACCAAGGAAAACAGACCCTGTCAAAATTTGTTCACGGGTAAAGGGGACTGCCTTATAATCAGTACCTGTGGCTATGATATGAAAGTTATAAATACCTGCCATAGATGCTACAAGATCTGCTTCGTATATGCCGGGCGTCTTCTCATAAAACGTCACGTTATGTTTTGAATGATCCGGATATTCTGTTTCAGCAGTTACAGTTGCTCTTTGTTGAACAGGAACATCATATTCGGTTAAAGCTGCACGCAGCGTCATTTTTGCGCCGGGTTCCATGCCGGTTTGTGACAAGCCCGCTTTCATTTTTAGATTTGAAAAAGAATGTACGCTTACTGAATAGCCAGAACCTTTTGTTCTGAAGCCGCCTCTTTTGTTGTCGGAATTTTGCAGGTACTTTTTATATTCTGCTTCGCTAATTTCCAAAACGGCATACCATGTTCCGGCATGATTTGAAGTGCTTCCTTGTAACACAGGTAATGGAAAACTAAAGACAACTGTATCCTTATTATTAGAATCAAAGCTGGCATTGAAAGCTGCCGCATTTGCAGTTGTTATCAACTGCCCGTCCGGCGTTTCCACGCTTAGATTAATAATTGGATATTGGTTGAGTAAAACTACTCTTGCGTTAATATCAGCCTCGCACAAAACAAAAGGAATTTTAACTTTCGTACCGATATTAAGATAACCATTGGGATCTTTTACAATCTGGGTATTTGTTACATTGGCAAGTATCTGCATGAAGAATTTTGATACCCTATAATAATCATCAATGGTTGAACTTATAAGGCCTGATAATAAAAGATAGCCTCCGGAAGCCTGGGTGATATTGTTTAATGCAAGTGTGTTTACCTGTGTTTCATTACCAAGACCAATAGCAAATGTTTGGTTGTTAATTGAACTTGAAACATCTTCGATTGACTTAGGTTGATTTTGTAAACCATCTGTGAATACAATCATTGCTTTACCCGTATAATCACCTGCAGCAACCGCATTCAATTGTATGCGACCCATTTCTATACCATCTCCGACAGAAGTATCACCGTGTGCGCCATGTAAGGTGATCATGTTTCTGGCGGTGTTCCTGGTGGCATCGCCAAAACCTGGGTTATTTATTTTTGTAATGAACATACCACCATAGGTAGCATCATCAGGTGCATACGCATCCTGGTCGAACCTTATTATGCCAATACCGTTGTCTTTCTGAATGATATTAGCAAATAGTGTTGCTGCGTCTTTTAGAAGCGCTAACCTGTTTAGACCACTTGTGCCAGCAGGATCGTTCATGCTGCCAGACTGATCTAATACTAATTGAACTGCAACGGTAGGCCGTTCAATAGTATCAGCAACCAATTCAAAATTAAAGTTTATGGAAGTGTCTTCAACGCACTCAATAACTGTATTTACAGGCCCTATATTCTGTGGTGCCGAACCCGTGGCACCAGCAGTAAATGCAAACCAGATTCTGACATCTGTGTATGCATGTATGGAATGCGGATCATGATGCGCTTCCGCTTCTCCATCAGGTGGAAACACTATAGAAAAGGGCGCAGCAGGAGCCGTGCCGGCTTTTACCCGGAACGATACATCTTCGCAGGAATACACCCGGATAACAGCAGCGCGCCAGGTTGTTTCCTCCTCAGGAACACTGTTGAAATTAATTTGGTACCTGTTGGTAACACCGTTTAACGGGTTTTCTGATTCCGCGGCGCGGTAACTGCTTTGATTTGTGTTATAACAGCGTGGAATAATTATAGAAAGATCGGTATATTTTATCAGTTCCTTTTTCGTTGGGTCGGAGGTCCATGGTTCCAGCCCGGTTTCCCCTGCCCAGGGGTTTACATAGTCGTTGGCAAGTCTCGTTGCATCGTCGGGCGAAACACCAGAATAAGCGCCCGCAGCGGTTAAGCGTTCCGGATGTAAAGGGTCTGTTTGCCATTTAGCCCACAAGCGATCAAGATTTGAGTGAATGAGAAACACGAAAGGGTCATGGAAAGAATAATGTGCCTGAAGAATAGTTCCGCCAATGTAAGTATGAATAATGCCATGTGCGCTTGAATTACCCAAGTGTGAGCCATCTGCCAGCGTATTAAAACTGGTTGCGTTAATAAGTGTTGCATCTGCGGAGATAGCTGGTGTTCCATCACCGTTAGCAAACTGAGCACCTACATCTCTCCATATCTTTAAGTGTGCACCACCTTCCGATGATTCAAAATTGTTAAGCAAGTGACTTACTTCTGCATTTGCGTTATCCATAAAAGAATTAGTAAACAATGCTGCACCTCCGGCCGGTGCAACTCTGGGATCGGTCGTCCAGTCCCAGTAATGAAGTGATAGTTCCGGATCTACTTCACGCAATAGATCTTCAAAGTGATTAACGAGAGACCTATGCCATGGAAGAAATTCAATTCCTCCGTGTACATCAAGGCCTGATTGATGGCCGTTCTTGTGAATATCTTCCTGCTTATCCCAATAGCTTACTCCATCAGCAAAAAATTTTGTTGTATCCAATTGAAGAATTGCGTTGATAAACCTGGTTCTTTCTGCATCTGATACCAGTGCAATGTTACGGCGAATGCCATCTCCGAGTGCCATAATGATAGGTGTTAGAAATGAAATGATGATCTCTTTACGCAGAGATGTAACGCTTCGTTTCACCAATAGCGAAGAAGGTAATAGCAGTACGATATGTTGCCTATTTATTTAGTTGCTGCACAGTTAAACATGCATTTTTGAAGAAACAAAACAAGCATGCACCATCCTACGATTTATTTTTCATAACAACTTATTTTCAAAGTTGAAGCGATAGTGTTCGCATCAAATACAATGTGAACTTGTAGTCGAGGCTGTAACTCTTAGTCGTAAATAAAAAGATGTGGAAACAATTAGTTTTTTGACACTTCAACCTCTATGCGGTTTTGTAACTATCGTGCATATTTAGGGTCTTTATTAAGTTCACTTTTTAAGTATTTTTCAAAATTATAAACACCGGTTTTAGGTTATCCCGGTAACGAAATTCTTTAAATACTATTTTAAATTAGAAAAGCTTTGTATGATGGCATAGCTACCTTAGGCGGGAGTATTTTCTCAATAAGAATTACGGGGCGTTCAAGTGCATTACAAAACTGAAGCTGAAAATGATTAATTCTGGTCAAACAAAAAGCCCCACCCTAAAAATAAGATGAGGCTTAATTATTCCTTTCTCGTTATATTAATTATTTGCTACTGTTCCATCCATGCTTTAAATTCCTTGATTTCCTTTTGCTGGTCGTCAATCATTTTTTGAGCCATCTTTTTTAATTCGGCTGACATGCCATTTTTGAGTTCCATTTCTGCCATTGATATTGCCTGTTCATGGTGAGAGGTCATCATCATTGCAAAGTCTTTGTCAACATCGCCAGTCATTTGCATTGATTTCATTTTGCTGTTCATGTCGTTCATGGAGCTGCCTAATTCACCTTCACCATGCTTCATGCCTGATGGCTTGTAACTGCTAACAAAATCCCTTAGCTTCTGTTGCTCGTCTTTTTGCTTCGTGATAATTTCCTGCGCCTTTGCCTTCATCTTTTCATCCTTGCCATTTGAAACTTCTGCCTGTGCCATATCTAATGCGCCCTGGTGGTGTTCTATCATCATATTGGCAAAGTCAATATCAAAGTCACCAGTCATTTTCATAGATTGCATTTTAGCCATCATATCATCCATTGGCTGCATTAAACCATTGCCAGGCTTTGATGTGTCCTGTACGGTTGAAGTTTGTGCGGTTGAGGGATTGATGTTTGATGTATCAGTGTTTGTTGCAGTGTTTTCAGAACTATTGTTACATGCTGCTATCGAAAGCATAATTGCTGCGGAAAAAAATAAATACGATTTCATTGTTTTAATTTAAATGATGAAAGAAGATGGTTAGCGCCTGTTAGCCTTCAGCCAGTCGGCCAGCTCCTGAATTTCCATTGTCTGTGCGGTTACAATGTTTGTGGCAATGGCTTTCAACTCTATGTTGCTGCCGTGATGCAGATAGCCTGAAGCATCGTCTATAGCTGCCTGGTGGTGTATCATCATAAGTGTGGCAAAGTCGTTGTCAACGTCGCCCGTAATAATCTGAACATCGGCAGCTTTTTCCGTTTTGTCCATGTTATCCATCTGCTCCTGCATAAATTCCATATCCATATTGTCAACAGTAAGGGTAGATAAAATGCTTTCAAGCTGCATTATTTCGGCCTGCTGGTCGTTGATAACCTTTTGGGCAAAGCTTTTAAGACTGTCATTCGTGCCTGCTGAGAGCTCTACCTGCGCCATATTGATAGCGCCCTGGTGATGCATCATCATCATTTCTGCAAAATCAATATCAGGGTCCATAGTCATTGTCATTGCCTGCATCCTGCTCATCATGGCGTGCATTGAGTCCATCATCCTGTTCTGATCATGATCCTGAAGCACTATACCATTGTTATCATCTTTCGAACATGCAGCAAATATTACTGCGAAAACAACTCCTAAAACAAACGTTATCTTTTTCATAAACTACATTGTTTGCGTGAATAATTATTAATGTTTAATAAGGGTATAAAGAAAAAACAGTGCTGCGTTTTTGATGCGCACACACTTTCATTTAAGCTGCCATTTTTCTGCATTCTTCGGTACATTGCTTACATGCTTCGGCGCATTCCTGGCAATGCTTACTATGTGTATGGTTACTACATTCGTTGCCACATGCTTCACATATATCAGCGCATAACCTGCAGAGCTCCTTTGCCTTATCACTTCCTAAACTCATTAATTGTGCCGATGCGTAACATATAGCCGCACATTCCATGTCTAACTGAATACATTTTGCCATCATCTGTCCATCTTCTTCCTGTGTACAGGAACTGGCGCAATGATTACATATAGCCGCACATTTCAAACATGCTTCTATACAATTTTTGTAAGTGTGATAACCTGTCATGATTTTGATTTTTTAATGGTGATAAAATGATTGTTTTATGTATTAATATGTTATTGTTATCCCTGCTCCAAAACCCATATCACTATCATAGTGAGTTGACGCAGCAAACCATTTACTTACTATGTACTTAAACCCTGCCATGTACTCTTTATCTGTATTACCCATAATTGCAAAGCGAAGCCGCGGGGTAATAGGAATATCTTCCCGGCTGAGCTCAAAACGAAATTTGCCATCGCCGTCAATTCTCGCATCAGCTAAGAACAAACCGGGTGTTAAATACTGCACCCCCACGGTAAATGTTTTGCGGTTGTTCTGGTTGCTGTATTGCCCAAAGAAATTTTTCCCGCTTTGGTCTTCCTTGTTGTTTTTGTGATAATCGAACCCAACATAAGGAAACAGCCACTGGTTAACGCCAATGTATCTGCCAAACATAGTTTCGCTTTCGTAACCATGATGAGGGTTGAGGCCTAAACGCCATTCTGTTATCAACGCATAACGGTTTGTTGAGAGCATTGCTTCGCCATCACTGCCATTACTTTCAAGCCCAACCCTTGCCATTAAGTGATACATGGTATTATCTTTCTTAAACATTTTGTCCGCGACTTTAGTGTCGGGTAATTCAGGGTTTGACGGTGAATTTTCATAAGTAAATACCCTGCCCATACCTGCCATCATGTGAAAGAGTATGTGGCAATGAAAGAACCAATTGCCTTCCTGGTTTGCTGCAAATTCTATGGTGTCTGTTTCCATTGGCATTATGTCGAGCACATTTTTTAATGGTGCGTAATCTCCCTGACCGTTCAATACCCTAAAATCGTGGCCATGCAAGTGCATGGGATGCCGCATCATAGAATTGTTTGTAAGAATGATGCGTACATTTTCTCCTTTCTGAATTAAAATCCTGTCAGCCTCATTTACTGTTTTATTATCCAATGTCCATACATAACGGTTCATGTTCCCCGTAAGATTGAAGTGCAATGTTTTCATAGGGCCATCAGGTAAAGCCGTAATGGTTGGTGAACGCATCATAGCATAATTGAGTGTAACAATATCGCCACCGGTTGGCATTTCCATTCCTGCCATATTATTCATGTTGCCATGCTGCATATTACTCATGTTCATGCCCTGCATTGTGTCTTTGTTAGGATCATCTAATTGTTGCTGCGTATTGTTCCCATCCGGCGAACGGACAGGCATTTGTGAGCTATCGCCTGTTTCTGTATCTCCTGTTACTTCAGGATACATCACCATGTTCATATCCATTTGCTGAAGGCTCATACTCATGCCCATGTCTTTCATTGTGCCGTTAGTGTTCATCATGTCGTTCATCATCTTCATGCCTTCAAAGTATTTTAGGCGTGGCAGCTTAGGGGCAGGCATTTTCATACCAGTTCCTAACCAAAGTGATGATGCACCTGTTCTGTCTTCCGACGTTGCCCTAAATTCATAACTCATGTTTTCGGGAATGGTGACTAGCAAATCATAAGTTTCAGCAGGAGCAATAATTAACCTGTCCACTTCTACCGGTTCTATGTCGTTTCCATCATTGCCGATAACTGTTATTTTACCGCCACCGTAGCCTAACCAGAAATAAGAGGATGCACCCGCATTCACTACATGCAAAGCCACTTTATCGCCTGCTTTAAATTGTTGCTCTGTTGTCTGAGGCTTGCCGTTCAATAAAAACTTTTCATAAAAATCATCGCTAACGTCCATTGCTTTCATTCGTTTCCATTCGTTGGTTAGCTTGGTTTTGAAATAACCTTCCTTAATGGCTTCGCTATAGCTTTGTGTGCTGCCCTTCCTTATAGAGAACCAATCATTGCCTGTTCTCAATCTCCTTTGTGTTTGCATCGGGTTTTCATCTGCCCACTCACTTAATACCACATTGTAATGGGTATTAAACAAAGAATTGTTGGATGCAGTTGTGGCTGTTGTCATTTGCGGTTCTTCACGTTTTTTGAATATCAGTGCTCCATACATTCCAATCTGTTCCTGCAAAGCAGAATGTGAATGATACCAATATGTGCCATTTTGTACTACTCTGAATTTATATAAATGGGTTTCACCGGGACCAATCCTGGCGGTGGTTAAATAAGGAACACCATCAAAGCGATTGGGTAGAATAACGCCATGCCAATGCAAAGAAGTTTCTTCATTCTTTAAATTATTGTGTAAATAAATTTCTGCTGTGTCACCTTCTGTAAATACCAATGTTGGTGCAGGTATTGAGCCATTGATAGCGATGGCTCTTTTGTTCTTTCCTGTAAAGTTTACTGTGGTGTCACTAACATATAAATGATACACTACTGTTTTACCGGCTTGCATATTTACTTTGTTGCCGATAAATTCATCTGCAATTGCATCCTGTTGCATGGTATCTTCCATGTTCTTATGATTCATGTGCATGTCCATGTCCATTTCCTTTGCCTCTTCCTTATTCGGTGGTTCCTGCGCCTGGCGCTTTAGTGTGTCACTCTGCTTTTGAGTTGATTGCTTTGAAGGAGCAACCTTCACTGTCTTCTTTACTAATGTCATTCCGCATTTTGGACAATTACCTGGTTTATCCACCTTTATTTCGGGGTGCATTACGCAGGTGTAATAGGTTTTTGTTTGTGCCATTGCAAACCCACTGATTACCAAAAGCAGGATTATCGCTGCAATCTTTTTCATTTTATCTGTTTTATATTTCGTCCGGCATCGAAGCGCTTACTTCTCTAAGTCTTTTATTTTAGCTTTCATCTGTGCTATTTCAGCTTGTTGTGCGGTTATAATATCCTGTCCTAATTTTTTTACTTCTGGGTCGGAAAGATTTGCCTTTTCAACCATTAATATAGCTGCGGCATGATGCGGTATCATTGACTTTAAAAACTGCTTATCACCTACGGCTGCTTGTTGCCTGATGCCAAAATAAAATCCGGCTAAGGCAATAAAACCTGCTGCAAGTATTAGTGCATTCAATTTTTTGTTTTTATACATGCTGCTCATTACCGCCAGTTCTATTATTACCATTGCCATAGTCATAAGACCTGCCATGTAGAACTGATTAATATTGATAATGACGTTTGAAAAACTGTCAACCATTGCATACATGAGTATGAACATAGCAATGAAAGAAAGTGCTATCATAAGTGCAAACTTTCGGTACATGGTTTTTTCATGTGCCACCTTATGCGATTGATGTTCGTGCTGCATTTCCATGATTTGTTTTTTTAATAATAGTTATTTACAGCAATCTTTTTTTCTTATAAAGAGTGCTCTGAAAATCGTGTTCAATATTTTCTTTAATGTGTTCATCTACTTCTATTGTTGAGCATCCAAACTGTCTTTTGTTTTTGAAAACCAGGTTGTCAGTAATTGCTTTTTACTATCGTCCAACTTTGCATCACTATGTATTAAAATATAAGAAGACAAAGGCATTGAACCATCGTGTACGCTGTTTGCCACCGCTTTTAGTTTGCTTAACTGCCTTCGCTTACTATAACCGGCAAACTCACTAAAATTCAATTCAGCTTTGCCGTTATTAATGTGATTAGCCAACAGCCATGCCATTGGCTGAACGTTTGCATACCAGGGATAACGGGTGCTGTTACTGTGGCAGTCGTAGCAGGATGTTTTCAAAACACCTGCTACGTTTGCCGGAACATTGAACTTTTTTATAAAATCTCCCTGTTGTTCTGCTGTATCTATATTCCGTTTAGGACGTATGAATTGTATGGCAATAAATACAATTACCACAGCTATTATTATTTTCTTACTCTTGCTCATTGCTTAATCTCTTCTTTCACTGTACCACAATCAGGCATCTTTTTACCGAGATAAGGATTTTTGATCTCCTTTGTCTCACTTAACCAGTTTGCACCTTTGTTATCATTGTACATCGGGCAATGATCCTGATACAGTGTCTTTGCAGGTTTCACTGCTTTCACCAAATCGTACATGTCTTTGCTTAGCATATCAAAATGCTCTCGCTGGTGTTCAATGTTTGAAGCGTTTGTGCTGATGTGTTCTGCATGTTCTTTCATGTCGTCTTTTACATCATCATATACTTTCTTCTGATCTGCGTTTAGAGAAGCTGCGTCCAGTTTTTGCAATGATGTCATCATTTGTTTACCGGCATCGGCGGCGTTGCTGCCGTTATCATTGGCTAAGGCATTCTTCAACGTCAGGTAATCATTCACCACCGCATCCACCGACGCAGGTTCACTTACCGGCATAGCGGCTGTTTCATTGTTAGTTGTTATGGTATCAGCTGATGTTGCTGCTGTATTGTTTGAGCTATTGTTGGTGCTGCAGCCTGCAAATAAAGCCGCCACCATGGCAATGCCAGGAATTATTGCTTTCATTTTCTTTTTGTTTTTCGATGAAATAATATAAATAGTAAAAGGTTACTTGATTGTTTCAGTAACCTGCCCACAGGTAAGCATAGCACTGCCATAATAAGGATTTTTAATTTCCTTTTCGTTGCTAAGCCATGATGCTTTTTTCATGGGGCAATATGCCATGTAAACTGGTTGGTCAGTAAGTTTAACTGACTTTGCAACGGCAGCCATGTTTGCGGAGAAACTGGCAAAATAATTCCGTTGCGTTTTTACATCTTTGGCTCCGGCAATATTGCCTGCATCTTTCACCAATGTATTGATGTTGCCTTCAGAAATTAATTTATAATCAATGCTGTTGGCTGTTTTTACAAATGCCTGTGCATTTGTTGAAGCAGAAGAAGGATCACCGGCTACTAATGCATTTTTAATATTGTAGTAGTAAGTAAGAAGCTGTGGTAACTGGTATTGTTTTGTGCTGTCTTGCGCGAAACTCTTTTGAGTTAATACTGTTGCCATGATGGCAACCAGGAGAATTAATTTTTTACTTGCCTTAATGTTTATAGAGCTAAGATGCTCGTGAAACTTCGTTTTCACTTTATGAATGATTTAATGTTATAGAATGGAATTACAGGTCCCGCGTTGCGGAACAGATAGAAATAACACTAAATCAAATCATACCTGGAAAGACTGAATGGCTATGCGAATGTCTGATATGGGAGGATGGTAACTTCGGACAAAGTGCCTAACGTCTATAACTACATCAGAAGGATGTAATAGACTGATACTATAAAATGATGAAAGAAATGCCGTAAAAAAAACCGGATGAATAACATTTATAACCTGGGGCACTGATTTATCAAGCTGCTCAAAATTTCTAACTTTATCATTGCAGCAATTGCCTTCTTCACCGGATTTATGATTGCCACTTAACTCGTCGCTGTGGTGCGATTTGTCGTGATTATGATTTTCTTTCTTCTCGTTATGAACATGCCGCTTGCCGTCATTATGTATGTGCACTACTGCCTCAGTTGCTTCTTCATCGTGATGATGTTTTGAATTGAAACCCATATCTACACCAACAGAACAAGCAAAACCTACAATAGTATTCAAACCGAATATTACCAGCAGGAAAGCCGCTTTTAATTGTATGGATGTGTTTCGTTTCAAGTATTATTATTGCAACATTGTTTATCTCTAACAAAGCTTACCTTAAAAAGGTTCCTGAAAATCTACGAATCTCCGGCATTTTCAGTTTGTTAAGCGAACTAAAGCATCTTTATAACCAGAAATAGCAGCAAATATCCTGCCCTGCTTTCCGCATATTTTTTTATGACAGGGATTCGGCCTTGTAACCGGCTTGTTCTACTGCTTTAATCACGTCCGCTTCATTAAGGCTTTCATTGGTTACTGTGAGCACTTTTTTAGGATTTTGCGTATCCACTTTCCAGTTTCCTTCTCCCGCCGTGTTGTTTAACGCTGGGGTAATTTTTGCCACACATGAGCTGCACATGATGTTCGTGTTTACTTCTATTGTTTTCATAACCGATTGTTTATTTCTACGCTGTAAAATTAATTTGCCTCGAGAGATTACCTGTTACACAATTATGGAAAAGATTTATAAAATTTATAGTTGATAATAATGCGCTGCAAACATTGGAATGGCAGCTTCATAACCAACAGTAAAGATCAAGATTGATATGCCAACTGATTTTAATGAAATCGAACAATATCAAATATTCTAAACCTTTTTAATTTTTTTGAACTGATAAAATATAATGCGAACCCGCTTACTACTGTTACCAACCCGAACAACGAGAATATGCGCAGCAGGGTGTTATTAAAATTGTCACGGCTTGCATAATCCATCGTATGCATCATATAAAGAAAATCAAAAACCCGCCATTTGCTGTTTCGGAATTTTTGAACGGTGCCCAATTCGCTCGCAACATAAACCGTTGTTTGAAGCGGGTATTCAAAAGTTACGGCATAAGCGGGCAAAGGGCTTTCCCGGTATTCATGATGACTGTTTGTTGCTGTAAGATATTCCACCGATTTTATTTTCGGGTCTCCGTTAAATCTCGTTTTTGCAATTGCAACCGCCTCATCTTTTGTAAGCGGCCCCCGAAGCATGCCAGTGGTTGCATCAGCTAATTGCGTTACTGTTTGAACGGGTTTATGGGATGAGTTGTTTAGGCAGCGCACCTGATAAAAAGGCTTGCCCAATACCTCAATCAATTGAAGTGAAATAATAGAATCAATTGCCCTGGTTTGTTTTATATTATCTATTACTGTTGCAGGCGAAACAAGCGGTACACCTGCTGAAAGAAGCGGAGCGCTTTTCTTTTGAAAATCCCCATGTATCTCATCTATATCGCTCCAGCTAAAATATAAGCCACCGATTGTCCACATTAAAAACTGAAGGCCAAGGATAACCCCGAGATAACGATGTGTTTTACGAATATAATAATGTTTACTTTTTGCCATAAGCAGTGGTATTATTTACAATTATGAGTTATAAAAAAACAATCAATATAGTCAGTTGCCATGTGCATCAATAAACCAATAGATAAGATACGGAACTTCGGGGATAAAAGCAGCAAAGCATATATCATAATGGCGAAATAACTGTGCAAGGGGTGAAAGCCTATACTGCAGCGGCAGGAATCAAAAAAAGGAGTGGCTAATAAATGGTCAGCATCAACCAGCATAGTTAATAAAAACACCGTATAAACCCGTTTCCATTTTTTATTGAAAAACTTATAGGCAACTATGCCGGGAAAGATAAAATGCAAAAAATAGTGAAATACCTGTTGTATAGTGTACATCTCTAAGTGATCCGCTTCCGGGATATTTACAATATGTAATTATTATGGATATATATGTTGTGTAAATGGTTCAATAAATCCAGAAAGTGCTTCATGCTATTTATTTTACATCAAATAAAAAGATTTTAAAATGTGATTTTATTTAATTCTAACTCTTATATAGTTAATAATTTTCATTCTTCATAGATTGAAAGCATCTATTCTCTCTGAGTTCATTGTATACGATTGTATTCGTAATTATGTTGGCAAATTTTAACTTAGACCTTTCCCTTGTATCAGCAGCATAAACTACTTTACTTTCAGCAAACTTGCATTAATAGCTACCACAACAGTGCTCACGCTCATTAGCACCGCACCGGCAGCCGGACTTAGCAGTATGCCCATTTTATACAATACGCCTGCCGCAAGTGGTAAAGCCACAACGTTGTAACCCGTTGCCCAAATCAAATTCTGAATCATTTTACGATATGTAGCTTTTCCAAATAAAATAAGGCTCGCAATATCTTTTGGATTGCTGTTTACTAAAACTATACCTGCTGTTTCTGCAGCTATATCACTGCCACTGCCTACCGCAATTCCAATATCGGCCTGTGCCAGTGCTGGCGCATCATTTACACCGTCACCTGTCATAGCTACAAACTCACCTTTGTTTTGCAGTTCTTTTATTTTTTCTAATTTCTGGTGGGGCAATACTCCTGCAAAAAAACTATCCATACCCAATGCTTTGCTTACACTTGCTGCTACTTTATTATTGTCGCCTGTAAGCAATATTGATTTTATATTATTTTTTTTCAACGTTTTAATAGCTTCTGCTGATTCAGGCCTTATCTTATCCGACAATGCAATGTATCCTGCCAATTCGTTATTGATAATTACAAATACAACTGTTTCTGTATCGTTGGCCGTGGAGCTATCAGGAATAGTCATATTCTTTTCCTTTAAATAGCCAGGACTTACCACTAATACCTTTTTGCCCTCTACAGTTGCTTCAACTCCTTTACCTGTAATGGCATTAAAGTTTTCTGTTGATGGAATAGGGATAAATAAGTCTTTTACCTTTTGCAGGATACCAGTTGCAATAGGATGTTCTGAGTTTTGCTCTAATGCAGATGCCAAACGAATAATTTCATTCTCCGCAAGATTATTTTGTAGAGAAACGATTTTTGATACTTCAAATTTTCCTACAGTAAGCGTACCTGTTTTGTCAAATACAAGTGTTGTTATTTTTCTTGCATTTTCAAATGCGGTTCTGTTTTTAATAAGCAAACCATTCTTCGCCGATAAGGCGGTTGATTTTGCAACCACTAAAGGCACCGCCAATCCTAAAGCATGGGGACAACAGATTACAATTACCGTAACCATTCTTTCCATTGCAAAAGCCAGGGATTGCCCGGTAAAATACCAGTATAAAAATGTACCTATTCCTGCAATGATAGCAATCGCTGTCAGCCATTTTGCAGCCGTGTCTGCAACCAACTGGGTTTTAGATTTTGATTTTTGTGCATCATCAACCAGTTTTATTACCTGTGAGAGATATGAATCCTTTGCTGTATGAGATACGGTAACTTTAATAGAACCATTACCATTAATAGAACCGGCAATTACTTTATCATCTTTCGTTTTTTGAACTGGCTTTGATTCACCGGTCAACATCGATTCGTTTAAATAGCTTACGCCTTCTAAAATTATTCCATCGGCTGCTACTTTCTCTCCTGGCTTGATTAGGATAACATCATTCGCATTCAGGTTTACTGTTTTCACTTCGGTGATTTGTTCGCCTTTTACAAGGTGAGCATCATCCGGCATTAATTGAACCAGCAATTCCAATTCCCTTGATGCGCCTGCCACGGATCTCATTTCGATCCAGTGCCCCAGCAGCATGATAAGAATCAGAGTAGCCAGTTCCCAGAAAAAATCCATGCCTTCTAACCCAAACACTGTTGCTACACTATAGATGTATGCAACAGAAATGGCAAAGCCGATCAGGGTCATCATGCCCGGGTTTTTTACCTTTATTTCGCCTGCCAGACCTTTCAGGAATGGCCAGCCGCCATAAAAGAAAACAACAGAGGACAAGCCAAGCAAAACATATTTTGAACCGGTAAAACTGATATGAATATTTAACCATTGCTGTATCATTTCTGATAGCAGCATAACGGGAATGGTTAATACCAGCACTACATAAAATCTCTTTCTAAAATCAGTAATGCCTGATGAGTGGGAAGAATGTGTTTTTCCATCTTTTGGTTTCGATAAGGGGACTAAAGTCATACCACACAAAGGGCATTTGCCCGGTGCATCCTGAATTATTTGAGGATGCATAGGGCAGGTGTATTTTTGGAAGCCTTGAGTGTCTCTAATCTCTACAACGGTTGCATTATGCTCCTCATGGGAAGAAGATACCTCTTTTGTAAGTTCTGTTTGTTGACGCTGTGTATGAGCAGGTTCATTCTCTTTTGCATCTACAGGAACGAGGTTCATTCCGCACTTAGGACAATTACCGGGTTTGTCCTTCACAATTTCAGGATGCATGGGGCAGGTATATTGCTTTTCGCTGTGGTGGTGATGTTGCATGATTTAGTGTTTTAGTGTAAATGGAAACTCTACCTTAATCTTTTCCCATGCAAAAGCAATTTTACCAGTTTCGCTTTTTCCTGTTTCAATAAAGTATTGCAGCCGCTCCATATATTCACTTTTTTTGGGCTTTACTTTCACCCTTACTATATCATCGTTTTCATCATACTCAGATGCAAGGTGCTGCTTCCAATTTTTGTTGATGATTACTGTCCATTCTTTTTTACCCGGAATAGTAAAGTAGGCATATTTACCTGCCGGTATTTCTTTGCCATTTACAACAAATGCTTTTGGTATTTCCAATGTTGTGGCATCATGTGCGCCGGTTACCCATACTTCATCGTAAGGAACAAGGCCACCCCAGATAACCCTTTTTCGTACACCGGGTGAATGATAATCAATCTTAATACTGTCTCCGCCCATAATAGCATACGCCACTGATTTGATACTTTTTTTTGAAGTATCTTTTATAAGATTCGGGTTATAGCAAATTGCTTCAGTTTTCTGTGCAGCCGTATCAAAGCACATAAACAAGGCTATAGCAGACAATAAAGGTTTAAAAATTGTAGTCATATCGTTTATTTAATTATTGTTTAATGATTATGCCCCGCCATCGGGTCGGCTCCTTTCTTAAATACATATTCGCTATGCAATAAGTAAGCACCGGAAACCACTACTATATCACCCGCTTTCAACCCTGATGTTATTTCAATACGGTCATTGCTTTCCAAACCTGTTTGCACCATCGCGGTTTTAAACGTGTTCTTCGCCGTTTGTATCCAAACTGTCGCGCCTTTTCCATCTCGTATAACCGCATCAATTGGTAAGGTAAGCGAATGCCGTTGCGGGCTTTTTATAATAACATAAGCAGGCATTCCCGGTTTTAGCTGGTTATCCGTGTTAGGAATAGATACGCGTATAAGATTTATCCTTGTATCAGGATTTATTTCGGGATTCACAAATTCAATCTGGCCATTAATTTCTTTGCCATCAAAATCGGGCAACTGAACCGTTGCTGTATTGTTGCTGCTTATATCAGCTAATTGTGAAGTATACACCTGCGCCTCGGCCCAAAGCCTGGAAAGGTCCGCCAGGTTTACAACAGCACCTCCTTCCATTACATAATCGCCTTCCCTAACGTTAAGCTGCGTAATATAACCAGTGGTTGTGCTGTAAAAAGTAGTTGTTGGTGTGGTTTTTCCTGATGTTTGCAGTTCAGTTATCTGTGTTTCGGTTAAACCCCAAAGCAACAATTTATTCCTGGCGCTTTCAATCAGGCGGTCAAAATCAATCACCGTTTCATTGGTGAATGCCTTTTGTTTGTCTACAGCCAAAATATACTCTTGTTTGGCGTTGTTCAGGTCTTCGCTGTAGATATCGTATAGTGGTGTGCCTTTCTTTACATAATCACCCAAATTTTTATAATAGAGTTTTTCAATGCGTCCCATTACTCTTGAGCTAAGAGCGGTTGTTTTCATCTGATCAAAATTCAATGTGGCCGTTAATACCAACCTGTCTCCGATAGCGCCGTTGATCAGTGTATCGGTTTGAATATTGCCCAATTGTATTTGTTGTTCACTCAATTGCAGTGCGTCTTTGCTTTCACCAGTTTTTTTCTTTACAGGCGTTAAGTCCATTTTACAAATGGGGCATTTGCCAGGCTTGTTTTCCACTACCTGAGGATCCATAGCGCATGTATAATAAACATCAGGATTTGCGGGTGTTTCATTTTTGCTTTTGCAGGATGATACAAATAAAAAAATGAGTGCGCCTATTGCTGAATATATAATTGAACGCACAAGAGTACGATTCAACGGGAGCTGAACACCACTGCCGGATACACAAATATTTTTACACATAAATTAATTATTTACCTTAATAAAACTTTCGCTATCCATTAAAAACTGGGCATTGGCAGCAACTGAATCTGTTGCTGTTAAACCGCTTAACACCTGAATATGATTATTATGCGTAATGCCTGTGCTTATTTTTATTGCTTTAAAACCTCCCTCTGTTTTTTGAAATGCCACTTTATCCATACCCAATGAAAGCACGGCTTCTTTTGGTAACCAGTATGCTTCTTTCGTATTTCCGAAAATGGTGGCTTTAACCTGGCTGCCAATAGGGATTTTTAAAATGCTGTTATTGAAATATATTCTTGCAGTAAGTGTTTTGCTTTGCCTGCGGTAAAAGGGCTCTATGAAATCTATGGTTGCCCTGAAATCTTTACCGGGCGCTGTTTCTGGAACAACCCTCACTGCATTACCTGTTTTTACCAATTGCTGGTTATCTGCGTAAATGTTGAGAACAGCCCACGCTTTATCCGGATTGAATACGGTGAAAACGGATTTGCCCTTTTCTACATACATTCCCTCTTTAAGTGAAAGCTCTTCAGTGATTAATGAAATGTCTTTCATGTTTGCAGTTTCGGCGTTCATGCTTCCACCAGCAACCGCTTCATGAATATGGCCGCTGTAATTGCTGTACACTGCGATGGTTAAAGAAGGTTTCCCTGATTGAATGATCTGCTGCAATTGTTCATTACTCATGCCAAGGAGCAGCAGCTTGTCTTTTGCCGCCTGTATAAACGATTTGTTGTCAGCATCATTTTCTAACAGAAATAAAAGATTTTGTTGGGCAGTAACCAGTTCAGGGCTGTAGATATCCATTATTCTTTGGCCCTTGCTTATTTTCTGGTAACGGTAGCGAACATAAAGCTTTTCAATTCTGCCGGATACCCTTGCCGAGATGCTGCCCGCCTGCCTCGTATCATAAGTAATATTTCCAAGCGCTTCAATTTCTAATTGCTCACCCCTTTGCTCAATTACAGTTACAGGAATGGCAGATACAACAAACTCGTTAGTTGGCTTCAATAACGATTCTAATACAACATCGGTTAGCTTTTTACTGTGGGCTTCCTGCTTAACCAACTTCATTCCGCAGATGGGGCAGTTGCCTGGTTTATCCCTTATTATTTCAGGGTGCATGGAGCAGGTGTATATTTCCTTCGCTTCTGTAGAATGCGCTGCATGTGGGTCTGGTTTATTGTTACACGCAATTGCAGAAACAAAAATTATAAAGAGGAATAAGTATTTCATCGCATCTATTTTTTCTCAATTAATCTCTCAATTGTTACCTGTAGGTTCAATGCCTGGTTTAATAGTTCGGTGTATTCCAGTTGTTTCATGTTTAATGTTTCCCATGCATCATACAACATAAATAATTCTTCCGTGTTCTGCTCGTAGCCTAATTGCATTGTTTTATAATTGTTTCGCAGAGCGGGAATAATTTCTTCTTCGTACAATTTCAGTTGCTTTTTCTTTAAATCCAGTTCGTTGCGCATACCGTAAGCCATACCGCTGTATTCATTTACCATCATTTCTTTTTGCGCCTGTATAGACTGATTTTTCCATTTAAGGCTTTCGATGTTTGCTTTGTTCATTTTAGACGACCAATTGCCTATAGGTACACGCACCATGCCCATGATGGTATATTGAATGGGTTGCCCACCAAAGCCAAACATATTATCGTAACGAACACCAAATTGTGGCTTCAGGGCTGCTTTTTCCGTTTCCTGCTTTAACACCGTGAGGTTCATCTCCCGGTCTAACGATTTAAGGTCGCTTCGGTTGGTGTAAAAAAAAGTGCTGTCAAAAACTATTGCGGAGTAATCATTAATTGCATATGCCGTATCAATGTCAAAATAAATCATCGCATTACGCCCCATGAGTGCATTGATGCGTATGCGTTTTTCTTTTACATCATTTTCAAACATAAGTTGCATATTTTTTACATCACCCAATGCAGCTTTCGCTTTATAATATGCGCTTATCTTTTCCAAGCCGTTCTTATAGCGTATTTGCGCATTCCTGATCATGAAGTCAAGGATCTTTTCATTCTCCTGCAGAATAGAAAGTTTCTTCTTCAGCACTATCCATTCATAGTAGAACTGCTTAGCATCATTTATCAAATCGTTCAACGTTGCATTTTTCCTTTCTTTCTCCACTGATGACATGGCTTTCATATAGTTTTCATCAGCATCAAGCTTCTTTTTGTTGGGGAACATTTGCTCACCCGACACCATTACCGAACCCATGCCAGGCATATCGCCGTCGGCTTTCCATAGATTCACATTATAGGGTGTCATAAACTGCCCGATGCCCAGTAGCGGCGGCATCCAGCTTCTTGCACCCTTAGCCGCTTCATCCATGGAACGGATTTCATTGTCGTACATCTTTACCACGGGGTGAGATGATCTGATGCTGTCTATAACAGCATCAAGTTTTAATGTTTGTGCATTGCCGCTGATAACTACAGCCAGCAAACACAGTGTCGGTAATATTTTATTCTTTAACATCTATCAATTCAATTTTGCCTTTACGTTTTAGTTCTCTTTCCCTAATCATTTCAAAAATGACAGGCGTAATGAACAACACATAAATTGTTGATGAAATAGTGCCGCCTATCAGCGGAATGGTGATGGGCCTCATAACGTCGCTGCCAACACCGGTACTCCAAAGAATGGGTATCAACCCAAAAAGACCGACTGATACCGTCATTAATTTTGGCCTTAGCCTTTTTGCCGACCCTTCAATAACATATTCTCTTAAAATGGCAGGCGTAAGCGTTTTGTTGGTGTTACCATGTTTTGACACCATGTTATTCATTGCTTCATTAAGATAAATGGTCATGAGCATGGCGGTTTCAATGGCCATACCAAACAGGGCAATGAAGCCTACTGCAACGGCAACTGATAAATTGATACCGTAGAAATAAACCATGAATATGCCACCGATCAAAGCAAACGGTACAGTAATCATGGTGGTAAGGGCTTCCTTAAAAGAATGATAGGTAAAATACAACACCATGAATATGATAACAAGTACAACCGGTAAAATTGTTTTCAGCGTTTGATTGGCCCTGAGCTGGTTCTCCCACTGGCCGCTCCATTCCAAAAAATACCCTTTCGGTAATTTTGTGATCATCTGGTTGAGCTTCTGCTGAGCTTCTGTAACAGTGCTGCCTAAATCTCTTTCCCTCACATTAAACAATACCGTACCCCTTAACATAGCGTTTTCAGAATTGATCATAGGCGGGCCATCGCTGAGCTTAATATCGGCAACGGCTTCCAAAGGAACCGGGCCAAAGTCCATCGTTTGTACCTGTAATCTTTTTAACGCCTGTAGGTTGTTGCGAAAGTCCTGCCCGTATCTCGCATTAACTGAAAAACGCTGACGCCCTTCAATGGTTGTTGTGAGCTTCATGCCGCCCAACGCGCTTTCAATTACAGTGTTTACATCATCCACGCTTAAACCATACCGGCCTATTTCTTCACGCTTCACATCAATATCCACATATTTGCCACCGGTGATAGGCTCCACATACAAATCCTTCACTCCATCAATTCCTTCCAACTGTTTTTTAATTGTTTGTGCAAATGCGTAAATACTGTCGAGGTTTTGCCCATACACTTTTAATCCTACATCGGTGCGGATACCCGTTGACAACATATTAATGCGGTTGATGATGGGTTGTGTCCACCCGTTGGTAACACCAGGTATCTGCACTTTAGAATTAAGCTCCCTGATAATTTCATCTTTTGTCATGCCTGCCCTCCATTCATCTTTGGGCTTAAGCAGTATGATAGTTTCAATCATGCTGATGGGTGAGTTGTCTGTGGCTGTGTTAGCCCTGCCTGCTTTGCCCAATACATGTGCTACTTCCGGAACACTGCGAATGATCTTATCCTGCACCTGGAGTAGTCTTTTTGCTTCAGAGTTGGAGATATCGGGCAGCGTAACCGGCATAAATAATAACGAGCCTTCATCCAATGGCGGCATAAATTCCGAGCCTAACCTTGTCATCATAATAATGCCTGCCACCAGTGCAACAATATTTATCCCGATGGTTAGCTTACGCCATTTTAAGCACCATTTCAACATTGGTGTATAAATCTTTTCTAATCTTGTTGTGATAGGATTGGCGCTTTCAGGTTTCAATCTTCCTTTCAAAAAAAATGAGATCAACACAGGCGTTAAAGTAATAGCGAGGAAGGCATCAATCAGAAGAATAAATGTTTTAGTCCATGCCAGCGGATGAAAGAGCTTGCCTTCCATACCTGTAAGCAGGAATACGGGAAGAAACGAAGTAACCACAATGATAGTGGAATAGAAGACACCCGGGCCTACCTGTTTCGATGACCTTTCGATAATATCATTCCGTTCTTCAGCAGTTAACGGGTCTTTATTTTGCTTGAACCGGTTTGCCATGATTAAGCTTTTTCGGATGAGTTAATTTTTGCATGCTGTGCTTCGCTTAAATGCCTGTACGCATTTTCCACCATCACAATACCGTCATCAACCACCACACCTATGGCCAGGGCTATGCCTGTAAGCGACATGATGTTGGAAGAGATACCAAACATTTGCAGGAAAATAAAACCAGCCGCAACGGAGATGGGCAATTGAATGAGAATAATAAGCGCACTACGCCAATGGAAAAGAAAGATGAGTACAATAAGAGAAACTGCAATCATTTCTTCTATCAGAGTTCCTTTTACTGAATCAATAGCCTCCTGTATAAGCGTGCTGCGGTCGTAAGATGTTTCAAAAGTTACGCCTTCGGGTAAACCTTTTTGCACTTCGTTCATTTTGGCTTTTACCGCCTTAATTACGTTATTGGCGTTCTCGTTGTAACGCATTACCACTATACCGCCAACTACTTCCCCTTTACCATCCATATCAAAAATGCCCAACCGTAAGTCGCCTCCCATTTGTACTGTACCAATATCTTTTACCCGCACGGGTATGCCATTGTAATTGGCAAGCGATATGTTTTCTACATCTTCTTTGCTTTTGATATACCCCAGGCCGCGAATAATATAAGCCATGTCTGCCATCTCGAATTTTCTGCCGCCCACATCGTTGTTATTCGCTTTCACTTTATTCATCACATCCATCAGCGAAATATTGTAATACTGCAACTTTACGGGGTCAACAACCAACTGGTACTGCTTTTCAAAGCCGCCAAACGATGCCACTTCTGCTACACCGGGCACCGTTTGTAAAGCAAATTTTATGTACCAGTCCTGCAGTGCCCTTTGCTCGCCCAAATCCATCCTGGGTGCATTGAGGTGATACCAGAAAACATGCCCTACACCTGTTCCATCGGGCCCAAGCGTTGGCGTAACACCTTGCGGCAGTAAACGCTGGGCAAAATTTAAACGCTCCAGCACTCGGGTTCTTGCCCAGTAGATGTCAACATTGTCTTCAAAAATCACATACACAAAACTCATCCCGAACATAGACGAGCCACGAATGTTTTTGATTTTTGGAATGCCTTGCAGATTGCTAACGAGCGGGTAGGTTACCTGGTCTTCTATTACCTGAGGGCTGCGCCCCATCCATTCTGTAAATACGATTACCTGATTTTCACTCAAATCAGGAATGGCATCAATGGGGTTTTGCTGTACAGAATAAAAACCGTAGGCAAACAGGGCGCCGGCCAGCAACAGCACAACAAGCCTGTTGCGTAAAGCCAATTCAATAAATTTTTGAACCATGATTTTTTATTTATGTAGCTGGCTGTGTAAGCGCTTAGCAGCATTCTTTCGTTACACGCTTCAGCGTTTATGCGTTGGCCGGCTTTTACTGAATAACTTCCTGTACGTTACCACAAGTGGGCATCTCTGTACCGAAATAGGGATTTTTTATCTCTTTTGTTTCGCTGATCCACATTGCTCCCTTATTTTCCTGCGCCATAGGGCAATGGTCGTTATACAATGCGCGGCCGCCGCCAAATGCAGTAACAAGAGCGTAAACATCTTCGCTCATACCCACAAAATGTTCGCGCTGGTGTTTAATGTTTCCTGCATTGTCGCCAATATGTTCTGCGTGTTCTTTCAGGTCGTCGGCGGTTTCATCAAATACTTTTTTTTGCTCTGCAGTCAGCAGCGATTTATCAAGTTTGCTTATGGCTGCCGCCATAGCTTTGCCACCGCTTGCCGCTTCTGCGTCATTATCATTTGTAAGCGCATTTTTTACATGCAGGTAGTGGTCAACAATTTCTTTTATGGAAGCAGCAGCTTTTGCGTCCACGTTTGAAAATGTTACGGCTACTGTTTTTACTTCAGCATTAGCCTCGGTCGCAGCATGTTCTGTACTGTCTTTGGCCATATTCTCCATATCATGGCCTTCATGCTCGTTCTTGCTTTCGCTACTGTTACAGGCTGTAAATACTATTGCGCATACAATAATTGCCGAAAGAATTGTCTTTTTCATTGCGTTAATTTTTAAACTATTAAGATGGGATTATTAAATAATAAAGAAAAAAGCACGGCACATAGAAATGCCAAATGCCCGGCAATAGGAATGCCCGGCATCAATGGAAGTTTGTGTTTAAATCAAGAAGGTTCGGTTAACAATATAAGCCGCAATGCTGCTACTTCGGGGCGGGGCGTTGCTTACAGGAGTTTGTTCTGTTATGGAAGCAAGCCGTAAAGATGGCAGTTCAGCGTAACAAGTAAGAAGGGATGAACCAATTGATCCCATTAATTCAAAAGAAGATTCAACGGTTTTTTGATCAATGTTGCTCTTTATAAATTTGTGCTCATCCTTGCAGCAACCGTTATCTTTTTTGTTGCTTTTTTGCATGCCGCAATTGGCGCAGTTTTTAGAATCCAACTGCCAAATACCCCAATTAGTAAACTCACCCATGCAATAGTGCATGTTTACAGCGGCGCCTGTGGAAGCACCTATGTATAGAACAGCTAATATGCCTATGATGAACTTTTTCATATTAAAACCCGGACAAAAGTATAAGTATTTATAATAATACAATTATTAAATTTTGGTGCGCTTTTATGTTTACCTAACGCTTGCCGTTTATTCAAATATGCGGATTAGTACAGCGGACCCGTAAAGGCCCGCTGTTAATTTATCACTGTTTAACGGTGCTGGTATAAATATGATTTAGCTTGTACACCTTGTGGAAAGTGTCATATTTTATAAGGTCTTTATCCTCTTTAAACTGTGCATCCAACTCGTCGTGAAATTTATGATTATCCGGAAATGCCGCTTTAAGATTTGCCATAGTTAATGGCTGCGGCGCTGCAGACGCCGATGTGCTGAAATAATAAGCCGCTGCATATTTTTCCGCTTCTTTTGGCGAGTGTGCAGGGTGCTGGTAAACATACATTAGCAAAGGCTCTCCCGGATTAAGTATTTTATAGGCTTTATCTTCAACAAACCTGAAATCCTCGCCTTTAGTGTTTCTGTAACCATACGTTTCACCCTTTTGTAACGTGTACACAGTATCGTGGTGTTTAACTTTTATTACCGCATCATTAAAAAGCACATAGTCGTTTATTTTGTGTTTTTCCTCTTTGTAATTGATGGCGTAAGCAAGTTTTCCTTGCTGAAAATCTGCTGATGTTGTGTAAATGCCGCTGCTGTCTTTTTGTGCTGATGCCTGTAAGCTTAAAGTGAAAAGACAACTTGCAAGTATGATTGATACAAAATTCTTTTTCATGCTGTTCGAGTTTAATTTTTTAAAATAGATTTCGTTTGAAATTCAGTATGGCAGGCGATAATTTGAACTGTTTGAACAACAACAGTCCAACTTGAAAGTGCTGGGTAGCTATTAGTAACCGTACTTATTGCAGTATAGCAAAGAAGCTTTTATGATACCAATTAAAGTTCTTTGCTGCATACGCCTGAAAAGTGGCTGCACTTAAACCGCAATCCGCCAGTATCAAATTCTTAAAGCATTGTTGAGTAGAAAGAGGTGTCGCAATGATCTGTGACTGACTAAGTAAAAGTTAATAGGAAGATCCTGGTAAGATGTTTTCTGAAATGAGTAGATGGTTTCATAAACAGGAATATCAATTAAATAAGTTGCAAGCGTGCTAATATAACTACCCTGTGATGACTTATGATCATCTCCTTTAATGTACAGCAGCTTGTCTTTGCAGCAGTCTTTTGGGATGCCTGTGGCATCGCATTTACAATCGCCCTTGCCTCCAAAATTCAAAACTTTTACACCTGAAAGATATCCGTCGCAATAATGATAATTTACCGCTATTCCAAATGCGGAAACAGTATAAATAAACAGCAGGAGTATTGCTATTGTCTTTTTCATTATTGCTAATAAATTCTTAGTAAAACTAATTTTTAGCTTAGCCTTGAGCTATGACAGACGTCAATCCCAAAAATGATTTGTGTCAGGCAGGCAAATGATCAACCATCCAAATCGTTGTGCAGGCAGAGTGTTATAAGAATAAAAATTTCGATTTGTTTTACGCTCATTTGAGAAGAAGTTAATTCCTCGGGGAAAAACACTTTTCTAAATAGAACCAAGCTACTGCCTTCGATTGCACATTAAACCGACTTTGCAATCTTTTCCATAATAAAATGGCTATCGCCGAATTTGCAAAGTGCATCACAGTGCTGCCGTAACTCTGAAAACAAAATGTATTTAATCGGCACTTTGTTTTGCTTTATTGCCGGCCTGGACAGTTGCAGGCAAACATCTCTTTCCCTTTTGTCGGGTACAATTAGATAGAACACTTCATCGCCATCCGCAATGCTATAAGATAAATCTGATAAGCGCAGGATACCGGAATAAATGCTGGTACTTTTTTCAACTTCAAATGCAGCAACAACATTGTTTGTCCCTTTTTGAAACCAAAGCACATCAATAAGCTTCACGGTATTCAAAGTTTCTTTATCGAGATTAATGCATGGAAACTCCTGCAAGCTCATGAAAGAAAAACTATTGCCACAATGCGATTTTGAGCGGTCATTAGAAGCAGCAATAACATCGTAACCTAATGCATTACCTATTTTAAGCAAATGGTATTGCATTTCAGTGTGCAAATTTTCTTCAACTCTTTCCTGTTGTATCTCTTCCTGCCTTTTTCCAATCAGCTTCTCTAATTTATTTCTTTCAACTTCCGATAAATATTCGTCTGTTCCAAGAACCAACTTTTGCGTTCCAACTTCAAAAAGCAAGCCCGCAATCGCTCCTAAATCAGATGAAAGTTCTGAACGGTTTTGATTGTTCGCATCAACCAAAACTTCTCGCAGCTTCAGGTATTCACTCCAGCTTCCTAATTTCTTTTTGTCTTTAAATAAAAAATTGAAGCCATTGATGATTGCGGTATTAAATGGCGGAATGATAGTAGGATGAAGAAAGTATAAAATGCTTGCGACCGCGGGGCCAAGGCCTTTTATTTTAAGTGCATCAAGCCTTACAATTTCTCTTATTATTTGTTCTTCAGATTTTGCGTTTAAACAGTTTTCAAGAAACTGGCCGAACGCCTGCTTGTTTGCTTCGTTTTCATAAATATCAGGTATGCGCAATTTCGGTTTCCAATAGAATGGATGGGACGCGCCTTCAAAAACCTGCTTTTGTTCTGTGATAACGGTTAATACGAACTCAAGTGATGAACCTTTAAAATCATTTGGAAAGCGTTTGCATTTAATATCGCTCACTACCTGCATAACCCCTCGGCGGATGGAACGGAAAGCCTTTAATCGTTCTTCATTATTAATGAACCAGGTGTTATAAACAGATTGCTTATCCGTTTTGTACTGTTGGATGATTTGAGTTAGGTTGGCGGTCATGATTGATTAAAACAGAATTTTATAGCAACATAGTTATTCTTCTTTATACTTTTCTTCAAATATTTTGATTTCTGCATTTAAAGCGTTTAACCTTTTTAGAATATTAGAGTAGGTAGGTGTTATTATTACAGGCTCACCGTCGTTATGAGTGCCCAAATTATCATATACCAAAAATTTTCCTCTTAGAATATAAAAGTATGGGTTAGAAAATTTTCTCACAGCCTTTACAAATTCATTTAATCTTACTGTATATAGACATAGCAACGCAAAACATTTTCTCGCCCACAAAACATGCTTTTCAGAGTAGTACAAATACCTGGGGTTATGATGAACTCTTTTATAAGAACGGTCTGCAGTGTAAAAATCACCTCCACGGTCAGGTGTATGCGCTGCTGTTAAAAAATATTCAATAAATTCAATGTAAGCGTCCATAACATTTTTCAAAGTCGTTTCTAATTCCAATTTTGTTTTGGGAAAATCAATTGAAAGTTTTTTTTCAAGTACAGCTTCGTAAGCATCCACAAAATATTCGTGTAATATTTGCCTTGCTGCGTTATCCATAAACCAATCCCATTGGTCAAGTCTCAACTGTAGCGCAATAAAATCAATTAAAGAGGAGTAAAGTAAATCATCAGGTTTTAGTTTTTTTGCTGATAGGCTTTCCTGAACCCACAGCTCATGGTCAGTTTTAATTTTGTGAAGAACTTCTATCGGGTACTTTTCTTCATATTTATCTATGATGGTGTGATGATTTGCACAAAACAAAACCAGATTGTGATAAGCATTTCTTTCTTTATTTGTTAAGGTGCTTTTGCCTCTTGGAGCATCCTCTTTCTCACCAACAATGTGGCACATTTCACCAAAGGTCAAAGCTGTGTCTTTATTATCTTTGTCTAAGGTTAACTCAATTCTGCAATCGGGCATCGAGCACCGTCCTGCCGCTCTTGCCCAAAGTATTTTAGCATCCTTTGATGAAATAGAAGCAACTTCTTTTAAATCTTTCGGCTTTGTCAATTTGCCCATAAAACAAGTGATGGCTTTGAACTAAATAAAACAATAAAGGCAGCCTAATGCTGCCTTTATCAAAGATAATCAAAGCAAGCTTCTAAACCTGTTCAATCTTAAACCCTGCTTTATTCACTGCATTAATAACATCTTTTGCAGAAACATCTTCCGTTTCAACTGTAAGTATTCGTTCAGGACTTTTCAAATCAACGTTCCAGGTTTTTATGCCTTCTGTTTCGTTTAATCCGGGTGTTACTTTGGCAACACATCCACCACAATTGATATTCGTTTTAAACTGTAATATTTCCATGACTTTAATTTTATTGTTCAAAATTATTTCAGGTACACACTGTAGTTGTTATAAAACTTTGGATTTGATTTATATAATTTTTAGCTCCACTCAATTAGATGGTGCAAGTGTGCAACGGAAATATAATATGCATCCTATAGCCGGGTTTATAAAATCGTCTCTTACAATTTTTTCCATTTTAACCTTAAACTGTTACTTACAACACTTACACTGCTTAATGCCATAGCAGCCCCCGCAATCATTGGATTTAGTAGAAACCCATTAATGGGATATAAAAGCCCTGCCGCTATTGGAATGCCTATAAGATTATAGATAAATGCCCAAAACAGGTTTTGTTTAATAGCGGTTACCGTGTACCTGGAAAGTTTAATTGCCTGCGGAATTTTAGAAAGGTCAGATGAAATGATGGTCATTTTTGCTACGTCCATCGCTATGTCGCTGCCCTTGCCCATTGCAATGCTTACGTCGGCCTGTGCCAATGCGTTGCTGTCGTTGATGCCATCACCAACCATTGCTACTACCTTACCTTGCTGTTGCAGTTCTTTTACAAAATCTGCCTTATGCGCCGGTAACACTTCTGCTTTGTAATGTTCTATACCCGCCTGTTTTGCTATCACTTTTGCAGTAGCCTCATTATCGCCGGTAAGCATATATACCTCGATGCCTGCTGACTGCAAACTTTTTACGGCTTCAACGGAAGTATCTTTTATTTTGTCTGCAATGGCAACCACAGCCAATGCCTGCTTTTCATCCGCAAACCAGATAACTGTTTTTGCCTCACTTAGCCATTTGGCGGCACCGTTTTCTAATTGGGCAGCAATGGAAATGCTGTTCTGTTTTAACAATGAAGCATTGCCTGCATAGTACATACTATCTGCAATGTGCGCTTTTGCGCCAAAACCTGTAATGCTCTGAAAATGGTGTACCGGCAGAACTTGAACGTTACCTGCATATTTTACAATGGCTTCTGCTAAAGGATGCTCCGACTGTTTTTCCAATGAGGCTAATACCGGTAATTTACCTGCGTCATCATTCAGCCAAAGTATGTTTGTTACAACCGGTTTGCCTTCCGTGATGGTTCCTGTTTTGTCAAGAACGATAGCATTAACTTTTTTTGCCAGTTCAAGGCTTTCTGCGTCTTTAATCAGGATGCCGTTTTCTGCGCCTTTACCTACGCCAGCCATAATGGCTGTGGGTGTAGCCAAACCAAGCGCACAAGGACAAGCAATAACCAGTACTGTTACCAGTGCTAACAAACCTTGTGTAAGGCCATTGTCGCCACCTAACACAATCCAGGCGATGAGGCTGAGGACGGCAATTAAAATAACGATGGGAACAAAGATGCCAGCAATCTTATCAACCAGTTTTTGAACAGGTGCCTTACTGCCTTGTGCCTGCTGCACCATTTTTATTATCTGTGCCAGAATGGTATCGCCACCCACTTTGTCGGCGATAAATTGAAAGCTGCCTTTTTGGTTTATTGTACCGGCAAAAACTTTTTCACCTTTCTTTTTTTCAACGGGTATCGGTTCACCGCTAATCATACTTTCATCCACAAAAGAACTGCCTTCACTAACTGTACCGTCAACTGCAATCTTTTCACCCGGCTTTACCAACAATGTATCGCCTGGTTTCACTTTTGCTATTGGCATTTCCATCTGATGCCCTCCCTGGTGCACAACGGTTACAGTTTTTGGTTGTAATCCCATTAGCTTTTTAATAGCAGAAGATGTATTGCCTTTTGCCTTCTCTTCCAGCATCTTGCCTAATAAGATAAAGGCTATTACAACGGCTGCAGCCTCAAAATAAACATGGGCATGTAAGCCTTTGTTGTGCCATACTTCCGGAAACAGGGTATTAAAAGCACTGAACAAATATGCTACGCCTGTACTAAGTGCAACCAATGTATCCATGTTGGCAGAACGGTGCTTTGTTTGCTTCCAGGCATTAACAAAAAATTGCTGCCCAAAAATCAAAACCACGGGAGTAGCCAAAGCCCACATGATGTAGTTGGCATAAGGAATGTTCATAAAGAACATAGCAATCATTACAGTAGGTGCAGAAAGTATTATGGAGCCGATAGTTCTTTTTCTAAGGGTTTCAAACTTTTGTTTGTGCACTTCTTCTAACTGGTCCTTCGCTTCCTCGCTTTCATCTATCATTAAATCATATCCAATGCCCTGCAAAGCCGCTTTTAAGTTATGCGGGTCTGTTACGGTTGGAATGTATTCTACCTGCGCTGTTGCATTGGCGTAATTCACTCCCACATTTATTACGCCGGGTTGGCTCTTTAAAATACTTTCAGCACTTACGGCACAGGAAGCACAGGTCATATTAAGTACCGGAAAGTTTTTCGTGACGGTTGAAACGTTATAGCCTAAATCTCTTATAGCAGCTACCGCTTTCTTTAATGTTTCTGTTGTATCGTCAGTATCAATAACTGCCCGGTTGTTGTTCAGCTCAACTTTATGGGTTTTGATGCCGGCAACTTTGCTTAAACCTTTGTCAATTATTAAAGCACAATGTTCGCTATCCATACCTTCCAGCGGAAGGCTTATTGTATCGGTATTTTTATCAGCCATATCTATGTTTTTAGATATAGCAAAGCTAAAGTCGTGTACAGCCGCTACTGTTATACAATTATGGAAATGATTTATAGAATATTGTGGTGGGAGGAAGTTTCAGCCGACTAATTTGGCCATTAATTCAAATCACTTACTGCCGATAATGTAATTTTTCTAATTCAATTCTCACTTCGACTACTAAGGTTTGAGTTTTTTGGCAAACCAAAAAGTCCTCTGAAATGATACCAGGGTTTGCTGGCAACATAAGAAATAACTTCACAGTTTTGATTTGTCTTCAACGCATTAATTTTTTTAACTGTATTATCTAAATTTCCTGTGTTACATGCAACAATCACTTTATCCGGCATAAGATTATCTGCAACCCAAGCAAGATTTTTAATTTCTTTTGTATTGAACATGTCTGAACGAGCTTTTGCCTCACCGACAATCAAGTTGCCATTTTGAATAAGTAAAATATCAAGGTCGCTTGACCATTCTTTTGCCGCAGATTTTGCGGTAAAGTTTAAGGGTGGACTCCAAATAAAACTGTTGCCATAATTTGAAAAATCTTGCTTGAAATGTAATAAAGTTTTCAAAACAACATAATTGCCATCATAATGCTTAGCGTTTTTTGTTTGATCGCTTAAGAGATTATTGGTTATCGTTTCGCTCAGCTTATAATAAACCGAACTCCTAATGTTCGGGGTAATCTCATTAATGCACCCTTTACATTTAAAGCGATTACTTAGTTCGTGTAACGAATACCATTTATTTGAACCACAATGTTTACAACTAACTTTCATTCCTAGAAATAGTCCGTTATTCTCTATTAGGAATTGCAAATTTGGGTCGATGTAATATTCAAACGCTTCAATTTTGCTTCTTTCAATAAAACGTTGAATCGTATCATCATCAAGACTTTCTTCTGCACCAATTCTTACATCTTTTGCTATTTCTTCCTTGTACTTTTCAAAAAGAGCTTCTATTTCTTTTTCCAAATCTTTATGGCTAAATACTCCTTTTCCGATTGGAATTGCACTTCTGTCAACATCAGATTCATTTCTAAATAGCTGAAGCCAAAATTTTTCTTCTAAAAACTGCTGTATAGTAAACCAATCTTTATCAAACAGATTAAAGAATGCTCTTAGCTTTTGACCATAGGTACTTAAATAAACGTTTTGTATTGGAAGGTCAACAAAATTATTTTGCATTTCTTTGAACATGAGGCAACCTCTAATAAGTTCAACATCAGTCGGAATCGAAATTTCGGTTCCTTGTTTTTCTTTATTTAAGAATATTGAGATTCGGTGTTCTTTGTTTATTCTTAAATTTTCTTTACAAACTAAATGAAACAAAGATGTGGCATAAGGAAATTTAATTTCTTTGTGTTCGTCCGTGTTGTCTCTTTCGATTCGAATATCCATTACATAATCTCCGTTGTCAATACTATCTCCATCTTCGAAAAGCAGCACTGGAAATTTTAGAAAATCTTTTTTACCAAAAAGCAAATTGTTTGAAGCAAGAAGGTATTTTGAAGAAGTGTATTCAGCACGGTGAACTTGAAAAGGAAAATCATTTACAGTCTTAGATAAAACGGTTACGTTTTGTGTCTTTAATTGTACTTTTCTTTGGATCTCTTGTAAAGTTTCAGAGTTAATGCTTCTTGAAACAAAAGTTGCACAATTTGAAACACTAATTCGATAGAGTAGTCCTTCAAAAAATTTATCACTTAACAATTGTTCTAATTCATCTGTGGTCGAGATTACCTGCTGTATCCTATTGCTCGGTTCAAGATATAATTGTCTATTCCAGAAATACAACAAATCGGAGAGATAATTTTGGGGATTATATATCACCCATTCAAGTTGCTGTAACTGCCAATATGCATTTGTTATAAGATGAACTGAATTGATGTGCCGGGTTGAAAGCAAAGATTTAAAGTACGAATTTTTCTCATAAATGAACTTGTTAATCTCATCCACATTTTGTTTATCAATACTTACAGTTTCATATTTACTTGTCCATTTATTTTCGCCTACGTAAAGCGCTTTGAAACCAAAATTTAATCGATAAAAATCTTTTGCAATCAATGGCATGTCCCAATTTCCGCCGTAATGTAACAGAGTGAGTTTAGTATCATTAAGATTGCTTTGAACATGTCTATATAACAAGCTATGAATGTTTAACCCATTTAGATTAAAATGATTATTCTCATCGTCAAACTCAACGTAATCTTTTGGTTGAAAAACATTGAGCGTTTTTAAGGTTTGCAGATTAATCTTCTTTGAATAATAAACATAATCAGGATCAAAGTGTTTGAGCACATTTAGCCATTCGTCAGAAACAATGTTATTGCTGACCGGAATTATTGGATTATATCGCCCACCCCACACGTGCAAATTGGCATCCATAATATTCCTTAGCACTTGCTCTTTTACTCCGTCATCTATAAAAATAACAATTCGGTTATGCCGCGGTAGCGTTTTGATGTATGTTTTATTCGATTCAACCATGCAAATGAAAGAATGCTCTAATGGTTCATTTTCTAATAGATAAGTAATTATCCGTAAATAAATATATTAAAAGTATCCTTTAAGCGTTGCGAATAAGATCTGAATTGCAGAAATAACAAAGACAGAATAGCGATGTGAAGTTTTGTTGAGCCACAGAATAGTTACACTAAATTGAAAATTGTGTATTTTATTTCATTATTGCCCTGCCACACACAAATCACTTCATCATTACTTACAGTTTTTATCACAGGCAATATTCCTTTGCCCAAAATTTTTTGTGAGCCATCAGGTAGAAGGCAAACTATATTGCCATCATTATCGCTCCAGGCATAAATGTTTTTTCCGTTTGCTATTTCAATGCTGCATCCTTTGCCTTCACCAATTTCTTTTTCCGCAGCGCCAGGCACATCCGCATAAATTTTGCTTTCCCTGCGCCACACTGTTTGTGCTACTCTATCTTTTGCTATTGCCAAACCCCCGCCATCCATTGGACAGCCGTTTAATTGCCAACTGCCAGTGCCTAACTTTTGTGCATCTCCGAAAGTTTTTCCGTTGTCTTTCGATTCAACAAGATACAAGTCTCGGTTGCCATTAAGCCAGTTGCGAAACATTACATACACATTGCTTCCCTGCATGGCAACGGAAGGCTTGCAGCATTCACAAACCGTGCTGTCCGGCGATTTATATACAAGCAAATTTTTACTCCATGTTTTGCCGCCATCACCTGAGCTTGCGCCATAAATTTTGTTGTGCTTATCCTCACGCAAGTCCGTCCATATAGCAAACAGGTTGTTGCCATCGCTGCTTAATCCTGAAAAGCCTTCTTTGTTAACTGTATCAACGTCGTTCACTTTTGCCGTGCGTGCCCAGTTACCCGATTCGTTTTTTGTAAATGAAAAAATGTTTCCATCATTGTTCACCGCAATAATTGCTATGCCATCTTTGGTTGAAGCAATCTGCGGTCCACGTGTAGCGCTTGCAACTAAACCTGATAATATATCAATAAGCAAAGGCGCTGAAAATGATGTGCCTTTGTTTTGCGAGTAACAGTACATAATGCTGTCGCCGCGTCCATAAACAACATGGATTGTATTGCTGGCGTCTTTTGCAAGGGCAGGCATCTTACCTGCAGCAATTGTTTGCGCACCTGTATCCTGCTGATCATTCTCTTTACAGGTAACAAAAAAAATTGAACATGCAATAGCTATTAAAAGGTTGCTTTTTTTCATACGTCATATTTTATCAAGCGGCTTGCGGTGTATGCCACCTAAATTTTTAAAATGGCTGGGCGTAAGCCCTGTTACTTTTTTGAATTGTGAAGATAAATGCGCTACACTACTATAACCAAGTTTATACGCAATTTCACTTAAGCTCAACTCATCATAGACCAATAACTCTTTTACCTTTTCAATTTTTTGGTTAATGATGTATTTTTCTATTGTGATGCCTTCCACTTCAGAGAAGAAATTGCTTAAGTAAGAATAATCTTTCATCAGCTTATCAGAAAGTATTTCAGAAAAATTATGTTTATCATCTGCATCGGTGTAATGTATTTGTTCGATAACAATATTTTTAATTTTTTCAATCAGTCTTTTCCTGCTGTTATCTAACAGTTCAAATCCTAAGGCTGCAAGATTTTGCTGGACTTGTGTAAGTTGCTTTTCTGTTGGTTCTGTTATTTCTGCTTCGCCTAACTTAATTGCCGCAGGCTTTAAGTTGAGTTTTTCCAGCTCTTGCCGCACTACCAAAATGCAGCGGTCGCAAACCATATTTTTTATGTAGAGATGCATAAGACATTTACTTTTTATAAGCCAGCAATCTTAACGCATTAAAAACAACAATGAGCGTTGAACCTTCATGCCCAATCACCGCCGGGCCTATACGCGAAATGCGTTAAATTGCAAGTGGGCAAGAAATTAAATCTTTATTCTTTGTATTCTCACTGCATTCAGGATTGCGAGCAAAGCTACTCCCACATCTGCTATCACTGCTTCCCAAAGATTGGCCACACCACCTGCACCTAAAATAAGCACAATGATTTTTACAACCATTGCAAAAATGATATTTTGCCAAACAATGTTCCTTGTAATCTTTCCGACTTTGATTGCTGATACAATTTTTGAAGGCTGGTCGTTTTGGATAACTACATCTGCTGTTTCAATAGTCGCATCACTGCCTAATCCACCCATTGCAATGCCTGCATCGGCCAAAGCAACTACCGGTGCATCGTTAACCCCATCACCAGCGAATGCAATTCGCCTTCCTTCGTTCTTTAACTGCTGAACCTTTTCTACTTTGCCTTCAGGTAACAAATCGCCAAAAGCTTTATCTATTCCAATATTCTTAGCTACCTGGTCAACTACACTTTGCTTGTCGCCTGATAGCATTACTGTTTCAATATTTAGCTTGTGCATTTCATCAATCGCCAGCTTTGCATCTTCCTTCACTTCATCCGCAATTGTGATATATCCCACGAATTTTCCATCAACAGCAACTATAACGATTGTATCTACAACCTGTTCCAAATCTTTTGGGTAATCAATATTAAACTTCTTTAGGAGCTTTATATTTCCTGCCAATACTTCCTTGCCATCTACTTTTCCTTTTAATCCATGCCCTGCAATTTCTTCCACTTCATTTGCTTTGGTGTCTTCACCTGAATTCTTTTTATGTTCAATGATTGCTTTGGCAACGGGGTGGGTTGAATTACTTTCAATGGCTGCCGCATATCTTAATAATTCCTTTTCTTCAATAACGTTTGGCACAACTTTCTGCACTTTAAAAACTCCTTTTGTAAGTGTTCCTGTTTTGTCCATCACTACCGTATTAATCTTAGTCATTACATCTAAGAAGTTGCCACCTTTAAAAAGTATTCCGTTTCTGGATGCTAAACCAATGCCACCAAAGTATCCTAGGGGAATTGATACTACCAATGCACAAGGGCAGCTAATTACTAAAAACACTAACGACCTGTAAAACCATGTTTGGAAGTTGTAATCACCTACAGTAAAAAAAGGAACTACACATAATGCAAGGGCTAAGAAAAATACTATTGGTGTATAGATTTTTGCAAATCTTGAAATAAATAATTGTGTTTGCGATTTTCGTGCGGTTGCATCCTGCACCATTTCCAATACCCTGCTTAGCTTACTGTCTTTAAACAAAGCATTTACTTTTACTTCAGCAACGGTATTAAGGTTTATCATTCCTGCATAAACTGCTTCTCCTTTGTATTTTGTATCGGGTTTGCTTTCACCGGTTAGTGCTGCTGTGTTGAATGATGCATTTTCCGAAATCAGTTCGCCATCTAAGGCTACTTTCTCACCAGGCTTAACCTGTATGCTTTCTCCTAATTGCACCTTCACCGGGTCTGTAACTTCTGTTTTGCCGTTTCTTAAAACTGTTACTTCATCAGGTCTTATGTCAAGCAGTGCTTTAATGTTCCTTTTTGCGTTGTTAACGGCTGCATCCTGAAACCATTCACCAATGCTATAGAAAATCATCACAGCAACGCCTTCTTCGTATTCCCCAATAAGAAAAGCCCCAACGGTAGCTACAGTCATTAATACAAATTCATTGAAGAAGTCGCCCCTTTTTGATTTTCTGAATGCTAAACCTGCGACTTTTCTACCCGCTAATAACCATGCAAAGGCATTTATAATAAGAGATGGAGTATTTGGGACTGTTATTTTTAAACCATATTCCAATACTAATAGAATGACCAGTATTGCTAAGGCCAATAACAAATCCCAATGTGCTTTCCAGCCTGATTTTTCCTCGCCGTGGTCGTGTCCATCGTCTTCAGTATGCTGTTGCTCCTCATTGTTATTATCTATTTTTTCAAGTTGGTCTAATTGTAAGCCTTTGGCTTGCTCTGCGTTGTGATTTTGTTCCATAATTCAATTATTGAATAAAGAATGTAATGATACCGGTAGCTACTAATGTTAGCCCGGTTATTATACCTGCATTGTGTTCTAATGAATGCCAATTAAGTTTTAGTATGCCGGTGTAAGCAAACCTTACTAACAGTACCATGCCGGTAGTTGTTATTAATAAGTATAGTGAAGCAATGAAGAAAACAAGCCATGGAGCCTGAGCGCCTGCCAAAAGAAAATATGCTTCTATTTCCATGCAGGGTGAAAAAAACATAGCAATAGCCAATGCTGTTATTATTGCTGCCCTTGTTTTCTTCTTCCTTATGTCTTCGTTAATATGAAAATGCCTGTGCCGGTGATGGCGGTAAATGAAGATTAAACCTATGCCAATTAAAATGACCGGGGCAATAATGTTGGTGAAATGAGTTATGCTGTTATCCAATTTAGCACCAAAAAAGCTAAGTATAACTCCGATAAGGATTGTGCTTATGCCATGTGCCAAAGCACAGGTAAAGGTTACTTTAGTAACCTCTGCTATTGTCCATTGTTCTTTTCTGCCAATAGCAATTACAGGTAGCCAATGATTAGGTATTACTGCATGAAGTAAACTTATAATTAAACTACCTGTAATGATGCTATACATCTGGTTTTAATTTGTTGTTCTTTATGTATTTATATAGTACCTATCAATGCCATCAAAGCAGAGAGAAGTATTACACATTTCCAGCAATTCATTTTCATGTTATATGTTTTATACGTTAAAAAAAAGGTTTAATCTTCGTGTTCTCCCGTATTGGTCATTTTTGCATTGGCAAAGAATGCGCCTTTACTAATGATTTTTGAATCAGGTGGTAAGCTCTTTATTAATGTAATTTCAGTGTAACCAATATCTGAAGCACCTTTTACTACCTGTACTCTTTCAAAGAAAATCTCTGCATCTTCTTTCTCCGGTTCTTTATCATCCTTAGCGTTTTTCGCTTCTTCTTTATGCTCCGGTATCTTTTGGTTAGTAAGTACAAAAATGTAATCCTGTCCCTGGTATGTAATGATTGCATCGTTGGGAACGGCAGGAACTACCGCTTCACCAATGCTGATGACTGCAGTTATGTTCATTCCTTCTATCAAACCTGTTTTATCACCTTTAACTACTGCATGAACAGGAATGGTTTTGCTTTCACTGGCGAAGGCTGTGCCAATTGAATACACCTGTGCATCATACTCTTTACCCGGATTATTGGTGAGCGTAAAATGTATGGTTTGATTTGCCTGCAGCTTCGGCAAATCTTTTTCATAAACAAATAAATCTAAATGAAGCTGGGAGTTATTTACAATCTCTGCAATGGGTGTAGCCGCATCAACATTAGAACCTATTTGCGCTGATACATTGCTTACAGTTCCGCTTATAGGTGCTGTTATTGCCATGGTGGTAATGATGTTCCCTTTGCTTACACTTGCAACAGAAATACCCATAGTATTCAATTGTTTTTGCAAAGCATTTCTGGTGGCTTTTAATGTTGCTAATTCTGTTTGTATCCGCTGTACATTTTTAAGCGGAGCCGCATCACCCTGTACTAATTCCTGCTGCCGCTTTAATTCAATTTCAGCAAGACTGATTTGTGCATTGGTAGTTTGCAGTTCCTGTTGCAATGTTGCTACATCAGGATTTACAATTGTTGCAATGGTTTGGCCTTCACGAACGGAGTTTCCCGGCTGAATAAGCAGCGTCTTGATAACACCGCTGTTTACAGATGTAACCAAAGCTTTGTTTTGATTAGGAACAGTAAGCATCCCATTTGCCTTAATAGATGTCTTCAGGTTTTTGAGTTCGATTGTACCTAATTCAATGCCTGCTGTTGTCATCTGTAAGTTGGTAAGGATAACGGAGTTAGTTTGTACTTCCTCATGACGATCTTCTTCTTTAGCGGTTTCTGTTTTCTTATCGCCACATGAAGCGATAAGCGTAAGTATGCTGATTATAAAAACAAATCTTTTCATCTGTATTAGCGATTTAAATAATAGTTTAATTGAATGGCTGATTGATTGTATTGCTGTAAAACATCTAAGTAGTTCTTCTGAATATCTATTGCCTGTGATAAGTATTGAGAGAGTTCTGCAAAGTTTATTTCTCCGCCTCTGTATGCAAGGTTTGAAGACTTAATAATAGCTTCTGCCTGTAATAACCCTTTGCTTTCGTAATATCTCAATAAATCCTGGTCTTTTAATAATTGCTGGTAAGATTGGTTGTAGCTTGTTGTTAGTACAAGCCTGTCATACTCCAAAACACTTTGCTGATAATTCTGCTCTAATTGTGCTGCCTTCACCCTATTACGATATGCGCTGCCACTAAATAAAGGGATGCCCATTGATACAGAGAAACCGGAGTAGGGATTTGAAAGACCGTATAATCGTTGTGTGAAAAACCTTCCCTGAAAATCCGGCTTGCGGCTCTGTTGCTGCACACCTAATTCCGCCTGTGCAATACTTATATTTTGTTGCTGCAATTGTATTTGCGGATGATTGGTTAACGCGCTATCTGTTAATGCAACCTGTATCTTTTGCATCGTGGTTACTTCAGGCAAATAGGTGTTTGATGTATTTAGCACCTTTTGTAAATTCTGTTGCTGTACCTGTATATCCCTTACCAAAAGATTCAGTTGTACTGTTGTTTCATTTGCTCTTGCCATCGCTGCAATGCTATCAAGCCCCGCACTTTCCCCGGTCTTTACTCTTAACACTGCCGCAGTTGCTAACGACGTGTAAATGCTATCCAATCGTTGCCACAACAATTGTTTGCTTTGTAAGTACCAAAGTGTATAGTAAGTTGTTTGAAGGTCTCTTTTAATTTCAAGTGCTTTTATCTGCTTTGATATTTCTACTGATTTAACCTGCTGCTGCAATAAATTCTTCCTTGCTTTGTAAACTCCGAACCATTCAACACTTTGTGATAAACCTATCTTCAAAATTCCTTGTGGGTCTTGTGGATTTATATCTTCGTTTTCAACAAATACACCAGTTTTTGGCATATCAAACCATGTGCCCTGCAATGCCTTGCTTCTTTCAATTTGCAGATCACTCGCACGGATTTGAAGATTGTTTCTTAATGCAGTATCATACGCGGCATTGAAGGAGATTCTGCTTCCTGTATTTATGTCCTGTGCAAATAATGATTGTGAGAAAACTAAGGCAATAACCATCGTAGCTACTTTAGCAATAGAACTACTTCCTTTCATTTTTGATTTAGTGAAAATGATATACAACAATGGAAGCACAATTAAGGTGAGCAAAGTGGCTGTTATCAAACCACCTATTACAACTGTAGCCAAAGGCTTCTGCACCTCAGCACCTGCGCCGGTTGATAATGCCATTGGCAAGAACCCTAGTGATGCAACAGTAGCTGTCATCAGCACCGGGCGTAAGCGAATTTTTGTACCTTCTTTTACTCTTGCAATTACATCATCCCAGCCATCTTTTGCCAACTGGTTAAATGTTCCTATAAGCACTATTCCATTTAACACGGCTACTCCAAACAATGCAATAAAGCCCACACCTGCTGAAATGCTGAAAGGCATTCCTCTTAACAATAAAGCAAATACGCCACCAATTGCGGACATTGGAATTGCTGTAAAAATTAATGTCGCTTGTTTAACTGAATGGAACGTGAAATAAAGCATCACAAAAATCAACAACAGCGCCGCAGGTACCGCAATCATCAATCGTGCAGATGCCTGCTTTAAGTTTTGAAAGGTGCCGCCATAGGTATAAAAATAGCCGGGTGTTAATTTTACTTTGCTGTCTAACGTTCGTTGTACTTCTTCCACAACACTTTTTACATCTCTTCCACTAACGTTAAAGCTGACAACAATTCTGCGCCTGCCTTCATCCCTGCTGATTTGTGTTGGGCCCTCCTGGTAAGAAACCGTCGCAACCTGGGATAGTGGAATTTGATTTCCTTCTGTAGTGGGAATGAATAGTTCACTTACATCGTCAATAGAAGTACGATAGGAGCTATCCAACCGCACTACCAAATCAAATCTCCTTTCATTTTCATATACAACACCTGCTGCTTGTCCGGCAAATGCGGTGGTGATAATATTATTTACATCTTCGATATTTAAGCCATAACCTGCCAACCTTGATCTGTCGTACCGAACTACTATTTGCGGCAGCCCGCTAACTCTTTCTACCTGCGGCTGTGTTATTCCTTTTATTGGCCTGATTGCATTTGCAACTCTTTGTGCAAAAGCATTTAATGTATCCATGTTCTCACCAAATATTTTTATCGCTACGTCCTGCCTTATGCCGGTCATTAATTCATTAAACCGCATTTGTATAGGCTGGCTCGGCTCTGCAATAACACCTGGTATTTGTGATAAGGTTGCCCTCATGCTATCTGCCAAAGCATAAAAATCTTTAGTGGTTGTCCACTCGTCTTTATCTTTTAGTATTACCATCAAATCGCTGGCTTCAGGCGGCATTGGGTCTGTGGCAATATCAGCACTTCCGGTTTTCCCTACTACCATTTTCACTTCAGGATATTGCTTTAGCATCCGTTCTGCCTGCATTACTGTTTCTGTAGTTTGGGTAAGTGATGAACCCTGCGGCAATACAAATTCGATTGCGTAATCGCCTTCTTCCAGTGTTGGAATAAACTCACCACCCATTTTACTGAAAACAAAAATGGAAACCGCTAATAATAAAACCGCCACCGATACGACGATATATTTAAAGCGGATTGCACCATCAAGAACCGGTTTGTATCTCCTCTGAAAGAAATCCATCATCTTATCCGCAAATGTTCTCTTATGAGAAATGTTTTTCGATAAGAACAAGGCCGACATCATTGGGATGTAGGTTAATGAAAGGATTAATGCACCTACGATAGCAAAGCTGACCGTCTCTGCCATTGGCTTAAACATTTTTCCTTCTATTCCCTGCAACGAAAGAATTGGAAAATAAACAACAAGAATTATGATCTGACCGAATGCGGCAGCGTTCATCATTTGCGAAGCACTGCTGTGAACGGTCTTGTCCATTTCGCTTTGTGTAAGCCTGCTTTTACCTTTCAATAAAAAGATTGCATGAAAAGTAGCTTCAACAATTATCACAGCGCCATCTACAATCAATCCGAAATCAATCGCACCTAAGCTCATCAGGTTAGCAGATACACCAAATACATTCATCATTGCCAAAGCAAACAGCAATGAAAGCGGTATGGCAGAAGCTACAATCAAACCTGCTCTAATATTTCCCAGGAAAACAATCAGCACAAAAATCACGATCAAAGCGCCTTCTATTAAATTCCGCTCCACGGTATGAATGGCACGGCTGATTAAATTGGTACGATCAATAAAAGGTTCGATTACAACATCGGAAGGCAGCGACTTTTGAACGGTAGGCATTCTTTCTTTAACCCGTGCAACCACATCTGCACTGTTAGCCCCTTTTAGCATCAATACAATACCACCTACAACTTCCTTTTCTCCGTTGTACGTCATAGCTCCATATCGTGGCGGAGAGCCAAGTTGTACTTTGGCAACGTCACGAATTATTACGGGGATGCCATTGGATTGCTTCTTAACCAAGATATTTTCTATGTCTGCAATTGAGGTAACCATTCCTACACCTCTTATAAAATAGGCGTTCGGCTTTTTATCAATGTAGGCGCCTCCTGTATTTTGATTATTCTTTTCCAATGCTTCAAAAATTTCAGGTATGGTAACATTCATCGCCTTTAACTGAACCGGGTTAACCGCTACTTCATATTGCTTTGATATCCCGCCAAAAGCCGTTACTTCAGCAACTCCGGGTATGCCATATAATTGACGAGCTACAATCCAATCCTGCATTTCTCTGAGTTGCATTGCAGAATATTTTTGCTCACTGCCTTTTTTTGGATGAAGTGTATACTGGTAAATTTCGCCCAACCCTGTAGTTACCGGTGCTAATTCAGGTTTGCCCACACCGGCAGGAATTTGTTCTTCCGCTTCTTTTAATTTTTCGGAAATCAACTGCCTTGCAAAATAGATATTCACCTTATCCGCAAACACCAACGTGATAACACTTATGCCAAACCTTGAAAAGGAACGCATCTCAACAAGGTCCGGTAAATTGGCCATTGACCTCTCGACGGGTGATGTAATAAACTGTTCTACTTCCTGTGCCGCCAAAGTAGGGGCTTTGGTAATTACCTGTACCTGGTTGTTTGTAACATCTGGCAAGGCATCAATAGGGAGTTTTGCAGCACTCCATAAACCCCAAATGATCAGGGCTAAAGTCATTATACCAATGACCAGTTTGTTCTTAATACTGAACTGTATAATCTTATCTAACATTATATATAACCATTCTGTGAAATGATGAATAGATACATATTGCCCATAACAGACAAAATGTTTTTTAACTAACTGCGAATGATTATACTAATTGGGGCGGTTGCCAGATGGGAAGGGAAATTTCAATTAACTCACAAGGCAAGTGAGCTGTTCTTGATGGTTCGCTATATATTGTTACAGCTTGAATGGAAGCGATGAAATGATTAACGGAAAATCCTGCACAGCAATTGCATTGGCAGAAGGGCGAGCAATCGTCCTGCTGTGGATTTTCTTTCTGCTGGTTGGATTCTTTTATCTGCGTTTTTGCGTTGCCTTCATTTGCAGACATTCCAATATCAGCACAAGGCATAATGCTTAGCGCCAAAACAAGAAAAGCCATTATGAAGGCAAAAATTTTCATCGGGTGCGAAGGTAACGGATACAATTTGTTACTGACAAATTAAAAATTGTAGCGTTGTTGCATGTTATTTTCCAAGATTCGTTCTGCAATATATAAGCATACTCATTAGGGAGTGGACTGCTCTACGCACACTGCTGAATAAATTACAAAAGGTATAAAGAACACAACGAAATGCCAAAATAAAGTTTTTCACTTGGTCACATAAACATATCAAGAAACTATTTTTTCGTAGCTGCCTGCATTTAATAAAGTATCTATTTCTTTACTATCCGACAATATTATTTTTATCATCCATCCATCTGTAAACGAAGCAGAATTAACTAGTGTTGCATCATCTTTTAAAGCTGCATTTGTTTCTATCACTTCACCACTTACCGGCATGAATAGATCTGATGTTGTTTTTATAGCTTCAACGGAACCGAATATTTCATCTTTTTTAAATTGTTTGCCAACTGATGGAAGATCAACGTAAACAATCTCACCTAATTCGCTTTGAGCAAATTCTGTGATGCCGATAGTTCCAGTTTGTCCTTCAATTTTTATCCAGGTGTGCTCTTTGGAATATTTGTAATCGGATGGGAATTGCATAGTATCTGGTTTATTTTTTTAGTAACCTTTTCTTAGCATATCTGCATATTCATTTGGTAATGGACTGTCCTCAACTGCTTTCGCTGCTTTCTCTATATCATAATCAAATCTTATAAACTCTACCTGAACTGCATCTTTGTTTGTGATGCTGCTATCCGCATTTATTGTAAGCATTACATAACAGCCTTTGGGATTATTGTCTTTTGGTTTGCCCACTGAGCCAATGTTGATTGCGTGGCGGTAATGTGTGTTCTCTGTTTGTTCTGTTGGTAGTATTCTGTGATAAGGTTTGTGCGTATGCCCGAAACACATAATGTCTGCATCTGCACCCTCCATTATTCTTAACATGCTTTTTTCATCCCTATCTTCAAAAAGGTATTCATTTATTTTTCTTGGGCTGCCATGTACCAGTAATAAATTAAGCTTATCATTATTTAACTGAAACTCTACTCTTATATGTGCCGGTAAGGTTCTCAGGTATTTTCTTTCGTCCGGCTTCACAAGTGAGTTGGTAAAGCTGATGGATATTTTGCCCATGTCTTTCTCCGGCTCTTTTTTGTATGCACAGCCACATTCATCACTCATTAAGCCAATTCCCTGGTCGTAATTACCGGCTATGGTTGGAATGCCTCTTTTCCTTATCTCATTGATCACTTCATTTGGCCAAATATTATAACCTACCAAATCGCCCAGGCAATAAATGGCATCAGGTTTTTGTGCTTCCATGCTGTTAAAGCAGGCTTCCAATGCAGGAAGATTTGCATGTATATCGCTGAACAATGCAATTCTCATAGTATAATGTTTTATGTGTTTTGTAACTGTTGTTTTGTATAATATTTACGCCTGAGCCAAAAGGCTACATTCACCAACGCAATCAGCGCCGGCACTTCTACCAAAGGACCAATAACACCGGCAAATGCCTGGCCGCTATTGATACCAAATACTCCAATCGCTACCGCGATGGCTAATTCAAAATTGTTACCTGCTGCTGTAAATGCTATTGATGCATTTGTTGAATAGTCTGCACCCATCTTCTTACCCATAAAGAAGCTAATGAGGAACATGATAGCAAAATAGATCACCAAAGGAATGGCTATTCTTACCACATCAAATGGTATCTGTACAATCAGTTCTCCTTTAAGGCTAAACATTACAACGATAGTAAAGAGTAATGCTATCAATGTTATTGGTGAAATAAAAGGAATGAATTTGGTTTGGTACCATTCTTCACCTCTTGCTTTCCTAAGTATGTACCTTGTAAATACACCGGCTGCAAATGGAATACCTAAATAGATAGCAACGCTTTCCGCAATTTGCCCAATGGTAATATTTACTTCTGAACCTGTAATACCAAATAATGGTGGTAAAAGCGTAACAAATACATAAGCATAAACGCTGTAAAGTAATACCTGGAAGATGCTGTTTAGTGCAACTAAACCTGCCGCATATTCTCTGCTTCCTTCTGCCAGCTCATTCCATACAATCACCATCGCAATGCAGCGGGCTAAGCCAATAAGAATTAATCCTACCATGTATTCAGGATAACCATGCAGAAATACAATAGCAAGAATAAACATCAGGATAGGGCCTACTACCCAATTGAGCAATAAAGACATTCCCAAAACCTTTGTATTCTTAAAGACTTCTTTCAACCTTTCATACCGGACTTTGGCAAATGGTGGGTACATCATTAGTATTAATCCTACTGCTAAAGGAATGTTTGTTGTACCGGATGAAAATGAATTGATGAAGGTTGAAGAGGTTGGAAAGAAGTAGCCAATCGCAACGCCTATAGCCATTGCTATAAATATCCATAAGGTTAAATACCTGTCTAAAAAACCTAATTTCTTTCGTTCGTTTGCCGGTGCACAATTGTTTGCTGACATAGATTTCGGTATGTTTTTATAGAGCTGAACTTCTTATTGCTGATTGCTTACTGTTCTTTTGAATGTTCCACATGTCGGAAGTGGAAAACTGCTTTTGGTTGCATTTGTAATTGTTCACTACTTCCTTACCTTCTACATTGAAAGAAGTATTGCAATAGTGGATACCGCTTTGTGATACGTTGTTTTCTGTTTGGTTGTTTACCATGTTCATAAAACTGAATTTTGATTGTTATAAAATGTTGACGAATTGGGTTATTAATTGCAGCAATCAGTACCGCAGCAGGCTTTACTTTGTTCTGCAGGTTTTTCTGCGTACACGGTTATACTTCTTATACCTGTACCTGATTGTTTGAAAGCCGCAAGCTGCTCTGCTGACAGGTATTGTTTTAAAATATCATCAGGAACAACTATTGCTTTGTCTTTTTGAACTGTGATATTTTTGAAACCGTTTGCTTCTATGAGTTCCAGGTACACCTGCTTTTGAATAGCACCGGCTACACAGCCTGCATACATTTCTGCGGTTTCTTTAATCTGTTTTGGTAACTGGCCTTCTAAAACAATGTCTGAAATGGAAAAGTGGCCGCCTGGCTTTAATACGCGATAGATTTCTTTTACAACGCCATCTTTGTTAGGTACAAGATTGAGTACGCAATTACTAACAATAACATCTGCGGTATTTGCTGTTACAGGCATATTTTCAATATCACCCTGCCTGAACTCAACATTATTAAAGCCTCTTACTTCATTATTTTGCCTTGCTCTTTCAATCATGGCCGGCGTAAAGTCAATACCAATTACTTTTCCTGTTTCTCCTGTTTCGTTCCTGGCTATAAAAGCATCGTTGCCTGCGCCGCTGCCCAGATCAATTACTACATCACCTTTCTTAATCTTTGCAAATTGAGTAGGTAAACCGCACCCTAAACCTAAATCAGCATCCGGGTTATAACCTTCCAACGCTGTGTAATCATCTGTCATAATGTTGTACACTTCTGTGCTGCAACCGCCAGCACCGCAGCATGAGCTTTGATTGTTTTCTTTATCCTGTAAAGCAATCTCTGAATACTTCTGCCTTACCAGTTCTTTTAAGTCTTCTTGTGTTTGCATAGCATTTATATTTTTAAGTTATCGAAATATTACGATGATTATATTCAAAAAAAAGTTAGCAACAATTGCTGCCACCTTTATATGTTTCAAACATCTGGTTTAATGCTGCCTGCGCTGCTTTCCATTCTTTTGCATCAATACAATAACAAACCTTTGCGCCTTCAATTTCTCCGGTTATTAAACCTGCCTCTTTTAGTTCTTTCAGGTGTTGTGATACTGTACTTTGGGAAAGCGGTATTTCATCTACTATGTCTCCACAAACACAAGCAGAACGTTTTGCCAATAAATTTAAAATAGCAATTCTTGCCGGGTGTGCTAATGCCTTTGCAATCTTTGCAAGTTTGTTCTCCTTAACACTGAACTCGTGTGATTTAGTTGCACCCATAGTATTATATCGCGAAATTACGATAAGAAGTTAAAGCGCCAAATTTATTTTTGAGTTAAAAAGAAGACCGAGTGCTTAAAAGGTAAACATTAAAGGGATGAGTACTCCGCCACAGTTAAACACATGAATCAATGTACCATTTTAAAAAGGATTTAAACTAATGTACACCAGCTAATAGATACCTTACTATAAGCAATAGAATTTGAGACAATATTGAAAAAAGTGAGATTTTAGAAATCTGTCAAAAAAATACTCCTTTTTACGTATCAAAATACTACGTTTTACTTATAAAAATCAACCGTTTATGGTTACAATTTTGCAGTAAAGTAAGTAGTTAGCCCATGCTCAATAGCTCCGGATATTAGAATCCATAATCAATTACGAATCAGTGAAGTGAGGCAGTGCGAAATTTATCAATAAACAAAATCAAGGGTCTGCTTCATTTCTGTTATACTGGTTTGCCACCTCCAAACACGTTAACCAGGCCTATGGCACTTGTATTAAACAAATGGGAAAACCTGATCTACGTTACAATAAATCCATATCAGGTAAAAGTAAATTCGCTGTCTGACGAATTTATTCAATCATTAATTGAGCAATCCGACAAAGAGCAGGAAGAGGTTCGTAACGCCATGATAGAATGGCTTGTCGATAAGCCAAAAGTGAGGGATAAGCAGCAGTTCGTTCAGCTAAATCAGGCAATACTTATTCGCTTACTTGATAAATTATATTTATACAAGCAGGAAGAACACACAAAACAGATTGCAAATTTATATGAGGCAATAAGCAGGCATCTTGAAAGCACACTGAGTTTTATTGAAGACTTTTTCGGAAACTATTTTGATAAAAATGAAAGGGTGCCAGCCGGATATTTGAAAATTTCACTTGAAGAACTTTGTAATAAGCTGGAACAGCTTACGCAAACTGTAATTCCAAATAGTTCTTTCGGTCAAAATCTAAGCAACATTATCATCGAAAACTTTAATAAGTTTTGCTATCAACATTCACAGAATGTTACCTACAATGAACTCATTTATCAGAAAGAGCTTATGGATGAATTGCTTACCGATGAAACACTCAAATCTGAGCAATCAGTAAAAGAACTTTTGTTCTATTTCAATTTTAATGATGCTGATTATATTTCATATTTATATAAAAGGTTGTCAGCACTTATAGATTCATCTGATGTAAAACAGGAGAAAATTTCAATATTACGTTTCGAACAAAAAACAATAAACCAGTTAACTACAAAGCTAAATACTCAACTATCTGCATATATGCCTTCGTTAAAAGAACAGGTAAACCAATGGATAGAAGAAGAAATTAAGTTTTTAGAAGCTACTCCGCAAGAACCCGTTCCCTTAAAAAATGAACAGGAACAAGATGAAAAGCTTCATCTTTCACTGTCTGTAGCCAAAATAGCTTTGTTACTCAGATTAATGATACTTGATAAAGTGATAACGAATAGGGTTATTACGCATGTACTTCGGATAATGGTTAAGACCGTAACTACGCTGCAACGGGAGAATATTTCATTTGGAAGCCTGGAAACCAAATATCATAATCCAGATAGGGGAACCATAAGCGCTGTTAAAGACATGCTGTTTCGGTGGATTAACATCTTAAGCAAGTTATGAGGGCTCTGTCTTTAACAAATGAATAGCCTCATGTTCCTTCAGCAGCTTCCTTAACTCTTCGTAATGGTGATAAGAGAATCCATCATGCATTAACAATACACGCACAGGAACATGGAGAATATCGGTTAGTGTTTTAAAATTATGGTTATGCGCCATTGTTTTAAAGCTTTCAGTCAGATCAAGCTGGCATAACGGTTGATCAAATATTGATTCACTCATAGAAAACTTTTCATTGCAAGGTAAGAATTAAATTACGCCTGCGGTCTTTTTAGACCGCAGTTTTGTTATTGCTTTACTTCAATTTACGCTTCTTATCGAACTAAAGATTGATTAAGGAAAGCGACAAAGAAAATTTAAAGCTGTTAGGGGCGAATATCAAAAGCTTACGCGAAGCAAAGAAATTAAGCTTACGCGAAATGTCATATGCCTGCAACATTGATAATAGCAAAATATCCAAAATTGAAAATGGCCAAATCAATATCACTTTCACTACAATATTGCAAATCGCTTCAGCTCTCGAAATTCAGCCTTCTGAAATATTAAACACAAAGTTCAATTAATTTTTAAAAATTTATCGCTCTCATTTTCAACGTTGTTAGCCCGGTTGTCCTACCGGGTTTACTGTTTTTACGGTATTTGTCAATAGCATATTTGCATCAGTTGATTCATTAAAACAGGCAGTATGCTAAAGAATATCACTTGGGAAAATTACGGGATTTTCATTCTAGTTATGTTGACGGTTTATTATGCAACTATTGGTTGCCTCTATTATCTGGCAGAAATCAAACAAGTCCTCCAAGGCAAATCAAATTTATTTGTAAAACTACCTACTTCAAAAAAGGCTGTCGTTACCAGCAACTCATCCGCTACAATACAGTCAGAAGACAATCTCCAGCAATTAGTAAGTGAATACATTGATGAGATAACCATTGCTTTAAAGCAGGCGGCGGAAAATAATCTTATTAAACAGGAAATAATTTATTCTTTACAAAAACTGGCAAACAAATACTCAATAGTAAAAAACAGCCCTTTCAAATCTTTTATAACTGATTACATTCTTATTGAATGCATTAATTATTGCTCCATTCAACTTGATGATGAGGAAGTGAAGCGAATCTGGCTGTAGATGGGTGGAGCTTTTTTGTAAAAAATTTTCATTCAAATAAAAATCGTGAGTATGAAATGTGTGAGAAGCGTCTTTAATAGAAAGAGGAAAAGAAAGTTATTATCATCCGCCCTAATTGCTCTTTCCTCAATATTAAGCACTGCGACATATGCGCAGGATGGCAATGAGGGAATTGAACAAGCAACAGACATGGTGAAAAGTTATTTTGATTCAGGGGCTAACCTTATGTATGCAATTGGTGCTCTGCTCGGCTTAATTGGCGGTGTGAAGGTTTATCAAAAATGGAACCATGGCGATCATGATACTGGCAAAGTAGCTGCCGCCTGGTTTGGCAGTTGCATTTTTCTTGTTGTTGTGGCTACTGTAATTAAATCATTCTTCGGATTATAATATTTTTTATGCAGGCACTACTAACCAATAAGCTTCATCAATACATCAGTGAAAACAATCCTGATTTACTGGTAGCATTAGAGGAAAAGAATGAGACTACTTTATATCTCAACAATAAGCTCCAACATATAAATGGTTTGCTCTTTGAATTAACGCAAGAAAACAAACCTGAATATATTATTGAGGAGGTATGTATGAACGCGTTGACGAAAGACCTGCGGCCATCCAAATACATTTATGTAAGGAATATCCTTGAGGAAGATTTTAAATATGCGTTTTATAATTTCAAAAGGTTAGGCGTACTTATTTATGAGATCATCAATATCATAAATTTTTCCGAAGACATATTTAAAGAATTTGAATTTACCGAAGAAAATGAAGACAGCCGTGTACTACGATATGCTGTAACAGGAATTATAAGTGAGTACTTGAGCAAGTAATCTGTGTGTATGAAAATGTGAAGTATGGGATACAACACTCGTCAAAAATTAATTGATAATATCAATGCCATTCGCATTGCGCTTGACTGGAAAGAGGGACAAAAGCTTTCTTCTGAGCAAGCGGATGCATTAAAGAAATATGCAGGCTTTGGGGGCATAAAGGCGGTGTTGTATCCCAATACTTCGAGGGAAGACTGGATAAAGGAACATGCTGCAGAGAATGACCTTACACTGTTTGAGCACATTAAAGAACTGCACACAATATTAAGGCAACACTTTACTGAAAATGAATACAAACAAGTTGTTGATTCAATTAAGAACAGTGTGCTTACTGCTTTTTACACGCCACAGATTGTTCCGCAAACTTTATACACCGTTTTAAAAGATAAGGGCATCCACCCTGAAAGTATTTATGAGCCAAGTGCAGGTGCAGGAATTTTTGTTACCGAAGCAGCAAAGGCTTTTCATCATTTAAATAATATCACTGCGGTTGAAAAAGATATTTTATCGGGACGGGTATTGACTGCTCTTTGTAGTTCAATACCAGTTCCTGTTTCTGTGCAGGTAAAAGGATTAGAACAAACGAGCAACGGAGAGAATAACAAATTTGATTTAATCACAAGTAATACTCCCTTTGGTAATTTCCGCGTATATGACAAGTCATTTAATGATGCTGCGATTACAGGTAAAATCCACAATTACTTTTTTGCGAAAGGACTCGATAAAATTAAAGAGGGTGGTATCCTTGCTTACATCACGACAGATGCATTTCTTAACACTGCGTCAAATCAAGCAGCAAGGGAATATCTCTTTAATAACGCCGATTTTATAAGCCTTGCCATAATGCCTGATAATCTTATGAAAGATACAGGCAATACCGAAGCGCCAAGCCATTTGCTTATTGTTCAAAAGAATACGAACAAACATTCTTTAAGTGAAGAAGAAGCGCAATTGATTATTGCTGTTGAAAAAGAAAATGAGTTTGGTAAATACAGTATAAATCAATACTCATTTAACCAGCCTGAGCTTATTATTGGCGATGAAATTAAGCCTGGCAAAGACCAATATGGAAAAGCGCATCAAACTGTTTGGCAACGTGAAGACATGAACTCGATTAACAGAAAGTTAGAATCCGTCCTTTTCCATGATTTTGGCAAGCGCTTCAATAGGAATACTTTTGCTTTATCAATAGCAGAGAAACCAACCGAAGTAAAGGCAAAACTTACGCTTATCCCTGCTCCCCAGAACAAAAATCAGAATCTATCGGTTCAATTGGGTTTGTTCGATTCTGCACCTGCAGAAAACATCAACCGCGCAATAGCATATCTCAATCCACTAGACGAAACAGTTGTTCAAAAGCAAACAGCAAGACTTATTCATGCAATTAAAGTAGCCGATAAACCAGAACATGAAACGTTTGTTTTGATAACAGCAAAGTCAAAACAATTCGGTCAATATGTATATAAACTTTATTCCAATGCAAATGAAGTTAAATTTCCTTCAAACTGGTTAAGCGCTTCTGCTGTCGGCAATGAATTGAATAGTCTTTCTGTCAAGCTAAATGAATTTAATCACGATTTTTTCGTAGATGGAGAATCAGATTTTCATATCCGTTTAGGTAAAGATGACAAAATATTAGATGAATTAGCTGGTATACCTTCTTACTACAAAGAAGGCACGCTAATAATCCATAAAAGCAGGCTGGGTTTTGTTTCATATTCAACATCAGAAAAGGAGAAGCCGGTATTTCTTCCAGCCTTGAATGATAAGAAAGACTTATCGTTTTACGAACAGTATGTCTCTTTACGCGACAGCTATCTCGGGCTAACGGCGATTGACAATAAAAATGAACATTCTGTTCTAAGAGAAGCCCTAAATGAAACGTATAACAAACTTGTAGCTCAATATGGTGTTTTAAACTCGCCGGCAAACCGGTTACGAATTGCAAAAGATGAAGCCTTTGGAACTATAATACTTGCCTCGCTTGAAAGAAAAGAAGGTGAACAATTCATCAAGGCAGACATTCTCACTCAGTCTTTGACTGACAAAAGCGAAGCCTTTTCAACTGATGATCCTGTTGAAGCGCTTGCAAGAAGCTTAAACGATACAGGCAAGGTTGATATTGAATTCATTGCCGCAGCTACCAGCTTAACAGATGATAAAGTGATTGAGGCTTTAGGCAATCATATCTATCTCAACCCTGAAATTAATGCCTGGCAAACTGCAGATCAGTTTCTAAGTGGTAATGTCGTTGATAAACTCAACATTGTTCAAGAAAAGGCCCAAGAAAATCCGGATGATATTCAAGTGCAACGAAGCCTGAACGCATTAAAAAAGGTTCAGCCGGAAATTATTCCTTTTGAATTACTGGATTTCAATTTAGGTGAAAGATGGATTCCACAAGATTATTATAACCGTTTTGCTTCGCACCTGTTTGGCTTAAACACAGAAGTAAATTATTTTCCATCCGTCGATACGTTCAAGGTAAAAGTAAGCGGCAGCAATGCGAAGATCAATTCAGAATATGCTGTAACCACAAAGTCTGGTAAGACAAGTTACGGTTACACTTTGCTTGAACATGCATTGGAAAATACAACGCCTTTTTACACTTATGAGGTAAAGCAAGGCGATAAAACATTTCGTGTTCCGGATAACGATGCCATACAGCTTGCACATCAAAAAATTGAAAGCATAAGAAACAGGTTTGACGTTTGGTTAACTGAAGTTCCTGCTGAGGATAAGAAAAATATTGAGACGCTATATAATTACACTTTCAACTGTTATGTTCTTCGTGAATATGATGGCAATCATCTAAACTTTCCTGAGCTCAATAAAAAGAATTTGCAGATAGATGATTTATACAGCTCACAAAAAAATTCAGTTTGGCGTATCATTCAAAATCGGGGTGCATTAATAGATCATGAAGTTAGTTTAGGTAAGACGCTTACAATGATCGTTGCTGCTCATGAAATGAAAAGATTGGGTACGGTACATAAACCAATGATACTTGCTCTGAAGGCAAACGTGAACCAGATAAAAGAAACTTATCATAAAGCTTATCCTAAAGCAAAAGTGTTAGCACCAGGAGAAAATGATTTTACACCCTCGAAAAGAATGAGGTTGTTTTATGAAATAAAAAACAACAATTGGGATTGCATTATCCTAACACATGACCAGTTTGGCAAAATACCGCAGTCGCCAGAAATAGAAAGAGAAATATTCCAAACTGAACTCGATAATGTTGAGAAAGATTTACTGACTTTAAAAGCGTTAAGTGGTGATATTTCCAAGCGCATGTTGAAAGGACTTGAAATACGCAAGAACAACTTAACAACAAAACTGAATATAGTTCTTAATAACATAGAACAAAAGAAAGATGCAGGTGTCAACTTCAAAGATTTAGGCATAGACCATTTGTTTGTTGATGAAGCACATAAATTTAAGAATCTCACCTTCACAACACGGCATGACCGCGTTGCTGGCTTGGGAAATATGGAAGGCAGCCAGAAAGCGCTGAACATGCTTTTTGCAGTAAGAACACTCCAGGAAAGATTCAACAGCGACCTATGTGTAACCTTTTTATCAGGAACACCGATTTCCAACAGCCTTACAGAAATGTATTTATTGTTCAAGTATCTGCGGCCAAATGAAATGAAACGCCAGCATATTGAAAATTTCGATGGGTGGGCGGCGGTATTTGCAAGAAAATCTGTTGATTTTGAATTTTCAGTTACGAATGAAATAATTGCAAAAGAACGTTTCAGGCATTTTATTAAAGTACCTGAGCTTGCCTTATTCTACAATGAGATCACTGATTACAAAACAGCAAAACATATCAGGCTTGATAAACCGGAACTCGATGAACAGCTTGTAAATATAAAGCCAACACCAGACCAACAGGAGTTTATTAGGAAGTTGATGGAGTTTGCCAAAACCGGTGATGCAACACTCATTGGAAGATTACCACTTACAGATGATGAAGACAAAGGCAGGATGCTTATAGCAACCAATTATGCAAAAAAGATGTCGGCTGATATGCGTTTGATTGACGCATTTAAGTATGCAGACCATCCGGATAATAAAGTTAATGTTTGTGCCAGGAAGGTTGCTGAAATATATCAAACAAGTGACGAACACAAAGGAACACAAATCGTCTTTAGTGATATTGGAACACCTAAGCCAAATGCCTTTAATATTTACGATGCTTTGAAGAATAAACTGGTATCTGATTTTAATATTCCCGCTGGTCAAATCACATTCATTCACGACTGGACTAACAAGAATAAACACGAGCTTTTCCGCAAAATGAACAGTGGCGAAATAAGAATACTGTTGGGCAGCACTGATAAAGCAGGCACCGGATTAAATGTACAAAAGCGTGTTATCGCCATGCATCACTTAGACATTCCCTGGAAACCTGCGGAATTGGAACAAAGGGATGGCCGTGGCGCCAGGCAAGGCAATGATATAGCCAGGCAATACTTCAATAATAAAGTTCAAAATTTCATTTATGCAGTTGAACAATCACTTGATAACTACAAATTCAACCTTTTGAAGAATAAGCAAACATTCATTAGCCAAATGAAGAATTGCGAATTGAATGTAAGAACGATTGATGAAGGCGCCATTGACGAAAAAAGCGGGATGAATTTTTCCGAATATATAGCCATACTTTCAGGCGATACCACACTACTTGAAAAATCTAAATTAGAAAAGAAGATTTCAGTGCTGGAAAGTTTAAAAGTGGCGCATCATAAGGAATTGGTAAGGGCGCAATTTCAGCTAGATATTTATAAGACCGATAAAACCAACGCTGAACAAACACTCCAAAAGCTAAGTATTGATGAAATTAGTTACACGGGTAAATTACTATATGAGAAGGACGGCACTAAGGCAAATCCTATTCAAATAAATGACTCCAGTTCTTCCGATGCAGAAACAATCGGAAAGTTTCTTATAAAGCTGAACGCAGAATGGAAGCCAAACCCTGGCGAAGCGGATGCTATGCAAATTGGTTCACTGTACGACTTTCTTCTTTATATCAGGAAAGAAAAACAGGCCTTTGAAAATAAAGGGATGTTTGAATACCAGTATCACAATACATTCTTTGCAGAAAGTAAACAAAGCGGGTTGAAATATTTATGGAATGGTGGCTATATCAATACTGATAATGCAAAGCTTGCTGCAAGATATTTTATAAATGCGATTGACAGGGTTGAAACGTTGAAAGAGAAATATCAGAAGACTGTAAATGAGCTTATACAAAACATTCAAATGATGGAACAGATCGTAAGGAAGCCGTTTGACAAAAGCCAGGAGTTATCACAAATGAAAATGGAGATCGCAAAATTGGAAAGGGAAATATCCATCAAGATTCAGAAAAATCAAATGAAGCAAGGTGAGGGCGAACATACTCCTGCTCAAAAAAATAATGCAGTAGTTATTGATTTGAATAACCACACGAATAGCGATACAGTTAAAAAAGAAGATGACAAAAAGCTAATTAATAAGAATGCAATTGCGCCGAAAAAAGTTAAAGGCTTGAGAATATAAACTTAAAATATGAGCAGCGTTTATAGAATTAATAAAGGCATCAATAAGCCTATTGAATTTAAAGGATTTAAGGCACAATATATCTGGTATCTCGGGATAGGATTAGTTGCATTACTTATTCTATTTGCCATTCTTTACATAGCTGGCGTAAACACTTACGTAGCCCTTGTTCTTATTCTCATTCTTGGCGCTGGTTTGTATATGCGCCTTTCAAAATTGAGTAATAAATATGGTGAACATGGCATGATGAAAAAGGTTGCATCGCAAAGTGTACCACGCGTTATTAAATGTTATTCAAGAAAAATGTTCGTGTCTCTAACATCTAAAACAGAGAAAATTAAATAGAAATAATGGAAAGAAGGTTAGAAAACATATTACCCATATTAGGCGTTGAACAGGATTGCATTTTGTCAAAACAAGGAGATGTAACGGTTGCGTTCAAAGCGGAACTGCCGGAAATCTTTACCTTAAGCAATTCAGATTATGAGGCTTTTCATCAAACCTGGATTAAGGCAATTAAAATTCTTCCCAGGCATACCGTATTTCATAAACAAGATTGGTATATCGAAACCCAATATCAATTGAACTTTAAAGAAGATACTCAATTCCTCTCACGAAGCAGTGAGCGTTTTTTTAATGAACGGCCGTACCTCAATCACGAATGCTACATATTCATAACAAAAAAGCCAGGCAACAGAAAGTCTGCTACATCAATGATGTCTGGTCTTTTAAGAAAAAGTATCGTTCCTGAACAGAGTATGAATAAACAGTTGCTGCAAGAGTTTCTTGAAGGCTGCGGACAGTTTGAAAGGATTTTAAAAGACAGTGGATTTGTTCAGTTAAGTAGGTTGAAAGAAAGTGCATTGATAAGCATAGAAGACAGAGCCGGTGTGATAGAAAAATATTGTTTCCTGCTCGAAAACGAAAACACTTCTACCGTAAAAGATATTCAGTTTAAAGAAGAATTTAAAATCGGTGATGAACATTGCCAGCTATACACTTTGGCAGATATAAATGATTTACCAGGGTTATGTGGATCGAGAATCAACTATGATAAGTATTCAACGGACAAAACAAAATTTAGTGTTGCGTTCACATCAGTGCTTGGCCAGCTTTTGCCATGTAGCCATATCTATAATCAATTCATATTTATTGATGATGTACAAAAAACATTAAAGAAACTGGAAAGTAAAAGATTAAGGCTTCAGTCTCTATCTGCTTATTCGCGTGAAAATGCTATTGCCAAGCAGGGCGTAGATGATTTTTTGAATGAGGCAATCGCAGAACAAAGGCAACCTGTAAAAGCGCATTTCAATTTATTTGTTTGGAAAGACGATAAAGAAAAATTGAAGGAGTTGAGAAATTTAGTTTCATCTGCATTAGCACAAATGGACGCAACTCCAAAACAGGAAACAACAGGCGCTGCGCAAATATGGTGGGCGGGCATGCCCGGCAATGAAGCGGACTTTCCAATGAATGACACATTCGACACATTTATAGAACAAGCTGTTTGCTTTTTAAATCTTGAAACGAATTACCGCAGTTCCTTAAGCCCTGTAGGTTTAAGGCTTGGTGACCGCCTGACGGGTAAACCTGTACATGTGGATATTAGTGATGAACCAGTGGCGAAAGGGATATGTACAAACAGGAACAAGTTTATCCTCGGGCCTTCAGGCAGCGGTAAGTCCTTTTTTACCAATCACATGGTCCGTTCTTACTATGAACAAGGCACACATATCGTGCTGGTGGACGTAGGCCATTCCTACAAAGGGCTATGTGATTTGGTAAAAGGATATTATTTCACCTACAGCGAAGCAGATCCAATCAGGTTTAATCCATTCTATATTCCGGATGGCGACGTGCTCGATACCGAAAAGAAAGAAAGTATTAAGACGCTATTGTTAGCGCTTTGGAAAAAAAGCGATGAAAGCTATAACAGGAGTGAATATGTAGCCTTGTCGAATGCCTTACAACTTTACTACGATCGGTTAAGGAAAAACGAGTCCATCTTCCCCTGCTTCAATAGTTTTTATGAATTTCTGCGTGATGAATTTGTTCAAATAATAGCGGAACACAGAGTTAAAGAAAAGGATTTTGATATCAGTAATTTTTTATACGTGCTAAGACCATACTATAATGGCGGTGAATTTGATTATCTTCTAAATGCAGTTGAAAATCTTGATCTTTTAAATCAGCGCTTTATAGTTTTTGAACTGGATAACATTAAAGATCATCCAATTCTATTTCCCGTTGTTACCATTATAATAATGGAAGTATTCATTTCAAAAATGCGTAAGCTTAAAGGCATCCGTAAAATGATTTTAATTGAAGAAGCATGGAAAGCAATTGCAAAAGAAGGAATGGCGGAATACATCAAATATTTGTTTAAAACGGTTAGAAAATTTTATGGCGAAGCTATTGTTGTAACACAGGAAATTGAAGACATAATCAGCTCTCCTGTAGTAAAGCAGGCAATCATTAACAACAGTGATTGTAAAATATTACTAGATCAATCAAAATATCAAAATAAGTTCGATCAGGTACAAGATTTGCTGGGATTAACGGACAAAGAAAAAACACTAATCCTGTCTGTAAATAAGGCCAATGATCCTTTAAAAAGATACAAAGAAGTATTTATAAGCCTCGGTGGAATTTTATCGAAAGTGTACAGAACTGAAGTATCGCCCGAAGAATATTTTGCATATACAACAGAAGAAAAAGAAAAAGTAACGGTACAGCAATACGCGTTAAAATTTGGCAGCATGGAAAAAGGAATTGCAGCGTTGACTGCTGAAATGAAAGAATTAAAGTAATTACTTATAACAATAAAATTAAAAAGTATGAACAGCCTAAAATTTCTATTTATTCCGGTAATAGCTATTTTGATTTCATGTGGCGGATCACAAAGCAATAATGCTACTAAAAAAGTAAAATCTTACATGCAGGGAACATATGTCAGGGCATTTGAAGGCGAGTACTCACAAGGAAATGACACATTAATAATAAACCAGCCTGACGAAAACAATAATTATTATACTATAAAACATAATACATCTTATCAAAAAATAAGGAATAAACAAGTGCTTCCCCTTGAATACAAAACCGAAGATTGGATTGCAATTTTTAACGAGCAAACTAACCTATTGGAAGAACAAACGAAAGGTAAACTGATCTCATTTTTACCCGATGAAGATGCGCTGCTGCTTGGCAGCAACAAGTTTGAAAAAATAAAATAAATAATATGAAAAAGCGAGTGTTGATGAAGGGTGTGGTGTTGACGCTTTTGGTTGTAGCTAATTCATCGCAGAAAGCCAATGCACAATTTATAATTGCAGAGGTGATTAAAGCCGGCGTAAAGAAAGTTATAATGGCTGTTGATCTTCAGGTGCAGCGTATGCAGAACAAAACGATCTGGCTGCAAAATGCACAAAAGGAGATGGAGAATATTCTTTCTGAAACTAAACTTACTGAGATATCGGATTGGGTAGAAAAGCAGAAAGACCTGTATGGGGATTATTTCGATGAATTATGGAAGGTGAAAGAGGTGATTGAATATTATCACCGGATCGAAGACATCGTTGATAAGCAGGTAAAAATTGTTGACGAATATGAAAGCGCGTTTAACCTGTTTAAACAGGATAAACACTTCACAGCAGATGAACTGGATTACATGGGAAAGGTTTATAGCGGAATCCTCGATCAAAGCCTGAAAAACCTTGACCAGCTTTTTCTTGTTATTAATTCCTTTTCTACACAGATGTCTGATGAAAAACGGCTTGAAATCATTACTGGCGCAGGTGAAGCGATGGACGAGAATTATGACGATCTAAAAATGTTTAACAATCAAAATGCCATGCTTAGCCTGCAACGTTCCAGTGATTTGAATGAAGCCGATGTGGTAAGGCAATTGTACGGTATCAAATAAACACAGCGTATATGAAAAAGCAGTTAATAGTGATTTGTGTTTTGTGTGCCTGTGTATCAGCCAGCGGGCAAAACTTTTTCGCACAGAAAAAAACAAAACTTAAATACATCGCCCAGCAAATAGCCGCGTTCCAGGTATATGCCGGTTATGTTGAAAAGGGATACAGGATTGCAAACGAGGGATGGAATTTAATTGATGATATTAAAAACGGCGACTTCGATTTGCACAACAACTATTTCAATTCGCTTAAAACAGTGAACAATTCCATCGCGGGTTATGAAAAGATAGAAGCAGCAAAAGGATATGAAGATAATATCAGGAAGGTAAGCAATATCATCCAGGATTTTATCAACAGCAATGAATGTTTACAGGAAAGCGAAAAGCAATATATCAACGCGGTGCTTAAAAATTTGTTGAACGGTACAGAAGCTGCTGACAGGGAACTTACGATGGTTACTTCCGATGGTGATGTGGAAATGACAGACGATGAACGTATTGCCCGGATAAATATTATTTATGAGGACATGCAGGATAAGTACGCCTTTGTCAAGCATTTTGAACAAGCCGTTAAGATACTTGCCTTGTCGAGGCAAAAAGAAAAAAATGATATAAACTTCAGCCGTTCGGCTAATAATTTAAAATAAACAACTATGAAAAGACTGATTGTAGTGCTGTTGATTTCTGTGTTTGCCTTTACAATAAGCAATAGAGTGAAAGCACAATCATTCGAGATACAGCAGTTGATTCTTGACTGCGAAAAGCTTGTTCAGCTAAAAGATATTTATGAAGACCTTGTAACAGGTTATGATATTTTGTCTGACGGATACAATGCTGTACGCGATATCTCAAAAGGGAATTTTGATCTGCATGATATTTTCCTCGACGGCCTGATGAAAGTAAGCCCGGTTGTGCAGCAATACAGTAAGGTAGCAGGGATTATTGATTACGAACTTAAGATAGTGTCTGAGTATTCGGTTGCGTTTGAAAGATTCAAAGCAGATAATAATTTTTCGCCAGACGAAATAATATACATCGCAAAGGTGTATGATAAACTGCTGGATGAAAGTATTAAAGGGGTGAGTGATCTGACGAACGTAATAACAGATGGCATTTTAAGAGCTTCGGACGATGAGCGCCTAAGCCGGATAGATGCACTCTTCAACGACATGCAGGACAGGCTCACGTTCCTGCGGCATTTTAATAACAATACAAGCGTGCTTTCCTTACAGCGTGCCCGTTCAAAAAATGATCTGAATACGGTCGGTGGTATTTACGGTATAAAAAAATAATCTAATAAAATATGAAGATGCGTGTGAAAGCTGTTGTTACAACAGTGTGTGGAATGCTATTGCCCTTTGCGATGTACGCACAAAGCGGCGGCGATTATGGTGATGATTTGAAAAACATGCAGGCAACGCTGGACCAGTTATATGATGAGATGATTCCGCTTTGCAGCCAGTTAATCGGCGTAGGGCGCGGCCTTGCCGGCTTTGCTGCCACCTGGTATATCGCCTATCGTGTATGGCGACATCTTGCCAATGCTGAACCCATTGATTTTTACCCGCTGTTGCGTCCCTTTACTATTGGCATGGCTATTCTTTTGTTTCCTTCCGTTATTGCCCTGATCAACGGTGTCATGGAACCCACGGTGTCCGGCACGGCAGGTATGGTGGAAGGTTCTAACCAGGCTATCATAACACTGCTTGAACAAAAGGAAGAGGCTATAAAAAATACCGATGCCTGGCAAATGTATGTTGGAGATGATGGCATGGGAGATCGCGATCAGTGGTATAAGTACACGCACCCCGACGATCCTGGTGGCGGAGGGGAAGGCGTATTTGAGGGCATCGGCAATGATGTGAAGTTTGCCATGGCCAAAGCTTCTTACAATTTTAAAAATTCGGTGAAAGAGTGGATGTCGCAGGCGCTGGAGATCCTCTTCCAGGCTGCTGCCTTATGCATCAATACCATCAGGACTTTCTATCTTATTGTACTCGCAATATTAGGCCCGTTGGTTTTTGGCCTCGCAGTATTTGATGGCTTTCAGCATACACTTACAGTCTGGCTTGCGCGATACATTAATATATTCCTCTGGTTACCTGTTGCAAATATCTTCGGTGCAATCATCGGCAAAATACAGGAACTGATGCTGGCGTTGGATATAAGCCAGATAAATGAAACCGGTAACACATTTTTTAGTAGCACTGATATAGCCTATCTCATATTTATGATTATTGGCATAGTGGGCTATTTCACCGTTCCTTCTGTTGCCAACTATATCGTGCATGCTGGTGGTGGCAACACCTTGCTTTATAAAGTAACCTCTCTTTTCGGCAGTACCTCCAAAGCAGCTATTTCTACTGTTTCATCAGGGGCAGGAATGGTAGCGGATGCGTTTGGTAATGCAGCAGGTAAAATACAAAACAGCATGTCCGGGTCAGGAGTAAGTTCAGGATATTTTAAAGATGGTGATAATACGGGAAGCAATAACGGAGGAGGCAGTAATTATCAGCATAACAAACTATCGGGTAAATAAAAACCAAGTGCCATGTTTAAACAGTTAAAAAACATTGATTCGGCTTTCAGGATGGTGAGAGGATTTGCTATACTCGTTGTAGTTGGCAGTTTATGCCTAAGCGCGTTTGCGCTTATAAAATGTTACCGCGTAATACAAGAAAGCAAACAAAGTATTTACATACTGGCGAATGGCAAAGTATTGCAGGCGGCAGCCGGCGACCGAAAGGATAATATTGCTGTGGAAGCGAGGGATCACATCAGGACATTTCATGGATATTTTTTCACCCTTGATCCTGATGATAAGGTGATAAAAGACAATATTACAAAGGCGCTCTATCTCGCTGATGGAAGCGCGAAAAGAGCCTATGACAATTTAAAGGAAAATGGCTACTACGCAAACATCATATCCGGGAATATCAGTCAGGAAGTATCGGTTGACAGCATATATCTTAACACTAGTGAATACCCTTTTTATTGGCGCTGCTATGCCATCCAAAAGATTATTCGTTCTACCAGTATTGTTACCAGAAGCCTTATAACAGAAGGTTTTCTAAGAAATGTCTCCCGTTCAGACAATAACCCTCATGGATTTTTAATTGAACGCTGGAATACCATAGAAAATAAAGATTTGAAAATCGTAAACCGCTAAAAAATGTTTTTTATCAAACATAAAAACGAAAACAAGTTGATGCCAACGGCTTCAGCATTGCAGGCGATAGCATCGAGATGGGTTAGGTGTAAGAAAAGGATTGCGGCTTTTCTCCAGGTAAGGTTTGAGCAGCTTTCAAGCCGAAAGAAAAATGTGTGCCTTTTAATTTTCTGCCTGCTATTTGGGGGCAGCAGTGCACTACTGGTTGTAAACGCATTAAACAGTAAGACTAAAAGAGCCGGAACAATCAGTATTGCGGAGAGCGTTAAGCCGCAAGTTTTTTTGAAAAGATCAGGTAGCGATAGTACTATAACTAAAAAAGAATATGACAGGATTGAACGGTATAAAACCGATATCCTGGAATTGAATAAGACGAAAGAAGGCCAAACGTTGCTTGATAGTTTATTATCTGAACGGCCGGAACTGATGGACAGTATTGCACTGCTTGAAAACATCTATTTATCACAATAATAAAAATCAAAAAATTAAACAGATGAATGAGTCATTGAGGAGTAAGAAACAGCGAAAGTTTTTCTTGATTTTACCATTGCTAACATTGCCGTTTATCACGCTGCTATTTTGGGCATTGGGTGGCGGAAAAGGCGATGCATTCACGGCCAACGCCGCTGCTACGGGCGGCCTGAATGTTAGGTTGCCTGATCCGAAGTTAAAGGATGACAAAGGCCTCGATAAGCTAAGTTTTTATCAGCAGGCGAGCCTGCAGGCGCAACGAGCAATGGATGCAGCAAAGGCAGATCCGTATTGGCATAAACCAGGGGAAGATACTTTTGGAAACACTAATGGTTTAATGTTGAAGGATTATAGTGTTGATGCCAACAAGGCTAAAGTTTATGATAAGTTGGATGAGCTAAAGGAGGCTTTAAATAATTCAAAAACAAGTTCACGATCAAAGACAACTTCTAATGAACCGGTTAAAAGACTTTCCCAATATAACCATTCGATAGAATCAGACAGATTGCAGGACATGATGCGGCAAATGAAAGAGGACAGGACGGAAGATCCGGAGATGGTGCAACTAAATGAAGTGCTGGACAAGTTACAAGCGATACAAAATCCTGATAAAGCCGCTTATTCAAAGCAAGCTGATGGTAAAAAGCTCTCCGTAAAAACAAAAAGCAACAAGGCTGATATTTCTTTATTGCGTTCAAATAACAACTTGTTATTAATACATGATACAATTATTCAAAGAGATGAGCACAATGGGTTTTATGGAATGAATGATGTTGATACCGGTAAAGACTCACCTTACAATAATCCAATTGAATGCATAGTGCCTGAAACCCAGACTATTGTTGCAGGATCAACAATTAAACTAGCTCTAACGACTGATGTGACCATTAACAACGTAAACCTGCCATCGGGCACTTTCGTTTATGGCACCGCGTCCATATCAAATGAACGCCTGGTAATTGACATTGAATCTATCCGGCATCAAAATACAATACTGCCTGTGGCATTAACAGTGTATGATATGGATGGGCAGGAAGGCATATTTGTTCCCGGGTCTATCAACAGAACGGTTGCCAAAGAATCTGCAAACAGGGCCATAAGCGGAATGAATGCCACTATGATTGACCCCTCTCTTGGCGCACAGGCGACAAGTGCAGGAATTGAAACTGCCAAAACGTTAATCGGAAAAAAAGTAAAACTCATTAAGGTTACCGTTAAATCCGGATATAAGGTGTTACTCAGAAACACTAACGATAAATAATTTTTAAACCATTAACATAATCAAGTATGAACTGGAAATGTGTGTTCGGAACAGTGGTGCTTTTCAGCTTGTTTAGTGCCGGAACAATCGCTCAAAACGTAACGTATTCTTTCATTCCATCCACCAATCTTGCAATTACCTGTAATAAAACAACAAACCTGATCTTTCCGATTGCTGTGCAAAGTGTTGACAGAGGTAGCAAAGATATTCTAGTGCAACAGCCACAAGGCACTCAAAATATTGTGCAGGTAAAAGCTGACAAGCCAGGTTTTATGCAGACTAACCTGAGTGTAATAACAGTTGATGGCAGCTTATATACTTTCAATGTTGACTATGCATTGCAGCCTTCTCAATTGAATATTGTTGTAAAAGCAGGTATCGCTGTAACAAACGATTCTATTAGTCAGCAACTAATAAAACTGACCTCTGGTAAAAACGAAGCAATGTTTAACGCCGTTGCCGGAAAAATTGATGCAAGGAAAATAAAACACGGAAAGCGGATTTCAAAAGACCAGATACAATTAAGGGTTGGTGGGATCTATATCAACAATGACGTCATTTATTTAAGGCTGCAGCTAAAGAATAATTCTAAGATTAGCTACGACATAGACAATATCAGATTCCATATAAAAGACAGGCAAAAATCTAAACGGACAGCTACACAGGAGTTGGAGCTTACACCTGTTTATACCTTTAACAGCTTTGATAAATTGCCCGCCGATTCTTCAGCATCCTGTATCATCGCGCTTCCAAAATTTACCCTGACTGATACGAAGTATTTGTCAGTTGATGTGCTGGAAAAAAATAGCAGCCGGGATCTGCATCTTGCACTTAAGCCACACCATCTCGAAGCCGCAAAGATTATATCTGACTAAGCAGGCTCAGTATAGCGACTTTCCTAATCATTAACAAATAGCGATGGAAGAGCATATTATTTCAGAAACCGGGATGGACAGTTTGCAGGAGGCTATTCAAAGAAATAGATATTGGATGGCCTATAATTCTATGAGCTATTTTTTACAAGATCATGATATGTATTTTTTTAAAAAACCGGATGAGGCGGAGGAATTCGCAAGCAACAACATCAGCGACAGGGATTGCTTTAATGTTATTAAAGTTGATTCCGTAGAAAATGCTCTTAAAAAAATAATCTACGGAGCGGCTGCAGGCGATTATTTAGCTCCGAATGAGGAAAAACACTTACAGCAATTATTATCCAATTATTTAATCACAAATAAAAATTCGGTTATGAACGAAAAAAATTATGAGTATCTGACAGAGCAGTTGAAGCGCACAGGATTTGAAGATACTTTAAATGAAGAACTGCGGAAAAACATAGAAAAACAAAACCCGGAGTTTACACTTAACATGCAAAAAGATTACGGCACTGACAATATAAAGGCCGCCTTGCATTTTAAAAAGTCCGATGAATCAGACATGTTCTTTTTTAACAGGTATGATATGGAACTGAAAAAGGAAAACGGGGATACAACCAGGCAGACTTTTTATCCCGACAAAAATATTACCCTAAAGGAAGGCTATAATTTGTTAGACGGAAGGGCTGTTCATAAGACACTTACCAGCAAAGAACACGAAAAATATACGGCCTGGCTGCAGCTTGATTTTAAGAATACAACGCAGAGTGGCAATAATCAGTTTAAGCAGTATCATCAAAACTATGGATTTGATTTGGAACAGACCTTGGCAAAATATCCAATTAAAGAATTGCAGAATGAAAAGTATAAAGAGAGCCTCATACGATCATTGGAGCGTGGCAACCTGCAATCAGCAACATTTCTGATTAATGGCAAAGAAGAAAAAATATTCCTCACGCCAAATGTCGCTTTTAAAGCATTGAGTGCATTTGATGATAAAGGGCAGAAAATTTCATTAAGTGAGCTTATGCAAAAAAATAAACAAGAACAAACAGCGCAAACTATGCAACCTGAAAATAAGCAAGAGATTGCAGAAAAACAAAGCGCAAAGAAGGCATCTGTTGCAAAAGAGGACAAAGAAGCGCCTGCCCAAAAAAAAACTAAAAGGCAGAAGATCGCATAGACAAGAATCAATTACTGAAAATTTGTCGTTGTATGAGTTTGTTGCCGGAGATTTCAGGATTTTTCAACGCTATTAAAGAGGATAACAGAATAGGGCCAATACATATTAGTTTGTTCATGGCAATTGTGCAATTATGGGAAAAGAGCAACCACGAAAATCCTATCATCGTGTATGGTCAGGACCTTATGCAACTTGCAAAAATTTATAGTCTGACGACATATCACAGGTGCATCCGAGAGCTTAATGAATTTGGCTATATATGTTATAAACCCTCGTGCAATCGTTTTTCTGGAAGCACAATTCATTTTTCAAAATTACCCGACACATGCCAATCGAAATAATTACAAAGGACGACTTGCAGAATTTCCGCAAACAATTGTTGAACGATTTTAAAGAACTGTTGGCAATATCTCAAAAGGAAAGAATTTTTAAAGCATGGTTTAGAAGTGGGGAGGTAAGAAAAATGCTAGATATCTCAGATGGCACTTTGCAAAACCTGCGTGTGACGGGTAAGCTTCCTTCATCTAAAATTGGTGGAATACACTACTATAGGCTTTCAGATGTTGAGAAATTATTAGAAAGCAATTTAGAGAGGTAACGTATATGTACATTGCTCAGTTAACTGACTTTTTTTCTGCAGTTGAACAGGATGACCGTTTAACAGTTAGTCATATCAGTTTATATATGGCTTTGTTTGAACTATGGAATGTAAACCAGTTTGAGAATCCAATTGCGGTTACAAGAAGGAAAATTATGAAAAGCTGCAAGATTTACAGCTTTTCAACATATCACAAGAGAATTAGTGATTTACAGAATTTTGGGTATATTAAATATTTACCTTCCTTTCATCCGGCGAAAGGAAGCCTGGTATATCTGTTAAGCCTTTATCGAAAATCTACAACAACTAAAAAGCAAATCGTCGGTTGATTTTAACTGAGTAAATTGTTTAGAGGTATTGTCAGTGAACCACTGTGATAAGTTATTACAGTATTGGAGTATCCTTCATCTTTAACAATAGGTTGCCTATTCTCAGGTGACCTTTTTTATGCGACTTAGATGCACGCGATTTTATTTGCAAAACATCGCTTTTGTGTTGCTAAATATATTTTGCCCTGCGTACACGTAACAATCTAAGTTGTAATTTTGCATAATTGAATTTAGCAGCTTTTTGAGTAAAAGAATAGTGAGTAATTCGTGAGTTAAAAGCAACAAGTTTTTTAAGGTAATGAAATTCAAGCTTATAGAGCAGAGGTGTTAATCCCTCCCTCACCGCGAAAAGCGGAAGCTGTCTGATAATTAAAGGCAGCTTTTTTATTTAATTTGGGTTAACTGTTCCGCCGTGGCGGATCGAATCCCTCCCTCACCGCGAAAAGCGGAAGCTGTCTGATAATTAAAGGCAGCTTTTTTATTTAATTTGGGTTAAACTGTTCCGCCGCGGCGGATCGAATCCCTCCCTCACCGCAGAATACATTATCAAAAAGAGCTAAAAGCCTGCAAATTCAATGATTTGCAGGCTTTTTTGTTGGTATCAACCATCAAATTTCTTATTTAGGCTCAAAAAAAAGGTGAGTAATTCGGGAGTTTAAATGCCACGAAAAAACTTACTCCCGAATTTTGAATTAACTCACTGATTATTAACCTGTTTAATAATCGAACATCTTGTCTCATAAAAGCTGCAGTTCTAATTTTATCACCGCAAAAATTGAGCACTATGGTGGGAAAAACTTTTAGTTTGTTCTTTTATTTCCGATTTTGAATACTTAAAGAAAGAGGTTTGCGCTCACAACACTGCTATGAAGTATCTCGGCGATTTTAAGAAAATCATTTTGGTGGCTGTGAAGCGAAGTTTTATTTCCAAAGATCCATTCATAGGATATTCATTAAGGCGAAAGAAGTTGACACAGAGTTTCTCGTAGAACATGAATTGAACGCTATTATGAAGAAGACATTCCTAACTGAGAGGCTGAAACTTGTTAAAGATATTTTTCTTTTTAGTTGTTTCACCGGTCTTGCATATGCTGATGTAAAAAAATTAAAGTCATCAGAGATAAGGATTGGTATTGATGGCAAGAAGTGGCTTTTCATAAAGCGTCAAAAATCTACAACTCCTGCACCTGTGCCTCTATTGCCATTGGCTATAGAAATACTTGATAAGTATAAAGACCATCCAAAGTGTGTGGCAAATGATATACCGCTTCCTATTTTAAGTAACCAAAAAATGAACGGATATTTAAAAGAGATAGCTGATCTCTGCGGTATTCAAAAAGAACTCACTTATCACACTGCACGGCATACGTTTGCCACTACAGTAACACTCAACAATAATGTTCCAATAGAATCGGTAAGCAAAATGCTTGGACATAAAAGCTTATAAAATTTATTTTCAAAACTTTTGTAATCTTCAATACGCATATAGCCTTCATGCCAAACACTCCTGTAATTCTCGATATAAGTATTTATTCCTTCAATTGTACTCTTACCCAGTAAACCTGTTTCTGAAGGATCAGTTACTTTACTTTTGTCTAAATCATGATTGCCAGGAACTAAAACTATCTTCCCTTTTTCAATCCCAAGTTGAGCAATAAGTTCGTTAATAAACATATCCTCTACTAATTCGTAGGGACTTAAATGATGCCCGGCATCATTATGTTGATACACGAGATAAGGCTGCTCGCCGAAGCCTATTTTCTGCATATAGGTGTCAGCAATATCTTTTAGTCCATCCTTATTTAATTTATCCGAAGGATCAAAATTTAAAGAGATGTGTACGCTATTCACCTTTGCTTTTTTATTCAGCATTGTCAGCCTTTCAAGCATGTTTATTTTATCTGTGAATCCAAGAGTAAGAGCGGCCAGAATGCGATTGTCCGACAATCGTACTTCTGGCCGATAGTGGCAACGCGTGCTATCTCATGTACCTCCATTAATGCTTCATTCATTTTTAAATAGTTTAATGCTTCTGAAAAGGTTGATAACAAACTGGTGAAATAAGAATTGCTTTATGTTCATGCTCTGTTTTGGAGATTGCCCGATATGCACCGCCCAATCATTCATGTCTTTATAGTTTTTATACAGAGCACTTTCATCCACGAATTTTGCATGGTCAAGTGCAATTGCTTTTTGACTGCATTTTTGTCCGGTTGCATCACAATCGAGATAGAGATTAACCGATTTATAAGATTGCATCAGAGGCAAACTTTTCTCGAAAAAAGAAGTGGAATTGAGTATAAGGAAATTGCTGTTGGGTTGCTCCTATTGCTGGTGAATTGCCTGGTAGGAAAGAAAGTTGAAAAAGCCTTCAAACACTGAAATTTTATCGACGTTACTTTTAATTAATGTCACATCTTTTGGAGAGCTGCTTGCCTTAAATTTTTCATTTCGCAATTCATAGCCTCCGGCATTGTTTTTAAAGCCTATTGCGTAGTATTGTTTGCCATACAATTCGTAATCTATCTCCTTGCAAAATTTTCTTGCAATATCAACCGGTATTTTTCTTTTATACAGATACCTGATAAGCACAAGCGAAGAAATCTCTTTCGCATTTATAATCGTTATTTTCTTTGCTTCCTCATCCTGTTGTTTTGGAAGGTTTTTTTGCTGTTGAAAAGAAAAAGAGCGGGGCACTTTCTTCAAAAATTCGCTAACACCGCAATGATGATATTTGATTCCAAAATCAATAATGTTACCGCCTTTACCATCGCTGAAATCGTACCAGCGATTGAGGTTGCGGTTTACTTTAAATGAAGGTTGTGTTTCATCCCTGAATGGAGACAGGTACCAAAAATCATTACGGGAAATTTTTGAAGGCTTGATGCCCAGGCTTTCCAGGTAGTCAACTGGCTTTAGCCAAAAATGACTGTTTAGGCTAAAGCCGTTTTAGAGACAACTAAAATATACCCCTACCTAAAGGCAGGGGCTATTATGGCCTGTGACAACGTATTGAATGTTCCGAACAGTTAAAGTGTTATCACCAACTTAGAGTTTTAAAAACGAAAATAATATATCCTAAGACAATCGAATTTGCAGGTCACAAGACCAGCAAAGGAACGCTTACTGCTCCAAAGTGAAAGCACGAACCGCCAACAAGCGGTGTTCATTTTAAAGTTTACTACATAACTCCTTCGACTCTGTGATTAACCTCCGTGCAACTCTGCGGTTTGTTTCTTTATAAATTTTATTCAACCAAAGGGTTGATTTATACCGCAGGTTCATAAATACATTTTTTAAAAATGGGATTCCTGTAATGCAATCGCCAGTAAAGAATGATTTATAATAGGGCTTGGCTGCAGGCATTATTATATGAGGATTGAAGAAGGAACAAAAATTACCATATTGAAGTTTATAAACAATGAGGACGTCAAACGTAAATAATGACGAATCGAAAATGAGAAATGAGAAACATAAAATAAGAAAGTAAACAACAACTTTCTCATTCCTTATTCCTTATTCTTCATTCCTTATTCCTTCATTCTTTATTACAACTTATACTCCGCGGCTTCGTTTAACTCTTCCTTTTTTACCTAAACTTGCACCCATGAATGCAACAGAACTTAAAGCCTTACAGGCGCCGCTTAAAGAGCAATACCGCATGCAACCTGAATCTGCCGTGATAACATTAAAAGCAGAAGGGAAAATAAGCGAAGGCATATCCTGTAAAATAGAAACAGGAAAGGCATTGGTGGCAGCCGGCCTTCACCCGGCTACAGGCGGCACGGGATTTCTGGCTTGTTCGGGAGATATGTTGCTGGAAGCATTGGTGGCCTGTGCCGGCGTTACTTTAAAAGCAGTGGCAACGGCATTGGGTATTGAAATAAATGACGGCGCCATTAAGGCAGAAGGAGACCTTGACTTTAAAGGGACATTAGGCGTTTCAAAAGAAGTACCGGTTGGTTTTAAAACGATCCGCTTACAATTTGATCTTGATTCAAATGCTACTGAGGAACAATTGACAAGTCTTAAAAAGCTCACTGAGCGATATTGTGTAGTGTATCAAACTTTAACCAATGGCGTTGGGATAGAAACACAGTATCGTTCATCATAACAAAGCAGGCTTGATCAAATAATTGATTACAAATCAAGTTAGCTATGGCATGCTCCCTCCTTTTTCTTACTTCATATATTTAAAATTCATTGTGCTTCCGGAATAATTAAACCCGCGCAATGGCTTGCTTAAATATGTACACAAACAGGAGCAAAAAATTCACTTTTAGTCGTACAAAGCAAATGAGTGAACAAAGGTTTTAAGCAGTTCTGTTATCTGGGTTGTCTCAATGTGAATTCATCGGACAAAAAACATTTTCCAGTTAAAAAAGGTTTACATCTTGTATAAAAATCAACACACGTACCTTTAAACACATTGCCATGAAAACAGTACCACGATGATAGATATTAAAACCTTCGAAGCATATCCAAACATCAGCACGCCAAGAAGACTCAGAAAATATGTGTTCATATGGTGTTTGAAAGGAACTGAAAAACTTGTGGTAGATGAAAATGAGTTCACCTTAAAACAGCATGAAGTATTAACCATAACATCAGGACAGATCCATTACTTTAAAACATGGAATAAAGCAGAAGGTTTTATCCTTGAATTTACGCTTGACTTTTTTTGCAAGAATGATAATGATATTGAGCTGACATTCCAGAACGGTTTATTTTGTCACTTCGACAGGAATGAAGTGATACCTGTTGCCAATTATCAAACCATACATCAACAACTCGAACTGATAAAAAAAGAGCTGGAAGAAAAACCATATCAGTATCTTATTTCTATTCATTCACGCATTGAATTGATACTGGTAGAAGTAAATCGTGCAAAACTGGAACGCGGCGATGAAATATGGAAACCGGATGCGCTTTTCCTGAAATTCCTTGAAGCGGTAAGAGCAAATTTTGAACATAATTATGCACTTGCGCAATTTGCTGCCATGTTGAATACTACAGAAGCAAAACTGAATGAACAGGCTAAACTGCATACGGGAAGAACAGCGCAAAATGTGATCTATGGGCTGATAGCTTCTGAAGCCAAACGGCTGCTTACCTACCGGAAACTTTCAGTAAAAGAAGTCGCTTATCAATTAGGTTTTAATGACCCTTTTTATTTTTCCAACTTTTTTAAAAAGCATACGAATATTTCTCCCAAATCTTATCAAAACATGTATGCATATATGCGTGAATAAGGCTGTTTGCCAAACGGGAATTAAATTACACAAACAGAACCTGCGATAAGTAGTATCTCTATTGTCAAATTAACTGTACATCGTCAGTGGGTAAGGTGAGTAAGCAACGCTAAACATGTGGGCTCATTCGCAACTCACTCCTCACAATTCACCCGGAATAAAACAACTTCAAACACTTATAGATAAAAAAATGGCTTGCATAATACAAACCATTTTTGATATATAGATAGATAATAAAATTCTACCGATGAATTTCAACTTTTGGCGGTGGCTCCCCGGGCCCAGGATGCTTTGGTACTTTTACGGTTGCGCTGCAGGAGAAAAGCATAACAGAAGCCAATAACATGGCAAGCACGGGCTTAGCTAATTGCTTATGACCAGTTTTCATTTCAAATAATTTATACCTATCTATGGTTTATAAAATCGTGCCATAAATAACTTAAATCAGTTTGAAACCTTGTAATAATGTCAGATGACGTGAAAGCAAATTATCTCGAACGCAGCCAGTTTTCAGGATTGAGATAACCATTACCATTACTTACCATAAATACAACCTGGCCATCTCCGTCTTCACCCCTGTCGGCTGTGCCTAAAACAGTGCCAGCCTGAACCTGTGCATCACGCGAAACCTTTATGGAAGCAAGGTTACTGTAAGCAGTAAAATATTTACCATGCCTTACTACCACAGCCTGGCCGTTGCCCATATCAAATACTGCAGAAACAACGCCATCTGCAACAGATTTTACCGAAGCGCCTACAGGCAGTGATACGGTTATGCCATCGCTGTTTCCTTTAAGTTTTGTGCCTGGAATTTCGTAAGGGCCAAAATGAATACTCACAATACCTGAGCTAACCGGCCAGGGCAAACTGCCTCTGCGCGTTTCAAAATTTATAGATTCGGTTAGGCCTTCGGGAGTGGATTCAAAAGGACTGTAAACACGATTGGATTTAGGAGCAGATGCCGCAACACTGGCCGTATTATTAGTGCTGCCGGAAGGTGTATTTGATGAGGCTGTAGGATTCGCTGCCGCTTCTTTTTTCTTTGCATCTTCAATAGCTTTCTGGCGGGCTGCCTCTTTTCTGCGGGCTTCCGCTATTTCACGGTTGATAATAACCTGCAAGGCATTTTTTAATTTTTGTTGATCGCGCTGGTTTTGTTTAATCTGCTTAGCTACATCACTTTCCTGGCCTTTTAGATTTTTTAAAACATCATTCTGTTCTTTTTTGTCTTCCTGCAAAACATTTAGTTGCTTTCCCTGGTCAACTAAAGCAGCGCGCTTTTCTGTTTTGTTTGAGGTAAGCGTAGTTATCTTCCCCTGCAGTACATCCTGTGTTTTTTGTATGGTAGTTACCTGGGTTTCGCGGTATTGCCGGTAACTCCTCAAATAAGCGACCCGTTTAATGGCATCATTAAAAGTGGTGGCGGAAAAAATAAAGTTCAGGTAATCGTAATTGCTCCGGTTTTTATAGGCAAACACGAGACTTTTTGCGTAATTCATTTTTAATGAATCCAGCTCAATCTTCATGCGGTTTATTTCAAGCTGGTTGAGATAAATCGTATTATCAAGCCTGCGCAGATCTTTGTTGATATTATTAATAAGCGCATTGCGGGCGGCAATTTTCTTTTGCACTAACGCCAATTGGGTCAAAGACTTTTTCTTGCTTGATTTTATCTGGCCAAGTGTTCTGTTGAGATCATCAATTTCTTTTTTAAGCTGTTGCTGTTTTTTTTCTATGTCTTCCCTGGTTTCTCCATCCTGAGCGCACGCTGCAATTACCAACATTAAACAGGTGAAAGCTGCCAACAGTTTTTTGATCATGAACAAGATTGTTTGAAGTGATGGTTGCTAAGTTAACGCTCTGAAATCCTTATTCGTATTTGATCGTATAATTTTTTGAAATTGTAAACACATAGCTCTGCGGCTGGTTGAAATTATATTCCCTAAAATTTAACTGGAGGTTTGCGGGGGAAGATCCTGTAACCGCCACGTCGCGGCCTGTAGCAAAAGGCATATTATTTATTTGCTGGTAGCCGTTGTAAAAAATATTGGCTGCCATATCAATCTTACTATCTGTTGTTTGCATATTGCTTTGCCCAAGCCGGAAATTGCTTTTGGTAAATGAATACATATATTGCATCAATTCACCTGTTTCAGTAAGTGTTATCGAATCTTTTTTTAGCTCATAGTACTGGCTATCGCCATCATTTAAAACCGGCCTTCCTAAAATTATGTTTTGAAAATCGCCAAATTTCAATGGCAGCTTTGTTATTTGCTGAAGACGTTCTATGCTGCTTAATTGCACGGTTCCCTCGAGCTTATTAATTATCTTAACGCTGTCGGGCGTAACCAAAACCCTGGCGCCTTCAATATTCAACGGTCCGGTAACAGAGATCCAGATAATGCTGTCTTTTCGCATTTTTATATACACCGTGGCATTGCCCGATGCCTGCGGTGAACTGTAATTGGCTTTTGCCTTGCCATAGAAAGTGGTAAAATTTAATGGCGTATTAATAGCGTCAGCAAGCTGTTGCTTTAAGATCGCAGCCGAGTCAACAGGGTTTAGTTTTTCCGCAGGTGAAGCAGTAACGACCGTGTCTTTCACAACCTGTGCCTTCTTTGCCGTGCGGCATCCGCTGGCAACTGATCCAACAATTATTATTATTAAAACTAATTTCTTCATGTTGTTATTTTCCTGTGTGACCAAAACCGCCTGCACCCCGTTTCGATTCATTTAAAACTTCAACTTCCTGCCAATCTGCTTTCACCACGGGCTGAATGACCATTTGCGCTATCCGCTCACCGTGTTGTACGGTAAAGGTTTCATTGGAAAGATTTATTAAAACAATCTTTAATTCTCCCCTGTAATCACTGTCAACCGTCCCTGGCGAATTTAAGCAGGTGATCCCATGTTTAATGGCCAAACCACTGCGCGGCCTTACCTGTGCCTCAAACCCTAAAGGCAATTCAATAAACAGGCCTGTTGGTATCAAGGCGCGTTGCAGGGGCAATAGTTTAACAGGTTCTTCAAGATTAGCCCGCAGATCCATGCCCGATGAACCGATGGTTTCATAGGCGGGTAAAGTATTGGAGGAGTTGTTGATTATTTTTATTGTTACAGATTGCACGAAAGTTATCTTTTTAAACACTCAATATTCAATGTTCAATGCTCAATGCTCAAGGAGAAATCCCTAAAAACTTGAATATTGATTATTGAGTGTTGATTATTGATTATTTTTTTAAAACACTCAATATTCAATGTTCAATATTCAATGCTCAAGGGAACCCCAAAAACTTGAATATTGATTATTGAGTGTTGATTATTGATTATTTTCTTCCTATTTATTATCCTTGTTCTTGCTTTTCTGAATATTCCTTTTGGCTGTTTCAATACTTTTAGAAATAATTGCAACCAATTCTTCATTTTCCTTTTTCAACGGTTCAAGCTTTTTCGCCGGCTTAATCATTTCCTTTCTGAATATCAATTTTAAACATGCTCTCGTTTCTTTTAATTCTTTTGCGAGTAATTTCATTTTATGAATGAAATCGTCTCTTGATTCAGCAGCCTGTGCTTCGCCATACATCAGTGATGGCGCCAATCCGCAGCGAATAAGTTGGGCGGCAATATAATTTCCAGCTCTTGTATTAGGTAATGCTTCGACAACATCAATTATCCTTGAAGCAAAATCAATCAGTCGGTCTTCAAGATCAAATTTTTTTTCATTGCCCATAAATTAATCGTTTTAAGGAGTTAAGGGTAAGACTCAATATACAAGAAAAACACTAAACTTGAATATTGAGTATTCAGTGTTGATTATTGATTATTTTTTAAACACTCAATATTCAATGTTCAATATTCAATGTTCAATATTCAATGTTCAAGGGAAACCCAAAAACTTGAATATTGATTATCTTTTTAAACACTCAATATTCAATGTTCAATATTCAATGCTCAAGGGAACCCCAAAAACTTGAATATTGATTATTAAGTGTTGATTATTGATTATTTTAAAACACTCAATATTCAATGTTCAATATTCAATGCTCAAGGAGAAATCCCTAAAAACTTGAATATTGATTATTGCGCGTTGATTATTGAATATTTATTCTTTCTATCAATACCGTCGCATAGGCCACCACGCCTTCTTCTCTCCCCACAAAACCCAAGCGCTCCGTTGTGGTGGCTTTGATCGAAACATCTTTCTCATTCAAATGCAGAATGTCAGCTATCACTTTTTGCATCTGGCCAACATAAGGTTTGATCCTGGGAGATTGCAGGCATAACGTGGAGTCGATATTTACCACCCTGTAGTTTTCTTGTTTTAATAATTGATTCGTTCTGTCAAGCAATATCTTACTGTCGATATCTTTAAACTCTCCCGACGTATCGGGAAAATGTTCGCCAATATCTCCCAAACAGGCAGCGCCCAGCATGGCATCACAGATAGCGTGTAATAAAACGTCAGCATCGCTGTGGCCAAGCGCGCCTTTCGTGTGTGGTATTTTTATACCGCCAAGCCAAAGGTCACGGCCTTCTGTTAACCGGTGAAAATCAACACCTGAGCCAACACGTATATTCATGATTATAAAAATAAGATTCCCGTTTTCACGGGAATGACATTATTAAAAAAGAAAGCGAAGGTAATTGCCTTCACTTTAAAAATATTGTAAAAGAAATTATTCCTGCGGGCCTAAATCAAACAACACACCGAACCGCAAAGTATTTGACAAGGGGTTTCTTGTAACACCGTTGCCTGAAGGAGCTAAGTAAGAAAAATTAAAGGTGAAAATCTGGTATTTTATTCCAACACCGGCTGTAAAATAACTGCGGTCACCCATTTCTTTCGTTTCCTTGTAATAACCTGCTCTTAAGAAAAACATATTATCATAGCCATATTCTGCCCCGATCGAACCGGAGTAATTATTATCGCCGAATGACTTAAACCAACTGCTGAATACGCTTTGGTTATGATATTCATCCAGTGCCGCCTGTAAGCCGGTAGTGTCGGAAACATAATCATCAGGATCAGGCGCTGCCGGCACCAGTAATTTGTTTATATCTAATGCCAGCGTAAACTTGTGTAATTCCTGGAAGGCCCAGGTATACGCTACGCCTGCACCCAGGTTTGCAGGAATAAAATCTTTTGTATCCGCATTGTCAGTATATCCCACTTTACCGCCAAGGTTGGTGATCGCGAGGCCATATGTTAAGCCATGACCGTCATATTCGTCTGTGTTGTTTCCATATAAAGAAAGATCGGCGGCTATGGTACTTCCGGCTTTATAGCTAACCCCGCTTTGCGAAACTGCTCCATTGGCCAGAGAAGAATTTATATAACGGAGCGCAACACCAAGACCCAGCGTACTTGAAATTTTCCTCGAATATCCCAGGTCAAGTCCAAATTCAAATGGCCGGCCGGTTCCCGTAAGATTTCCGTTGTAATCAGTAAACTGAATTTGTCCCAGATTAAAATACCGTATGCCGCCTGAAAAAGCCTGATCTTCATCGAGTTTATGATAACCGGCCAAAGCGATCATGTAAACATCCTGCGCGATGTCTTGCAGCCACGGCGTGTAAGTAGCACCCAATGCGCTGGGCGCAGTAGCAAAGGGCGTTTTAGCTAAATTCCAAAAACCGGCATTGGCATCAGGGCTTATAGCAATTCCCGCATCACCCATACCACCGGTACGTGCGTCGGGCGAGATCCTTAAAAAAGGTACCGCAGTTGTAATTATGTTTACTCCCGATTGTCCATTTACAGAAGATATAAAGCAGCCGCCCGACAGCACAAAACAGGCTAATGCCAGTATTTTTTTTTGCATCACTTTTTGTATTTTAATCATTTTGGTTTCTTATAGCACTTCAATATTTAGCTAAGGCTTCAATTGTAAGAGGGTAAAAATTTTTTTCTATAGAAGTAATTAAGATGATTAATAATGACTGCCCTTGATTCGGCAAATATGTACTATTTTCAGTTTTCTACCAATTATGCCCTAAAAAAGTTAATTAACGTAATTCAGGCCTTGTTATTTTTCTGCCTGGCTATTTTATAAATTCTTATAGCACTCATCAGCACGATCACAAAACCGGCAAGTCCAACCAGTCCCCAAACAAAGCTGATACTTTGTTTTACCGTGGCAAGCATTACGATCGCCACGAGGAAAATTGTCGCTACTTCATTCCACACGCGCAATTGTTGGGAAGAATATTTAAATACGCCGGCCACCTGCTGCTTATAAATGGTATGTATCGAGAAATGATACCCGTACAGCAACAAAACAAAGCCAAGTTTTACCAGCAGCCATCTTGCTTCCGCAGTAAATAAGATATTGCCCCACGGGCCGCTGAACATAACAATTAAGCCAAAAACCAAGGTGAGGATCGCCGACGGCCAGGTTATGCCAAACCATAGCCGCTTCATCATCACGGCGAATTGCTGATGCAAAACATTTTTTTCAACAGCCGCTTTATTATTTGCTTCGGTGTTGTAAATAAAAAGCCTCGGCATATAAAACATTCCCGCAAACCAGGTTACGACAAAAATTATGTGCAAAGCCTTCAGGTATTGATAAGCCATAAACCTTATTGAAATATCATTTCTTTATCGCCTGCAAAATAGTTTTTTAACCAGCCGGATACGGTTTGTATCCACAATGGATTTGTGTTTAAGCAGGGTATCAATGTTAGTGATTCGCCACCGGCAGCTATAAAGCTTTCCCTTGCCTGCATGGCAATTTCTTCCAACGTTTCAAGACAGTCGCTTACAAATGCAGGGCACAGGATCAACAGTTTTTTTACGCCTTCGCCAGGTAACTCCGTTATCCGTTTTGCGGTGAAAGGCGTAAGCCAGGGATCATTTCCCAACCGGGATTGAAAAGTTTGTTCCAGTTTTTCCCCGGGTATCTGCAAAACCTTTGCCACCAGTTCAGTTGTCATAATGGTCTGATGACGGTAACAATACGCATGCGCCGGTGAATCAATGTGACAGCAACGGTTCACTTTTAAACAATGCTGGCCGGTAACATCAGTTTTAATTACATGCCTTTCCGGAATGCCATGATAGCTGAATAATATTTTATCGTACGCATTTTGCAGGTAGGGTTTTATACTTTCAGCCAAAGCATTTACATAGGCTGCATTATTATAAAAAGGTTTTATAGTGGTTAATGTTGTTGTGTATCTCTTTTTCTGATGCACATGCTTAATATCCTCCACTGCCGTTTCATAGCTCGACATCGCATAATGCGGGTACAATGGCAACAATACTATTTCTTTCAACTGCGGACGCTCTCTATGCAATTTACTTAGTACATATTCAGCGGAAGGATTTTGATAACGCATTACCAGTTCAACAGGTTCTTCAAAATCTTTCTGCAGTTCTTTTTGAAATTGTTTGCTTATTACAATTAAAGGCGATCCTTCATCCGTCCATATTTTACTGTAAGCATGGGCGGAGTTCTTTGCCCTGAACGGAACAATAATTCCTCTTACCAGCAATGAACGTAACAGGTAGGGTTTGTCGATCACTCTTTCATCCATTAAAAATTCCGTAAGGTATCTTTTTACATCTTTTACGGCGGTGGAATCGGGCGAACCAAGATTCATCAAAATTATTGCCCTGCTTTGTGCATTCATAAAATCGCAAAAATAAAAGCTGTTTACTTAAGTACTGGTATTAAAAAAATTCCTGCCCGTTTTATGTGATACACATACCCGTTCGCAGGGAAAGCGCTTCAAAACATGACAATGAAATGACAGTTCATGTGATTTTAATCATGCTTTTAGCAAGCTTGTAAATTATTTTTGCAACGACCGGATTAAGAAAGAATGGACCTATATAAATTTTGCGTTGCGGGAATAAATTACAAAAAAGCAGATGCTGAACTACGCAGCCTATTTGCTGTTAATGACACACAATATATTTCTATATTAAATAATGCCACTTCATTCGGATTAAAAGAAGTGTTTGTGTTGTCAACCTGTAACCGCACGGAAATTTATGGCCTTACCGACAGCGCCGATGACCTGATCAACCTGTTGTGCCTTGAAACTTTAGGCGATGTTCAAACTTTCACACAATCAGCATATATAAAAAGAGGAACGGATGCCATTGAGCACATCTTTAATGTTGCTGCCGGTTTGGATTCGCAGATACTCGGTGATTATGAAATTGTGGGGCAATTGAAAACAGCTTCCAAATTTTCAAAGAAGCATGGTTTGTTAGGAGCGCATTTTGAACGGCTGGTAAATACAGTATTGCAATCTTCCAAACTGATTAAAAGCAATACTGAATTGAGCGGCGGTACCGTTTCAGTTTCTTTTGCTGCTACACAGTATATAAAGAAGCATGTAAAGAACTTCAGCGATAAAAAAATTCTTTTGCTCGGAACAGGCAAGATAGGAAGCAGCGCCTGTAAGAATCTTGTTGATTACCTCGGTGTAAAAAATATTACGCTCATTAACCGCTCGCCTGAAAAAGCTTTTGTTCTTGCAAAAGAACTCGAATTGAAAACTGCAGGCATGGATCAGTTGGAAGATGAAATTGCGAATGCCGACATTATTCTTGTGGCAACCAATGCCGAAAAGCCAATTATTCTCGCATCACATATTAACCCTGGTCAAAGCAAACTGATCATTGATCTTTCCATTCCGTTCAATGTAGAGGAAAGCGTTCGCCATTTACCCAATATTCACCTGGTAAATGTAGATGAGCTGTCGAAGCTTAAAGATGATACGCTTAAAAAACGCGAGGCCGAAGTACCGAAGGCAAAAGCAATCATTGCCGAATCGATGGAAGAGTTTATTGAATGGTACCATATGCGCAGGCATGTTCCCATGTTGAAAGATCTCAAGACAAAACTGAAATCACTGCATTCTTATTCATTCATCGCCGATCCTCAATCGCCGTTATGTGAAGAAATGCTGGATATAAAGATCCAACGCGTTGTAAATGAAACTGCCGGTAAAATAAAGAAGACCGATACCAAAGGCTGCCAGTATATTGCTGCAATAAATGATTTTATTTGCACTGCATAGATCATGGCAAATACAATTATAAGAATAGGAACAAGGGAAAGTCCTTTAGCTGTTTGGCAGGCACAGCAGGTGAAAAATTTTTTAGCTGCAAATGGCATTCAATCAGAATTGATTTACATAAAAAGTGAAGGTGATACGGATCTGATCACGCCTTTATATGCATTAGGAGTGCAGGGCATTTTTACCAAAGCGCTGGATGCAGCATTATTAAATAACCGCATTGATATGGCGGTACATTCTCTAAAAGATGTACCGGTACAAATGGCTGAAGGCATTGTGCAGGCTGCCGTTTTAAAACGTGGTTCTTATAAAGATATTTTCGTTTATAAAGATGAAGCCGATCTTGAAAAATTGGGTTATATAAATGGAGAATGGACTGACGTGAATCGTCAAACGTCAAACGTGAATCGAGAGCCGTCACTCATCACTCATCACTCATCACTCATTGCTCACCATTCACCACTCACCATCGCCACCAGCAGTGTACGCCGCATAGCGCAATGGCTGAACCGTTATCCAGATACTACGATCGGAAATTTACGAGGCAACGTTAATACCCGCTTACGCAAACTGAAGGAAAGTAACTGGCATGGCGCCATCTTCGCTGCGGCCGGTTTGGAAAGAATCGATTTAAGGCCTTCAACTGCTGTTGATTTAGATTGGATGCTACCGGCTCCTGCACAAGGCGCCATAGCAGTTGTATGCAGAAAAGAGGATCAGCAGGTTTTTGATGCCTGCCGGCATTTTAATGATGAAGCAACCGCTTTATGTGTAAAAATTGAAAGAGATTTTTTGAAAGCATTAATGGGCGGATGCTCAACGCCTATAAGTGCTTTGGCTGAAGTTAAGGATGACGAGGTTGTATTCAGGGGAAATGTTTTATCCGTGGATGGAAAAGAAAGAGCAGCCATTGAAAAAACAGCTCATGTTGGTCATGCAAAAGAACTCGGAATAACAGCCGGTAAAGAAATTTTATCTATCGGCGCAGATAAGATCATAGAGCAGATACGCCATGCGCAATAATCCTGATATATTGATCACCGCAGAGATCAGCGAATCTTCATACAGGCAAATAACTGCGGGAAAAATGCACGCAGATGTTATTCCATTCATTCAAACTAAAACTATAGAAACAAAAGAAGTACTGCAGCAAATTGAATATATATCCGGACTTAGCGCGACCGTAATTTTCACAAGCCGCAATGCAGTGGATGCGGTGCATGCACATTTACAAAATAAAAAGCCGGCCTGGAAAATTTTTTCTGTTGGAAACTTAACAAGTTCCCTCGTTAAAAAGATATTTAATGAAGAAGCTGTGACCGGTGTAGCCGGAAATGCACAAGCTCTTGCAGAGAAAATAATTTCGCATAAAAATTTTACTAATGAAGTTTACTTTTTTTGTGGTGATAAAAGAAGAGATGAATTACCTGCGTTGCTGGCTGAACATAATATTGCAGTACACGAAGTAGAAGTATATACAACAACAATCCTTCAGCACACGATCAAAAAAGATTATGATGGCATTTTGTTTTTTAGTCCGAGTGCAGTGAAAGGCTTTTTTGAAAATAATGCTGTTAAGGGAAAAACTGTTTTGTTTGCTATCGGTGACACAACTGCCGAAGAAATAAAAATGTTCTCAAAAAATAAGATCATAGTAAGTGATAACCCAGGTAAACAAGATCTCATTGATAAAGCAACTGAGTATTTTAATGCCTGACCGCTTCTGTCATATGCTCAACACAGCTCCAATTTAATTTTTATTGCCCGGGAGGAACAAAACTGTATCCCAGTTGCCTGTACACATCTGCTTCGTTATAGAATGTACGGCTGGTGGTGATCTTTCCGTTTTCAATGCGGTACACTGCATTTACATTAAGATAAACAGGCCCGCGTCCGTCTTTATATTTTATTTTAAGGCTTGACCAGTCTGCCACATAATCCCCCGGCCTTGGGCCTTCCGTTAATTTCGCTGCAAAATTGAATGAGCGTGTATATTCAACAGACTCATACAGGTTTTCCGAAACATCTTTCCAGTTGGCAATGGCATCCTTTTTATTAATTGAATCGGAATAAGAAGGGCCATAACCGATATAATCGTCGGCAAGCAGCGCTGTCATCGCATCAACATTTTTACTTTCAACCGCCTCGATATATTTCTGTACAATAGCAATATTATCGGTGTTAATACCGGTGTTATTAGTGCAGGCAATCAATAATAATATCGGAGCACAAATGGCAGTGATCTTTTTCATCTTGTTTTTTATTTCATCAAAAAATAATTGCAAAAACTGCCCTTAAATTAAAACTTGTTATCGCATTATTTCAAATCGGTTTAATTTAACAGTAAAATGAATGACGCAAAAATATCTGTGTGGTAGCTGTTGTAGATTTACTATATACTCTTACATTATCAATTAAAATACGGTTATGAAAAAAAGCATTGCACTCTTTTTAAGCAGTATACTATTTCAGTGCACTATAAGCTTTATTTTATGTTTTTCCCCGAATAGTGTTGCGGCGCAAGATGCTTCTGTAACGGCATCTTTAAATAAACAAATCGGCGTGTATGTATTTCCTGCAAAAAATCAAACGCCTGAACAAACTCAGAAAGATGAATCGTATTGCTATGATTGGGCGGTGAAAAACTCCGGAGTAGATCCCCTGAATATGCAGCCTGTTAAACCGGATAGTGTTAACACCGGGCCTAATGGGGCTATGGTTGCCGGTGCCGCGAAGGGTGCTGCTGCTGGTGTTGCCATTGGCGCTATTGCCGGTGATGCAGGCGAAGGCGCTGCTATTGGGGCAGTTGCTGGTGGTCTCGCAGGGCGAAGGGCGAGAAAACAAAATGAAAAGGCTCAAAAGCAACAGGCACAACAAAATGCTAATTTAGCTACACAAGCACAGGTAGATAGTTTTACCAAAGCGTATAAAGCTTGTCTTACCGGAAAAGGATATACCGTTGAATAGCTATTGAGTTAATTGTGAGTTGTCAGCGGTGAGTGGTGAGTAAGCAAGCTGGCAAGTGGGATGCGTATAGGAAGGAAGAGTCGACAGTCCACTGTCCGCCGCCGTTTGCGTTTCGAAAATTGTTTACCATCCGTCAACTGGGCGTTGAATACTGAATACTGAATATTGATTATTGATTATTAAAAAAAGCTTTAGTTAAAACCGGAAGAAAAGACTACATCGGGATTCGCGATGCCGGCAACAAGCGGGTATCTCATTTGAGTTATATTTTCTTCGCTTGCTTATACCCGTTCTTTAACAGCCATTGCAAAATTTTGTCGCGCTGATCGCCCTGGATAATTATTTTACCGTCTTTTACGCTGCCGCCTGTGCCGCAAAAATTCTTCAGCTTTTTCCCAAGGTCTTCGAGGTCATCATTCGTTCCGGTGAATCCTTCGATCAAACTTACGGCTTTACCGGCCCGGTGTTTTGTGTCAAGCCGTATCCTTAATTTTTGCTGTGGCGGAGGTATGGTTTCCTGTTCCTCGTTTTCTTCAGGCTGAAAAGAAAAATCCGGATCGGTGCTATACACGAACCCTCTTGTATCCGGTTTATTTTTCTTGCTCATGGTTATATAATTAAATCATTACGTTGCGTGCCTACAGCACGCCTTTATAAACGTTATCATTGTTCTACCGACATTCTGCTCCGATAGAGCAGGAATTTTCAAATTTTCAAATTTGCACATTTTCAAATTATAACCGCCTTCAAACTCAGATCCAAACTCTGCGCCTGGTGGATCAACCCACCAACGCTTACATAATCCACACCGGTAGCAGCATACAATCGAATATTGTCAAGATTAATCCCGCCGCTGGCTTCTGTTTCAAAATCGCCCCGGATAATTTCCAGTGCTTCCGTTATTTGTTGTGGTGTAAAATTATCCACCATGATGCGGGATACTTTGCCTTTACCAACTGCGCAAACTTTTTTTACATCTTCAATACTTCTGGTCTCCACTTCAATTTTAAGGTCAGGCTTTTTTGTCTGAATATATTGCCAGGCTTTATCAATAGCTTTTGCGATTCCGCCGGCATAATCAATATGATTGTCTTTCAGCATGATCATATCAAATAGGCCAAAACGATGATTGATGCCGCCCCCAATCCTCACCGCTTCTTTTTCAAGCAACCGGAAATTGGGCGTTGTTTTCCTTGTATCTAAAAGCCTTGTTTTATACCCTTTTAATTTTTCTGTATAAGCATGTGTTAATGTTGCAATACCGCTCATTCTTTGCATGCAGTTCAACACAAGACGTTCGCATTTTAATATCGTGTGAATATGCGCCTCCACTTCAAAAGCTGTTTCGCCATTGTGCATTACATCCCCATCTTTTTTAGACGCCCGGAAAAAATTTCCCGCCTCAACGAATGAGAATATTTTTTGAGCCACATCAACTCCTGCTAAAATGCCATCCTGTTTTATTTTGAGAACCGCTTTTCCTTTTTGCGCTGCAGGAATACAACTTAACGTTGAATGATCTCCATCGCCAACATCTTCTGCAAGCGCTTCTTTAATTAAGTGTTGTAGCCGTTCGTTGAATGTTTGCATGGGGAGAAGTGAGTGGTGGTAGTGAATGGTAAATAGTCAATCAATCATCATTCCATTATTCGTCACATATTTAATGATCAATATTCAACAATCAATAATCAATATTCAAGTTGGTAAACGTTTATCAATGAGCATTGAATATTGCAGATTTGCGATTGCAGATTGCAGATTTAAAATTTACCATTCTTACAAACTTTAGTTCCTTTTAAAACGGAGGTTCATTAACCTGTCAACTTATCAACTACTCAACATATCAACTACTCAACCAATCCTAATTCCACTCTTACAAATACTCACCATTGACAACTCACCACTCACCACAACTACTTGCTCGCTCCGAAATTTTCCTTCCAGGCAAGCATGCCCCCTGTAAGATTTTTGGGCTTTTCAAATCCTAACTGCTCCAGTATCAATGCTGCAATGCCGCTGCGATTACCACTACGGCAATACAGAACTATTTCATCCTGCTTCCAGCCATCAATAGATTCGGTTTGCATATTGCGAATATCACCCAACGGCAATAATGTGCCGCCAATATTGAACTCGGCATTTTCATATGGTTCGCGAACATCAACAAGATGAACGTTTTCACCCTTATCAAGACGTTCTTTTAATTCCTTTACTGTAATTGTTTGCATAAAATAAATTTTATTGATTATCTGGTTGAGTTTGTGGTTGCGGTTGTGCTACTGTTGAAGTGTCTTTAACTGGTGGCGTCATGCTTATCCAAACATCCATGAACTGACCGGCACGAATATGATTGTTCACTTTTTCACCGGTTGGCAGTTGTGTTAAAGGCTCAGGGCTTTGCCGTACAATATAAGCGTTGGCCGTGTCTGTAACAGCGCCTTCCAGCAACACAACCCCTATGTTAATGTTATCACCGGCAATATAATCACGCGCCTGTGATAACGTTAAGCCAATCAGGTCCGGCACCGAAAGCTGCGTTTCGCCAAGTCCTGTACCCAACACAAGGTCTATCGCTGTGCTCATAGGCACCTTCGTGCCGGGCTCAACTGTTTTCCCATTTATCAATTGATTTTTCACGGCATTCCGTGCAATATCGGGCGTATAGCTTATTTTACCCGTCTTTAAACCCATGCTTTCCAAAAACATTTGGGCACTGCGGAAAGAAAAACCACGCAGATCCGGCATATCGATCAATGGCGGGTTTGCCCGGTTAATGGTAAGGTACACGGTGCGGTATATTTTCACCACATCATCCGACTGCGGAGATTGCTTTACCACGGTTAATGGCGGCAGCGTATCTATATACACCGAATCCTGCACAGAAACATTAAAAGCTTTTTGCTCTAAAACCGATGTGGCTTCAGCCAGCGGTTTCCCGGTAACCGAAGGAACAGTTACAGATTCGTTGTGCCTTGTAATGGAACCCAGCGAAAAGAAAAACGCAAATACAACTACAAGAACAAGTGCTATCGCCACCAGGAGATTGACCCAAAAAGAACGTTCTGTAATAAACTTAAACATTAATCATTTGTTTCGGGTACATTAATTCCAGCATTCTTCAATAAGCGCTGTATAAAATTGTTCCAATGTCCAGCCCATCGCTTTTACCTGTTGCGGCACTATACTGGCGGCGCTTTGCCCGGGCACGGTATTTACTTCCAGCATATACGGCTGCCCTCTTTCTTCATTGTAAATAAAATCTATTCTTACCACCCCCCTGCAATTTAAAACCGAATAAATTTTCCGCGCTGCAGCCTGTACTTTTTCTATGATGGCCGGATCTGCCTCAGCAGGCGTTATCTCTTCACTCATGCCTTTATACTTGGCTTCAAAATCGAAGAATTCTTTTTTTGACCTCACCTCTGTAACCGGCAAAGTGATGATCTCGCCTTTTGTTCTGAATACCCCGATGGTAAATTCACGGCCTTCGATAAATTCTTCTATCAGCACCTGGTCATCTTCCCTGAATGCTTTCTGCAAAGCGATTCCGATTTCTCCAGATGGTTCATTCACTTTCGACATACCGATACTTGATCCGCCATTATTCGGCTTAACAAACACCGGGAATTTCAGGTTATTAAAAATATCCTCTTCGTTAATTACATCATTGCGGAAGATATGCAATGATCTTGCAACATTTATTCCTGCAAAACCGGCAACCGCAACGGTGTAGCGCTTATTAAAGGTTAATGCAGAGGTAGCCGCGTCACAGGTGGTATAAGGCAACCCAATACAGTCAAAATAACCCTGGAGCTTCCCATCTTCACCCGGCGTACCATGAATACACATGAGTACACCATCAAAATTTATTTTTTGCTCGCCAAGCATCAGTGAAAAATCATTTTTATCAATGCTGATCTTTTCCCCGTTTGCATCTTCATAGAACCAGCCTTCAGGTGTTATATCAATTACATATACGTCAAATTTCTTACGGTCAACATTATTATTAACGGTGATAACACTCTGGTAGCTGATCTCTGCTTCCCTGCTGTAGCCGCCGGTAAGCAATGCAATTTTTTTCTTCATTAAAATTTTTTAATATCAACGCAAAGAAATAGAAAAAAAGTACAAGCACTTCTTAAATCCTCAATCAATGTTGTGTTAGTTGAGCATACTATTTCGGAATTTTTTAGATTTTGCGATTTTGGGACTTGTCTTTAAAACTCAGGTGCGCAATTCATTCCAGAAATATCGCAATCTCAAAATCCCGCCTGAATGACTTCAGTCGGGCTGCGAACGAATGTACAATTAGGCCGACTGCAGTTTGTTGATGTTATGTCATTTTTATTTGCCACGTGATAAACACAGGAACACGGAAGGATTTGTTGCGGTATTGCAACATTGCATCCTCCATCCTCATGCTATTTGTTTTCTATTGAGACAAGTACAAATGAAAAGGTGAGCGCTTTTGCCCTCACCTTCTAATGACGGGAAATATCACCCGCCGGATTGTGCTGCCATCAGGCAACAATCATTATTGAGATTCTAAGGTAAACATCTTTTTATTCCAGCCAAACTAAATATGCAATTTTTCTTTTTTCGCTAACAACTCCTCTACGGTTTCACGATACATTTCGTCGGGTACACAACAATCTACCGGGCATACGGCAGCGCACTGCGGTTCTTCATGAAAGCCCTGGCATTCCGTGCATTTATTGGGTGTGATATAATACGTATCCACCGCCAAAGGCGCCATACGTTGTTCCGCATCAACTACTGTACCATCCAATAATGTCACTTCCCCGCGAACCGTTGTTCCGTCCGAAAAGGCCCATTCCACGCCACCTTCATATATTGCATTGTTCGGACATTCCGGTTCACAGGCTCCGCAGTTGATACATTCGTCTGTTATTTTGATTGCCATAACTGATATTTTATAACTGGTTAAATACTTTTGCCGTAAAATTAAGGAGTAGCAATGAATATTAATAAGCGAATTGATTTATTAATAAGATTGGGTGAATATTTTGTGATGGACGATGAATCACTTCAATCTGCAAAGCAAAAAGCCAATGTAAACAATCCATGGTTTAGCATAGCGTTTATCAACCTCGCCCTGGAAAATATCACTAAAAATTTTTTACAAAAAGACCTGCTCGAAGCGTGGGTCAAAAAATATGACCTGCAGGAAGAATCGCCTTTTGTAAAAAAAATCGGGATAATAATGGCCGGTAATATTCCGCTTGTGGGATTTCATGATTTTTTATGTGTTTTCATCAGCGGGCATAAAGCCGTTATAAAACCATCCTCAAAAGACGAAATGCTAATCAAACACATTGCACAAAAATTTGTTGAATGGGATGAAGCCACAAAAGACCAGGTAATTTTTGCCGACAACCTGAAGAACTGCGATGCCTATATTGCGACAGGCAGCAATAACAGCGGCCGTTATTTTGAATATTATTTTTCAAAGCACCCGAGTATCATCCGCCGCAACCGTACGTCTGTTGCCGTGCTGAACGGAAATGAAACGGCAAAGGAACTGGATTTGCTCGCCGATGATATGCAGTTGTATTACGGGATGGGTTGCAGGAATGTTACCAAACTTTTTGTTCCGGAGGATTACGATTTTATTGCGTTGCTGGATGCCTTAAGAAGATACAATTACTTCGCCGACTTTCATAAATACAAAAACAATTATGATTACCAGCTGGCTCTCCTCATAATGAATCATAAACGTTACATGACAAATGATTCGATCATTCTCACAGAAGATGAAAGCATTTTTGCCCCGGTGAGCCGGGTGAATTATAGTTTTTATGAGGATGCTGAAACGCTTGCTGAAAGCTTAAAAAACAATACCGATATACAGTGTATTGCGGGAAAAGACTTTACTGCGTTTGGCCAGGCGCAATCGCCTTTGCTTACAGATTATGCAGACGGCATTGATACGATGGAGTTTTTAAAACAACTAGACCCCAAAAGCCCCGGCCCTAAAGGGAGTTATTAGCTCCAACCCTGAAAGGGGTTCTTAATCTTTTTCGGTCTGACGCTTCAAAAGCGTCAGACGGATAGCACAAAACTAATCATAACAATAAATATCCTTAATGCAAAAGCTGGTTAATAAAACACTTAAATTCATTTAAAAAGAAGCGCTTACTTTATTTTAGTATTATGAAAAAAATTCTTCTTCTTTTAATCATTGCTGTAAAGATAAATTCAATTCATGCCCAGGATTTTGATACCATTCCGCCTTATCAAAAAGATTCTTTGCATATACCGGAGTTTACGGTTTTAAAAACTGACAGCAGCTATACAAACGATAAGATAATCCCGAAAGATAAACCTGTTGTGATCATTTACTTCAGCCCGTCGTGCGGGCATTGCCAGCTAACGGCAGACGAATACAGCAAAAAGATGCAGGACATGAAGGATATTTATTTTGTTTGGGTGAGCTATTACCCGCTTCCTGAAATAAAGGAGTTTGCCAAAAATTTCAACCTGCAGCAATTCAATAATATTACCATCGGCAGGGATGAAAATTATACAATACCTTCTTATTACCGCGTGAAGTTTACCCCGTTCATGGCCATTTATAATAAGGAACATCACCTCATAAAAACTTACCAGCAAGGCACTGATGCAGATACGCTGATTAAGCTGTTGAAGGAATCATAAGGTGGTAGCCGTCAACAGTCAACCTTCGCTATACACTAAACCCCAAATGCAGAAAGTAGCCACAACAGCCGTGGAAAATCATTTTGGATTTTTGATCGACAGTCAACGGTCAACCGTTAACTGTCGATCTACTCTTAGAATTCCGTAACGGTGCAATAAAAATTGCCAGTTACAGTCTTATCCGAACCTGCAGTATTAATTAACCTGATCTTAAGCGCGTTTGGAGCAATAACACGGGCGAAGGCTATAAAAACTCCATCCGGCAGATCGTTTTGAGGGGATGCCGCTACGGAAGCCTGTGTTGAGCTGAGGTTATTGGGCAATGCAATCATTATTTCATTACTGCCGCCCGCCGGCACCGAAATATTTACGGGGCTTGAAAAGCTTTCACTGTTCTTCGTTACAGTTCCCGCAGCGCCTAATTTAAACCCTCCGTTTACATCCAGTTTTGTATTGGCAGCCGGCGTGGAGGTACCTATACCCACCATAGCGGTGAGGGGATTACCTAAAATAAATGCATTATCCATTTCTGTCGTAACTCCGGCGCCTATTGCCACAGAATTATTACCCGCTGCCACCGTACTTTGCCCAATGGCAATGGAAAAAGAACCGGCAGCATAAGATTGCGGTCCTATCGCCGAAGCATATTGTCCGGCCGCATTTGAAGCAATTCCAAGAGCGATTGTATTCATGTTGTTTGCCTGGGCATTGGTGCCAATGACAGTAGTACCGGTGTATGGCCCGTTGGTTGTAGCGCCTAAACCAAACAATATTTGGTTCTCGAAAGAGTTACCTAAATAACCCGCCCGTGTATCATTTACTTTAAAAACAAGTCCGTTATTACTGGTTGTACCCAAAAAGCTACCGGTGATGCCGGAAATGTCGTTTCCCGAGAGCGACCATCCGCTGGTTGAGGACAAAGAAGCGTATGGAGTTTTTTTAACCACCCCATCTTTAATGGTAAGAAGGCTGTCATCCGTGAAAGTAGTCGTTTCCAGTACGCCGGCTAAGTACAACGGATTTGCCAGGGTAACCACACTTAGCTTATTGGTAGGATTTGCGGTTCCTATACCTACCTTCCCTACACTGTCAAACACCATTCTTTCAATGTTATTGGTGCGTACACGAAAACTAACGTCGTCTGTTGTACCCATGAAATCAGTTCCTGAATTGGTGCCGCTGTTACCCGTAAGACCCCAACTGCCGCCACCACCTCCGCCCGGTGGGGTTGTCCAGCTTAGCGCCCCACCTCCATCCGTGGTTAACATCTGCCCGGTTGTTCCATCTGCCACAGGCAACGTATAGGTTGTTGAACCGGCTGTTGCTGCAGGCTGAAAACCAACAAAACCAGAGGTCGATCCGCTTAATCGAAGCGCCCCTTTTATATCGAGCGCACTGCCCGGGTTTGCAATTCCAATACCGATATTACCGGTGACATCTTTTACCCGCATGCGCTCTACATTATTTGTTCTTAGAACAAAGTCAATTGCATCGGTAGTGCCTAAAAACTCGCTTGAGGGGTTAGTACCGCCGTTACCCGCCAGCAACCAGCCGCTGCCACCGCCACCTGAAGGCAAAGCAGAATAAGGCGCTTTTTTAACTACTCCCGCATTAATGGTGAGGACGCTATCAGCAGTAAAAGTGGAAGTTGCCTGCACACCGGCTAAATACAAAGGGTCAGCTAAAGCAAGCACACTTAATTTATTTGCAGGGATACTGGTACCTATCCCTATATTCCCCATGCTGTCTATCACCATTCTTTCAAGGTCATTCGTACGCACACGCAGGCTGATATCATCTGTCGTACCCATGAAGTCAGTTCCTGAATTAGTACCGCTGTTGCCTGAAATTCCCCAACCCAGGCTGGGGCTGCCCAAATTAGCTTTGTATTTCTTAACCACACCATTGGAGATGGTGAGAACGCTGTCGGCGTTGGTGTAATTTGTTATTGCCTTTATCCCACCAAGGTATAAGGGATCTGCGCCCGATGCATCTACTACTGTTAGTTTGTTTGCCGGTGCTATCGTACCGACACCTACTTTCACCTTAGTTGGATCGCCTAATATAAATACATCGCTCTGGTTGACACCGGTTATTCCATTGCCTATGACAATAGCATTTTGGCCACCTGTACTGGTAGAATTGTTTCCTATCACTATGGAACCCAAACCGCCCGCTGTCGAAGCACTCCCCAATGCCATAGACGATTGTTGTGTTGCCTGCGCCTGATAACCAATAGCCACGCTCGTAGTTTGATTGGCTTTAGAAGATACTCCTATGGCTAAAGCATTTTGGGAGGAAGCATTTGCAAGATATCCCAGTGCTACTGCAGAATTGCCCGTTGCTTTTGCCTCTCTGCCTATTGCTGTGGTATATTGATCGCTGGCATTCGCAGAAAAACCAAAAGACGTCCGGCCCTGTCCATCATTGGCGCTGCCGAGAAAACCCGCGGTTGTATTATTTACTCTGAATACCAATGCCCTGTCATCTGTAGTGCCAACGAAATTAACCGATGAGCTTGTACCGGTATTACCTGTCAAACTCCAACTGCTGCCGCCACCACTTCCCCCCGGCGGAGTTGTCCAGCTTAAAATTTTGTTTCCGTTGGTAGTCAGCATTTGCCCGTTTGTTCCATCGGCAGAGGGCAAAGTATAAGTGGTGGAACCTGCTGCTGCTGCAGGCTGAAAACCAACAAAACCTGAGGTAGCACCGCTTAAGCGAAGCTCTCCTTTTACGTCCAGGGCGCTGCCCGGGTTTGCAGTACCGATACCAATATTTCCGGTAACATCTTTCACCCGCATGCGCTCTACACTATTCGTTCTTACAACAAAGTCAATCGCGTCGGTGGTGCCTAAAAACTGGTTTGCAGGGTTTGTGCCGCCATTCCCCGTTAGCAGCCAGCCACTGCCACCACCCGAAGCCGCCTGCCACACGGGTGGCAGGCCAGGTCCTTGTGAAGATAATACCTGCCCGGCAAGACCCGCATTACCGGCTGGCATAAAAGCACCGTCTAACTGAAGGTTACCGTTAACATGCAACCGTTCTTGCGGCGCATCTGTCCCTATGCCGATATAGCCTGTGCTGCTTCCCTTCAGAAAAAAGTTGTTGGCGTTAGCGCCCAAAGCAGTAATAACAAAATCTTTATTATACACATTGAAATAATCCCTGTCGCCCAGGGAGCCCGCGCCGGGGTTGGCATAACCGAAGGTTCCTACCAATTGCCCGTTATTGTCGCGCATGTCTATACTGCTATAGCCATCCGGTGCGTCATTTTCAACAGTGATAAGATTCGAGCCCGGAAGAATACCGGTAACATCCAGGAGGGCGCGCGGGGGAATTGCCCGCCCGCCAATACCAACATAACCAGACCCTCCCGCTACCCGAAGGCGTTCTGAGCTGTTCGTTTTTATAACCAGGTCTGCGTTATCTGTTGTACCCAAAAAATCTATTATCGGGTTAGTACCGGTATTCCCGGCTAATAACCATCCGCCTCCGCTACCTCCCGCATTTGTCCATACCGGGGGAAGGTCCGGTCCCTGCGAAGCCAAGACCTGGCCGGGCAGGCCCGCATTACCAAACGGCATGAACGCACTATCCAGATAAAATTTACCATGCACATGCAGCCGTTGTTGCGGCGTATTGGTGCCTATACCAATATAACCGGTGCTGCTGCCCTGCAGAAAAAAATTGGTACTGTTTGGACCGAAGGCCGAAATGACAAAATCTTTATTATATACATTAAAGTAATCGGTGCCTGGTAAAAAACCAGCCGAGGAGTTGGCATAACCAAAGGTGCCGGTGATTTGCCCGAAATTATCCCGCATGTCAATGGTGCTATATCCGTTTGCGGCGTTATTCTGGATGGTGATAATATTGGTATTGGGAAGGTCGGCGGTAACATCCAAAATGCTTCTTGGGGGTGCAATACCACCAATTGCAATATAACCCGGTTGCCCCTGGGCAAAAGAAGTGCCCAATATACGTAAACGTTCCAGGTTATCGGTTTTCACTACAAGGTCGGAGGCGTCTATGGTACCCAGGAAATTGGCTCCGGGGGAAGTGCCCAGGTTACCTGTAAGGCTCCAGCCGCTGGAAGAACCCCCGCTTGACACAACAGACATCCACACAAAACCGTTCCACACATACAAACCTGCACCATTCCCGTTTACCACGCTGCCATTGGTATTATACACGGTTGTTCCCGGTAACAATCCCGCCGGCAAGGGATCGGGGGAAGACACATTGGTCAAAGAAACACTTGAAAAAACAAGGCCCTTATTGGTTGATTCCAGTTCAAGTAAGGAGGCATTGTTAATGGTAGTAGGGTTATCGCCTATCTTCATCTGGGCTTTGGCAGCAAACTGCAATAAAATCAGGCCCGTTAAAACTGACAGCTTCGCTTTCATGGTGTCAACGATTAGTTGTGTGCAATATAGGTATAAACGTGTTTTTTTGAATTCAGGTATGGTTTCGGTCTCAGTCAATTATTTTAATATCCACAGTTAATTGTTGTGATCTGCGTGTATTGCTTCCGGGACTGCGAAGTACTAAGAATACCGGAAATCAATCGGGCGAAAGTAAAAACTTCCCGAAAAAATTGGAATCAAATGGAGTTAGTTCTTTGAGAAATTTGATGTGGTTCCGGATTAGTTTGCTTCTCTAAACCTGTGAGGTTTTGAAAACCTCACAGGTTTTACGGCCTGTTTATATTGTTATTTCAGCAATCGGTCAGGTATTGGCGACGTGGCGATAATAGCGGACTGGGTCGGATAGGCAAGGGCATTTCAGCCCAAGCCCTCCACAAAACCGTGCTTGAGATTCTCACCTCACACGGCTTTTCTTATTCAGTATAAGAAGACTCTTACACATAATTGAACTAAACTTGATCATCCCCAGATTGCTCCATGTTGTCTTTCTTAGTGCAAACGAATAAGCTGAACCCTTCGCTCCATTCCCATTACAGAAACTTCATCACTACTACGATTCAGTCCGCCACTCTGCTACGCATCGGCTCCTTGCAGGATACCTTGAATTACAGCATTGTGTAAAGCTTGTCAGCACATCGTAGCAGCAGTTTCTCACAGCCTGTCCCGCACGTGCGGGATTGACCTGTAATCAGTATGCGGTTTGCCCATTACAGTCTATCCTATCAGAACTCGAAACCTAATAGTTTCGTCAACAAGTATGCCTTTCGAGACTTCATCGAACGGTTTACTTTCGTTCAGCTCTCTTATAATCACCTGATCCCGTACATATGGGACCTTTTCTTCATCGCTCAATACCATAACTTTTGATTACAGCACCATGAAGCGGTTTGCACACTCCTGCTGTAAAGCGTGTGCGGCAGACCTATTGCCATCATTTACACAATTGCAAAACCTTTTGGAATGAGGTTTTTCGTGACACACTCAGCCCGGAACTGCAGCTTGACTTTGTTTTATTGATTAAGTTAATATCCTTTGCCCGGGATTATTCGTCGTGCCAGAACTACTAATGATAGTAGCGCATAGCTGATGTTTCAATGTCCAGCCCCACTTGCAGCAATACTTTTGTCGGCGGTTCGGGCTTGTCATTTTAAAGTAGTAAGCTGTTTCTTTTTAGATGTGGTTCTGCGACTTTTTCGTTTAGCCATTTTTGCTTTATATTCACGAATGTGCTGACTGATTTTTTCTCTTTCTTCTTTTGTCAGCGGTCTTGGGTCAACATAAAAATCAACATCTAAAGGTTCCTTTATAAGTCCCATAATTTATGATTTAAAATATTTTTCAATTAAAGATTTTGCAGGTAATGTATCAATTATCATCAGTTGTCCGCCGAAATGATATGCGCCTAAAGTTTTAATGTAATGGTCAATAAGTTTCGTCTTACATAAATAATTCAAACTTCTTAAAGCATCCTTATCTTCGGCATGAATAATTTAAATCATTATTGTCCGGTTAATTTGGGCTAAAGCCCGTTGGGTAAGGGTTTCAGTTATATAACCCCCGGACTTAAGCCCGGGGCTAGTGAAAAGCAGGCCCATCAAGGGCTTTAGCCCGGGAAAAATATTTTAGTCGGACAACAATAAATTTAAATATAAATAGCGGGATAGCCGGGCATTTGCAATAAAGCAATGCCGGGTCAACTTTCCTGAAACACATCAAACACAGTTTACAAAACAGGTAACGGGTTAATGAACTTAAACGTTATTTTGAAATTATATGAACACAAAGGAAGAGCAGGAACAAGTAAAGGACAACATAGATCTGCCGGTTTTTAATTACCTGTCGCCGTTGAACATGAAAGCCATAGATTTTACCGCGATTGTAAGAGAAGCCTGGCAGGCATATGATGAGTCGAGGAAGATCATACGCATCACTGATATCAGCGCCAAGGTGTCCACCAATCATGTTTACCGTGTAACATTTGAGGACAACAGCTTTATCATAGCCAAGCTTTCGTATTATGGAAAGTTTGAACATTTTGCAGAAGACCATGCCATCATTGATGTGGTGTCTAACAACATGCCGGCGCCTTTTGAAAACCTGCTGGCGCGTGCATTGATGAAAGGCAACAGCCTCTTCATCTATCGCCATAGAAATCATGTGATAGATGCCTGGGTGGTTTTTTACCGCCCTATCCAAATAAAAAAGCGCTCTCCGCGGAGGCTCAATGAAGAGCAGATAGAAAAGTTTGCCGAGCAACTGGCGCTTCTTCATAAGGCCTGCTTTAATATCCGCAAAACGCTGCCCCGATCTTCCAAAACGCTGAAAACAGATATTGAAACTTTAGTGCAGTATCTCGAAACAGATGACGGGCGTTATGAGCACCGCATGCATGAAGGCATCCTGCGCAATCAGTGCAATTTATTATTGCAGCAGTTTGAGATCTTCCGGCACTCCGGTGTTGAGCGCATCCCTGTTTTTGTTGACTGGAACATAGGGAACTTTTCCATCACCTCTTCTTTTAAGCTTTTTTCGAGATGGGATTACGACTGGTTCCGCATGTCAACCCGTATGATGGATTTTTATTTTCTCAGCCGCGTCGTTTCAGATGTAGGCGACAGGACGGCATTCAGCTACTATATCGGCCCGCTGATGGAAGACAGGTTCATCATATTTTTAAAAGCTTACCATGCCATCTATCCTTTGACCGGTGTAGAGATCGTTTTTTTAAAAGAGATCTACCGCTTCTTTATTTTGAACTATGTGATAAAAGATGGCCGCTATTTCTTTCATGAGATCTTTGCCAACAAACTGCAGCGCGAAGCATTTGCAATATACCTTCCTTCCATAGAAAAAGAATTTAAGCCGGATAAACTATTAAAAGCACTTAACCTGTAAGCATGCAAACACAATCATTCCTGTTCATTGCGCGGCAATTTAAAGTGGTGTTCCTGGATTCCTATGGTGTATTAAAAAATTATAAAGGGTTAATTGACGGCGTGCAGCACACGGTTGACGCATTACGCAGCAACAACATCGCCATACGCATACTCACGAATGATGCGTCGCGCAGCCAGCACCAGCAGGCGGAAAGTTTTTATGCATTGGGTTTGCATAATATCGAAGAGCATGAGATCGTCACGTCAGGCATGATGGCCAAGCAGTTTTTACAACAGAAAATTTTAAATGGCAAAATAGCTTATCTCGGCACAGAAAATTCGGCGCATTATATTTTACAATCGGGGCTTGAACATATACCGGTGCGGGATGTTGACCTGAAAAAGTTAGACGATATAAGCGCATTTGTTTTTTTGGATGACGAAGGCTTCGACTGGAATACCGACATTAATAAAACCGTGAATTTATTGCGTCATAAAAACCTGCCGGTGATCGTTGCCAATTCAGATAAGTTTTATCCTGTTTCAAAAAATGACGTAGCCGTGGCAACCGGCGGTCTTGCCAAGCTGATCGAAAATATGCTTAACAAAAAATTCATTCATTTCGGCAAGCCCGATTCGCAGATGTTTATGTATGCGTATGATGAGCTGAGCACCACCGGTAATTTTAATAAGCATGAGATCTTAATGGTGGGCGATACCTTGCACACCGATATTCTTGGCGGTAATAAATTCGGCGTGAAAACAACGCTGGTATTGTCGGGCAATACAAGCGCTGATGATGCCGCGTTACAGATAAATGCCACGGGAATTATTCCTGATTATATATGCGATTCGATTATTACGTGAGAAGAAGGTGAGTGACTTTTCCTGATGAGTGATGAATAATCAGTAATGAGTGGAGAGTTCAAACCTGTGAGGTTTTTATTGATTGGTTCATAGCGCATGATTTATGGATGACAGCTCATAGGCGAGGTAAACCTCACTGGTTTTTCGCGCATAGTGTACTGATCATTGAGTTGACCTGTCAGGTTATTATTGATAAGTGGATTATCAATGTAGTTGATTTAACTCAATATTCAATTGTACAAATATTCAATGTTCAATATTCAATGCTCAAGGGAATTCCTAACTTGAATATTGGTATCAGTATTGTCCGGTTAACTTGGGCTAAAGCCCGTTGGATAAGGATTCCGCTATATAACTCCAGGCTTAAGCCTGGAGCTAGTGAAAACCAAGCCCATCAAGGGCTTTAGCCCAAGAATTAAAATTTTAGTCGGACAACAATGATTGGGTATTTAAAAATTGAATCTTAAGTAAAGCGTAGCGGTTGGTTATGGTCATTGGTTTTGCAGAAGATTTGTTAGCATATTAATACTTACAGCATAAATGAAAAATGTAATTGTAATCGGCGGTGGTGTGATAGGATTAAGCAGCGCGTTTTATTTGCAACGCTCGGGATATAAAGTCACCGTATTGGATAAAGACGGGTTTACAGATAATTGTTCTTACGGCAATCTTGGTTATGTATGCCCGAGCCATTTTATACCGCTGGCAGCACCGGGTATCGTGTGGCAGGGCATTAAGTGGATGTTCAACAGCCGCAGCCCTTTTTATGTGCAGCCTTCACTAAACCTGTCGCTTATTGACTGGGGTTTAAAATTCATGCGGAGCGCTACTAAAAAGAACGTTGAGGAGGCTGCAGTGCCTTTAAAAGATATTGCCGTGTTTAGCCAGGATGAATACTTTGAATGGCAAAAGATCCCGGGCTTTGACCTTGCCTTGGAACACAAAGGCGTGCTGGAAATTTTTAAAACGGAAAAGGTTGCCCGCCACGCGGCAACAACCGTTGAGACAGGAAAAAAATTAGGACTGGATGTTGAGCTGCTGGATGCAAAAGCATTGCAGTTACTGGAACCCCATACGAGAGTAAATGCATTGGGGGCTATCAATTTTAAATGCGATGCGCATTTATACCCCAATAAACTAATGGCATCATTAAAAAATTACCTGCAACAAAACAGCGTGCTGCTGGAGCATGCTGAAGCCACAGGGTTTGAAAAAACAAATAACAAAATAACCAAAGTGATCACCAACGGCAGCGCTTATGAGTCAGAAGCTGTGGTGATCGCAACAGGCGCATGGAGCCGTGCCATTGCCTCCATGCTCAACACCAGGATACCGCTGATGCCAGGCAGGGGTTATTCATTCACGTTAGATGATCCGCAGGACAAACTTATCCATCCTGCTATACTTACAGAAGGCAGGGTTGCCATTACGCCTTTTGAACAGGGCAGTAAAATGCGTTATGGCGGCACCATGGAGATCACCGGTGTTAAAACGCCTCCGCGTTATCATCGCGTGGAAGGGATTATTGATGCTGTAAAAACTTTCTTTCCGGAGTTTAAGCTGGCTCTGCCGGCACAGGAAAAGATATGGTATGGTTACCGCCCTGCTTCCGCAGACGGCTTGCCCTATATAGGCAGGATAAAGAAATACTCAAATGTGGTGGTAGCCACCGGTCATGCCATGCTGGGTTTAAGCCTCGGTGCAGGAACCGGTAAAATTGTTTGCCAGTTGATAAACGGAGAAAAGCCGGGTGTTGATTTGGAAGCATTTGAAGTGGAGCGTTTTGGGTAATTTTTTTTTGCTCACTTTATAAACGATTTTGAGCACTGCCTCTGTTGGTCTTCCCGTACGAACGGGACAAGTTGTGACCAACAAATTAGATTGACGATAATTAACTTATGGTGGTTTTGCTCCGGAACCTCTTGTTGGTGACAACACCAACAAGGGCAGAGATACGGAGGAAACATGAAGGAAACTCTCGCCCTGTTGCAGTTTTATAACTCCACTTTAGGGGTTGGGGGCTTACAATTTTTACTTTTAGCTTTGCTTTTGGTTTTTTATTAGCATCTTTGCAGCCCGGAAAAACTGACTTGCGGACTGAATTGTGAGATGGAAATGGCAGTATCCTTTAATTATCATACTTTTATTGATAGAATTGCTATAGTAGGCGTACAGGCTGTACATACACCTGTTTTTAATACTTGCCCTCGTAAACATCGATTTAAATTTCCCGGTAACTTTTTAACTATGGCAGCCTGTTTAAATGTGACAGCTGTATTGCAGTTTTGCTAAAACTGCAAGGGTAGTGAATTATTTGCGCATCGCAACAGGAAAAGGCAACTCAACGCATTAAATGGGAGTGACCGTAGCGAAGCTGTGAATAGTTATTTAGCTTTATGTTTATAAAAATCCCCCGTGTATAAAACGTTAACAGCAGTTTTACTGCTTTTACAGGTGTTATTGCTTGCATCCTGCGGTGTGCCTAAAAACTTACAGAATGCCGTTTATTTTAAGGACAGCGTAACCGAAGCCCAAAAGATCGTTGTGAATAAACCTGCTGTTATTATGCCGGGCGACAGGCTGAATATTAATATTACCGCGACCAATAAAGAAGCAGCAGATGCTTTTAATGCTACACAGGCAACAGCGACAGAGGGTGTGGAGGGTTATCTCGTTGACACTGCCGGTAACATTTTATTATTACAATTAGGTCAGGTGCATGTAGCGGGTTTAACAACAGCACAGGTGCAACAAAACCTGCAGGCTCAACTAGTAAATTATATAAAAGGTCCGGTGGTGACGGTGGATATTGCCAATTTTAAAGTGAACGTGATGGGTGAAGTAGGTTCCCCTGGTGTTATCGATGTACCGGAAGGAAAGATCAATATTTTACAGGCAATCAACCAGAGCGGTGACCTTACCATTTTTTCCAAAAGGGAAAATATTCTTGTGATCAGGGAAACCAATGGCAAACGGGAATTCGGCCGGGTGAATATTTCTTCCAACACCATTTTCACATCGCCGTATTACAACCTGCAGCAAAATGACGTGGTGTATGTAGAGCCGGACAAAACAAAATTCATTAACAGCGATGCAAGAATGCAGCGAAACCTGCGCAATCTTGCTTTCGTTACAACGTTAATTACAACAGCTTTGTTGATCGTTAGCATTTTCAAGTAAATAAATGGCAACAGCAAAAAAGACAGTAAAAAATAACCAGGACGAAAATGAATTTTCGTTCAGGGAGTTGTTGATCAAGTCGCTGAATTATGTGCCCCTTTTCATTGTTTTCCTGATTCTCTCACTGGCTTCGGCTATGGTGTATATACATTACCAGACGCCGGTGTATTCTACTACCGTCAAGCTGCTGTTGAAAGACCTCACCAGCCGAAGTGGAAACGGGCAAGTCTCCGGTATATCAGACCAGGTGTTGCCCCAGGTATATTTTACCCCAAAGACCACGATGGCCAATGAGACGGAGGTGTTGCGTTCGCAGGGCTTGATGGAAAGGGTAGTAAAGCTTCAGCAGTTAAACACATTGTATTATTCTATCGGCAAGGTAAATACTATAGAGTTGTTTGATACCAACCCCGACAGCAAATTCATCCGCTTCACTGCCATAAGGGATTCCTCGAGGAGCCATACTGTTACCATAAAAGTAAAAAAAGATGGCATTTATGTCGTGAACGGAGAACAGGAAGTAAAAACGCCCAATCATAAGCTGGTGGTAACGCCAATGTATGATTACATGATCAACGTTGCTGACCCTTCGGCATACAAACCGGATTATAAATATTCCGCTATATGGACACCTACTCCAGCCATGGCAGGCAGGCTTGCCGGTTCACTCGGCATTTCTCCTTTAAGCAAGGATGCTTCCATATTAGTTATTTCAACCGCTTCACAAGTGCCACGCAGAAATGAAGTGGTACTGAATACATTGGTAAATGAATACTACAATTACAATATTGAACAAACGAACAAGATTGCTGATAACACCATTCAATTTATTGACGACCGGTTACTGGTGATTAGCGGGGAACTGGACGTCGTAGAAACGGGGCTGAAGAATTTCAGGCAGGAAAACGCATTGGATATTGCAGCCAAGGGCGCACAGCAGGAGGGAATAACAGTGGAACTTCAAAACAAACTGGCAGACCAGGAACTGCAGGTAAACATTGCAGACATGGTAAGCCAATATATTAATAATCCACAACGGCGGTATGAACTGGTGCCTTCGAATCTCGGCATAGGTGATGCTACGTTAGGCAGCCTTGTTTCGGGTTATAATGAAGGCGTCTTAAAAAGAAATGAAATGCTGAAGACGCTAGGGGAAGAAAATCTTACAGTAAGGGCATTAGAGGAGGAATTAGACGGATACAGAAACAAAATAATAGAAAGCATCAATAACATAAAGGCAGTTTACCGTGACACCTATAATGATACCTATCGCCGTTACCAAAGCGCGGTGAATACCTTGCATGGAATACCTGAAAAAGAAAAGCAATTGCTCGAAATAGAACGGCAGCAGGGCATCAAGGAAAAATTATACCTCTACCTGTTACAGAAAAGGGAAGAATCGGCTATTTCAAGAGCGGCTGCCATAGGTAAAAGCGCTTCTGTGGACCAGGCAAAAAGCAGCGGCCCTATTAACCTTAAAAATTCCAACGTATATATGCTGGCCCTGTTCGCTGGCCTTGGTATTCCATTGCTGATTGTTTATTTAATGGACCTGCTGAACGACAGGGTGACTACCCGGGATGAGATATTAAAATTCACCGAGGTGCCGATCATAGGGGAAATAACGCATTTTGAAGGAAAGGAAAGAAAAATAGTATCCGGTAAAACAAGGGGTATATTGCCGGAGCAGTTTAGAATTGTGCGTACCAACCTGCGCTACTTCCTGCAAAAAGACAGACCGGGCACCAGCATTCTGGTTACCTCCACCATGCCTGGAGAAGGCAAAACCTTTTTCTCTATCAACCTGGCGGCCGTACTGGCGGTTTCAGGTAAAAAAACAGTGTTGATAGAATTTGATATGCGACGTCCCAAGGTGTCAGAAGCAATAAAAGTTTCCAAAGAAGAGGCGGATTTGACCGCATTCCTTTCCGGAGAGACCCAGCCGGAAAAAGTGATCAGACCGGTGGAAGGCGCGGGAAACCTGTATGCCATCACAACAAGCTTTTTACCTCCTAATCCTGCAGAGCTTTTACTTTCGGAACATACCAATACATTATTCAGCTACCTGAAAAAACATTTTGATTACATAATCATTGACACTCCACCAGTTGGTGTGGTAAGCGATGCCAGAGTATTGAGCGAATACGCCGATATGAGCATCTATATTGTACGACAACGTTTCACCCAGCGCAAGCAATTAAAAATGCTTGATATCTTATACCAGGAAAAGAAACTGCCTAACCTCGCGATGGTAGTGAATGACGTGAAGTTGAAAGGCATCCGCAGCTATTATGGTTACGGCTATACATATGGCGGCAGCTATAGTTATGATTACAGCATGGGCTATGGGTATGCAAACGGGCATGGAAAGAAAAAAACAGTTTGGCAAAAAGTTTTTCGAGGGAACAAGCATTAGATTAAATTTAACACCTCGTCACTAACATCATTATCATAGCATCTTATAGGTAAATTCAGACTTTTAATTGAAAGGATTAATAAAAAATAATGTGAGGAAACTTGATGGCTATTCGAGTATTTTTTTAGATTCCATCAGGCTTATTTGTGCATTGATTGTAGTGATAGGTCATTGCCGTCAGATTTTAGCTCCGGATTGGCATGTGCAAACTGGAATTTTCGATCTTGGCCATGGGGCTGTCATTGTTTTTTTTGTTTTGTCAGGATTTGTAATTGCCCATACTGTCACTTCAAAAAAAAGAACAATAAATAATTATCTGGTCGCAAGATTTTCAAGGCTATACTCAATTTATGCTCCTGCTCTATTAATTACCTTGTTTTGCGCTTTACTTTCTTTTTTCATCAATAAAAGTATTTACTTTCAATACGATAGGGGTAATAACATCCTCCGATATTTTCTCACCTTATTTTTCTGCAATGAATTGTGGTTTTCGTCAACAGCGCCACCTATAAACGGGCCATTTTGGAGTTTAAGTTTCGAGTTTTGGTATTATATAATATTTGCATTGGTCTATTTTAAATGGGGTAACCTGAGAGGAATGTTTGCACTGGCGCTTGTATGTCTGTTTATAGGCCCAAAGATATTAGCAATGTTTCCCATTTGGTGTTTTGGCTGGTTTGCTTACAAGATCAAAACTCTAAATATAAGACCATTTATCGCAAGAATTATTTCTTTACTTTTTTTAGTCACAGCCGTATTGTTAATGAAAATTTTACCTGAATACCCGAATAAGGTTGGGTATAAACCTTTGTATATGGCTAACGCTTTTATCTCTGATATGCTCACAGGATTCTTCGCAGCCATTTCCATGTGGTTTTTACCAACAAATACAGAACGCAGGTTAAATAATTCAGCGTCTGTAAGCAGGTTCAGATTTTATGCCAATCTCACCTATCCTCTTTATCTCCTGCATTTCCCTATTTTAGTTCTGTTAAGCACAATTCTTCATAACTATAATTTTGCCGCTATAAACAATTACTTTATTGGCCTGGTAAGTACGTTAATCCTATGCTTTCTTTTGGGCGCTTTTTTTGAGAGAGAAAAGGGCTTCTGGGATCATCTTTTTCAAAAAGAATATATAAAAAAAGTCAATGGCTATACCCTGGAAAAATAGAGCTAGGGGCATAACAAAATTAATTCCTTGTCATATCTGAATTGGAAGTTTAATTATCGATGATATTGGAAGAACTAAATTATTAACGTTGACGGACTACGAACATCATCACTGGGAAATAAGTTCAGAGCATGCGCTGCTTGACCTGAAACTAAAAGCTACCTGGGAGTATCGTGACCTGTTGTGGCTCCTAGTGCGGAGGGATTTTGTTTCATTGTATAAACAAACGATCCTCGGGCCGCTCTGGTATATTATACAGCCAATATTCACTACGATAATTTATACAGTGGTATTTGGCGGTATTGCAGGTATATCCACCGAAGGATTGCCCGGGCCATTATTTTATATGGCAGGCATCACCGCCTGGAATTATTTTTCAGATTGCTTCTTAAAGACCTCCGGTGTTTTCCGGGATAATGCCGGTGTTTTCGGTAAAGTATATTTCCCAAGGCTTATTGTTCCATTAAGCATTATCGTAAGCAACCTGGTACGTTTTGGCATACAATTACTGCTGTTCACAGGCTTTATCATTTTTTATGCAACCCGGGCAACTGCTATAGTGCCGAACATCTACCTTCTGCTTTTCCCCGTTTTACTTGTATTGATAGCTGCGATGGGACTCGGTTGCGGTATGATCATTTCTTCACTCACTACCAAGTATCGTGACCTTAGTTTCCTAGTAAGCTTTGGAATGCAACTGGCCATGTATGCCACTACGGTTATTTACCCGTTGTCTGCGGCTCCTGAGAAATATAAATGGCTGATCAAGGCAAATCCTATGACAGGTATCATAGAGACTTTCCGGTACGGATTCCTGGGAAACGGCAGCTTTAGTTGGGGAATGTTGGGGTACTCTGCAGCATTTGCCACAGTGGTGCTATTAGCGGGTACAATTGTGTTCACCAAAGTGGAAAAGAATTTCGTGGATACGGTGTAGGCAGTCCATAGTCTATGGTCGATAGTCCATAGTAAATGCAAGATGCTTTTTCCGCGAAACGGTGAGAACAGGTTGAAAGAAAATAAACCGGAACTGAATTAGAAAATAAAACTTATTAATGTCAGGTTATAAAGATTTTGGATACAATACAGAAGGCTGGAATCATGTACATGCCTATATTCTGAAACCATTACTTAACCTTTTGGATTCTAAAAAAGAGCGCATTATTCTTGATCTTGGCTGTGGCAACGGATGGCTGGTCAACCATCTTGTCGAATTAGGGTACAACGCCTATGGTACAGACGCCTCTGTTTCCGGAATTGAAATAGCAAAACGAAAAAACAACGAAAGATTTTTCCTCCAGGAATTAGGTAAAGATGAACTTCCCGAGGCAATCCAGAATATACAATTCAATACCATTATTTCTACGGAGGTGATTGAGCACCTGTACCAGCCAAAGGAATATCTTGACTTCTGCAAAAAGATCCTAAACCAGAATGGCGGCGGCGAGTTAATGCTTACAACACCCTATCACGGGTACCTTAAGAATGTAGTTCTATCCCTTTCAGGAAAAATGGATAAGCATTTTACAGTACTTTGGGATGGCGGCCACATAAAATTCTGGAGCCGCAAAACCCTCACAAAACTGCTTGAGCAAAAAGGATTCAGTAGTATTGAATTTGCCGGCTGTGGCAGGCTCCCGTGGCTTTGGAAATCAATGCTGTTACGTGCACATATATAGCTTCAAAATATCCTAAACAATCGAATATCTCCTAACTTCTTTATGGCCATCGCAATAAAAGTTGAAAACCTCTCTAAAGCTTACCGGCTTGGTGTAATAGGAACCGGTACTTTGGGCAGCGACCTGAAACGCTGGTACGCCCTTACACGTGGAAAAGAGGACCCGTTTTTAAAAATCGGAGAAGCCAACGACCGCACTGCAAAAGGAGAAAGCGGTGTTGTGTGGAGCCTTAAGGATATCAATCTTGAAATTGAGCAGGGCGATGCAATGGGTATCATCGGCAGGAATGGTGCAGGCAAAAGCACCTTGCTGAAAATATTAAGCCGGGTAACGAGCCCGACCACAGGGAAGATCATTGGCAACGGCAGGGTGGCGAGCCTGCTGGAAGTGGGCACCGGGTTTCATCCTGAATTGACCGGAAAGGAAAATATTTATCTTAATGGGGCTATACTAGGGATGCGGAAAAAAGAAATAGCGCGCAAATTTGATGAGATCGTTGATTTTGCCGGGGTGGAACGATATATTAATACTCCTGTAAAACGATACAGCAGCGGCATGTATGTAAGGCTTGCATTTGCGGTTGCCGCTCATCTTGAAAGCGAAATACTCATCGTAGATGAAGTGTTGGCTGTAGGGGATACTGAATTCCAAAAGAAATGCCTGGGAAAGATGAATGAAGTTAGTAAAGGTGAAGGAAGAACAGTTTTGTTTGTGAGTCATAACATGCAAGCCGTTAGTCAACTATGTAATACAGGATTGTTGTTGGTTAATGGCAATATGTTTTTCAAAGGTGACATAAACAAATGCGTATCAAAATATTTGTCTAATAACAGTGGATCAAAAATTGAATTTTTAGATACTGTTACAGCCGGAGATGTTAATTCCTATTTACAATCCATTTCAATAAATGTAAATGGACAGAATGTTTCAACAGCAGGCTTAGAGGATGAGATAGATATAGAAATTCATTATATGAATAGGCAGCCTGGAAGAGTTTTAAATCTTTCTGTTGCCGTATTTGATGAAAAAAATAACTATGCTTTTTCCTCTCCGAGCAATGACCAAATACATTCGATAAAGCCTCATGCATCTGGGCATTATGTAGCAAAAATGACCATTCCAGCTTATCTTTTTAATACCGGTTCATATTATTTTACGGTAATGCTTGTAGAAAATGGAAGAGTGATTATTTGTCAATTAGATCAAATTGTAAAGATCGAAATGCATGCAAATAATATAGACACTTTAGGCTATTTTGGATATTGGGGCGGCGTTTTAAGACCATCAACTAAATGGGAAATTTGTTATGAAGAGAGTGATATATAACTCATACTTAAAGCCATTTATTAAAAAAATAAATTCTTTTGTAAAGAATAAAAATGTACAAAAAAAGATTCCACCAGAATATTACCATTTTGATCAATCATTTAAAAGTAATTTAGTAATATTTGATGATTTTCTCCCCAACCTTTTAGGGTCATGGCGAGCTCCTGAGATCAGTAGTTATTTAAGAAAATTTGACAAAGTTGAACTAGTGTGTTTTCTAAACTTTTATGATCGAAACAACAAAGAACAATTTGAGAAGGATAAACAATTGTTTATTGAAAAATATAATCTCCAATCAAAAGCAACATCAATTTCAAAAATAGATTCGGCTTTCCCAATAAACATAAATTCCAAACTGGCTTATTGCTTATTTTATCATAATCTCAAGCGTATTTTTCCTATTCTCCAAAAATATAATATACCGTTTTTGTTTACACTATATCCCGGCGGTGGCTTTGGATTTTATGACAAGGAATGTGATTCATTCTTAAAAGAAATAGCTTCTTCCCCACTGCTAAAAGGAATAATTGTTACACAGCAATGTACTTATGATTATTTAATTGATCGGGGTATCTTTCAAAAAGATATGTTGCATCTTATTTATGGAGCTTGTTTCCCTGTGAAAAACTATCAGGTGAGGAAAAATAAAGAATATTACCATGTAAATAAGCCAACACTTGATATTTGTTTTGTTGCCGTAAAATACACTGATGGAGGAATTGATAAAGGGTTTGATATTTTTTGCCATACAGCTTATAGACTATGCCAAAAATATGATTTCATAAGATTTCATGTTGTAGGGAATTTTTCTGAAGAGGACCTGGTTTTTAATATTCCAGCTGAAAAAATTACTTTTTACGGATTACAATATTTTGATTGGTTTCGTGACTTTTACTTCGATAAAGATATAATTATTTCACCGGTGAGACCCTATGTTTTAAAAAAAGGAGCTTTTGACGGCTTCCCGACTGGCGGTGTTATTGATGCTGGTTTATATGAAGTTTTAATGATTTCTAGTGATCCGTTAGGTGATAATCAGCTTGCTGGATTTGAAAACTGGAAAGACATTGTAATATCAGGCAATAATATTTATTCGATTATTCAAAGCATTGACAAATTAATAGAAAGTCCTGCTTTAATAAAATCAATTGCAAAAGCAGGGAGAGAAAAGATTTTAGAAAATTTCTCTGAAGAAAAACAGATAAAAGAACGAATTAAAGTAATTACAAAATTTATCTCCTGATTACATTTAGACTTATCAAATGATTAACGTAACGAAAACTTTTCTTCCACCTTTTGAAGAATATACAAGTGTGTTAAAACGTGCTTGGGATAAACGGTGGATAACAAACAATGGTGAATTGGTACAGGAGCTGGAGCAAAAACTAAAAGAGTATCTGCAAATTAACAACCTGCTGTTCTGTTCCAACGGAACTGTTGTATTACAAATGGCTTTAAAAGCTTTGAACATCACCAAAGAAGTTATTACAACGCCTTTTTCGTATGTGGCTACAACCAACGCTATTCTGTGGGAAAACTGCACGCCAGTTTTTGTTGATATCAATCCGGATACCTTTTGCATTGATGCAAGTAAAATAGAAGCATCTGTTACCGAAAATACGCAAGCTATATTAGCCACTCATGTTTATGGTTTTCCATGTGATGTGGAGAAGATAGAAGAAATAGCCAACAAGTACAATCTGAAGGTGATATATGATGCAGCACATGCATTTGGCTGTACATACAAAGGAAAGTCTTTGCTTGACTTTGGCGACATCTCTACCTGCAGTTTTCATGCTACAAAAATTTTTCATACCGTAGAAGGAGGGTGCATAACGGCAAGGAATAAAGAAGTATTTGATCAATTGCATTTATACAGGCAATTCGGACATGTATATGATGATTATTTTTCTCAAGGTATTAATGCGAAAAATTCTGAGCTGCATGCTGCCATGGGTTTGTGTGTATTGCCGCGGATGGGTGAAATACTGCAAAAAAGAAAACAATTATACGAAAACTACGAAGCGTTACTTGATTTGCCGCAACGTCCAATAATTTCTGTTAAAGAATTTTCTTATAATTATAGCTATTTTCCTGTGGTTTTTGACAATGAACAAGACCTATTGACGGTAAAGAAAGCATTGGAAGGAAAGCAGATATTTTCGAGAAGGTATTTTTATCCTTCTTTAAATACTTTGCCATTCATTTCTTATCAGCCAAAACCTGAATCTGAATCTATAGCGAGTCGCGTTCTTTGCCTTCCTTTATTTAATGATCTCTCGGACCACGACCAGGAAGTCATAAGTGAAATTGTAATGCTTAACAAACCTGTTTATATATGTTAGTTATCGGTGCAGGTGGACTTGCATTGCAAATGCTGGACGAACTAGAAGCGCAATTTGGAAATAAAATTGTATTCTGGGTGAATATCTCTAAATATAGAGAAATATTAAAGTGCAACTATAATTTTATCAGCTTAGAAGAAGAGATTCTTGACCAATTTAAAGAAGACAAAAGATTTATACTGGCTGTAAGCGAACCAGGAAATAGGCAGCAGCTTTCCAATAAATTTATTAGTCTGGGTGGAGAGCTTACATCATTTATTTCTCAAAAAGCAAGCATTAGCAAACATGCTTCTGTTGGTGTTGGTGGTGTTGTTTTGCAAAATGCCGTCATTGAAGCGGGGGTGAAACTAGGAGAGGGATGCTTGGTTAATGTGGGCGCCGTTATCACTCACGAATGCATGATAGGAAATTTCAGCGAAGTAGCTCCGCTGGCATTGATCGCAGGTAATGTTTGTATAGGAGAAAAAACATTTGTCGGCTCAAATGCCACCGTATTGCCAAAACTGAATATTGGGGCAGAAGTAATTATAGGTGCTGGTGCAGTGGTTACGAGGGATATACCGGATAACGTGAAAGTTATTGGTATTCCTGCAAAACCGGTATTAGTATGACAGTAAGCATTTGCTGTATTACGTATAATCACGCGGCTTATATTAAACAGGCTGTAGAAAGTTTTGTAATGCAACAATGCAGGTTTGACTATGAAATAATTATAAGTGATGACTGCAGTAAAGACGGTACGCGGAAAATTCTTGCCGAACTCAAAGAACAATATTCCGAAAAAATAAAACTTCTTCTAAATGAAAAGAATATCGGGATGATGCCCAACTTTATCCAAGCTTTGAAGGCATGCCGAGGTAAGTATATAGCTTTATGCGAAGGCGATGACTATTGGACTGATTCAAACAAGCTGCAAAAACAAGTTGATTTTTTAGAAGCGCACGCCAGCTACTCACTTTGTTTCCATAATTGCACAGTCAGAAATGAAAGAGTTCATCCAGCTACCGAATCGCTTTTAATAAAAGATTTAAATAAAACAACATTTGAAACGGAAGATCTGTTAAAGCAGTGGTTTATTCCCACAGCGAGCATTGTTTTTAGAAATAATGGATTCGCCTTTCCCGACTGGTTTTATTATGTAGAAAGTGGAGATATAGCGTTATTATTACTGTTGTCATTGCAGGGTGCATTTAAATATTTGGATGAGGTTATGTCTGTTTACTGCATGCATCCTTTAGGGGTGTCAACTCAGCATGTTAGGTACAAAAAGGCGATTGGTATGACATATTTGTATCAATCTTTTAATATTTATACAAATTACAAGTACAACGATAAAATAAGTAATGCCATAAAATATGAATGGTATATGCATGTCATTAATAAATTAGTACAAGAGAATGAAGCAGCTTTACTCCAATCTTTTACAAAGCAGAGTATTCCAAGACAGGTATTTTTTTTTGTAGAGAGAAAAATAAAAAATTTAAAACATAAGCTTACGCAAAATCTGCCTGCTTTTTCTCATAAATGAAAAGTATAAATATTCTTGTATAATAAAATCTACCTTATCAATAAAACGGTACTTTATATTTCAACTAATGATGCCTGGGGAGGCAGTGAAGAGTTGTGGTTAAGAAGCGCTCTCAATTTTGAAACAAAAGGATATAATGTTTACGCTATCACCAGGTATCAAAGTCATAACCTGAATCGTTTGAGTAAAGATACTTTTATTTATAAAAATTATTACCAATTATCAAGAAAAGAAAGACTGTTAAGAAAATTTAGATTGAAAAAAGACTTTGGAAATCCTCTTTGCAATTATATTAAAAAAATACAACCTCACCTTGTTATTATCTCCCAAGGATCTAATATGAGTTCCCTGGAGGTGATGGATTTCTGTTATAATGCCGGTTTAAAATTTGTAACAATAACTCAATTAGTAACGGAGAGCCACTTTTCTGTTTTTAATAATGAAAATCTTGAAAAATTCAGGTTCTTATATTCATCGGCATTATTAAATTTTTTTGTTTCACAACAAAACCTGGAGCTTAACAATTGTATGTTAGGCATTGATCTTAAAAATGCTTTGACAACTTATAACCCATGCAGGGTATATGGTGCAAATGCGGTTGATTATCCTTCTTCGGATATTTATAACATAGCCTTGGTAAGCAGGATAAATTTTTTTCACAAGGGCCACGATTTACTGCTGAAAGCTTTACAGGCTGAAAAGTGGAAAAAAAGAAATGTACGCTTTAATATTTACGGTGATGGGCCTAATCATTTCTTAATAAAAGACATCATTAATAACTCAGGATTCACGAATGTTTCTTTACAGGGTTATTCAGAGGATATGAGAACTGTTTGGCAAAATAACCATCTATTATGTATGCCTTCAAGATTTGAAGGGCAGGCACTGGCGCTAATTGAAGCAATGTATTTTGGACGTGCAGCGGTGGTTACGAATGTTGGCGGCATTAAAGAGTTGGTAAGAAACGAAATAAATGGCTTTATTGCTGAAACAGCATCAGCCGAAAGCATTGATAAGGCACTTGAAAAAGCATGGGAAAAAAGAAACATGTGGGAAAGTATGGGCATAATATCACGCAAAATGATTCTTAAAAAATATAAGATTCCCGCGGAAATTGCCCTTAACAATCATCTTTTATCCCTGATAAATAAACCAGACTAAAGATTTCAATTTCTGATATTAAACGTCTTAAGAAAGCGTAGTTTTGGAAACAATTAAAAAAGATATATCTGTAATTATCCCCTGCTATAATGCAATACCTCAATATTTGAAGGAAGCCATTGATAGTATAATTAATAACTGTAAAAATTTCACATACGAAATAATAGTGATTAATGATGGCTCAACAAATAACGACATCCTTACATTACTTAATGGTTTCAAGAATGAAGATATAATTATAATAGATCAACAAAACCAGGGTCCATCGGCTGCGCGAAATAATGGCGTAAAAAAAAGCACTGCAGAATACATTTTGTGTCTTGATAGTGATAATAAAATTAAACCGGAATATATTAATAAAGCTATTGCAGCCTTAAATGAAAATTTAGAAGCAGCCGTAGTTTATGCGAAGCCTGATTTTATCGGCAATGAACCAAGAAGTTTTATACCAGGTCCTTTTAGTATAGAAAAATTGCTAGTAGAAAACCATATCGATATGTGTTCTGTTATAAGAAAACAGGCATGGGAAAATGTTGGCGGACTGGATGAAAGTTTAAGACAATATGAAGATTGGGAATTCTGGGTTAGAATTTACAAAACCGGGTGGAAGTTTATATTTATTGATGAGATATTGTTTGAGTACAGAGTAAGAAAAGATTCGTTAATTACTCAGGCAGGCCAGAATGGATATAACAATATTATAGCTTATTTATATAAAAAGCATTGGGATCTTTTATACAGTATATATTATAAACTTTATGCTACATCTGTTATATATAATGAAGATAAGCGGCATCCTTTGCGTTCTTTCTTAAAATATTCGAAGAAAAAATTTATAGGCTGATTTAACGTGGCAGAAGTTTCTATAATCATTCCTAATTATAATCACGCTGAATATCTTCGGCAGCGTATTGAATCTGTATTATGCCAGACATACCAAGATTTTGAAATAATTATTCTCGATGATTGCTCAACTGATAATAGTCGGGACATAATTGGTAAATATAAAAATAATGAGAAGATAAGCCATGTGGTTTATAATGATGTAAATAATGGCAGCCCGTTTTCGCAATGGCATAAAGGTATAAAGCTTGCAAAGGGAAATTATGTATGGATAGCAGAAAGTGATGACTGGTGCGAACCAACACTTCTTGAAACTCTTATGACAGGGTTTGAACAAGATAAAAATTGTGTTCTAAGTTACTGCCAGAGCTATTGTGTATTTGATGATGGAAGAATCAAGTTTCAATCTAATCACATAAAACTTTCCGAATACGTAGAGGGTAAAAAGTTTATAAAGAATTATATTATTCCGTATAATCCCATATTTAACGCCAGTATGGCTTTATGGAAAAAAGAAGTTTATTTACAAATATCAAAAGATTACATCAGCTATAAACGTATAGGAGATTATCTTTTCTGGATAGAGGTTGTCAACTGTGGGAACGTGTTTATTTCAGGCAAATTGCTTAATTATTTTAGGGCACATCAAAAAAATACAAGCGCGCATTCCTTACAAAGCGGCATGAGCTTTCTTGACCATATCCCTTTGTATAAAAAGTTATTGGAAAGAAGACTTATAAATAAACAAGACTATGACATGGCGCTAAAAAAAAGCTATATACAGTTCAGGCTGGCCGAAAAAAATATGACTGCAGAAGCGGTTGTAACCATAAGGAAACTTTTTGCCGGTTATGCAAAACCTATTGCAAGACTTAAAATATATTTCTACTTAAAACGATTGCAAATATTTTCTAAACGACTACTAAGGGTTTAATGCTAAGTTGCCATTAAATAAAATGTCAACTCAATAATTAAGGAAAGTGAACTGTTGTAATTAATGTACGCTCCTATCTTACTTTTTGTTTATAACAGACCCTGGCATACTCTTAAAGCATTAGAGGCGCTTAACAATAATGAATTGGCTAATAAATCAGTTTTATTTATCCATGCAGATGGTCCAAAAAGGCATGCTTCAGAAGCCACCTTGAGAAGAATCGAAGAAGTAAGAACTATTATCAAACAAAAAAAATGGTGCAAGGAAGTTCATATTATTGAAAGGAAAGAGAATAAAGGCTTAGCTCATTCAATCATTGATGGTGTTACAGATATAGTGAATAAATACGGTAAAGTCATTGTTTTAGAAGACGATATAATTACATCTACTGGGTTTTTAAACTATATGAATGGAGCTCTTGAATTATATGAAAAGGAAGAAGATGTGTTTCATATATCAGGATATATGTTTCCTGTTAAAAGGAAGTTGCCGTCTACTTTTTTTTATAAACAAACTTCATGTTGGGGTTGGGCAACATGGAAGAATAAATGGGATGCATTTGAGCCATCTGCCCCCGAACTAATGAAAAAGCTTGTCCAGACAGGCAAAATAAATTCCGCAAATATTGACGGTACCAATCAATTTATTAATCAGTTGCAAGCGAATATAAATGGTACCTTAAAAACTTGGGCTGTATTGTGGCACTTCAGTGTGTTTTTGAAAGATGGGCTTAGTCTTCATCCAAATAAGTCCCTGGTGCGGAATATCGGATTTGATGCAAGTGGAACAAATTGTGGCGAGAGTGATTTCTTCAATTCCGAATATGTGGACGAAATTTTATTAGCACCCGTAGAAATTACAGATAATAAAAATGTTTATAAATATTTGAAGCAGTTCTATAAAAGTTCTTCTAACAATTTTCACAAATTTAAAATGAATGCCAAAACTTTAATTCCTTCAGTTTTTAAAGAACCGATAAAACTATTATTAAATAAAAATTACAGAAAACATCAAGGCGAGAATAAAAGATTAAGAATGCTTCCAAGATTTTATCAAACAGAAACATTTCTGTTTGATAAAAAAATAAGAATAGCGGATGCCACCTCATACCTTTTTTCATCGAATGAGATTTTCGAGAGTGAAATATATAAGTTTAAAAGTCTGAAAGAATCTCCTGTTATCATTGATTGCGGGTCCAATATTGGCTTAAGTATTATCTATTTTAAAAAATTATTTCCCAAAGCAGATATTCTGGGTTTTGAACCAGATAGAACTATATTTAGTATGCTTAGATACAATGTAGATGCGTTTGGTTTTTCGGACGTTAAACTTATAGAAAAAGCATGTTGGAAAGAGGAAACTGTTCTCGATTTTTTTAGTGAAGGTGCCGATGGAGGAAGAACGACTATGGCTTTAGACAAGAATAAAAATATAATACAGGTAGATACTATCCGCTTAAAAAATTTTATTTATCGGGAAATTGATTTTCTAAAAATTGATATTGAAGGCGCTGAGTTTGTTGTAATCAATGATATCAAAGAAGACCTGCATTTTGTTAATAACATTTTCGTGGAATATCATTCAATCATAAATGAAGAGCAAATGCTTCCCGAATTGTTGGAGATACTAAAAAATTCCGGATTCAGGCTTTATGTTTCTTCAGCAGGCTGGATGACAAATCAACCACTGGTAAACAGACCGAGCTATCTGGGATTAGACAATCAGGTAAATATTTTTGGCTACCGGGATTAATGCTGATAAATTGAATATTGTTCATTTAACAACTTTTCACACTGGTGGTGCTGGCACTGCAGCTATTCAACTGCACAAGGCATTGCTTGAGATAGGCATAAACAGTTCACTTGTGTTTGTGCAATCTTTACCGAAGGATTCAACTATTCCCTGCAGCTATTCTTTAAGCCATCAAAATGTAAGCACAAGAATAAGAAACAAGGTAAAGAACCTAAGCTTCAATAAGACTGAAAAGCATTTTAGGCAAATCGGTCATGCTATTGATGCCGAAAATATCAGCCTTCCTTTTTCAGATTATAATATTTTGAAGCATCCAATAATAGGCAAGGCTGATATATTGCATTTACATTGGGTTGCCGGCATGATTGATTACAGAACCTTTTTTAAAAATTGTACAAAAAAAATAATATGGACATTGCATGATATGAATCCTTTAAATGGGTTATTTTTTTATAAAGAGGATGAATATAGAAACCGGCTGCTTACAGGACATTTAAATCAGGAAATTCTTAATATTAAGCATAACGCATTAAGCTCATTAAAAACAAAAATGTACATAACAGCCCCTTCTAACTGGCTCACAAACGAAGCAAAAGACAGCAAACTTTTAAATAATTTTGAGTGCATCACAATTCCAAATATAGTAGATCTTAAAACTTATGATTTGTGTGATAAATCAGAATGCAGAGAAGAGTTGAATATAAGGCAGGATTCAATTTTATTGCTTTTTATGGCTATGTCTGTAACAAATAAAAGAAAAGGCTTTGATCTTTTAAAAAATAGTCTGTTGCGTATAAAAAACAGAGCTTTAATTGAAATAATCGCAATAGGAGAAATAGACGAGATTGACGTAGGCGATCTGGGGATAAAATTCACAGGAGAAATAAAAAATAAGGCACTTCTTGTGAAGTATTATGCGGCGGCTGATGCACTTATATTACCAAGCAGGGAAGATAATTTGCCCAATACTATGCTAGAAGCTTTTGGCTGTGGGTTACCAGTGATCGGTTTTCCGGTAGGTGGAATAAAGGAGCATATAAAAGACGAAGTTACTGGCTATCTTTCTAAAGAAGTAAGCAGTGAAGCTTTATATGATAGCATAATGAAATTCCTAAAGAATCCTAAAATATTTCAGAGAGAAAAAATAAGAAAATATGCTGAGGTGAACTTTAATGAAAAAACAATTGTAAATAAGTTTCTTAACCTTTATTCAATGGCATTGGCTAATTAACTATATGAAAAATCTTCTCGTAACAGGTTCATCCGGTTTAGTAGGCTCTGAAGTCTGTATTTATTTCGCTGAGAAAGGCTATAAAATTCATGGAATAGATAACAACCAGCGCGCAATATTTTTTGGTCCCCAGGGTGATACAAGATGGAACCAGCAAAGGCTTGAAAAGACTTTGAAAAATTTTCATCATCATGAAGTGGACATACTCAACAGGCAAGTTTATTGGATAAGGTCAGGGAAGTAAAACCGGATGTTATGAGTACGAATAAAGTGTACCGTAATACGTCTAATAAAATAAAGTTGAAGGAACTGAAAACAAGATAGGATTATGACGATGTGGATTATGCTGAATGCATACCGGAAACATTTACTATTGATCAAAGTAAACATTCCCTGTTTGGAGCGTCAAAAGTAGCAGCGGATATAATGGTGCAGGGGTATAGTAAATATTTTAATATGCCACGTGTTGTTTAAGTGCAGGATGTTTAAGTGGCCCTAACCACAAGTGGCGTGGAATTGCATGGCTTTCTAAGTTACTTAGTGAAATGCAACCTGGAGGAAAAGAATATTTTATTTACGGGTATAAGGCAAGCAGGTCAGGGATAATATTCATTTCCATGATATAGCAAGGTTTATGCAAGCTTTTATTGATGCTCCACGTACAGGAGAAGTATAATTTTGGTGGCGGAAGAACAATACCTGTTCTATCCTGGATGCATTTGCCATTACAAAAAGCTTTACAGGTAAACAGCAGGTATATGAATACGTAGATAAAAACCGCGAGGGAGATCATATCTGTTATTACAGCGATCTCAAAAAAATGAGGGTACATTATCCTTCATGGGATATAACGATAAACCTTGAAGACACCATTAAACAAATTGTTGGAAGCTGGGAAAACGATTAAAGAACACTATTGCTATTTCAATTTTGCAAGACACGATAGAGAATGTATGAGTTACAATGGTTTCGAGTACAAGAGGCTTGACAAATGCGGTTAATCTTTTCTAAAAACTATATTTGAAATTATTATTACTTAGCGATAGCGTCATGAATGTGAACCGTGGCGGACTGTCGCAAACATTATATAATTTGTTCTGCTTTTTGCCTGCGGAAAACATTCTTTGCATTACCTCAATAAAAGCTTATAAGATCAGCCCCGCTTCGGAGCCTTATAGATCACGGTATATAACTTATTATTATGATGTAATCCCTGTGCCAAACAACCGGCTTGCAAATTGGCTTGCCCCTGTTATTACCAAAATAAATTATTTTTTCAACAAATACTTTCGCAGGTTTAGAAAGGTACATTCAGCCATTCATTCCTTTAATCCTGATGTCATAGTATCCTGTCCCAATGGAAGTGAGGGCGTTTTTATGCACGCTAAGTTGAGCAAAAGTTTCAAAGGCACGGTATTCCCGTATTTTATGGATGACTGGCTATACCAGTTGGATGCGGGCAATACTATTCATTTGCTGACAAAAAAAATCTTAAAGGAAAACCCGAACTGGCTGATGATAAGTAAAAATTTAAGCGATATTCTCAGCCAACGGTATAATATATATCCCAGGCACTTACTCGAAGTGCATAATCCTGTTGACCTTACGAATATACCCGGGCATCTTCCAATAGAAAAGAAAGACAAATACACCATTGCTTATGCGGGCGCTTTGTGGCCAATGCATTTTGATGCGCTTGTAACAATGGCCAAAGCTGTTCAGGCATTAGGCGAAAAAAGAAATATTCAACTGAAAATATATACGGCACAGGCAAACTGGGATTGGCGTAAAAAGGAACTCAGGGAATTAGGTGTTGTTTATGGAGGCCATGTGCCATACCAGCAAATACATCAAAAACTTGCTGAAGCAGATTGCCTGCTGGTTACAGCATCCTTTTTGCCGGAATGGGAAACCCATTCCAGGGCATCGGTACAAACAAAACTTACCGATTATTTAAAAGCGGGAAGGCTGGTAATAAGTTGCGGGCCGGGTTATGCCGCTAATCATGAATTTCTAAAAAAGTATGATTGTGGCATTTGTATTGAAACTAACAATGCCCCGGTTGTTGCAGAAAAGCTGGATGCTGTATTAAGCGCGATAGAATTAAATGAGCATTATATTGAGAACGGGTTTAATACCCTGCGCTCAGAATTCAGTTTTGAAGCGGTACACAAAGAACTTAAAGAATTTCTTACTGCTGACTACTGTCAATGAGTAATCATCAAAAAAGCAGGCCGGTAGTATTCCTCGTTTGCACCGGGTTGGGCAATATTAACAGGGGATATGAATCCTTTACGCGCGAATGCTTTGATTCCTTAAAAGAAAATAAGGAGTTTGATCTTTTTCTTCTCAAAGGCGCCGGTAACTCATGTTCAAACGAAATAGGGATACCTAACTTTTCAAGACTTAAAAAACCGGCAAAGCTATTAGCAAAGCTATTTCAAAGGCCGCCTTATAACATTGAACAGGCTAGCTTTTGTTTTTGTCTAATCCCCCTGATCATCAGGAAAAGACCTGCACTTATCTATTACAGCGATTTTATAACGGGCACCTATCTCTGGTACCTGCGTAAATACCTGGGGTTCAAATACCGGCTACTTTTTGCAAACGGAGCTCCAAACGGCCCTCCTTATAAAACGGAAGATCATGTGCAGCAATTGTTGCCTGTATATCATAGTATTGGTGTTAAATGTGATGGTAATAAGAAACATACATACCTGCCCTATGCGTTTGACATCAATATTGAAAAAAGAAAAAAACACTTAGATCAAAGAGAAATTATAAGAAGGAGATTAGGGTTTGCTCGAACACAAAAAGTAATCCTGGCGGTTGGTGCGATTAACATGCACCATAAGCGCATGCATTATATAATAAATGAGGTTGCAACCTTGGATGCAAGCTTTTGCCTTATGATGATAGGGCAATATGAACAGGAAACAACAGAAGTGCTTGAACTGGCAAATAAAAAATTAGCCGGGCGAAATATTATTGCTAATGTGCCACATAAAGAAATGGGTGATTATTATGTGGCCGCGGATTTTTTTGTATTGGCATCGCTGCAGGAGGGTTTCCCGCGGGTTAGCATTGAAGCGCTCAGCTATGGGTTACCTTGTATTGTACATGATTATGTTGTAGGTAGGCAGATATTGCAGGGAAATGGAATTTATGTCGACATGCGATTTGATGGTGCATTATCTGCTGCGTTGAAAGACATTAAAGTCGGAACCAGTAATAAACAAGATGCAATAAAAGCTGCTTATGATAATTATTCCTGGGATGTACTTAAGGCCGGTTATTCAGGCATTATAAAAAACCAATTAAAAGCAGCAAATGCAAATTGATAAAACCAATTCGGTTTCATTTTTTACCTGTTGCTATGAAGCAGACTGGGAGTTTTTCTTAAAAGATGGGCGGCTAAAGGAAATGATCAATCGATGCAGTCATGATTTTGCAAAAAAAAGTTTAATTATCAATAATGTAAATAACAGGTCCGAGGTAGCGTATTACGCTTTAAAGGCTATTGACGATGGCATATTAGATAATTTTTATTTTAGTGAAGATTATATTGATGAGGTTTTTAAAGCATTTTCAATTAATAAACGAAGTTTTATACTGGATGGTTATAATGGATATTGGTATAGTGTAGCGCCACTAACCGCCGCCTATATGTGTAGTACCCAATACCTGCTTTATTTTATGGGTGACTGTATAATGAGTGAAAAGTATAAATTGGATTGGATAAAACATGGCATAGTGGAACTTCAAAAAGGTGATGTGTTCACTGTAACCCCTATGTGGAATTATTATAATAGAGCTACAGAAAACTTTTATAGCGAGAGTGAATTATGTTACTACGATAGCGGCTTTTCAGACCAGGTATTTCTTGTTAAAACTAATAACATCGCTTCAAAAATATATAATGAGTATAATGTAAAGTCAGAGATATTTCCAATATATGGAGGCAACCATTTTGAGCGAAGGGTTTTTTGCTACATCAACAATCATAATCTTAAAAGATGTGTTTTAAAAAATGTGCTTTATAATCATGAAAAGCTAATGAAAAGCAATTATAGGTCCGCTATTAAAACAAACGCGTTTAAGAATGAAGTGAAATATGTAATAGCTAAAGTGAAGAAAAAAATAAGGAAACAAAATATTCTTATCAAATACCTATTACGGTAATGCTTTTTTCAGTTATCATACCTACATGCAATCGCAATGAGTTATTAAGCAAATGCCTTGAATTGCTTAAGCCAGGTATTCAAACTATAGATGGCAGCAATTATGAAGTGATTGTTACAGATGATAGTAAGGAGAGTAATGCTGAAGAATTTATTCAATCAAATTATGATTGGGTACAATGGGTTAAAGGTCCTGGGAAAGGTCCGGCAGCAAACAGGAATAATGGTTCAAAATATGCGAAAGGTGAATGGTTAATTTTTATTGATGATGATTGTTTGCCTGATAAAGAATTACTGAATGAATATAAGACAGGTATCAAAAATAACTCTAATTGCCTTGCTTTTGAGGGCGCTATTTTACCGGATGATTTTGAGTTATTAAAAAAAGATATGGCAGAATGCCCGGTAAATACAAATGGCGGTTGTTTTTGGAGTGCAAATATTTGTACTAATGCAAATTTGCTTAAACAAATAGGCGGATTTGATGAGAGTTATTTAATTGCAGCACAGGAAGATCAGCAATTGAAAATTGATATTGAGAAGCATACACAAGAAAAAATAGTTTTTATGAAGGATGCTAAAGTTGTTCACCCGGTAAGATTTATAAGTTTTTCAAGTAAATTATTGCGGATTCCAATAGTATCCCGAAATTTTTGTTTGTACGCATATAGAAACAGAGAGATTTTGGGATATACCTCAATGCTTGCTTTTTTTAAAAGCGAAATTTTTGTACATCTCAAGCAGTTAATGTTTTTTTTGAAAAAGGGCAGTATAAAAAGCTTTTTAGTTGAAAGCGCATGGATATCTTACGGAGTGCCTTTAAACCTATTCAACTACTTTTTCTTTAAAAGAAGAAGGTAATTTATAAAGTGAAGATTCTTTTGATCACAAGCAAGGAAGAGGATTATTTACAGGATTCAATTATTCACGGATTTAAAGAATTGTTTGGTAATAATGCACTTGACTATCCTGTAAAAAGTATGCTTTACGATGATTATAAAGATTTTAATAAAATACGTGGGAGCGGCTTTACCCTATATGGTTTGCTTGATAGTAATCTAAAGTCAAAAGATATTGACATTGAAAATGATATATTGCAAAATAAATTTGATTTGATCGTATTCACCTCCATTTATAGGCAATATGATTTTTTTTATACTAATATCGAAAGAATTAAGAAAACCCATGCAGTTGTTTGGATTATGGATGGTGAAGATTCGCCTGTTTTATTTCCTTACCTTGGCAAACATTTAAAACAATTTTTATTCTTTCCAAAACCCCATAATAATTTTATTTATTTTAAACGTGAGTTTCTGCCGGAAACTCTAAGAAGTATTTATTTCAGGCTTCCTTTAAATTTTGTACATAAGTTTCCATATCCTAAAAACGTCCATCCCATTTCATTCTCCATCCCTCAAAAAAAAATAATAAGTAGCCAGCCTCTTAAAACGAAGCTTTTTACGCAGCATATTGTAGATAAGGATGTAGCAACCGAATTACAAGGCTTGAAAAGCACAGCAGTATTTGCTTCGGAAAAGGATTATTATGATGATATTCAAAAATCTAAGTTTGGTATAACTACTAAACGTGCCGGATGGGATTGTTTGCGTCACTATGAAATTGCTGCAAACGGCGCTCTAATATGTTTTAGAGATTTAAAAGCGAAACCTGAATCATGTGCTCCGCATGGATTGATACCTGGTTACAATTGCATTTCTTATAATAGCTATGAAGACCTAACTAATAGCATAAACAGCATTTCCGATGAAGCATACGAAACACTATTGCTAAGATCATTAGACTGGATTCGCAATCAAACCACTATTAATAGAGTTAAAAACCTTTTGTCAGAATTTTACAAACCATTGCCATAGAAAAGAAAAGCTGCACAAAGCCAGCGTTTAAATATATTCCCAGCTTTGATGGAATAAGATGCATTGCTGCTTTTTTTGTTTTACTATTACATAGCAGTTATGGATTATTTGCTGGTGGATGGATAGGAGTTGATTTATTTTTTGTGTTGAGCGGCTTTTTAATTACATCATTATTACAGGCTGAATTTACAGCTTCCGAAAAAATTAATATTTCCGCTTTTTGGATCAGAAGAGCCTTAAAGTTATTGCCGCCGCTGATTATAACAATTGTAATTGTAAATGTTTTTTGGAAGTATTTCCCGGAAAATGCTGCTGCTAATGAATTTATTGCTTCAGTTGCCGGGCTACTTTATTTTTTGAATTTTATAAAGGCTGAACTTCTCGGGCCATTGTCTCATTTATGGTCACTGTCTATCGAAGAGCATTTTTACTTATTCTGGCCAATTATAATAGGAGCTGGATTATTGAAGCAAAAAAGAAAATTTATTGCTATTGCCATTTTAATAATAATAATCTTCATCGGACTATTAAGAGTAGTATGTTATTGGTTCTTTTCTAATAGCTTTAGTTTTAACAACAGCATATTCATAATAGATTTTAGCAGGAATACATTGTTTCGTTTGGATGCTATATTATTAGGTTGTGGTCTGAGTATATCGTTCTATGCCTTGCCCAATAATAAACGGATTGGTACGTTCTTTAAAGTTATCGTGATTTTATTTTTTTTGATTGCTTTATTCAAATTCGATCAAACTCAAAAATGGCTTAATTTGGGAGGCTTCGTTTTGGTTAACAGTTTTTGTTGTTTGGCTATATATATTGCTTTTAGAGAACCAAATAATAAGTATTTAACAAGCAATGTGATGAAATTTTTCGGTAAGCGTTCCTACGGAATTTATTTATATCACTTTCCGATCTTCCTGTTACTGGAAAATTTTAGAAAAAACGACAATATTCCAAATCTAATAATAGTTACTTTTTTGAGGTTTGCCCTCACATTCATAATTGCGGAATTGTCGTATCAGTATATTGAAAACCCGGTATTGAAATTCAAAAAGAAATTTGCAGTTTCAAAAAATGGATAAGCAGTATTTACTCCCTGATATTTCTGTTATTATTCCTACTTATAACTATGCTCACTACATAATTGAAGCAATCAATAGTATTTTACAGCAAGATTATCCGCAGGAAAAAGTTGAAATAATTGTTGTTGACGATGGCTCAACAGATAATACCAGCGAAGTTTTGCACGAGTTTATCAGTAGCAAAACCATACAATATTCTTACCAGGAAAATAAAGGCAAGGCCAGTGCTACTTATAAAGCTATTCAAAAGTGTAGCGGTAAATACATCTTTAATCTTGATGCAGATGATTATTTTTTACCGGACAAACTAAAATATACAGTCAATATTTTTGAAGATGATGCAAGCATTGTACATGTGGCATCACCAGCCAGGCAAATAATGCCCGATGGCAGTTGTAGGGTTGAGCCTATTCCTGGTGATATTGTTCAAAGAAAACTGGAAGGAGCATGGCTTTTAGAACGCTTCATGAATGCTAACCTGCTGGTTGGTGGCGGATCAACTTATGCTGCACGCTCCTCTGCTTTGAAATCAATAGAAATACCCGATGCAGTTGACATGTACATAGACGAGTTTTTAGTATTGGCAATACTTTCTTTGGGCAATAGTTTTTTTATTAATGAATGTCTCTCTGTTTGGCGTGGGCATGGTTTTAATTATTCTGTTGAATCGAAGAAAAGCGAAGTACAGCTTGCAAAAAGTAAAAGACTATTGGCTTCCTCTGATGGCGTATTACTCTATCTTAAAAACAATAATTATAACGAAGACCTGGTTAACATATACAGGTTAAAAAATGCTACTCATCATCTGTCTTACAAGGAATCACTTAATGCAAAAAACCTAAAAGATATTGCGCTGTATGCAAGCGAAGTTTTTTTGTACATCAGGCCTAATTGGAATCTTATTAAAAAGTATCACGTTATAAACCGGCTTCTTCCCACATCAATCTTTAATTTTTTAAAGAAAACCTTTCTTGGGTCAAACAAGAAATTTATTTCAGATCAAGTTGCGTAACAAACAACAATTTTTTTTTGTCATCCGCTACAGGTACCTACATGGCTTTGTGAGATGGGTTAGAAAATTATGGTTTTCACTTCTTGGTATGAGAGTCGGAAAGGGAAGCTTTTTACCATTTATATATGCTAACTGGCCGCATCAGGTTCAAATTGGAAACGATTGCAGAATGGAACATGGCATTCATTTTAAATACGACGGCATTTGGCAACCAGGACCGAATATTATAATTGGAAATAAAACCTTTATAGGAACAGGTTGTGAGTTTAACATCAGAAAAAAGATTATAATTGGTAATGATGTTTTAATTGCTTCGGGATGCAGGTTTATCGACCATGATCATGGGATTTTGCAGGGGAAATTAATACGTCTTCAGCAAGGTAAAGAAAATGAAATTGTAATAGGAAGCGATGTATGGATTGGATCAAACGCTATAATATTAAAAGGAGTGAAAATAGCAGACGGAGCAGTAATAGCAGCTGGTTCTGTTGTTAATAAATCGGTTGCTTCAAACGAGATATGGGGTGGTGTTCCCGCAAAAAAAATAAGCATTCGCCCTAAGCGTAATAGCGAAAACGAATCATAAAGTTGGTCTCTTTAATCATACCCACCTGCAATCGCAATGATCTGTTAGCGCAATGCCTTGACAGGCTTGACCCAGCTTTTCAATCGGTTAATAGAACAGAGTATGAGATCATTGTTACAGATGACAGCAAAGAAATCGCTGCTTCTGATCTCATTAAAACACACTACAGTAATGTTAAATGGGCAAAGGGACCTGGAAAAGGGCCTGCTGCCAATCGCAATAACGGGGCAAAACATGCCAAAGGCAAATGGTTGGTCTTTATTGACGATGATTGTTTACCGAGCAAAAATTTTATATCAGCTTACCAACAGGCCATAGCAGATAATAAAGATATACTTGCGTTTGAGGGCAAGATCACCGCGGGTAACTGCCCGGTTAGTTTACTGGATGAAGCCCCCCTGAATGAAAAGGGCGGATACTTCTGGTCGTGTAATATTGCTATCAACAGGTTGTTCTTTGAAAAAATAGGAATGTTTGATGAAACATTCCCTTACGCAGCGATGGAAGATGTTGATTTGTTCTACAGGATAAAAAAAGTAACTGACAGATATTTATTTGTCCCGGCTGCAGAAGTGGCACATCCTTACAGAACAAATAAAAAGCTCGTGCGATCTGCCATTCAGCGGCATGCATCCATTATGCTGTATTTAAAAAAACACCCGGAAGAAAAAGCAAGATTGAATTTCAGGAATCACATCAAGAGATTTATAAAAACAAGACCGAAGCTCTTAAAACTCGCCTTCAAGTACAGGTTCAATGGCGCCTGGACAAAACTGAAAGCTGATACCGTGTGGTTCTTCCTCGGTTTTAAATACCTGTATAAAAGATGAAAGCCGTTTAGCATCCTTGTGACCATCTCTGTCTGCATTCCCACATACAACCGTACCGTCAATCTTGCCGGGGCAATCGCCTGCTGTCTTGAACAAACATTGTTGCCGGATGTAATTTTAATAGCGGATGATTCAACAAATAACGAAACGGAGCAATTTGTACAGGGCTTTAAAGCGGATAAGCCAGTTAACATTCGATATTTCCGGAACAGGCCATCCCGCGGACAGGCCGGTAATGTAAAATTTCTTTTCGGAGAAGTAGTTACTGACCTGGCAGTCTTACTTCATGATGATGACCGTTTGCTGCCGGATGCTTTAGAGAAATTACATGATTGTTTTACCAGATTTCCTGATATTGATGTGGCTTTTGGTAAACAGTATTACATGAATGATGAAGAGAAGATTGACATGCAACTTACCCGTAAGCAAAATGGCGATTATTACAGAGACACTGCTTACGCGGGCAGCAGGCTTAGTTCGCTTGAAGCAGGCTTTTTGCAGCAGATGCCCAGCGATGGATATATGTTAAAGGCGGCTGTTTTAAAGACTGTCAACTATAATGATACGCTCAGGGATGCAGGCGATTTTGAGTTTGGACTGCAACTGGGTATTCACAATTTCAAATTGTTTTTTTTGGATGCATTTACTACTAAATACAGGCGCTCCGAAAATTCCAATCGCATGAGAAAAGGCAATGATGCAGCTATTGTAGCGTACACTATTGTTGACGGATTAAATGTGCCGGCTGGCTCTGAAAAACTAAAAACAGGATGGTTAAGGTTAATGGCGCCGGTTGCTATTGCCCAGGCTTGTAATTTAAACCAGGGTAAAAAAGCATCGAAAATATTTTTTAGTAAATATCATCGAAACAAAATTTTTAGTGCTGGTGGCATAAAGCGTTTATTAATGATAAGCAAAGCTTTGCTGGCTAATCATAAATCAATGTCGTTTAGTTAAAAATGGCCGACATTCGTTCGTAATTTCGTAATGGTCTGACGCTGCGCAAGCATCTGACCGTTTACGTTCTTCATCGATTAAGTTTGAAATAACAGTTTCTGTTAAACGGCATTGGCTCATAAATAGCTATTTGTACCTCAATTGAAAATAAACACTTCAAATATTCTCTTTATCTGCAGCAGCCTGCAACCGGGGAAAGATGGTGTGGGAGATTACACAAGAAAGTTGGCCGGTACACTGATTCTCCGGGGATTGGACGCCCGTATAGTTGCTATTAATGATCAACACCTTGAAGCCGAAACCTTACAGGAAGATCAATGCGAGCATGCAACAATACCTGTGCTGCGGCTGTCATCCCGCCTATCCTGGAAGAAACGTATAGAAGCAGTAAAGAAGTTTGTAGCCGGTTTTAACCCGGCCAATATAAGCTTACAATTTGTGCCCTTTGGGTTCCATTTGAAAGGATTGCCGTTTGCTTTCGCCGGGAGACTGAAACAATTGGGCTTAAAAGGCCGGTGGCATATCATGTTTCATGAATTATCCGTTAATAAGGATGAGTCGCTGAAATTCAGGTTATGGGCTTATTTACAGGTGCAAATCATCCATTCACTGATTAAACAATTAAAACCTTCCTGTATTTCCACCAATACGGCAATCTATAAATACCGGCTGGAAGACATGGGTTATCCAACGAACCTCCTTCCTTTATTCAGTAATATAAGTAACAAGACATCAGCAGGTAATTTTGCATTTGACCAAATAGTACCTGCATACCTGTCGCAGCACCGGCAGGATTATATTATCGGGACTTTATTTGGCAATTTTGATTTTAAAAGCTGGAATATCCGTTCCTTATTAGATAAATTTTCATACGGTTTTACAAGGAAAAGGATCGTTGTTGTTTCTGTTGGTAAAATGTCTTCCGGCGGAACATATTGGGAGCAGTTAAAATGTGATTACCCTCAAGTGCTTTTTCTACGGCTTGGCGAACAGGATGCAGCTTTTATTTCTTACTGGCTGTTGCATTATGCCGATTTCGGGATCCTTACCACTTTGCCTGAACTTGCCAGCAAAAGCGGTTCATTTATGGCGCTGAAAGAACATGGTATTCCTGTAGTTTGTAAAGAACGCAGTTTGTTACTTAAAGAATACGATGTTCCTCTTGATGATTTTTTGACGGAAGTGCATGAGGACAGATCATTCGAACTTCCACAGAGACGTGAACCGGTAGCGTGCCTTGATGCAGTAACAGCAGCATTCATCGGGCAATTGGAATTACCGGCAAGAAGAGCGTTAGAAAACCACATTTAAAACTTATATCATCAACTTAGCATTTACCCTTTGTTCTATTAATTACCTGGCGCAGGCAAAAACATTATATGAGTCGTTAAAGAAAACGAACCCTGACTGGCAATTCATAATAGGGCTTGTTGACAGGAACGATAAAGATATTGACCTTTCTTTTTTGGATTGTGAAATGATAGAAGTTGAAAAACTGCTTATAGCGGGTTTTGATACAATGGCGGAGAAATATACGATCGTAGAACTGTTAACTTCCGCAAAGCCTTTTTATTTTGAATGGTTGTTTCGTAATTACCCCGCCGCTGAAAATGTGGTGTATTTTGATCCGGATATTATGCTATTTCAGCCGCTTAGAAGCCTTGAAGAAAGTCTAAAAATCTATGATGTTATTCTTACGCCTCATTTTACCACGCCTATCAATGATAATTGTTTACCTACTGAGCTGCATGTAATGCAAACGGGTGTTTTCAATCTTGGATTTATTGCTGTTAAACGTTCGCCTAACAGCAATAACATGCTGCAATGGTGGATAAGCCGGCTGAAAGATCAATGTTTGATAGACTTATCAAGGGGTTTGTTTGTTGACCAGCTATGGGCCAATTTAATGCCTGCTTATTTCGATAAGGTGTTAATAGAAAAATACCCCGGGTATAATATGGCGCATTGGAATTTACATGAACGTATATTGCGTTTTGAGAACAACGAATATAGGGTAAATGGCCAGCCGCTTGTGTTTTATCATTTCAGCCACTATAATCCTGCACATCCGGAGGCGATAGCCAGCCATCATAACCGTTATGATTTTGCTTCAAGGCCTGACCTCGTTGACCTGTATGATGCTTATAAGGAATCCCTGGTTCGTTATCATTATTTTGAATTGAAAAAGGTGCCCTGTTTTTATTTGAAGGATGAACAAAAAAAGAAACGTAAAAGGGAAATGGAAGCTTTTCTGCGGATGGCGTTGCCTGATAAGTTAAAAGGCAGGTTGAAACGTATCGCAGGGAAGAAATGATGAAAGGCTAATTACGTTTTTGGACGTTCTGCCAAGGAAAGATGATCATTATAAAATTGAAACAACATTGCGAACGTCATTCGCGCGAAAGCAGGAACACTTCGCATTTCTCGGTCAGGCTGGGAATGACGTGCAAAAAAGAGATTGTGGCGGGGTGATGGTATAAAAATGAATTCGTCATTTAATAATGGGGTTACTACAAATGTTTTCATTCGTCAAAGTCTATTGCCGCAGGGATTTAAAGCGCTTAAAGTTTCGGTGATAGTTCCCCTTTCCTTTTTAGGAAGAGTAATGTCATAGAGCAAGTTTAAACTGGCAGACAACTAAAAAATGCAAATATCTTTTCTTCTATTTTGTTAGAAACAAACAATGTTTAAGATACTCATATTGTCTCATAATTTTTTTCCCGATGTCGGCGGTATTGAGACGAATTCGGAAATACTGGCCAATGCTTTTCACAATTCAGGTGCCGAAGTGCGTATAATGACATGGAGCAAAAGCCCGGAGAAAAATAATTTTCCTTTCACGGTGATACGCGATCCGGGGTTGGGAACAATCGTGCAACAACATCGCTGGGCAGACGTGGTATTTGAGAATAATCCCTGCCTGCGGATGTCGTGGCCTAATATATTTATACGAAAACCGTTGGTGATAGCATTAAATACATGGGTTAACCGGTTAACCGGTAATAAAGGTTTCAGAGACAAATTAAAAAACCTTTGGTTTGGACGCGCCCGGTCAGTGATTGCAGTCAGTAACGCGATCCGCAACCGCGAATGGCATAATGCCGTTGTAATAGAAAATCCGTACAATGATAGCTTATTTAAAAATAATGCGGCCATAAGCAAGTCCGTACCGTTTGTTTTTTTGGGAAGGTTGGTGTCAGACAAGGGGGCAGACCAGGCGATCCGCGCTGTTTCCATTTTAGCTGAGGAGGGTTTGATCGACAGGAATCGCCTGCAGCTAACCATTATTGGCAACGGGGCAGAAACCGCAAACCTTATACAACTACGAGAGGAACTGGATCTTTGCGGTGCTGTACATTTTACGGGCGTTTTAAAGGGAAAAGAGCTGATGGAATGCCTGAACCGGCACCGGTTTATCCTTGTACCGTCCATGTGGGAGGAGCCTTACGGAAATGTGGTGCTGGAAGGAATGGCCTGTGGTTGCATTCCCATCGCTTCCGATGGAGGTGGTATGCCGGAAGCGGTTGGCAAGGCCGGGTTTGTGTTTAAAAGAAATGATCTGGCTGCGATGACAGGGTTGATGCGGGAATTGCTTAACGAGCCCCGCAAGATTGAAACAGCTTTAGAAAATTCGCACAACCATCTTGAAGCGCATTCCGTTGAACTGGTTTCTCAAAAATATTATAGTATCATTAAAGCTGCTGCGCTGGGGTGATGAAAGGAATTGTTTTAACACACCCCACCGGCAATGAGTTTTTCAGGGCTGCGGCAAAAGGGTTTTATGAAGCAGGCCAACTGCAATCTTTATATACATCGCTGGCAAGTTTCCCTAATACTTTTTTATATGGCCTTGGAGGGCTGCCCATGCTCTCGGATATCCGGCGCAGGGCCATAAGCAGGGAACTCAAACAATATACGCATACTTATCCCTGGCGTGAAACCGGCAGACTGATAGCAATAAAGGCAGGCAGACAAAAACTTACAGCCCATGAAAAAGGGGTATTTTCAATTGATTCTGTGTACAGAAGCCTTGATTGCTATGTTGCCGGCCGCCTGCAACAAGAAAAGGCAAAAGGAGCAGGCGCTATTTATGCGTATGAGGATGGAGCTGCGTTCTCCTTTAAAAAGGGAAAAGAATTTCAATTGGAATGTGTGTATGATCTTCCGATAGGTTACTGGCGCAGTATGCATAACATGCTGTTGGAGGAAGCAGGGAAAACCCCCGACTGGGCTGCTACACTGGGCGGGTTGAATGATTCGACAGAAAAGCTAAAGCGGAAAGATGATGAAATATCGCTTGCCGATAAAATAATTGTGGCGAGCAGTTTTACGGCATCAACATTAAAAGAATACCCGGGAAAGCTGCCGCCGGTACACGTGGTGCCTTATGGTTTTCCAATTGCTGAACCAAAAGAATACGGCGTCCTTAAAAAAGGCCAGCCACTTAAAATTCTTTTTGTAGGCGGCCTGTCGCAGCGAAAGGGATTGAGTTATTTATTTGATGCGGTGAACAAGCTGGGAAATTATGTTTCCCTTACCGTGGTAGGACGCGGAACTGAATCGGTTAATAATTGTAAGCCTTTGCAGGAAAATTTAAACCAGCATAGATGGATAGAAACAATACCGCATGATGAAGTTTTAGCATTGATGCGGGAGCATGACGTGCTGGTATTTCCTTCTTTATTTGAAGGATTCGGGCTGGTAATTACAGAGGCTATGTCACAAGGTACACCGGTTATCACCACTGAGAGAACGGCAGGGTCCGACCTGATTAATCATGGTGAAAACGGCTGGCTGGTGAATGCAGGGTGCGCTGATGCTATAAGCCATATCCTGGAACAGATATTATCCCGGCCTCAAAGCATTGCTGAAGTGGGTACCGCTGCGGTGGGGACTGCCGGAAAAAGACCGTGGAGTGTGTATGGGAGGGAGTTGGCTGGGGTAGTGGGAAAGTCGGAAAGTCAGTAATGTCGGGAAGAATGCAAGGGATTAGGAATTCGGGATTGGTAATTTGGAATTTGGGTAGGCAGTTGAATAGTTGGTAGGTTGATAGGTTGATTGAATAATTCATTCTTCAACGTTACCAGGAATTAGTAATTGGGAATTTGGAATTGGGTTGATTGCGACTCACTACTCACCACTGACAACTCCACTTATAAAAAATGCATTCAGTTAACAATATGGTTTTTCTCTCTTCCGGTCTTTCCGACTTCCGGTCTTCCTGACATTTATGCTAAAAAGGTATCCATTTAATGAACCATTGAAAGCAGCCATCTGGCTGTATTTCCTTCTATTGATATTTGAAGGTGCTTTGCGTAAATGGGTATTTCCTGCACTTTCCAACCCGTTGCTGATCATCAGGGACCCTTTAGCTATCTGGATATTCCTCATGGCCCGGCAAAAGGGGTATTTAAAATTCAATGCGTTAAGCTTTTGGATGGTGCTTGCCGGCTTTGTTGGTATTATTACTGCTGTAACCGTTGGACATGGAAATTTTTATGTGGCGCTATTTGGTGCGAGGATATATATGCTTCAATTCCCTTTAATCTTTGCCATAGGAAGGATCTTTGATCATGACGATGTGCTGAAGATGGGAAAGGCGCTTTTATGGATTTCCCTGCCTATGACGGTACTGATAGGCGTGCAGTTTTACAGTCCGCAGTCAGCTTTTGTGAATATAGGCGTGGGAGGAGATACCAGCGGCGCCGGTTTTAGCGGCGCTCTTGGTTATTTCAGACCACCTGGTACCTTCTCCTTTACTACCGGTGTAGCTTTATTTTACGGGCTGGTTGCAGCTTATGTATTTTATTTTTGGCTGCATCCATATCTTATCAACAGGATATTACTCATTGCAACCACAGCAAGCTTATTAATCGCCATACCCTTATCTATCAGCAGGGCTTTACTTTTCGAGGTGCTGATATCAGCGGCTTTTTCCGCAATAGCTTCCTGGCGCAATCCAAAATATATTTGGAAAATCGCATCTGCAGGTGTCGTAATGCTTTTATTATTTTATTTCGTAAGCAACCGCTCGTTTTTTTCCACTTCTACAGAAGCTTTCAGCGCAAGGTTTGAAGATGCCAACGCGGGTGAAGGGGGTATCCAGGGTGTGCTGCTGGACAGGTTTTTAGGAGGTATGATCAGCGCTATCCAGCATGCGCCGGATTTGCCCTTTTTTGGGTATGGAATAGGTATGGGCACTAACGTAGGAAGCAATCTGTTAACAGGACAAAGCTCATTTTTAATAGCTGAGCAGGAATGGGGTAGAATAATAGGCGAACAGGGATTGCTGATCGGATTTATAATCGTAATTATTCGTATAGCCACCGCGATTAAGTTAACCCGAAACTCCATAAAGCATCTTAAAAGGATTGATGCACTTTCCTGGATGATCGTAAGCTATTGTTTCATAAATATACTCCAAGCACAGTGGGGGCAACCCACTTCATTAGGCTTCAATGTTTTAAGTGCCGGCTTGGCCTTTGCAGCATTGAACGAACCGGAGGAGGAAGAAGAGGAGGAGGAGGAAGGGGATGAAGAAGAAACGGAAGAGATGGAGATGGCAGATGAGGTGTAAGTTTAAGAGTTCACCAGTTCAAATGTTCACGAGTTGAAAAAAACAAATTTGCGGGGTGAGGCAATTGTGGAATGGTGAATGAATATGAGTGATGAGTAATGAATGATGAGTAACAGTTCACGGGGTGAGTGTTTATAGTGAATGGTGAATAGTCATTTCTGAATGAGAAGAACGTGAGAAATCGGTGATGAGTAATGAATGATGAGTGATGAGAACGTGTCAATGGTGAATAAATCAGTAATGAGTGATGAGTAATGAGTGGTATAAAAGGCAAAATAAAGGTTACCCATTTCCAGAGAAAGCCGAGGCCGGGTTTTAATTTCAGCATTGAAAGTATTTTTGAAAGCATACGATGCCGGTTAAAAAATAAGGTTGATTTTTCTGTACAATATTGCAGCCGGCATAACGATGGTTATTTTACTAAGTTCCGGAATATTCTTGAAGCATCATTCCGCCAGCGAAAAGATGCAGTGGCGCATATAACCGGCGAAGTGCATTTCATAAATCTCCTGATGCGAAAAAAAAATGTGTTGCTGACTATACATGACTGCCGGTTCATGCAAAGAAAGAAAGGGATCGAGAAAACACTAATGGGCTGGCTATATTTAAAAGCGCCGGTAAAAAGATCGGCGTATGTTACCACAGTTTCTGAAGCAACCAAACAGGAGGTGCTCGCTTATACCGGATGCAAGGCGGGAAAAATAACCGTAATACCTGTGAGCGTGAACCCGCTGTTTAAGCCTGCACCTAGAACATTTAATAAAAGCTGCCCGGTGATATTGCAAATAGGCGCAGCGGAGAACAAAAATATTTCGCGGTTAATTGATGCCCTAAAGAATATCCGTTGCCGTTTAGTAATAGTGGGCGAACCTGCGGAGCATGATCTTGATAAACTGATTGCCTGCAATATTGACTTCACCGTTAAGCATGATCTTTCAACAGAAGACCTGTACCAGGAATATATTAATTGTGATACCGTTTCTTTTGTGTCAACTTTTGAAGGTTTTGGTATGCCCATCGCGGAAGCTAACTGCGTGGAAAGAGTGGTGATCACTTCCAATATCTCTTCCATGCCTGAAGTGGCGGGAAATGCTGCCTGTCTGGTAAATCCTTATGATGTGGGAGATATGGAGCGAGGCTTCCTGAAAATAATTAATGACGATGCCTACAGGGAGCAATTAATTGTGAATGGAAGAGAAAACGGAAAGCGGTTCAGCCCGGAGACCGTTGCTGCTGCTTATTATGAATTTTATAAAAAAATGAGCTATAAATAAAAGGATGAAGTTTGTATGAGCACAACTATACCTTCAAAAATCTTGACTGCTGTTATTTTAACCTGGAACGAGGAGGAAAACATCGCAAGAACACTTTCCCATCTTACCTGGCTGGAAAAAATCATTGTGGTTGATAGCGGGAGTGCGGATAAAACGGTGGAGTTGATACGGTCATTCCCCAATACGGAGCTTCATACACGCAAATTTGATACGCATGCCACACAATGGAATTATGGGGTAAGCCTTTGCGACAGTGAATGGATACTAAGCCTCGATGCAGATTATATTTTGCCTTATGCTTTTATAGAAGAAATAAAGACCAACATTCAAAAAAAAGACTACAGCGCCTTTAATTCGGAATTTGAATTTGTAATATTTGAAAGGCCGCTCAACAGGAATAACACTACGCCAAGACCTGTATTGTTCAGGAGAGCAAACTGTATTTATTATGATGACGGGCATACGCAACGTTTAAGAATAGACGGCAACACGGGTAGTTTTAAAACCAAAATATTACATGATGACCGCAAACCTTTGAACCGCTGGCTGCTTAACCAATCGGCTTACACCATGCGGGAGGCGCAGATGCTAATGGAGACACCCAATGAAAAATTGTCTTTTAACTCAAAGCTGAGAAAGAAAATCATCGCTACACCCATGATGATGTTTTTCTTTTGCCTGTTTGGTAAACGAATGATATTTAACGGCTGGCATGGCTGGCATTACACCTTACAGCGAACGATCGCTGAGATGCTGTTATCGTTAAGGCTTACCGAAGAAAAGATCAATAAGAAAAAAGAGGAGTAAATTATGGTGTTGGAGGTATTAAAGGGACTATAGGAACTCGTGACTTCGGTAACGACTACCATCAAACCATCAGATGACTTAAGCTTTCTGGCCCGGCACGCGCAGCGGTCTGACTAATTTTGCGGGAAGTTTGCAAGAGTTCGTACAAGATAAAGTAAACCTTATAACCAGGTATGCCATTCTATATCTGCGAAGAAAAAACATCTTTGCCTTCTTTCATATTCTCCCCTTCAAGGGATGGGGGCCTGTATTTCTCATAAAATGAAGATCCTTCACATAGTTCCTTCCTATAAACCAGCCTATGGATATGGCGGCACCATCGAATGCATTGCACGGTTGTGCGAAGCCCAGTCACATGCAGGTGCCATAGTAAAGGTATTTACCACTACTGCCAATGTTGATAAAGAATTGGATATTGAACCGGACACTGAACACGATGTGGATGGTGTGGGCGTAACGTATTTCAGCAGGGTTTTCAAAGACCCTTTTTATATATCTATTCCATTATGGAAATGCCTGTATAAGAATTACAAAAATTATGACGCCGTACACATACATTCCTGGTGGAATATATTGGTGTTAGGGGCTGCCATTATTTGTAAGACGAGAAAAGTGAAAACTTTTTTTTCACCCCATGGCATGATGAGTGATTTTATCCGGCAGCACAAGAACCGGTTCATCAAACAATCCATGCATGTGATGGTCGGCAGGTCTTTATTAAAATATATGCGGTTTCATGCCACTTCGGATGCTGAATTTGAGGAATGCAAAAAACTGATACCGGGATGGAAGGGCTTTATCATACCAAACATTATGTGGTTGCCCGAACTAAAGATCTGCAAACAGCCCAATGAGGTGTTTACTATTATTTATATGTCGCGCATCCATCCGAAAAAGGGTATTGAGCTATTGATGGAAGCCATAAGCCTCCTGGATAAAAAACCGGTTTTAAAAATAGCGGGCACCGGAGAAGACAGTTATGTAAAAGAACTTCAGCAAAAGGCTGAAGGGTTGGGTATCGCAGCCAATATCCGGTGGCTGGGCTGGCAAAACCGGGATACGAAGTTTGCTACTTTAATGCAGGCTGATCTTTTTGCACTGACTTCTTATAATGAAAATTTTGCCAACGCTGTGATAGAGGCACTGCATGTTGGTACGCCCGTGCTGATATCGGAAGATGTGGGTGTCAGCAGCTTTGTCAAGGAACATGGGCTGGGATGGATATGCGAGACAACAGTGAGCTCAATTAGGTTAAAACTGGAGGAAGCTATGACTGATACGGAGCAGCGTAAGCGAATCAATACCTGCGGACCGGTGATGGTAAAGAATTTTTTGAGCGAGGAAAAGCTGGTGAGGGAGTATTTGGTGGAGTATGGTTGATTGGTTAGTGCTTAGAGGGGAATTTGGAATTGGGAATTTGGAATAAGGGAGAAGGTTGATTAGTTGACTGGTTGAATGGTTGAATGGTTAATGTTCAGCGGAATCAGGGAAAGCTGAGGTCGCAAAGTGTGCAGAGGTATATTTAAAAGTGCATGAAGGGTGCGACGTAAAGGGTAGTGTTCAATTTCAGGTAAACCTGTGAGGTCGTAAAAACCTTTGTGGCCTTTGAGTGCTTTGTGGGAAATGCGCACGTAAATACTATTTCGGGATTTTTGAGATTTAGGATTGGTCTTCAAAGCTCGTTATAATAAGCGGGAAGGTGGAAAACTAACCTGGTGGGTTGGCATGCAGCGACGCTATGACTTAAAGGAACAAAGAAAGTGAATTTAGGATTTGGGGCTTTTGCAACCCGGACTGATTATTCTAAATTTTGTGCCTGAAGTTAGTTTTTAGCGGTAAAATGTTTATCGGCGCCTATAGATTTGATCTTTTTATATCGTCTTACGAAAACAGCCATCATGATAACAATGGCCGCATACGTAAGCACATTAAAACTGGTATGGGCATTAAAGGCATGGATATAATGCCAGTTGTAATGATTGCTAAGCGCTATCATTATAATGCGGAGGATATTAATAATAAAGATCAGGGCCAGGCCGGTGCATATCCATTTAAGCTTTGCGCGTATTAATAAATAACGATGCGCCATAATAAATGCGAGCCATAAGCTCATCGCTCCGATGCCGAGGCAACCCCAGGCAATTGTTACCCCCCTGCTACCGGCTATGGTAATATTTGCGGGACTTGCCTGCCGGATATCATACCCGCATATTTCCAGTAAAAATTTTGAGATCCCGGTTACAAAGACTGTCAGCCAATAGGGGAAATTGAGGTAGTTGCCTAAAAAAGGGGCGGATAATTTTCCTCCCGGCGTGGTAAGACCTACATAGAAATAAAACCCTTCCAGCAACAAGATAAAAATTGCCAGGAAAAGCACAATATTAAAATCTGATTTTTTCAATTTACAATTACCCAACGCAAAAGAACATCCTTTCCTTCAAAAAACTAAGATCACAGGAGAGATAAATGGTTAATTAACAATCCGGGTCGTTTCGACATTAATTGCAGATTGCAGATTGGTTTGACCTCACCTATAGATCCAGTCTTTCACCTGGCAAGCTTTTACGAAGGCGAGGAACTTTACAGGCGCTTAGGTGAGCGATAGTAATTGCAGATTGCAGATTGGTTTGACCTCACCTTGGATCCAGTCTTTCACCTGCAAGCCTCACAAGGTGAAGAATTTAATTATAAAGATTTCGTATACAGTTTTTTTTACCACATAAGGCACATAGATACATAGAAAATACACACATAGGAAAGCCTATGTGAATCCCTATGTTCCTATGATTCTATGTGGTTCAAAAGGTATATTGTATTCTTTTCGTTAAACGTGGTGTTTATACTTCATGAATTTAAACATAGGAGCTTCTTAGATGAGCGATATTGATTGCAGGTTTTAGATTGCAGATTTGACCTCGGAAGAATTTGTTGCGGCATTGATTATATTAACTTACTACTAAGTGTTATGCGAATTGTAAATTGTCTTAATTGGGTGAGTAGTAAGTGGTTGTGCGTAAAGGCCGGGCTATTTGGGAATTTACTTACCATTCACTACTGAGAACTCACGCTTAACTTAACACTATTATATAATCATTTCTTTTTCCTGGTTGATTAGTCAATTGCAAAATAAAATCCAAATATGTGCGTTATTATCCGGCTTTTACAAACGGTCGCGAATTTAAATTATCATTAGGCAATAAAAATTATACATTTGCGCCCACAAACGTAAATTTGCCGTCCGTATAATATCAAAACTAACAAGGGCATCCCCTGAAAACAGAAATATGCAATTTCAAGACTTAAAAAAATTTAAACTCCCACCTAATTTTAGAGGAAGAAAAGCGTGGTTTGTTCAGACATGGTGGTTAGTGCAAATGCTTTTTTTCAAGACCTCACCCCAGTTCATGTACAGTTGGAGGCGATTTTTACTGCGTTGCTTTGGCGCCAAGATCGGGAAAGGCGTATTAATAAGGCCGACGGCTCATGTGCAGTTTCCCTGGAAACTTGAAGTAGGCGATCATTGCTGGATCGGGGATGGCGTTGTTTTATATAATCTTGATACGATAAAGATCGGCAGTCATTCTGTTATTTCACAGCGGTCTTATTTATGCACGGGCAGCCATCATCACTACAGAACTGATTTTGCGATTTACATGAAGCCGATACATGTCGGCAGCCAGTCATGGCTCGCTGCGGATGTGTTTGTGGCTCCGGGTGTAAACATCGGTTTTGGAACGGTTGTGGGATCACGTTCTTCTGTGTTTAAATCACTACCCGCCGGTAAAATATGTTTTGGCACTCCCGCGGAAGTTATTAAAGACCGTGCTATGGAGAATGAAAATGAGATGAGCTATATTTTCACGCCTTCCTTTGAGCCGATGCCGATAGAAATGTGGTCGAAATATGTTACGGAACGGGCAATGTTTAAAGAGTACTAATAGCTTAAGTTTCAAAATATTGAATGTGAGAGGCTGTCTTGTGAAAGGCGGCTTTTTTTATTTGTTGAACCTGCTATTACCGGTAAACGCTTATACTATGCATTGTAACAGCAAGCACAACCCGTTATATCACTTTCCGGGCGGGGCCTGGCTCAATGGAAAACCAAGGTGCATTTGAGGCCAGAGGCAGCTTAAGGGCAGTGTTATTAACCCCTATTGGAGTTATCCCGAAAAAAATTGAGTTTTTTCAAGGGTTTAAGTTTTTCTAAATTCCGGAAGGGGGATTACAGATTTCTTGCGGGTAAATGGCTTTGATTTTGATGTTGCCAATATGATGTATGCAGCTTCATTATTATCGGCACAAGCCTGTGTTGAAGATATTGTTTTGAGGCCGCAGTTAGGGGATTTGTAAATAGTGAAAGAAAAGTGCGGATAATTTGCGCACAATGCTTCGAAGTCAGGAGCTTCATGTTGCCATAATTGCAAACTATTCTAATATTAAAAATGATTGTGATGAATAAAACCCTTTGTGTAATTATTTGCTTAACACTGGCTTTAAATGCCTTTAGCCAAAAAATACTTTATACAAACAACAGTTTATCCACTAAGGCACAATATGGATATTTCATTATAGGCAAAGCCAATAACAATATACTTGTCTGGCAGGTAAATGCAGGAAACCATTACACAACAACTATACATTCCTCCGAGTATGGTTACCATGCAATGCCGCAAACTGATGCAAGAAAGCATTACAATTCAAAAATTCTTGTTTACAATAATAATATGCAACTTATAAATACAGTAAACACAAACATTCTCGAATCTTTTGTGGATGTGCAACCATTTTTTCTTACATCACAAAATTGTTTCAGAATAATTTATAGTTGCCTGGATGGTGATACATTATCAAATAAAGTTGCTGTGTTCGATGCAAATGGAAATATGAAAACTGTTGAAACATTATACAGCACCAGGATTAAAAAGCAAGATCTTCTGAAGCCAGATTATAGCTATTCCATCCTTAAATCAAACAATAAAAAAAATACCTGTTTTATTAAAACAACTTATGATGAAAGCAACTACAACCTAAAATTTAATTACAGTTTTATTGATGACAGGATAATTAATAAAACGTTTTCTTTTTCCATTGACGTAAATAAAAAAGTGCTCACAAGCATGAATATTGATAATGATAAAAATCTTTTACTCGTGTTTGAAGAGAAGCAAGGAGATTCATGCACCATTGAAATAATGCGTAAAAATTTTTTTGATGACCTGATGCTGGTTGCTGATAAAACGTTAAAAGCGGGCAGCCCTAAAGACCATTCAACTTATATTACTCAAAATGCTACCGGTTATATATTGTTTAGAGAATTAAATGACCTAACGAATAAAAACCTATTTGTCTGGCAGACCGATAAAAAACTGGATGATATTGCAAGCGATACGGTGATAAATGAAAACTTTAGCGGTATATATTCTTTCATACCTTCTGAAAATAATAGACAGAATACTTTTGTTATATGGAACGACTATAAAAATTATATTCAACCGAAAAGCAGCACATATATTTTTTACAAAAGAAGTAGCTATACCTGCACTTTCTCAAATAACTCCACTGAATACTTTACTGAAGTGCCACTGAAAAACATTAAATTATTCCACTTTGACAGTCATAATTCAATAACCTGGTCGAAAACGTTTGAGAATGATGATTTAGAAGGTAAGGCAAAAGCTAATATGAATAACTTAATTGTTGTTGAAGGCAATAAAAACCTTCATGTATTCTATGAAGTACAAATAAATAGCAATCCGAAATTTTTGAACCATATTATTGTTAATGCTGATGGCGTTGCTTCTGAGCAAAATTCTACAATGTGGAATATGAAATATCAATATTTTTTAGATCGTGGCAAATTAATAGATGATAATACATTAATTGTTCCGGCAGTTAAAGGCAATAATATGTGCTTTACAAAGCTCACGCTTGAATAATGCCAGGACCACAGTTTGAAGTGAAGAATTGCAAAATAATTTTAGGGCCCTGAGATTTAGCGCATAAACCTGTGAATCTTAGAAACTTTGCATACAGCACAATTAATCATTTTTGACTTTCCCGCAATGCCTCTTAGCAGTGCCTTGTGCGTGGAAAGGATGCCGCACGTGCGGCACGGTTTCATGTACCTTAGGCTAGCGCAAGTATGCAGGGTTTGCTTTATGGGTTGGGTACTTGTGCGGGATTTACTGTTTTTAGTTGCAAGGCACAAGTACGCTACGCTGTAAAAGTATGGCTGCATAGTCGAGTAGGCAAGAGCATTTCAGCCCAAGCCTCTCACAGAACCGTACGTGAGTTTCTCAACTCATACGGCTCTTGTTATTCAATCACGCACATGCTTTAAACGACCAATGAGCAAACAAGCTTCTATTTTC
>DASUGF010000056.1:0-134621 GCA_036274175.1 Parafilimonas sp.
AAGAATGATGAGATCAAAATCATGGGCATCAAAGATATGCTGGCCAATTTTTCCATCATAAGACACTTCAACATCATACCCATGTTCCGATAAACCGAACTTTAAAGTGTCAGCAATCTTTTGCTCATCTTCCACTATCAGGATTCTTGTCTCCTCCATAATTAAAACTTCTTCAATAGCCTTCAAAATTAAAGAATCAATACCATGGCCATGCTTCTCTAATTAAATTCTAATGCGCCTCTAAGCTTGCACTAATTCTTAAAAAATACTTTTGATAAATTCCCCCAACCAGTGCACAAAAGCCTTTGCATAATGGAAACTTTTTTTTCAAACATATTAGTTCCGGTAGATTTTTCAATAAATACCGATGTAGCAATAGAGAAAGCAATATGGCTTGCTGTGCCAGGATCTTCCATAGTACATCTTTTACATGTTCAAAAGCGTATCTCAAAAACAAGAGATGACCTTATTGACGGACTTTCTGTAGCTGCATTTAGGCCTCAGGTTTACAGCTATGAAAAAGCGGGAACAAAATTGCAGCAATTGAAAGCAAAGATTGAAATGTCATCGCATAATCTTACCGTCGCGACTCACATTATACAGGACGAAGATGTTCAAAAAGGAATAACCTGTTTCGGAAAGCAACTTCATCCTTCATTAATTATAATCGCTGAAAGCAGCAGTTATAAACGATTTCCATTCTTTAAAAAAGTGAATATAAGCGCACTGGCTAAACAAACAAATTGCCCGGTGCTCACCGTAAAACCGGGCTCGCGCCCTAACCGGATGAAATCTGTTGTACTGCCGGTTCGCTCTTTTGTACCTGAAAGAAAAATTGAACTGCTGTCGGCACTAACACGTAACCAGCGGCCGGTGGTACACTTGGTAAGTATGTATAATGACGAGTGTTTCAACGGAAGGGCCGGTGCTTTTCTCGACGCTTACCGCACATTGTCAGATTATTTAGGTTATCCCGTTGAATATAAAACATTAAAAGGGGGCAACATCGCAAAAGCTCTTTTTGAATATGCGCAGTTTATTATGGCTGATTTCATTATTGTTAATCCGGGCGAGGAGACAAAAATCAGTGCTATTTATGGCACTGATGTAAGCGATATCGTTACACCCGATTCAAGACTCTGCGTTTTGATGGCAGAACCATTTCCATCAAAAAATTTAAGGGAATAATGGCATGAAAAGGATAAATAAAAAAAATCAAGTTTGGCCGGATTATCAAAATTATACGTTGCGGAATTCACTTTAACTTTCAGTTGCTGTAATCGCAAAATCGGTGATTAAATGTCAGGCAATCAATACAACACAAGAAGGATGCTTCATAGTAGTTAAGTTATTGTTCTTAATAACTAAAACGCCTGCTTACTGCTGTTAATTATTATTCATTTTTACCGGCCTTAGCAAACGCGAAAATGTGAGTGAGCCCATCTTCCATCTGCCATTTTCTTTTATATACACTTCAGTTACCATAAAAGGATTTGTAACTGTGTTGCCACCAACCACTGCTTCCAGATCTTTGCCGGTAATAGTGCCAGGTACCTGTGTTGAGGTCCATATCTCCACTTTATCACCCTGCACATGGGCTATGCAATTCATGGGTTCCAACACGTGATGCGCTACCATCAGTGTTTCATAAAAAACGTTCATTGTGCTCTCAGGATTTAAGCTAACCGATTCAACAGAAGCAATATTTTTTACGATCAATCCATCTTCTGCTGCAAGCTTTCGCAAACCATTTTCATAATCTGAAAGATTGAATGTTTCATACCCTTTCGTGTTCCATTCAATATTTAGTTTTTTACGGGCCTGCAAAGCGTTCCAATACGAATCTGCAACCACTGCCACACCCACATAATTATACCTTCCATAAACTCGTTCCACATCAAGCCCATATAACCCGTTCCGCCGGTGATAAAAATATTGTGCATGGATCAGTTTTATGGATAGGCAACCGGCTCTAATTCCAGCACCTGGTGCATATGATGTTTCAGGTGTTTGATGTAATCTTCGGCCAGCGATTCAATAGTACGGGTATCTCCTGTGTTGCAGGTACGCCGGGCGGTTTCGGCTGAAGTGTTTAGCAGGATACTGATGATCTGCCTGTTCAGTAAATACCAAAGTTCAATGACAAAAGAAGAATCTGCATGCAGATAATTGTTAACAGCCACCCATTTATCCTGGTCATATTTTATGAATGGGTTGTCTTCATATTGGGCCACAATAAACCGGCGTATATTGTTTTGCGCGGAATCGATCAAATGGCCGATAATCTCTTTCTTACTCCATTTGGCAGGCGAAGGTTTTGAGCAAATTTTTCTTCGCTAACATACTTTAACTGCAATAAATAATCGTTAATGAGCGCTTCAAGTTTGAATGCAGTGGTGTGCATAGAAAATGATTTGATGGTAATGAATAGAATATAGATCATGGTTTATAGGTTATGGTTCATAGTTTAGATAAGTGCTTCTGCCATGAACCATTTGCCATGAACCATGAACCATGAACTATGAGCTTATTCATCTCCCAAAAATGCCCGAGAGCAATCCGCCTGAATTATTAAAACCACGGCCGCCGCTCAGCATGGAAAACAAACCGCCCAAACCGCCATTCAACATGCTGCCACCACCGCCTCCCAACATACCACCGGCACTGCCCAACATGCCGCCCAAACCGCCGCCGCCATGCCTCCCGCTTAACCCCCGCGACAGCAATGCGCCTAACAGCATCGGGCCGGCAACTCCCAGGATATTTTTCGTCAACCCTGAGTTATTAAAAACGTTACCCAATCCAAGTGAATCAAGAAAGCCATGTTGGCTTACTCCTTCCGGTGATTGCCTGCTTTCAGCCGCTTTGTTTACAAACTGGTGCAAGGCAGACACCTGCTGTTCATTTACACCAAGGTATTGTGCGATCTTGTCAATATTGTTTTTCTCCGTATCAGAATAGTTCGCATCTGATTTTGCAAAGGCTATGATATCTGTGATCAGCGAGTATCTGAGGTCGCTGTCTTTTAAAACATCCAGGCACTGCTTCAGATCATCGGGTGATATACCCTGTGCAATTTGAGATACCGCTTCTTTCTGCTCATCAGACAGGCCGGCTGTATCGGCCAAAGCGTCTAAGTATTCCATTTCCTCTTCTGTTGCCTGCCTGTCGGCAGTTGCAATAGAAGCAATGGCGCCGAGGTAAGCGCCTTTTTCAGCATTGCTGTAATCGCGCAATATTTTTTCGTTTTCCATACAGTTATTTTGTTAGAAAAGAATTGAAGATGAATAAAATTAGAAATAGTTTTTTAAACAAACAGGGCAGGATTTATAGAAATGTAGCGACCGATTTTTAGGGTTTGTGCCATCCGATTCCGGAAGCTCTGCCAGTTAATACACATTCTGGGGACTTAATTGTCACGACTTTTAAGTCGTGGATATAGAAGAAAGAACTTGCTGAAATGGCTTTAGCCCATTCCCAACAAATTATATATCCCACTACCTGAAGGTAGTGGCTATTGGAGAATTTATCACTTCAACCATAGCATGAACATTTGAGTGTAAACATCAACTTATAGAATAGTTATTTTACTGCGGAAGAAACTAATACAAGAGAATGATATTTTCCCTGGTAATTATTATAGATCAAAATTTTTCTAAAATCTTTTTCCTTGACCTGTGTACCCGCAAAACATATTGGCAATTTATTCCGGCGTATAATATTCGCTGCAAGCCATAGGGCAAATGAAGACGACGTTGGATATTCCCCGCAGAGATGTTTATAATTGATCACGCCATTATCTTTAAAAATATCCTTTTGAAGATCTGTAAATAAAAGATCAAGCCTCGTGTCGCCGTTCTTTCCTGTTATCACCAGGTCAATATCATTTGCGGTTAATTTATGCTGCGTAAAAAAACGTTCGATCCATTTTTTGATCTCAGCCGAAGAAGCGTATTTATACAAAGTTTCGACCGTATCGATCTGTGCATACGCCTCATCAGCAAATTCGGCGGATAACAGAAAGAAAGCTGTACCCTGACCGCAAACACTTCCTTTTGTATCGGAACCATACAATTCGAAATTTGATACAGGCAGTTGTTTATACAACCCAAATCTTTTTAAAACAGAAAAAGTGAAGTCTGTCATTTCATCCGCGCTTCCCGCCAGAACATTTGCCGCACAGTTTTCCTTTAGCAGCAGCATCGCATCAATCATTGCATGTTCAAAAGAAAAACCGCGATGCACAAACGTGTTATTATAATTATGGCATTTTAAAAACAATGCTATTTGCGCACCAACAGTATTATGTGTTGATTGAATAAATGAAGTTGGTGAAAGCATTTGTTCTTCCTGTTCAACTATTTTCTTCAAAAAAGTTTCTGAATCTTCCATGCAGCCATAAGCCGTGCCGGTTACAATCGCATCAACATTTTCTTTACCTGCTTCTTTCAAACAACTGGTGGCAGCGGCAAGTGCAACTCTTACGATCCTGCTCATTCGGCGCAACAGCTTTGCATCAAAAATTTTTTTATAATCAGGCTCTATCACTTTTAAAAGATTAGCCGTGTATTCTTCGGCGTCATTAAAAAATAACTGCCCATGGAAAGTTTGCTGTGGAGAAATGCAGGATGCCGAGCGGATATATATCTTCATTCTACACCTTTGAAAAGATTAACGAAGTACAGTTGCCGCCAAATCCAAAAGAGTTTGACAATACATTGCTGATATTTTGATCTTTAAGAAATTTTCTTTCAACAGTGAAAGGGAATTCTTTCATGGGTGTTTGCAAGCGAAGGTTCGGAAATACAAGATCATACTTTACGGAAAGCGTAGAAAATACAGCTTCAACACCGCCGCTGGCGCCGAGCATGTGGCCGGTAAAAGATTTTGTTGAACTCATTTTAGGGTAATGCGGATGAAATAATTTTTCGATGGCAGTACCTTCTGCAAGGTCATTGTTAAAAGTGCCGGTTCCGTGCAGGTTGATGTATGCAATATCTTCAGCTTTCAGGTTAGCTGCGTCCAATGCGCCCTGCATGGCAAGATAAGAGCCTTTGCCATCAGGCGATGAAGCTGTTTGGTGATAGGCATCGTTTGCATTAGCATAGCCTTTCAATTCACCATATAATTCTTTTTTTAATGTTGATGCAACCTTTTCTGAAACCAACACAACATAGGCCGCACCCTCTCCAAGATTTAAGCCATTGCGGTTCTCGTCAAATGGTTTGCAGTATTGATTGTCTAAAATCAACAACGTATTAAAGCCATTTAAAGTAAATTTCACCAGCGCATCAACGCCGCCGGCAACCGCAATATCAAGCATACCCGCCTTGATCAGCCGCGCTGCCAGCATAACAGAATTGGCGGAAGAAGAACAGGCCGTGCTGATGGTAGTTACAAAAGAATGGATATTAAGTTGATCGGCAACTAATTCCGTTATGGCTCCGCATTCATGATTTACTATGTCATGCAGATCTCCGATCCGGTTTTCCCTGAAATAACTACGATAGAAATTTTCTGATTTATCAATACCGCCAACCGTATTGGCTGATAAAAACCCGGTTCTAAGCTCCCCGCTATTTTCAATAGCCGCATCGTTCAATGCTTCCTTCGCTGCGATGATGCTTAATAGTGCAGTGCGGCTGATCTTTGAAGACCAACCCGCACGTTGCGCGAGCTCTTCGTTGGTTAATTTAACTTCTGCAACAGGGATTTCATTTGCATGAATAGTTTTAAGATAAGTTATGGTATTCATGCCGGCATCTTCCTGTTCAAGCGCTGCCAGGCATTCTTCAATATTATTGCCGATTGCCGAAATAATTCCCATGCCGGCTATATAAACTTTTGGGCTCATGCTTCAACGCTTTTAAATATTCGGTTCATATTTTCTTCCGTGAATAATAACGACCCCTCTTTCTTTCTTGCTGAAACCAGGTATAAAACGGCTTTATAATTTTCTTCCAGCACATCTGCCCAGCCGCAAATGCAAAGTTTCATGGCATTGGCCGCGAAGAGATCGTCAACATATGCTTTTATAAAAGCCGCATTAAATTCTTTAAGAACAAAAAATGCATTCTCTCCTTTAAAATTATTCCTGATACAAATTTCACCGGCCACGATGTTGGACAAAGTATAAACAAACAAGGCCGGGCTTGCAATCACTTTTGTTGTTTCAAAATATTTCAGGTCGGTGTCAAGACTTGCATTGGCATTGGTAAGCACCGTACCAATTTCTCCCGGTTTAAATTCCTTAATCAACGATTCATCTTTGATCAAAATTTCTGAGGCAAGCCATCCCAGCTTACAGAGGTTATCCATTTTATAAAATTTTGGATAATCGATTTTTAAATGATGGTACAGCGATGCAAGAAAGGATCGCAGCCCTTTATTTTCTCCTGAGAAAACAATGCCATTATTTTTTACAGCGATGTTATTGCCGATCACACAGGCAGAGACGATATATTTTTCTTCGATCAAATTTTTAAGACTTATTGTTTACTGAAAATAAGTGCAGCATTGCAGCCGCCAAATCCTGAAGCTGTTTTTAAGAAGTTGTTTAGTTGTTTTTGTATGATTTTACTGCAGACTGAGATCGGGCTGGAAACGCCATGCTCTTCAAAACCCTTTGTTGGTAAAATAATATTTTCTCTTAACGACTGAACAGAAACAACGGATTCAGTTAAACCGGCTGCACCTAAAGTATGGCCGTAATATCCTTTCAGGCTGTTTACCGGCGATGATTCCAGCTTCGCCAATGCAATTGCCTTTGCTTCCATTTCATCATTATAAACTGTTGCGGTTCCATGCGCCGAAATAAAATCAATGTCTCCCGCATTTAAGCCTGCATTATTCATCGCTATATTAATTGCCTGGTACAATTCATCACCGGTTCTTGAAGGGCCTGAGATATGATTGGCATCATTGCTCACCGAACCGCTCACGGCTTTAATATCCTTATTGCTGTTTTTGTTGGATGAAAGGATAACGGTTGCAGCGCATTCGCCTAAATTAATTCCGTCCCTGTTCTTATCGAAAGGCTTGCAGGCAGCATTGCTTAATGCCTGGAATGATTGAAAACCTGACAACACAAATTTTGTGATGATATCCGCGCCCGCCACAACAATGTTTTCATATTTACCGGAGCGGATTAAACGCATACCTGTTAAAATGGCAAGCGCTCCTGATATGCACGCATTGGAGACGATCAATGGCTGATTAACAAAATGAAAATATTTTGCAAGGAGACCGGCAGAAGTATGCAACGCCATTCTTTTTTTTAAAGCTTCATTATACACTTCTGTTTCCAGCAGACTGATATTTCCTTTTGTGGTTGAAATGATGAGCAATGTTTTTTCATCAGCCGGATCTACCCGGGTTTGTTGCAAAACGCTTGTAACAGAAGCCATAAGCAATTGCTCAAATTTCGTGTAACTGTCATTAACAGTGAAATTTTCGCCAGTTTCAAATAAAGCGGCATAAAAAGGCTCGTCGGCAATCTGCGTATTGCTTTGTTGCTTAACGGCAGAAATACCCTGCACCAGTTTGGCAAAATTTTCGGCGGTTGTATTTCCAAGCGGGGATATAATATTATCAGCAACTATGAATACTTCTTTCATTTTTTAACCTGAAGAATAAGCCTGCAAGATAAGCCCTGAAATCAATCCTTTAAATGGCTAACTATTTTCATTCCGGGCTGCCGGAAAGATCAGTTGTTTTTGCAGCTATTAAAGTAGCCTGCTATTTTGTTTATTAGTGCCGGCGGAATATTTTTGCAGCATTGCGGGATGCAGTCCCGCCTGTTGCGGGACGCTTCGAGCGGGATGTAGCGCAGCCCGGTAGCGCGCTTCGTTCGGGACGAAGAGGCCGCTGGTTCGAATCCAGTCATCCCGACTGAAAAAAGTCTTGCAAAGGCAAGGCTTTTTTACTTATGGCACATTACGTTTACATATTGCGGAGCCTTAGGGACGGCCGATATTATATTGGCGAAACAAGTAATGTAGAGAGGCGATTGGCATTTCATAATGCCGGCAGGCAACGCTCTACAAAAAATCGTATTCCTTTTGAAATCGTTTATGTTGAAACGCTTCCGGACAGAGCGACTGCGCTGAAAAGGGAAAAGCAAATTAAATCCTGGAAAGGAGGTGCTGCTTTTCATAATCTCATTAATAATAAAGGATGATGGGATGTAGCCCCGCTCAAAGCGGGGCGCTTCGTTCGGGACTGGTTCTCCTGCGGCGGGACAGTCATTCCGGCTATTCTCGCCGTAAACGCATCAAAAGCTTGTAAAAGATCATTGATTTACAAGCTTTTTTTGTTTTTTAACCTACCAAATCGTAGCAAAAAATATCAAATGTTGTGTGGCTTTAGCGTTTCCATCGCTTTGAAGAGTAATAGGTTTAACGCCATGCTTGAAAAATTTTTTCTAATGTCATGTCAACATAAAATTGTCGTGTCGCCACAGGTCGCAAGTGCGCAGAGAAAGATTTTCGTTGCACCGAGTTAACGGAGCAAACAGAGCTTTTTCTGTTATCTCTGCGTTCTCTGTGCGGGCATCACTACGTTATAATTTAGTTGACACCACACTAAGAATCGACATCAATGAAAAGGAAGATAAAATCAGATGAAGGAAATTGTTACCAGAAGCGCCTAAAAGTTGTCTTTAATAAATAGCTGTTCAAACTCGAACAAATAAAATAAAAACATGTAAAGAGCAATTAAGTTTGATAGTTTTTGATGTGCTTTAATAAGAAAAAAATCAAAGATTTAATATTCAAAATTATAGTTACCAATTAGCAGAATAGTCCCTCAACCGATGGTTAACTCATCCGTGGTTAAGCTTTTGACTTAATACATCTTAAAATTTACGCAAACGTTTGCTTCGAAATATCAATCGTTTGCATAAGCATGCAGCATTTTGTATTCTTCTCAAACAAAAAAAAATTAACCACATTGCGTCAATTAACGATTCTTTAATCAATAAATAACAATTGTTTTATGACTCAAACGAGATTGACTACTCTCTGTCTGTTGCTTTTTATAGCAATCGTGCCTGGAGTATCCTTTGCGCAGCAAAAGATATCAGGTAGCGTTAAAAGCAGCAGCACCAATGAACCGCTTGCCGGCGCTTCCGTAACAGGTTCCGGTGGCGCAAACGCGGTTACCGACAATGCAGGCAACTTCAATATTACCACTGCAGCAGGCGATGTTTTACACATTACTTATGTTGGTTATGCTGCATTGGATTACACTGTAAAGGAAAATGAAAGCTTTATTGCACTTGCACTCCAGCCATCAACAGACCAGCTTAGCGATGTGGTAGTGGTTGGTTACGGCACTCAGAAAAAAGTAAACCTTACCGGCGCTGTAGCCTCTATAAGTGATAAGCAGCTTGCCAACAGGCCTGTAACCAGCGTGGGCAATGCACTGCAAGGCACAATGGCAGGTGTTACCGTAACTGCTGCAAACAGCGGGCAGCCGGGCGCCGATGGCAGTACTATACGCATACGCGGTATAGGCACATTAAACAATGCCAACCCTGCTGTTGTAATTGATGGCGTTATTACAACTATGAGCAACCTCAACAATATTAATCCTGATGATATTGCTTCCATCTCTGTTTTAAAAGATGCTGCTTCTGCTGCCATTTATGGTTCAAGGGCTGCAAATGGCGTTATACTTGTTACCACTAAAATGGGTAAAAAAGGTACTTCCCAAATTACCTACAGCGGTTATGTAGGCAAACAAAGCGCCAATGGCTTGCCCGATTTTTTACCCTCATGGCAGGCAGCTACTTTATACAACCAGGCACTTTCTAATGAAGGAAGGACATTAAGATGGACAGATGATGATATCCAAAAATTTAAAGATGGTTCCGATCCGTATGGCCATCCAAATACTGATTGGCTTGGCCTGTTTTATAATGGCAGCGGCATTCAGCAAAACCATTTTCTTGGCTTAAGTGGCGGTAACGATAAAACGCAATATTCATTGTCGTTAGGTTTATACGACCAGGATGGGCTGGTTGAAGAAACAAATGCAAAAAGATATACGGCGCGTTATAATGTGCAATCACAGGTTTCTGATAAATTAGCGGTAACAGGAAACCTCGCCTTTACTTATTCATCTCAGCAACAGCCAACCAATCCTTACACAGGCGATTTTACCCAGCTTGTAAGGCAGATAAACAGGATATCGCCAACCATTCCTTACAAATTTGAAAATGGCCACTATGGTTATATAGCCGATGGCAGCCCGATGGCATGGCTGGAAGGAAACAGCGAACAAAACGCAGACTATTACGACCTGTTAGGCAATATTGCGGCTAATTGGGAACCTGTCAAAAATTTGCATATACGCCCTTCCATTTCGTATGTGATGAAAGCTTCTCATAACAAGAACTTTATTGCAGACCAGCAATATTATGATGCTGATGGCAACGAAACTTTTTACCAGGGGCCTAATTCTGTAAAGGATGCAAACAGTTTTATGAATACGGTTACCATGCAGGCGCTTGCTGATTACAGCAAATCGTATGGTAACCATAATTTTAAAATCCTTGGCGGTTACTCGCAGGAGTATAATAAATACACGTTTGATGACGGGTACAGGAAAAATTTCCTGAACAACCTTTTAACCGATGTTAACCTCGGCTCAACCGATGGCCAAACAACAAGCGGTTATTCGTATGAGCTTGCACTGCAATCTTATTTCGGACGTATTAATTATGATTACGCCGGCAAATATTTGCTGGAAGCCAACCTGCGTTATGATGGTTCATCAAGGTTTGCGCCCGATAACCGCTGGGGTGTATTCCCTTCTTTCTCTGCAGGATGGAATATTGACAGGGAGGATTTTTTCCAGGATTTAAAACCAACCATTTCTTCTTTAAAGCTAAGAGGTTCCTGGGGCCAGCTAGGAAACCAGACACTTAATTCCAGCCTCTCAGTTGACCAGCAATATTATCCTTATGTATCATTGGTAGCCGGTGGCCAAAATTATATTTTTGGCGGCCCCAACCCGGTAATTGCAGCAGGCATTTCGCCGGTTGATGGCTCCAATGAAGACATCAAATGGGAAACAACCAGGGAAACTGATATAGGTTTTGATGCAGGCTTCCTTCAAAATAAAATCACTTTAACCGTTGATTATTTTGATAAGCTTACCGATGGCATATTGCTAAGCGTTCCTGTAGGCGCACCGTATGGCCTTACTGCACCGGTACAAAACGCTGCCAAGATATCAAACAAAGGATGGGAATTTACAGTAGGATATAACGGCGGCGGCAAGGAATTTACTTATAACATAAACGCCAATGTATCCTTCATTAATAATGAAGTGAAAGACCTTAGCGGCACAGGGCCCATCATAAGCGGTTATACTTATTATGACAAAGGGCTTCCTTTCTATTCTTTATACGGCTACAAAGCTGATGGCATTTTTCAATCGGCTGATGAAGTGGCAAAAGCGTCATACCAGTCAAACAGGACTGCAGCAGGAGATTTGCGTTATGTTGACATTGATGGCAACGATACCATTAACAGCGCCGACAGGACATATCTCGGAACATACTTTCCAAAAACTACGTTTGGTTTAACTTTTACAGGCCAGTGGAAAGGTTTTGATATTAGTGTTTTCTTACAGGGTGCAGCCGGCGTAAAGAATTATACAGATGGTGGCAAGCTTGGTTATGTTAGTTCAAGCGCAGGCAAGCCAACATCAGCAATGCTTGATACATGGACTCCTGAAAACACAGGTGCTTCCATGCCGAGAATATGGTATTCCTATACGCAGAACGACCCAACCAGTACGCCTTCATCTTTCTGGGTTAAAGATGGTTCTTACGTACGGTTAAAGAACCTGCAGGTGGGTTATACACTTCCGGCCAATACCCTGAAGAAGATAGGTATAAATAAAGTACGCATTTATTATAGCGGCCAGAATCTTTTAACCTTCGATAATTTGGATAAATGGGTTGACCCTGAATCGCCAATAAGAAGCAGCATCTATTATTACCCGCAGGTAAAAGTGAATACCATTGGCCTTAACGTAACTTTTTAAACTAAGAAATCATGAAAAAGATATTTGCATATTTTATATTGTTCATCATTATAACACAATCGGCCTGCAAGAAAGATTTTCTTGACCGCGACCCGCTCGATGCTTACAGTAACGGCTCACTTTGGTCATCCCAATCAGATGCATTAGCGGCATTGTATGGCTGCTATAATGGAGGGCAGGACCCATCAAGCTATGAAAAAGGCTGGGAAACGGATTATAATATTTATTACCTCGATTGTGTATCAGATAATATGTACAGCCCCTTCTTTTGGGAAGGCTACCAGAACTATGGCAACGGTACAGTAACGCCTGCCGATAATAATGTTTATAAAAGATGGAATTATAAAACCATACAACGTTGCAACTGGTTTTTAGAAAATGTTGATGCCACGCCGATGGATGAAACAACAAAAACAGAATACAAAGGCGAAGCCCGTTTCTTAAGGGCATACCAATACTTCACCATGTCGCAGCTGTATGGCGATGTGCCATTGGTTACAAGTTCCATTACAGCAGCAGATGCAAACCAGGTAACAAGAACGCCGGTAGCAGATGTGCATAGCTTTATTGTAAAAGAGCTGGATGAAATTTCAAATGTTTTACCGGATAGTTATTCCGGCAGCGATGTTGGCCGTATTACAAAGGGCGCCGCACTGGCCTTAAAAGCAAGGATAGAATTGTATGATGGCGATTATGCTGCAAGCGTTGCCGATTATCAGAAAGTAATGGGCCTTGGTTATTCTTTATACCCGGATTATGCCAGCCTCTTTCGTATAGGCAACGAAAACAACAGCGAGGTTATACTGGATGCGCAGTATAAAGAAAACGATTTTTCTAACTGGCTTCCCGGTGTAATGACCACTTCATCGCTCGGCGGCTGGTCTTCGCTCGACCCTACACAATCTATTGTTGATGCGTATGAAATGAATAATGGTAAAACAATTGATGACCCTGCTTCAGGATATGATCCCAATAATCCTTACAAAGACAGGGACCCGCGATTGGAAGCAAGCATTATTTATCCGGGCCAGTTTTATGAAGGCGGTTATTATAATTCAATAGATGCTAATTCAGGCGATTATTACATTGGCGATAACAATTCAAAAACAGGCTACCTGCCAAAGAAATTCATCTCTCACATGTCAGAAGATTATGCTGATATGTGGAATACCGGGCTGAATGTAATTGTAATCCGTTATGCAGAAGTATTATTAAGCTACGCTGAAGCTAAGATTGAATTGAACCAGGTTGATGCATCTGTTTATGATGCCATTGATGCTGTAAGGGTTCGTGCAGGCATGCCTAAAGTTGACAGGTCTGCCTACAGCAGCCAGTCAGCATTAAGAACACTCGTAAGAAGGGAAAGAAGGGTGGAGCTTGCATTTGAAGGTTTGCGCTGGTTTGATATTCAGCGTTGGAAAATTGGCGAGCAGGTTAGGAGCGGCGTTGTTCATGGCACACGCCTCGGCACAGTGGATGAATCAACCGGGAACGTAACCTACAGCGGCGATCATATAAATGTTGAAACGCGTACGTTTAACCCCAACAGGGATTATTTGTGGCCGGTGCCGCAATCAGAGATAGACATCAATCACAGCCTTACACAGAATGGTGGTTATTAAAACATAAAAGAAAATAGAAGATCGGTATAAACAGCATTTTTTGCAGTTCTTCTGCACCAGGCCTGCAAGTGCAGGGATAAAAAGATTAGTCATTTTATCTCTGCACCTATACCGTTTTAGTTAAGACGATTCACTTCATCTCTTCAAATTACATTTACAAAACCGTCGTTTACTTTCTGTAATAATATGCTTGCCGCAAGGTTAATTCAATTGTTTGCAAAAAACATATCAGGAATAAGAATACCTTTTCTCCTGTTGGTTATTCTTTTTACAAATGAGAAAACGCTCATTGCGCAAAAGCCTTCTCTTGTTACAAACACGGCGCTCCAAAATGCAGCGCCTCTAAAATCAGGCGGAGACAGGTGGATTGCCTGGTCGCAAAAACCTGCTGTTGCCTGGCAGGATGCCTTCGTTACAGGTAATGGCCGCCATGGCATGATGCAAACAGGTGAACCCGGTAAAGAGCGCCTTATTTGTGTACATGAAGAACTTTTTCTAAGGGCATGGGACCGCAATAAAATAGCCGTTGCTAATATAGCCGGGTTGTTGCCGCAGGTAAGGCAAATGACAGATGCGGGCAATCTTGCCGGCGCTGCAGCGCTGGCTTGTGATGAAGCCCGCAGGCAATTGAGCGATATGGGCGCTCCCTCAGCCTGGCCTATATCGCCGCACCCGGCCTTTGATGTAAACATACAAACGCAAACTACCGGCGACATCAGTGCTTATCGCCGCCGGCTAAACATGGAAACCGGTGAAGCTGTTACCTACTGGAAAGACGATAACGGCGCTGTTGAACAATCCATTTTTTCTTCCCGTGTAAACAACATAAATGTGCTGCGCATTCAAGGTTTAGGAGGGCGCAAATTATCCGTTGAGTTAAGCCTTGATGAAACACCCGGCAGGAAGGGCACTATTCTCGATATGAGTGCAGACAGCCTGTTCCGCAGTGTAAGCAGCAGGGCTGATGCAAAAGGCTGGCTTGGCTATCATGCACAGTATGCCAAAGATTCAGGTGGATATGAAGGGCTTGCCCGTGTTATTACAAATGGAAGTATGGCAGTTAGCGGTAACCGCCTGCAGGTTAAAGAAGCAACAGAAATCCTCGTTATCCTGCGCATCACCCCTTTACAATATGGTGCAACCACGCAGCAGGCTTTTGTGCAAAACGAATTATCCATGCTGCCTGCATCTTACAACGCATTATTTCAGCCGCACGCAAAAATGCATGCGGAAATGTTCAACCGCGTGGCGCTTGATTTGGGCGCTGCTGAAAAATGGGTTACTACGCCAACCGAGGATATGCTTGCGGAAGCAAATACAAAAGGCGTTACACCGCTTTTCCTTGAACAGATGCATGCCATGGGGCGTTACCTGCTGATGGCTTCTTCCGGTAAATACCCGCCGCCTTTGCAGGGCATTTGGGGCGGTAGCTGGAACCCAGCCTGGAACGGTGGTTTCGTTTTCGATTCAAACGTTAACCTTGCCATCTCGGCCATTTCAACCGGCGGCCTTCCTGAATGTGCTGAATCTTATTTTGGATATGCGGAGCGGCTGCTGCCCGCATGGCGGCTGAATGCACATAATTACCTCGGCGCCCGCGGCTTTTTGGTGCCGCATTACAGCGACCCTGAAAAAGGATACCTTAACCATTTTGGCGCCGACTTTCCCTGGATGTTCTGGCCTTCAGGCGCAGGCTGGAACCTGATGCCTTTTTATGAACACGGCATGATTACCGGCGATACGGCCTTCCTGCATAAAAGGGTTTTGCCGCTGTACATGGAGATGGCGGAATTCTATGAAGATTACCTCGTAAAGGAAAAAGATGGCTATTATCACATAACGCCCGGCATTTCACCCGAAAATAATGTAGGCGATAACACCACTACGCTTGCCAAAGATTGCGCCATTGATATTGCTGTGGCAAGGGAAGTGTTTGAGCATTTGATAAGGATGGGGGAAATGTTTGGTTTGGATAAAGATGATATTGCAAAATGGCAGCAATACCATGATAAAATTGTGCCTTACCGCATTAATGCTGACGGAGCCCTGGCAGAATGGGCGCCGGAATCTTACCCTGATAATTATGCACATCGGCATAATTCGCATTTGTATGCCATATTTCCCGGAACGGAATTTTTGCAGCCCGGCGCTAACCCGGCTTTACGGCAGGCAGCACGTGTTGCGCTGGAAAAACGTTTTTCATTCGATACGGAATCGGCGCATGGCTTAATACATATAGCACTGATGGCAGCGCGTTTGCACGATTCAGCCAGGGTGATGAATAACCTTAACCGTTTTGCAACACGCAAATATGTTTACACCGGCCTTTCAACTTCCCACAATCCAAACCATAGTATTTACAATCTTGATGCTGCGCTTAGCCTGCAACGTTTGCTGTCGGAAATGCTTGTTTTTTCACAACCCGGAAGCATTGAATTTTTACCTGCCTGTGCAACAAATTTTCCTGCAGGCAAATTAACAGGCTTGTATGTTCATGGAGGCCATAGATTGAATATAGAATGGTCGAAGGGAAAACTGGTAAAGGCTGTTTTGAAAGCAGGCAAAAATGACACTTGTACCTTCATCTATAGTAATAATCAAAAAATAATAAAACTGGTTGCAGGCAGGCAGTATGCATTTGACGGTAAGCTAAACCTGCTTTCTGAAAAATAATCCGGGGCAGCGGCTTGTTTAAATTTCATTCGATACTTCAGTTATGAATAAAAAATATTATCGTATAAATTTTATGAACAGTAAATGTTTTTGGCTTTTTGCATTCATTGCAATTGCTGGCTTTGTACAGGTTGTAAAAGCCCAAACAGGCAATGTAAAACATATTCAATACCATGTATCGGTAAATGGCGATGATGCAAACAATGGCGGTGCAGCCAAACCATTTAAAACCATTTCCGCTGCGGCAAATGCTGCAATGCCGGGCGATACCATCACCGTGCATGAAGGTGTATATCGCGAACAGGTTGCACCACCCCGCGGCGGCCTTTCAGAAAAAGAAAGAATATGGTACCGCGCCGCGCCGGGTGAAAAAGTTGTATTGAAAGGTTCTGAAATAATGAAAGGCTGGCAGCAACTTGGCAACTCTGCATGGCAGGTGGAAATACCGAATACCTTCTTTGGAAAATTCAATCCCTATGCCGATACCATACACGGCGACTGGCTTGAAAAAGGAAGCTGGAGCCATACCGGGGAAGTGTATTTGAATGGCCAGCCCTTAACAGAAACGGGTAGTTTAAAAAAATTGGATTCGTTAAACAATAAAGAGCCTTTATGGTATTGTAAGGTTGATGAGACGCATACTACTATCCGGGCTAATTTTTATGGCATTAACCCAAATGAACAGTTAGTTGAAATAAATGTTCGCCAGGCTGTATTCTACCCTTCAAAACCTGGTATCAACTACATTGGCGTAAAAGGGTTTATCATGTGCCAGGCAGCAACTCCCTGGGCGCCGCCCACTGCAGAGCAGATCGGGTTGATCGGCACGCACTGGAGCAAAGGCTGGATCATTGAAAACAACGATATAAGCTACTCGAAATGCACAGGCATCACACTCGGAAAATATGGCGATGAATGGGATAATAAATCCGAATCGGTGGAAGGGTTTATTAAAACCACGGAACGGGCTGTTGAAAATTCATGGAACAAAGAACATATAGGCAGCCACCTGGTGCGGAATAACCACATCAGCCATTGCGGGCAGGCAGGCATTGCCGGCAGCCTGGGCGCTATATTCAGCACCATTACCGGCAATACGATTAACAGCATAGGAAAACAACAGTTGTTTTGGGGATATGAACTGGCCGGTATAAAGCTGCATGCCGCCGTTGATGTGGTAATAAGCAAAAACCATATCTATGATACGGAAGGGGGAATATGGCTCGACTGGATGGCGCAGGGTACCCGCATAACAGGAAATCTTTTGCATGATAACAGGGTGCAGGACCTCTCGCTGGAAGTTGACCACGGCCCGGTATTGATTGATAATAACCTGTTCCTTTCGCCGGAACTGGCGCAGGTGCGGCTTTCGCAGGGCGTTGCATTTGTGCATAATATCATCGCCTGGGACCTCTGGCCAACCGACAGCGTTGACAAACGCAAAACGCCTTTTCTAAAGCCGCATTCAAGTGAAATTGCGGGGTTTCACAACAACCCCTGCGGCGATACGCGTTTTTATAATAATGTTTTTACAAACCAAACCAACCTGTCGCCTTACGACCAGGCAACCTTGCCCGTGCAAATGAAAGGCAATGTGTATTTAATGAAGTCCAGGCCATCTAAATATGAGCAGCAGCCTGCAGTAAAGCCTGATTATAACCCCGGTATTAAGATAGAAGAAAAGCAGGATGGCTGGTATCTTTCCATCAGCCTGGAAAAACAGTGGGATGCAGGTAAAAAACACGAACTTATAACAAGCAGCCAATTAGGTAAGGCCATCATTCCACAACAACCATTCACCACCAGCACTATTGTATTTGATACGGATTATTCAGGTGCAAAGCGAAGCCATGCAAACCCGGTTGCAGGAGCTTTTGAAATAAAGAAAAGCGGCAGGTTGGAGATTAAGGTTTGGTGAGGTGAAAGTGTATTATTAGCCGGCCTAAATCTTTTTTCAGGTATTGCCACAAACATCCAGCACCTTTCATTTACTTTGTGAAGTAACTATCATAAATTGGCATTTACTTCATAGAAATGGCGAAGCAATACTACAAAGCTGTTTACTTCAGCGACTATCCTTCGGGTGATTCAAAAGATAAATCCGTAACGCTTGCTTTTAGTGAACCCGAGGTTCCTTACTACGCTAAGGTTAAGGATATGACAACCCAGGAAATAAAAGAGTTAATTGGGATAAAGACCTATAAGCAGCTTTCAATATTTGCAGAGAAACAGGAGCGGTCAATCAACCAGGTTGTTAAGCGGCTTATAAAACAAAATCTTTCAGAAATTGACAAGGTGAACGGAATGGGTAAAAAGGATGTAACTTTTGTAAAAAGCAAAGACACTCCTTTTCAACGTTGGTACCCATACATTGAAGGTTATTCAACCGACTTTGTAAAATCACTTATCAAAAATTTTAACATCAAAAACACTTTGGTTTATGAACCATTTGCGGGAACAGGCACAACGCTTTTCGCAGCAGACAACGAAGGCCTTTCAACAGTTTACTCAGAAGTAAACCCGTTGCTGCAATATCTTATTCAAACAAAAATAAAAGTACTTAAAGCAAAAGAAGCCCGGCGGAAAAAACTTTCTGATAACCTCAAAGGCGTTGCTAAATCCATACTAAATTCCTTTGACAATTTTGAGGAAGATAAATCTTTGAAGGAAGCATACAAAACACTGTTTGCCGATAGCAAATATTTTTCTGATGAAAAGCTCTCTCAAATACTTAAGCTTCGTTCCTATATTGATATTGTAAAATTAGAAGATGAATTACTTGCAGACACTTTAACTATCGGTGTATTGTCATGCTTATTGCCGGTATCGCATTTGAAGAAAGCCGGCGATGTGAGGTTTAAAACCGAAAAGGAACTTGAAAAAGAGTCGATAACCTTTGATGAAATCCTCCCGCAAAAAATAGCAGACATTGCCGAAGATGTTTTGAATTTTAATTACACTTTAAAAACAAACCATGAACTGATCCTGGCGAATGCAAAAAACATCAGCAGGATTAATAATTTAAAAATCGGGGCAATTATTACAAGCCCGCCTTACCTGAACGGAACAAATTATTTCAGGAACACGAAAGTTGAATTATGGTTTCTCCGCTATCTGCAATTTGAAAATGACCTGCGGTTTTTCAGGGACCAGGCACTTACAAGCGGAATCAATGATGTAAAAAAAGAATATGCTTATGTAAAAGGGCTGGACATTTCTTCAAAAAGCAAAATCCTGGAATCTACGCTGATTGAGTTGAACAAGAAAGCTTACGATTCACGGATACCTGTAATGGCCAAAAGTTATTTTGAAGAAATGTACCGGATATTTAATGACTGCAAAGGGCATCTTGATAACGGTGCAAAAATTTTAATTGATATTGGGGATTCAATATTTTGCGGTGTTCATATCAATACAGATGAAATTTTGATTGAGCTACTCACTGAACTTGGCTTCAAACTAATTGACAACAAAATCCTGAGAAAAAGAAGGTCAAGAAATAAAGAAGTGTTGACGCAATCGCTGCTTGCTTTTGAATATTCTTGCAAGTATACTAACCTCATAAATGAAACGGCACAATTATCCTGGGAAAAAAAATGGAATCAATTCAAAACAATAGTCCCACATCAGCAACCGCCTTTTTCAAGCAGGAACTGGGGGCATAATAATCATTCGCTTTGCTCTTACCAGGGAAAATTAAAGCCTGCCATTGCCCATCACCTGATTGAGGCATTTGTGCCTGAGAATGGTTCAATGCTGGACCCGTTTTCCGGGGCGGGGACAATTCCATTTGAAGCAGCATTGGCCGGAAAAGCTTCTTATGGCATTGATATAAGTTTGCCCGCGTACTATATTTCTTACGCAAAAGTTACGGCGCCCCAAATAACCGAAAGCCGCAATTACATACATGCTTTGCAGCAATTCATAATGCAAAACAAATGCACAAAAGAGGAACTGAACGAGGCAAATACTTTTGGTTTCAATAAAACACTCTCGGAATATTATGAAGAAACTACGCTGAAAGAAATTCTGCTTGCAAGAAGGTTTGTGAAAGAAAATTATCCTGAAACCCCTGGTGAAATGTTAGTGGTAGCTTCCCTGCTTCACATTTTACATGGCAACCGCCCGTATGCCCTTAGCCGCAGGTCCCACCCGATTGTTCCCTATGCACCCACAGGGGAATTTGAATACAAGAATTTAGTTAGCAAACTGACTGAAAAAGTTGAAAGGGCAATTAATGAAGAATTGCCAATAAATTTTAGGAACGGAAAAATTTTCAACCAGGACACAACCATTATTTGGCCGCAGGAAATAAATAATCTTGATGCAGTGATTACATCACCACCATTCTTTGACAGCACCCGGTTTTATTTGGCAAACTGGATCCGGATTTGGTTCTCGGGATGGTCGGAAAAAGATTTCAAATTTCAGGTAAACTCGTTTGTTGAGGAAAAACAGAAAAAAGATTTTGCCATTTATGAAAGTATTTTCCGGCAATCAAAAGAAAGATTGAAAAAACACGGTGTTTGTGTATTGCACCTGGGAAAAAGCGTTAAATGCGATATGGCAGCCGAGCTTCAAAAAATAAGCAAACGATGGTTCAGGACTGCCGACCTTTTTAATGAAAGTGTTGAGCATTGTGAATCGCATGGCATCAGGGACAAGGGAACTGTCACCGCACATCAATATTTAGTGCTTGTATAACTTGCCTGCTAAAGGCCCAGGAGTTTTTTGTTTGCTGCTGACAGGTGTGTAACCAAATTATAATCGGCAAGTATTTTTTTCAGTTCAGTTATTCGTTTTGGCAGGTGTGATTTTTCCCTAACCTGCAGGTATCGTTCAACGCAGCTATTCACATTGATGTTTGTATTTATTATTGGTGTTTTGCTTGAAATCAATGTTAAGTCAGCCCCGGTAATTTTTGCAAGCTCGATCAACTCATTGTTTGTATAAAATTCGCCAGGCCATCTTCCTTTTTTATTGTTGTTTGCGTCTTTTGATAAAAGACAGGCATTTTCGTTTTTTAAAGGATATAACCATTTAGATGGCAAAATATGGTCAATCTCATAAGAGGGCCGCTCATTTATATCAAGAAGAATTCCTGTTTTAAAACACTTGTTTCCGAATTTGCGAAATAATTCTTCTATATCAATAAATTCATTTTCTCCTTCAACAAGCAAATCAGCTATTCTTCTCCTCAAAGATGATTCATGGAGTTGCTGTTTTGTCCGCTTCGGGTTCAATACTGCATTTATTGCCCCTTTGCAGCTTCTGCATTCCATTTGCCTTTCAAGTACTCCCCATTTATCGTGTTTACTAAAAGCATTGAAAGGAAGAACCCTTCCGCAAGCATTGCATTGTTTCCAATATGCTTCCGGGTTTTCTGTTGCCATTCTGAAAAAAGCCTGCCAAAACCTTTGTGCTTTTAACGATTCCGCCAATGTGAAACTTTCATCCCAATGTTCAAATGGTAAATCTGAATCTTTTGAATGCACATATTCGCATTTGGAACACTTCCACTCGCAGGTTTCATAAGCGGTTTTTGGGTCTAACAGAACACTGCCAACCCTAATATTGTTAAGCTCCTTGCAATTCAAACAAATAAAGCCAACCCATACATCATGATATGGAATTCCTTCTATTCTTGACAAACCGGTAGCATTTTTAGTTTTTCTTCTTGCCATTTTAAATTTGCGGTAATAATTTTCTAAAAGCATGGCAATTTATAGAAGTATATTCAACCCACCCTCTTTTGTAACCTACACTAAAGCCAATAGCCATTTACAGGCGGCCTTATGCCATGCAAAACCAGCAAACGTTTGCGTATCATTTTCTTCGTGCATCTTAATACCTTAACCGCCGGTTGATGCTATATAAACAAGCAATTCAAAGATGGAAACGCTGCAACCATTTTAATCATCAGCATGAAAAAAATAACCATATTATTACTGGCGTGTTTATGTTCTGCGCACGTTTTTTCCCAACAGGCGCAAACCAACACAACCGCCACTTTCTCTATCGGCAAGGAAAGTTTTTTATTGAATGGAAAGCCATTCGTGATACGCTGCGGCGAAATGCATTTTGCCCGTATTCCGCGTGAATATTGGTTGCATAGATTACAGATGGCAAAGGCCATGGGACTGAATGCTGTTTGCGCTTATTTATTCTGGAATGTACATGAACCGGAACCCGGCGAGTTCAACTGGAGCGGCATGGCTGATGCGGCAGCATTTTGCAAACTGGCGCAACAGGCAGGATTGTATGTCATCCTTCGCCCCGGCCCTTATTCCTGTGCTGAATGGGAGTTCGGCGGGTTCCCCTGGTGGCTGCTGAAAAAGAAAGACATCAAACTAAGAACACAAGATCCATATTATTTGGAACGCTGCAGGATTTACCTGAAAGAAGTTGGAAGAGTGTTAGCGCCGTTGCAGATCACAAACGGTGGTAATATTATCATGACGCAGGTAGAAAATGAATATGGTTCTTATGGCAATGACAAAGAATATATCGGGAAGATCAGGGATTATCTTGTAGAGGCAGGCTTTACTATTCCATTGTTCACATGCGATGGGCCATCACAACTAAAGAATGATGTGCGAAGCGATATTTTCAGCGTGGTAAATTTTGGCGGCAACCCGGAAGAAAGTTTTATATACCTGCGCAATATTCGTTCTGAAGGGCCATTGATGTGTGGTGAATTTTATCCGGGCTGGTTCGATTCCTGGGGAACAAAACATCACATGGGTTCAACCGGTGGCGTTGTAAAGGATATTAAATACATGTTGGATCATAAAGCCTCGTTCAGCATTTATATGGCGCATGGCGGTACCAGCTTTGGTTTATGGTCCGGCGCCAATTGCCCGCCATATTTGCCACAAACATCAAGTTATGATTATGATGCCCCGATAAGTGAAGCAGGCTGGGCAACAGATAAATTTTATGCATTAAGAAATTTGTTCTCTCAATATTTACAGGAAGGTGAAACATTACCCGAAGTGCCTGCTGCAAATCCTGTTATTTCTATTCCTGCATTTAAAACAACAGAAGTAGCGCCGCTGTTTTTAAATCTTCCTGAACCAATCAATTCCGTGCAGGTAAAGAATATGGAAGAATTTAACCAGGGTTATGGCGCCATTTTATACAGAACGAAATTGACAGCGGATTATAAAAATGTAAACCTAAACATTAAAGACGTTCATGATCTTGCTTATGTTTTTCTGAATGGAAAAAGAATTGCTTTACTCGATAGAAGAAAAAATGAGAATACTTTTAAAGTAGCTACAATTAAAAATGGAGATGTGTTGGATATATTGGTTGAAGCCATGGGAAGAGTGAATTATGGAGGATACTTACACGATAGAAAAGGCATAACAGAAAAGGTAAGCATCATCCAGGAAAATGGAACAGCCAAAGATGTTGAGAACTGGCAGGTTTACCCCGTGGAGTTGAACAATAACAGCCTGCCGGCAAACCTGGAATTCACAAAAGGTAACAGCGATATGCCTGCTTTTCATAAAGGAACATTTGTTATAAATAAACCCGGCGATATTTTTTTAGATGTAAGTCAATGGGGCAAAGGGCTTGTTTGGATAAACGGCCATTGCCTTGGCAGGTTCTGGAATATTGGCCCAACACAAACTATGTATGTGCCAGGGCCCTGGTTAAAAGAAGGTGCGAACGAAGTGGTGGTATTGGATTATTTGGGCAGTAAGAAAAATGTTTTGCAAGGCCTTGAAAAGCCAATATTAGATAGCTTAACGGAGAAAGCTACAATCAAAAAACATAGAAAGGAAGGACAGGCTTTAGATCTGAATAATATTAAAGCAACTTTTGAAAGTTCTTTTGAAAATGGTATTCAATTGCAAACAGTAAAATTCAACTCAACTGCACAAGGAAGATTTTTTTGTGTTGCAGCAATGGATGCACAAAACAATAAGCCCTTTGCATCAATTGCTGAATTGTATTTATTGGATGAAAAAGGAAATGAATTGCCCCGTTCAAAATGGAAGATAGCTTATGCAGATAGTGAAGAACTGGAAGGGGAAGATGGTAAAGCTGATAATGTGTTCGATCTTCAAAGCACATCTATCTGGCATACTGAATACGAGGAAACTGAAGCGCCTTATCCTCATTATCTGGTGATTGATATTGGCAGTAACCAGAAGATAAGCGGTTTTAAATACCTGCCGCGGCAGGATAATGAAAACGGAAGAATAAAGATTATAAAATATTCATCAGCAATACAAAATTTAAAGGGCTGTAGAAGTTGTTTGAATTAACTATTAAGCAGGTTGTATGAACAGGGAACCGAAGCTGAACAATGATATGCAGGTGCAGTGATGCGACGCAACGAAGCTTAACCGGGGTTCATTGGCCGGTAACCAAAAAATAATTCAAACAACTTATTGATATAACATTGCCTATTCACCTTCATCATACATCAATCAATACATGTATAAAAAATTGTTACAGGCATTTATAATTTTTCTTTTGCAGGCATTGACGGTAAATGTACTTGCCCAGCAAAAAAGCACAGCACAAAACTGGACAGCAGACAATGGCGATGGTACTTATAAGAATCCTATCCTTTGGGGCGATTGGCCTGACCCGGATATTATTCGTGTAGATGATGATTTCTATTTTGTTTCAACGAGCATGCATTATGTGCCGGGCTGCCCCATCTTACATAGCAAAGACCTTGTGAACTGGGAAATAGCGGGCTATGCCGTGGATAAATATGATGAGGACCCGCGCTATAATTTGCAGGGTGGCAATATGTACCTGCGCGGTTCATGGGCGGCTACCATCAGGCATCACAACGGTTTATTTTATGTAGGATTTTGTACGCCGCAATGGGATAACGAAAAAGGCAACTTCTCTATTTGTATCGCAAAAAATATCAATGGCCCGTGGACGAGAACCATCTTCCCCGAATACCTCTATGACCCGGGATTATTTTTTGATGATGACGGGAAAGTGTATGTAGTGCATGGCCAGGGAAAATTATATGTAACGGAGCTTGCTGCCGATGTCCGCTCGACGGTTGGCCCGGCTAAACTTATCTGGAGTGAGCGCATTGAAAAACCTGCCGGTTCTACCGCGCCTTACAATGCATACAGCATGGAAGGCTCGCATGTGTATAAAGTAAATGGTTATTATTATATCACTTGTCCTGCAGGAGGAACGGAGGGCTGGCAGGTGTGTTTGCGCAGTAAAAATATTTACGGGCCTTATGAACAGAAAATTATTGTGCAGGATGAAAGTTCTTACCCAAGAAATGGTTTGCACCAGGGCGGTATGGTGCAGTTAAAAGACAGTAGCTGGTGGTTCATCATCATGCAGGACAGGGGCGCTATTGGCAGGGTGCCGAACCTGGAACCTGTTGTATGGAAAGATGGCTGGCCGATGATCGGTGATAATGGAAATGGTAAAGGTGTTTTGAATTACAGGAAGCCAGTTATCAGCAACACAAATACAATAAAAATTCCGGCAACAACAGATGAGTTTGATACGCCTGAACTTGGTTTGCAATGGCAATGGAACCATAACCCCGATAATTCCAAATGGTCATTGGTTGAAAGAAAAGGTTATATGCGTTTGCATGCTTCTCTTGCCAATGATCTTACCACAGCACGCAACACACTCACACAAAGGGTGCAGGGGCCTTATTCAGAAGCAACAGTAGAAATGGATGTGGCAGGATTGAAAGATGGCGATGTTGCAGGCTTTGGAATTTTTCAATCGCCGTACGCATATATCGGTATCCGCAAACAAGGAAAAGAAAATAGTTTGGTTATGGTGAACAATGGAATTGTAGCAGATAGCATAATGCATTTTACACCGAAAAAAATATGGTTGAAAGCTACTGCCACAGATAAAGGATTTGAAGGGAAATTTTTTTACAGCACCGATGGAAAAACATTCATTCCGTTTGGTAACATACTTAAAATGGCATTAGGATATGACTGGACTGCAAACCGCTTTGCTTTGTTGAATTTCAGTACAACAACAAATGGCATAAACGGCTATGCAGACTTTAACTGGTTCAGGTTTAACGGTGTTAATGATTAATGCAATAAACAATGAAACGTTGCTTTCTCCTGATTAAAATTTTACCTGGAGTATTATGTGCGCTCTGCTTTGCTTCGTCATTTGCTCAACTCAATAACCTACACAATACATTCAATCAAACTGAAGATACTGCTGTAAGAAAGATATTGAACTTTAATACGCACTGGGCCTTTTATAGAGGAGATATACAACATGCCGAAGCAATTGATTTTAATGACCAGGATTGGTATGCAGTATCTGTACCGCATGTATTAAGGTTAGAGAAAAAACATAATGGTGGAAACCAGGTGTACCAGGGCATTGGCTGGTATCGCAGGTATTTTGTTGTGCCTGCGTCTTTTAAAAATAAACGGTTAACGATCTGCTTTCATGGTGTGCAGATGAACTGTGATGTGTTTTTAAACGGAGAAAAATTATACACGCATTATGGTGGTTATATGGGTTTTGTTGTTGACATAACCAACAAAGTAAAATTTGACAGCGATAATGTTTTAGCTGTACGTGCAACGAACGTTGATGATCCGCAAACGCCGCCGGGAAAACAACAGGCAAAGCTCGACTTTAATTATTATGGCGGAATTTACCGCGATGTAAAACTGGTTGTAACAAACAAGCTGTACATATCAGACCCGTTGGAAGCAAATAAAATTGCAGGCGGCGGTTTGTTTATAACCTATCCGAAAGTGAGCAAAGAAAATGCGGAAGTAAATATCAAAACACATGTTATTAATGAGCTGAATGACCAGGAAAATGTTAAGCTCGTTACGATAATACAGGATAAAAATAATAGGGAAGTGGCCCGTTCAGTTTCAGAGAGTTTTATTCGCAACGAAAATGAATTCAATCAAACACTTTCTGTACATGATCCTTTACTCTGGCATCCTGATCATCCTTATTTGTATCATGTTGTTTCTAAAATATATACCGGTAATAAATTGATAGATGAAAAAATTACTTCGATCGGTATTCGTACCATTTCTTTTAAATCGCCTTCGGGAAAAGCAGATGGCTTTTATATCAATGGAGAAAAGCTGTACCTGCGTGGCGTAAACAGGCATCAATGTTATCAAACTGTTGGTGACGCTGCATCTAATTCCATGCAATACCGCGATGCATTGCAGATAAAGAAAGGCGGCTTCAATGCAGTAAGGGCTGCACACTATCCGCAATCGCCTGCCTTTTTAAACGCCTGTGATGAACTGGGTTTGCTCGTGATAGAATGTGAACCCGGCTGGCAATTCTTTAGCAAAGATTCCGTCTTCATAAAAAGAACATTCAGGGATATAAGAGAAATGATCCGGCGTGACCGCAACAGGCCTTCGGTAGTCTTATGGGAAACATCATTGAATGAATCACCTACACCGTCTTCATGGGCTGAGCAGGCAGTAGCAATTGCACATGAAGAAATGCCCAACGACCAGATGTTTACTTCGGATGATTTTTTTGCGAATGGAAAAAAGTTCTATGATGTATGCTATAAAGTAATTAATGAAGATGGTACAGACCCAATGCCGCAAATGCCTTCTGTCACACGGGAATGGGGCGATACATGGATTGCTGATCCTGCACAGGAAAATGGTTTGCGTGCTTCAAGAATATATACGGAAAAAGGATTGATCAACCAGTGTATTCTCCGGCAAAATGCATTGAACGGAACAATGCTGGAAGAAGAAGGCGGCTATTGGGATCATGCAAAACTGGATGCGAATGAGCGGATATCAGGCTATTTCTTGTGGAGTTTTAATGATGTTACAAGAGGTTCGGATCCGGTAACAGCTTTTTGCGGCGTGGTTGATATAGACAGGTATGAGAAGTTCGGATATTATCAATTAAAGGCTATGCAAAGTGCCCGCAATCCTGGTTATGGGCCAATGGTTTTTATTGCCAGCTTTAATAACAGGCCTGATATAGATACTTCTGTAATTGTTTTTTCCAACTGCGATAAAGTAAGGCTTTACAGGAATAAGCATTTCATTAAAGAAATATCCCGTTCTGAAAATGCAGCGACTGCACCTTTTGTTGCTGCAAAAGGTGGAAGCCCTTATTTCAGGTTTGATTTAAAAACGTATGAAGCCGGTGAGCTTAAAGCTGAAGGTTTGATGAACGGAAAAGTAGTTGCAGTGCATACAATTGCAACACCGGGCATCGCCGATCATTTGGAAATTGAAGTTGATGATCAATCCATAAAACCTATTGCAGATGGTGCTGATATGATCCCTTTTCATGTAAAGGTTTGTGATAAGAATGGTACTGTTGTTTCAAACAGTAAACCATTTGAATCATATACTGCTCACATCAATGTAAGCGGAGCAGGTTCGCTTATCGGTGCTGATATTGCAAGAGCAGAAGTAGCAATACAACACACAGAGGGCGGTATTGGTTATGGTATCATCCGCACCGGTGATCATCCCGGTAAAATAATTGTAACTGCCACGGCTGATGCATTAAAGCCGGCTCAAAAAACAACTACAACAATTAAAAGTGAAGATGTGTTTGTGCAGGATGGTAAGCATTTTGCCTGGCAGGTTGAAAAGGAAGATGCGATTTCCAATGATGAAGAGATGAAAGAAAAAATTCAATCAATCAAACTTACATCTTCAATGCTGAAAGTGAATGATGACAGGCTTTCAACCGGGATTAATAAGATAATTGACGATAACTATTCAACGGTATGGATAGATGAAAGCAACATTATTCCTGCTGAATTAACTTTTGATCTTGGAGAACAACATAAAGTAAAAGGCTGCAAAATTATTTGGGGAAAAGACAGTGACTGGTACACTTATTCGCTGCAGGTTTCTGACGATGGTAAAGAATGGAAAGCAGAAGTAGAAAATATGAAAAGTTCAGGACAGGAATATAAGCCTGTTTTATTCAGCAATAACAAACTGCGTTTTGTAAGATTGACTGTTTCCGCAGTTCAGCCTTCGCAAAGTAAAATTGCTATCAAGGAGTTTCAACTCCTTCGTGATGTTGAAGACAAGTAATGTAACTGATACTTGCATCATAACTTCAATATATCCATTATAGTTATCTCAACTTTTAAAAATGGATGAAACGATTTGAGCATTTGTTAAGCTAATATCTTGGTTGAGCATCTTTGATTAAATATCCAGTATTCTGTTCCTGCTAACAGAAAGGGAACGCTAAAGCAACCTGGTTGCAACAGGATGACAAATAAAAAACTAAAAACTTTTCTTGCGTTCCGTCATGTTTTTAAGTAAATATTTTAAAGGGTTCCCCGTAGCCTTTTATGCACCTGTACTTCATTAGTATATGTCACCAATTTCTTCATTTTCGCCCTGATATGCTCATTTGCTATAGTAGCAGCAATGATATCCGATGTCAAATGTTTGCGAAGGCAATTCACCATTAATAGCTCGGACAATACATTGTGTAAAATGGAGGATGCATGGAGAAAAACAGGTAAAGCTTTACACAATACTGCTGTAATACCCGGAAAAACCCCCATGTAACACCGTATTTTCCTCGTTGGCTTCTTTAAAATCATAGTTCATTTTTATACCGGCTTTATTAACACTAATTACATTAAGCTAATAAAATGGAAAACGAAATATCCGGATTTGAAAAAAAACTGGCAGGTACATTCCTTATTTTGTTCACCTGCGCTCCTGCGATTTTTATTTTATGGTTTTGGCCCGATAGGTTGCCCGAACCTAAAGAATTTATTAAGCCGCTTTATTACTGCACGCCATTTCACGTCCGGCTTGCCGGTATTTGTGATACTATATCCTTTGAGGCAGCCGCAAAGTTTTCTGTGCCCGATGTACCGGGTCAGCATCCTGCAGCAGATGCCAATGCTTCCGCAACTTCACAAAACCTTGCTGATTCCCCGGATGTTGATTCAGAAAACTTGAAAAAAAATGCTCCTGCAATACCATTGCAGAACAGCGGTTCAGGAACTAACACTGCTGAAAAAAAAGATTGCCATTGTGATGATACTACGGGTACTAAATATGTGGCACAGGGAAAATGCATTGTGGTGAAGGATGAAAGCAAATACTTACATCTTAATACCATTTTGCTCATAATCGTAGCCTTAGCGGGTTTTCTTGGCAATATGATTCACGTTGCCACAAGCTTTACCACCTATATAGGTTCTAAAAAGTTTGTAAGAAGTTGGTTATTATGGTACTGTGTAAGACCGTTCACCGGCGCCGCATTGGCTACCGTAGTGTATTTCGTTTTCAGGGGCGGTTTTTTAAATATGAACGACGGTTCAGCAAGCGTTAACCTGTATGGTATTGTGGCCATGTCTTTACTTGCCGGCATGTTTACCGACCGTGCAACTAAAAAATTAAAAGAGGTGTTTGATGTAATGTTTAAAACCAATGAGGAAAATGCCAACCCGTTAGATGCCAGAACAAAAATTACTTCCATTATACCCCCAACAGATGAAAGCTTCCGGGGTGGCGAGTTAGATGCCAGGGCAAAAATTACTTCCATTACACCATTGGAGATTGAACAGAATAAAGAAAATGTAATTAAAATATCCGGTGAAAATTTAAAGGTCGTAAAGCTATCAGCGTTTATTAATGATGAAGAAAAACTTATTTCAGATATTACCGATACATCTGCCAGCATTAAATACACTATTCCTGCAACGCAGGCAGACAAAACTTCTTTCGTCCTGGTAATTAAAGACAACGCAGCAAATGTTGTGACTGGCGGCACAGCTACTTTGGCACTTAAACCTGCGGAGGAACAAGCTCAGGCGCCCGTTGCCAATAGTTCCGGAGTGAACGAAGAAACTGGTGATGATGAAGATGAAACAAATGACAATAATAATGTTAAAGAATAATTTATTATGAGCAATTTTATAACTACCGACTGGCTTAATCTCCGCAGCGGACCGGTAATACCTGAAATTAAAGAAAGCAATGTACTCGGTACGATGCCACCCGGCATGGTGGTTGAAAAAATGCCTGAAGGCAGTGAAGGCAAATGGTTGCATATTAAAACTTTTCTTGGTAAGAACCCAACACAGGGATTTGCTTCGTCACTTTTTCTTGAAACAACCGAAAAGGTTTTACCGGCAGAGGAAGTTGCGCCTGCCACTCCTGTTCCCGAAGTGCATCTTAATACTTCTGGTAAAACTATCCGCAAAAGCGAAATACATGGAAGAGCTTATCATTTAAACGAGCCCGGTATGATCAGCACCGATCTAAAAGCTACTGCAGACAGCAACCTTAGAATAAAAAATCTGCACGAGGTTGTTAGCTGGCTTGATGTAGAGCGTAGTGCAAGATATGCTCCTACATCTTCCAGTACTTTTTGTAATATTTACGCTTACGACCTGGCCTTCGGTAGCGGGCTTTACCTGCCCCGGGTTTGGTGGAATGAGAAAGCATTTAAAGTTATTGACGCGGGGGGTATTCCTGAAGTCGTCTACGAAAAAACTGTAACAGAATTAAACGCCAATGCTCTTACAGACTGGTTTGAAAATTATGGCAGCCTGTTTGGCTGGAAACGGGTATTTGATGTAGATATATTGCAAACAAAAGTGAATACGGGCACGCCCGGTTTTATTGTTGCACAGCGCGTTAACCTGAACAGGTCTGGCCACATCGTAGGTATACTGCCCGAGCAAGCTTAACATAAGGCCCAGCGCGATGCGTCCAACAAAGTTATTTCGCCTTTACAATCACAGGCGGGCGGAGCTAATAAGAAATATTTTACCGCTAATAACTGGTGGCTTAACCCGGTCAAATTTAGAAAATTTGGCATGTGGATCAGGGAAATTGGTTAAAGCGTATTTATAAAGTAGTATTGGAAAATTTGTTTTCATCGTATATTAGAATGCCCGTAGTTCTCAATTCAGATGATATAGCATTCCTGTTTTCTGTTTTCAATATTTAAACAAATAGAGATATGCCTGCAGCAAAAAAAGCAGCACATAAGCACGTAACGGTTAAACGAAAACCGGCTAAAAAAAAGATTCCTGCCGATAAAAAAAACTATAAAGACGGTACGGTTTTTCTTGATAGCGATAAAATAAAACCTGTAAAATCGCTTAGCGATTATATTTCTATCCTCGAAACCTGTTGCTCAACAGATAATGTATTATTCCGCGGCCAAAACGCCGACTGGCCTTTGCTACCTAAGCTTTGCCGTATAAATCCAAGGAAAGATAAGGATGAGGAGTTAAAAGAGGCTTTGTTGCTTACAGAAAAGAAAATGCTTGAGGATTTTAAGCGGCTGAGTAAACCACATTTAAACAAAACACCCGCCAACAACTGGGAATGGATTGCGCTTGCGCAGCATCATGGATTACCGACACGGCTGTTGGATTGGAGTTCAAACCCGCTGGCCGCCCTTTGGTTTACAGTATGCGCACCGGCCTCAACCAAAGGCGGTGTTATCTGGATCTTTTTTCCCGAAAAAGATGCTTTTCTCACGCCGAATGAAATTGCCAATACTGACCCCTTTGATGTAGTTACAGCCAGAGTTTTTCAGCCGCAACTATCTACCATCAGAATTCAATCGCAGTCAGGATGGTTTACAACACAACAATTTAAAACAACGGATACCAGGTTTATTCCGTTTGATGAGATAACAGATTATGAAAATAAGCTACTCAAAATACAAATACCTGCAGCATATTTTTCTGAACTGCGCTCCAAACTGGATTATTTGGGCGTTAACCGTTTCACCTTATTCCAGGACCTTGATGGCATTGCCGGGTATGTAGAATGGTTTCACTCATTTTTTTCAGATGAAGAAACGGATCCGGATAAAATTCTTAAAAAAATAACCGGATGAGCCGTTCCTGTGTATTGAACATTTAATGTTGTATCACCCGTATCAGGAAAGAATATCTTTTTTTAAGATTAAAATTTTGCTTGTTTATTCAGTTAGATTGAGTTTATTGATATAAGTGTTTGTTTGATCATACTCCGATGCCATTAAAATTCATTCAATGATCTCGCGATCTTTGCCGGGGTGATGTTGAATGTTGATGAGATGGTAACTGATTTACGTATCTGCCAATGTATATTTATGCTTAATCGCCCAAACTTTAAACCGCATACCTTGCGGGTAAGTACCGGGAATGATCGTTGAATTGGTGAGTTAGTTGTATTATTCTGAATTAGTTATTTTATAAGATCAATAGTGGCGTTACAAATCCAATCACAAATCTCCCTGTAGTATAATCTTTCGATCCAAAACGTTGCTCTGAATAATCAGAATAATTATAAACTCTTCCCACCCAGTTGGCAAAGAACCGGAGATTCAATTTTTCAAATGGATAATATTCAATCGTTGGAATGTACCCGTACGCAGTCCGTACCCGGTCAGAGGTCTTGTCGGGATCAGCATCAGACTTCCAGTTAGCAAAGTCCACAAAACCAACAAAAGACAGGTTTACTTTTTTACTTATCCTGTAATCTGCTTTTATCCAGTGGCTGGTGTATAAAGTTTTTTTCACTGCATATGCATAAAGAGAATCAGGAATAGTTGCACTAACAATTCCTGTCCGGTCAAGGCCTTCATCGCTGATTTGAAAATCGTATGCCAAAGCAAATTTCTTCAACGATAATTGATTGCCCAGTGCTATATAATTCATCCTGGTGTTTTTCGCCTCCGTAAATATGCTGTACGACCAAATGGTTTTAAACTTGCCGCCAAACAAGGTGCCGCGCCAGTTACCTACCAGTGCAAGCGGTGCTTTTGACTCCTCTATGTCGGGCTGATGGCCGTACAATTCTTCAAATGATTTTGTACGGGAATTAAGTACCTGCACATTAAATTCATTTTTTGTATTAGGCCTGAAGCTCGTACCAACGCCGCTTAAAAAATTATCAGCCTGTTCAAGAATATCAGCATATTCATAAATATCAATAGGGTTCAGGTCAAATTCAATTCCACCCCAGTCTGCACAAAGCTTGCCCGCGCTTATGCTCCATTTAGGCGATACATCCACTCTTATCATTGCAATATCGGTGGCCCTGGTAATTTTATCCACCGATTGCTGTTCTACATCGCTTGTATAGCGCTGGCGTAAACGGAAATAAACTTTGTCTGTCACATTTCCTTTTATCTCAAAACGAAACTGGTCCATGCGAAACCGGCTGTCTGTGTACTCTCCGTCAACAAATTCATTGCGAAAACCGTATTGCATGTTGGCAATAACGTCAATATTTTTTAGCAGGTTTTGTTTTTGGATTGGTATAATAGCATTGTAACCTGTGTCAGATTGCTGTTTTTCCGTTTGAGCGTAAACAACATGCGGAAGCAAACCGGGAATAGCGATCAATATTGCGAATACTATTTTTTTCATGTTTGATTTTTTAAGTTTTTAAAATCTTTATGATGCTGTCAATTGAAATAGCTGCATGTAAAGAGCGCAATTAATAAAGTTTTTGTTTGTAATATGTTTCAATAATAAAAGAATACATTTTTAAAACACTCCACACATATTGATTTGTACACCTGGTTTACAATTTCTTTATCTCTCACATGCATTAAATGAATTTTTTTATCCTTTAGTTTAAAGAATCAATGTAAGTTAAATTGATTGTCGAAAACAGATTGGCCGGTACTCACTTAACGGTAAATGAACAAAGCCATTTAACGGTTAAGTGGCATAAAAAGCAGCTATTTTACAATGCTGCTAATACATAAGCCGATGGTGCCATTGTGGAATAATGAAGCTCTGCAGCGCATGAAAAAGCTAATTATCTTTTATTGCCTGGTAATAATTACGAAAATATGTTGTAATCTTCGGATTCAGTTATAGTTTTTAATGCATCGCTTAACCGTTATATCCGATGGTATCAGTATATATGAAGAGGCTTTCCCATTTAATAGTTGCATTACAAAATAATCTCTGTTAATTTTATACTATATGCCAAAGAATAGCACCATGAAAAATGCAATTATTGGGATGATATGCTGTTGCTGTGTTTGCTCTACTATTATAAGCGCACAGACCACCACCGCAAACAAACTGGTATGGAAAGAACATGCAGAAGTCGTTGATAGTTTAAAAACTGCAGACTATCCTTACCTGCTTCCTATCTGGGGCAAAAAAGTTGTACAAAAAGGTTTTAAGCTTCCGAAATCAGCAGGGCTGAGCGCACAATATATTTACCAGCAATCAGATATTTTGATCAGTGATCTGCAGGTAGGATTTAATAACGGCCCAAAATACGATCTGGATGAAATAGTAAGATTTGATAATGCTGTAGCAACGTCCAATGGTATTAATATCAGGCCGGATATCTGGGTATTTCCCTTTTTGAACGTATATGCCATATTCGCCAGTTCCAAAACCTCTACTGCCATTGACGCTGGTGTATGGGTACCCGACAGTTCTACCTGGCACAAAATAATGGACATTAATACCAAGGCAAATTTTAATGCAACCACATACGGTTTTGGCATAACGCCAACAGTAGCGGTGGGGGGATTTTTTATTATACTCGATGTGAATTTTTCATGGTCTGATATCAGTGCGCTGGATAAGCCTGCTTTTGTTTCTGTGTTCGGGCCAAGGATCGGCAAGAACATCACCTGGGAAGATCATCCCGACAGGAGCTGGGCCTTTTGGGTGGGCGGCTTCAGGGTGAAATTAAATTCCAGTACATCCGGCAACATAAGCACAGCCGATATATTTCCTGTTGATCAATGGGGCAGTAAACTGGATACAGGTTATATGAAGGTGGCAGAAAGCCAGCAAAAAGTGGATGCCTGGTGGGATGGCCTTACCCAGACAGAGCAAAAGAATCCCATAAATGTTGCAAAGCATGATGCGGCAGATGCCGCGCTTGCCAAAGCGGGCGGCTTGTTGGATGCGGCTTCCCAGGCGGTTAGCAATGCCAGTAATTCAAGCATTCAATATTCGCTTCAGAAAACGCCAAAAGATAAGTGGAACTTCCTTATCGGTACGCAATTCCAGCTAAACAGGAGTTGGATGATCCGCGCAGAATATGGTTTCCTCGGAACGAGGAAACAGTTTATCGGTGGTTTGCAATACCGGTTTAATTTCTGAGGATTGCTATCAATCTAAACCTGTGAGGTTTGAAATACCCAACGAGCTTGGACCGCTTCCCGGAAACCTCACAGGTTTGTATCGCTTCGAAACCCTTAAACAATATTATCTCTTACTTTATGCCAATGCAATGCCCTTACCCAGCTTTCCCAGGTAAGTGTTAAGCGCTCTGGAATCAATTTTCAATTTCCTGTAACTGCCGGCGGACGCTACAACTACCTGGCCCGTCTTGAAAGTTGGTGCGATCGGGATAAACACTGTTGCATCTCCGTTTTCAGCTATATCAATTAAATAAGCAGGTTTAGCGTATCCCTCCGTTTGTATAAGGCATGTTTCAAAAACCTCCTCCGGGGGTTGAGGTGCTATCCCGATTTTCTTTTCTGTATCCCTTCTCAGATCATTGTACCCTGGAATAAAACCTGCCAGCTTATCATCAAGCCAATCGCTCATCCTTTTGAATACCGTCATCTTAACAAGGAAACCGGCTATTATGCAAAGCAGGATAAAGAGGATGAGCGCAATAATGGCATCACCGGCGGGACCGAGTAATGTATCAACACGAATGAGTTTTGATACCTTGTTACCTGCCTGCAGCATTTTGCTCCAGAATTTGCTGATCACAGCAATTGAAATAAGTACAGGCATTAAAAAAATAAAACCGGTAACGATATGATTGCGGATAATTCTGTATTGTCTTTTCATATGAACCCATTTTATATTTATCAAATTTGAACATTTTCTTGCTCCCTATGCAGGGTAGCAGGATATTTTACCGTAAATCTTGCCTGTTTGGATATCACTACATGGTTAACTACCGTAACAGGCCTGCGGAAAGCAGGGAAAGAAGCTAACTATGTTTATGCTTTTTCTGTTGGATGATCATTATAAAAAAGAAACTACGTTTCTCTCTTCTTAAAAAATATTTCCCTGTGGAAAACTAAACCTGTGAGGTTGTAAAAACGTGACAGATTTGGAATGCTTCAAAAACCTCACAAGTTTACTTCGCTTTAATAAACCTCACAGGTATGGACCGCCCTCTTTATTACCATTGAAGCTCATTTGCAGGCGCTTAAATAAATTTTTTAGTTATCTTTCTGGCTACACGGTTTACCTATGCTATATGCTTCTATAAAAAATAAGACATTACGTATTCTTGCCTGGATATTTACCGGCATAATATCGCTGATCCTGCTGCTGTTTATCATCGCCAATATTTATGTGCATTATAACAAGCAAAAGCTCCTCGATGTTATTAACAGCAACATCAATAAAAATATTTCAGGCAAATTTGAAGTAAAGGATATTGAGATAACCACCCTTTCTCATTTCCCCAATATTTCGGTTGAACTTAAAAATATAAGCCTGCTCGATTCTGTTTATCACCGGCCATTGCTTCAATGTGCATTGCTTTCCTGCCGGTTCAACATTTTTAAAATCTGGGGTGTTGACCGCGAATTATCCAAGCTGGTAATAGAGCACGGAGCGGTGAGTTTTTTTACTGACAGTGCCGGTTATAAAAATACCAGCATGTTTAAGAAGAAGGAAAAAACGCCTTCAACAACAAAGAATACATTTACTATTCACCAGGTTGAAATGACAGATATGAGCTTTCGTATTGACGACGCCCCGAAAGCAAAACATTATCACCTGCAGTTTGAAAAATTATCCGCAGCAATAGATCAACAGGATTCTGTTATGCTGTTTAATGTAAATGAAAAAGCACTTATCCGTCAGCTCACCTTTAATGAAGCAAGAGGCGCTTATCTCGAGAATCATACCATTGAAGGAAGAATGAAACTGCGTTTTAATACTTCAGCAAAAACTTTATCCTGTAATAACGCGGATTTAGAGATCAATGATCAGCCATATACTATCTCTGCTTTATTCCGTTTCACGGGGCAGCCGGATTTTCATATTGAGGCTACCACAAAAAAATTGCTTTATTCAAAAGGGGTGGCCTTACTCACGCCCAAATTAAGAAATACGCTCGGGAACATACAATTAAAAGCCCCTCTTGATGTACATGCGGTGCTGGATGGTTTGCTGAAATACCGCGCCATACCAGCGATCAATATTAACTGGCAAACAGAGAAAAATGAATTGAGCGCCGGGTCGATCACCTTTAAGGACTGTTCTTTTACCGGCACGTTTGTAAACCAGATAGCCGACACGCTGCCGAGAACAGATGAGTTCTCCAGGGTAGTGTTGCAAACATTTTCCGGCAATCTCGACGGGTTGCAAATGGAAGGCAAAAATATTGTGGCTACCAATTTGCTGAAACCCTATGTGCAATTTGATCTCAAGTCGAATGCCGCATTGAACCAACTGGAAAATCTCATTGCATCTGAGCAGGTAAATTTTTTAACCGGCAAGGTACAAATGGCGCTGTTGTACAACGGCCCTCTTTTGACCGATCCCGCGTTGCTTAAAAATCTTACGGCGCAGCTAAGCATACAAGACGGTTCCATACAATATGCGCCAAAAAATGTTTTGCTTGAAAATTGTAATGGTGAAATGACCATTGGCAACAACCAATTATCTTTTAAAGATTTTCAGTTTGATTTCCTGCATAGCCATATTAAAATAAATATTACCGGAAATGATATTGCCAGCTTTTCTTACAATGAAACAGGCAAGGCAGCGGTGGCAATCAATCTTTACTCTCCTCATCTTCATGTTGATGAAATAATGAATGCGTTTGCGGCAGATGATAAAGCTGCCGGCAAAAAAAATAATGGAAAGTTCGCGTCTGTAACAAACAGTATCAATAATGTGTTTAACACGCTTGATTTCCGTATGCATGTGCAGGCAGACACGCTGAGCAGGGGCTCATTCCATGCCAGGCATTTGAATGCAGACCTGTTGCTAAAAAAAGATGCGTGGCAACTGGAAAATATTTCGATGTATCATGCCGGCGGCACCGTGAGGGCTACCGGCAGCATGATAAGAAACGCGAGGAAGCAGGTTATACTTACCACAGATATTCAGTTGCAACAATTAAACGTACAGCAGCTCTTTCGTGCGTTTGATAATTTTGGGCAGGATGGTATGACGGCAGAAAATCTTCGGGGTAATTTCACTGCCACGGTTCACGTAAGTACACAGCTTCGTAAAGGAAACGGCCGTATCGTCAGCGAAGGAATGAACGGCTATATGGATTTCTCCCTCAAAAACGGCGCTATCATAAATCATAAAGGGCTCGAAAAGGTAAAAGTGCTTTTCCTTAAAGACCGCGATATGTCCAATATCAGGTTTGACGAATTAAAAGACAGAATCGATATTTATCCCCACTCGCTTTATATCAATCGCATGGAAATACAATCTACTGCCGTCACCCTGTTTATAGAAGGTATGTACGATTTTCAGAAAAAGAACACAGACATATTAATACAGGTACCACTGAGCAATATGAAGAAACGTGAAAAGGATTATAAAGCAAAGAATAAAGGCGTGAACGCTAAAACAGGCACAAGTGTTCTTATCCGCGCATTAAATGATGATAAAGGAGATATTATATTCAATCCTACTTTATCAAAAAAAGTAAAAGGGAAGAAGGAGAAATGATCAGAGGTTAAATAAACCAGTGTTAAATTAAGCGTGAGTTGTGGTGATGGTGAGTAATCAGCTTAACTATGCGGGTATTCGCTTACAACTGACCACTCACCTGTTTATTTTTCAATCTATATCTCACTATATTTTCCTGCTCTTTTGATGCGAACAAGTTGATAGAACATGTAAAAAATTATGCCCCACACTACCACCACTATAGAAGTAACGGTGATGGCAAGCGGCCATGGCGCATTATTGCCGGAAGTCCAAAGCGCCCTGGTTTGCATGTGTTCCGGCTTTGCAGGCACACCCCAGTTTATTGTTTTGCTGACTTCAACTGTCCCCAGGTTTTCATCATCTTCCACTTTTGCTATCACCACCACATTTCCGGAAGCATCTCCGGGAAGATCTGCCGGAAAATCCACGGTGGCTTCGCCATTGTCATCGGTTGTTATATTGTCACCTTCAAGGGGCAGTAAACCAAAACTTTTTTTTGCATAGAAATGAATATCAATACCCGTTACGGCTGTATCTGCATGAGTAAGTTTCGCGGTAACCTGCCGAATACTATCCTGTTCGCCAAAAGAAATATCAAGTTTTGCTTCCCCTGATCCGGTGCTGTCCTGTGCACGCAAACATTGAGCACATAAAAGCAGCATGCAAATGCACATCAGGGGAATAATTTTTCTGGTATTGGTTACTTTGGAACTCATACAGTTTGTTTTGTTGTGTCGATAAGATTTATTTTCATTTTTTCTTCCTTTGTTTCCCAAATGGGAATAATAGGGAACAACCTTACAAACAGGGTGATGATTAAAAGTGCTCCTGCAAGCGATGCGGATGTAATTGCCCATTCCTCCCACGTAGGTATATAACGGTGCCATGATTCCGGAACCCCCTGTATGGGAACAAAAGGATGGAGCTGTGTAGGAACAACGATCAAAAAACGTTTGAACCAGGCGCCTACAACAACAAGAATGGAAACGATTAACATCGGCACCGGTTTTCTTCCTTTCCTGAATAATAAAATAATAATGGGCAAGATCATTCCAAAGATCTGGACAGACCAAAATAATGGTGCATAGCGACCGCTGAACATCTCATGTAAATGCTCACCATCTACTGTTTTCATCTTATAACCCGGAACCAGGTATTCATTTATATTGAAGTATAAATAGATCAATGAAAGCAGCACCAGCAATTTTCCCATATTACTAAAATGCATTTCTGTAATGTATTTCTGCAACTTATAATGGTTTCGCAAAACATACATTACAGCGATCACGCCTGCGCAACCGGCCTGGAAGGCGCCTGCAACGAAGTAAGGGCCAAAATTTGAGCTGTCCCAGCCGGCTCTGTAGGTAGTGGCAAAAAGCCAGGATGTAACCGTATGAATACCGAGGGCAAGCGGGATAACCAATACAGCCAGGATATTAATACATTTATGAATTATGTCATATTGCTTTTTGCTGCCTCTCCAGTTCAGCGCCAATATTGTGTAAAATCTTTTTTTCCATTTCGAGGAACCGGGCGTTGTGTCCCTGCATATCGCTATATCAGGCAGCAAAGGAATATACAGCAACAGCAGGCTGATAACAAAATACGTGGAGATAACGATCACATCCCAAAGAATGGGCGATTGAATTCTGCCATATACAAATAGATGCCAGAAACGTTCGGGGCGCCCCATGTCAACTATAATAATAAGAGCGGCAAATGTGATGGCGGCAACGGCTGTGATCTCTGAGATCCTCACAAGAGGTGTTCTCCATTCTGCCTTGGTAAGTTTTAAAATAGCGCTTACGAGGGAACCCACCAAGCTTATAGCAACAAAAAAGACGAAGTTAGAAATATAAATGCCCCACGATGTATAATCACGCATATCCGTAACGATCAGCCCATTTCTTAACTGGCGATAATAAGCATATGCGCCAATTATAATAACCACCACGAGTAAGGCCAGCCATAATCTACCCTGTGTTCCAAATTTTTTAGGCATCAGGTCTTTCAATAATTCATCTGATTGAACCGATTCCATTTTTGCAGTTTCCATTTCTTATTGTTTTGAATTGAAACTAGTATTAAGTTAATCGTGAGTTGCCCCGATAGCTATCGGGGGTGAATGGTGAGTAATCACCCTAAATATGCGGTCTTCATGCACAACTGACCACTCACCACTAACTTTCCGGCTTTTCTTCTTCAAACGGAAATTGCCTGTCTACCGGCGGCAGGTAATACACCCTGGGTTTCGTTCCAAGATCTTCCAGGTAGCGGTAGCCGGATTTATCTTTTAGTAGCTGGCTCAGGCGTACCGTTTCTTCCCCGTTGCTTACCACATCCTCCACTTCGTCGCCAAAATAAAAAACACCGTTAGGGCATGCGACAACACAATCAGGCAATTCATCCTGGCCGGTTTTACCGGGGCAGAAGTCGCACTTTTCTACTGTTCCCAATGCATGGGTACTGCATGCCGCATGCTGCTTTATATCTTTAAACTCTTCTGTATTCAGGTGAAATTCATCTTTACTCCAGTTAAAAACCCTTGCCGAATAAGGGCAGGCAACCATACAAAACCTGCACCCGATGCAACGGTCGTTATCAATACCGACAATGCCATCGGTGAGCTTAAAAGTTGCGCCTACGGGGCATACTTTTACACAGGGTGGGTTATCACAATGAAAGCACGGGGTAGGCATCCAGTAGGGTGAAGCTCTTTCCGAATCCTGCATCTTATTTATCTTGATGTAGCTGCGATCTTCCGGCAGGTAATGCATTTTAGAACAGGCAGTCTTGCATTTACCTGCATTCCTGCACCGGGCAAGATCGATCACCATTACAAACTTCTTTCCCGGCACACCTTCGCGCACATTATGTTCGGAAACGACGAACTCGGGAATTTGCGGATTGATCTCGGAAGAATCTACTTCAACGATTTTTCCATCGGGAGAAAGCAACTTTACGGTATCTCCTTTTTTTTTGTCATCATCCTGCGATAATACTTCAAAAGCGCCTACACTGCCTGCAATTGCAAGCCCTGCAAACGCTCCAGCCTTTATAAATTTTCGCCGGGTGTTATTTTGATTTTCGTCCATAACCTAATAATGAATTAAACCACTCATTACAGTTTTAGGATCCTTATTTCTTAAAGGTGCGTATATAATTAACTAAAGCCCAGATATCTTCTTCATCAGGAATTTTCTTCTTAAAGCTTGGCATATCTTTTCTTCCTTCCATTGTCTTATAAAACAGTGCGCCATCACTTTCGCCTTGTGTTTCCGCTGCTGTAAAATCTCCGGGATGCGTGTCAAGGGTGGCAGCTTTGGTACCATCTCCCTTTCCTGATTTGCCATGGCATGACTGGCAATTTTTCGCCCACAACGCTTTACCGGTGTTGATCGAAGCTGCGTCAGCCTTCACCGGGTTTACTTTTTTATTAAAACTGTCGGGAACGGTCCAGGGTTGTTGTTGGTTTAGAACTGTAAAGCTTGCAGCAACCATAAAAATTACGATTGACGTAAGTGCAATCATCATTTTAGATTTCATAAAAGTTTTTTTTGATGAAGAAATAAATATTTAAAAATTCCAAAGCCTTGTCATATTGAACCCTATCAGCCATTGGCCTTCGGTGTAATCATTATGATTATAATAATTATTACGCTGCGGCGTGATATACTGATAATTTCCAACGGTAACCTGGAACGTATGTGCACTGGTATTTACCTCGAGCGCTGCTGATAAATTCGGGTTGGGATTGTTCGTCATGTGCTTTGTGATCGGCTGATCATAATTCAACAGCAAATTCAACGTGTTTGACAGTTTTATTTTCCCGGAAAAAGCAATTGCAAAATGATCATGATGCATTTCTTTTTTCAAAACACTTTTGCCATCGGCAGTGGTATCGCCGGGATAAAATCCCTGCACCAGGTTTACATGCGTAAGGCTCGGCGCCACCTGTACTGAGAACCTGTCGGATATTTTTCTTGCAATAATTAACTGGTTAAAAAACATAAGCCGGTCGCTGAAATGAGGATAGTCGCCCTTTGCTTTCGTATCCACAGAAACATCGCCGAAATAAGTAGCGCTGACCGGGATCGATCCATCCTGTGTTTGTTTGATCAATGCATATTTAGCGTAGCCTTCCCACGTTAAATTATATTCTGTAAAAGATACACCCAGCAATAGTTTATCAATCGGAACATAATTAAAACCCAACCTGATATTGATACCGCCGAATAATCCAAAAAAATTCTGGTACCCGCCATCAATTGTACCAAACCGGTGCATGAAATCCACTTCAAAAGTTCCTTTGATGGGAACCATGACCGTTTGGTTATCGATTATCCAGATGCTTTCAAATGTATTTTTTACGGGCTTTTTTACCGGGGCTGCAGGTGCTTCCGGCGCTTCCGTTGTGTCCTGTGCAGTTGCTGTCGAATCTTGCCCATAGCTAAAACTTATAGTTGCTAACAGGTATAGCGGTATCAAAACAGCTTTGAATATCCGGTGATTAATTATACAGTTTTTCATGTAGCATAATTTTGGCGGGTTAATTATTTGGCGCACCATTCTTGATCCAATCGAGAACCATTTGAATATCAGAAGAAGGCAATTTACCTGTGGGGGGCATTGAACCTCCTGAAAGTACCTGGTATAAAGTACTCTCATTTGGAATCGCGGTGTTCACAAAACCGCCGGACATAAGCGCGTTATAAGAGTCTTCCGGCGTCAATAAAGGGTCATGCGCCCCGTCATGACAACCGCTGGTGGTGCAGTTATCAGTCCATATCGGCTGCAGGTCTCCGCTGTAGCTTACCTGCTGCGGCGGGGCATTAGGATCAGCCGGTTTTATCACATCATAATAACATCCCGTTACTAAACCAACCAGCAGAATTGCCAGTAAAAGAATTTTTAGTTTCATAACCGATAATTTGTTCGTGGTGAATGAATTTTACTTTGTGGACAGCTTATTGCTATTGTTTAAAATTCCCCGAGCATTTAATATCTACATTATCGGCTATACTGGTTGATTCAATTCCAAAATCAGAGATCGCTAAGATGGAGAACACCAGTTGTAATCCATACTCATAGACGTCTGTTCCTATACTCGTCTTGCCTATATAATCCAGTTTTCCCGTGACTTCTTTTGTTACGCCATGAAAAGTGAAGTCGGCAGTTACAATATAACCCTTATCAGTTGTGCTGAATTCAACTTTTTTACTTTTGATAACGGCAAGATTGCTCTCCTCATCAGTTGCTCCATCCGTGGTTCCAAAGGTTCCCAGCAGGCATCCGTCGTCACGACCAGGTTCGCCTGTATTTACGCTGTTCAGCCATACATATGCCTCAAAAGAAGTATTCTCGGGCTTATCTTCATAAAAGCTAAAAGAGTTAAAACCGAAAGTGTTGAATTTACCCGTTAATACGCCAAGAGAACCCAGGTAAGGAGTTGCCCAGTTAACACTCGAATGCACTTTGTCAAATGTCGCTCCATCAGCCATTGTAACATGATCCGTGCCGCGGGTAATGTCTCCACCGCCACCACCCCCGCTTGGCGGTACCGTATCATCATGGGTGCAGGAAGCAACATGTGTAAATAAGAACAGGCCTGTAAGTAATGCAATACCCAACAGGTAAGTATTCATTTTCAGTTTCATCGTGAGAGATTTTGGAGTGAAAAAATTATACTGAGTATGGTTAAATAAAAGTTTATGCTTTATGCTTCGGATCCATCCAGTCAAAAACCTCTTTATCCGTTGCTTTTTTTACACCTGCATTTTTTTCTATTACAGATTTATTCACCTCCACGAGCTTCCCATCAGGTGTAAGCATTTTTACTTTTTCTTCCTTTTCCTGAAGTATGACGGGCGTCGCTAATCCTGCTACGGCTCCCGAAGAAACGAGTGCTTTCAGAAAATTTCGCCTGTTCTTATTTTTCATAATCCAGCAATTTTTTTAAACTGGTTAGCCTTCTATACATTGAAACAATGATTGAGGTGTTTGAAGAAAATTCGATCATTGCACCCTGTTAATGGTTCCTGAGCCTTAACTTATACTAAAGTTCAAATAAAATTTTTAATCTGCAAATTAACTTCCGGCACAGTTAACCGTAAAATGATGAATACCGGTTTCAGCTAAACCGGCATAAGTTCAAACAGCACCATTGTTTTTGCCGGGGTGGAAATGATAACAGGGGCATGATCCCTGTTCTTCAAAATGATCATTGATTTTTTTCAATTTCATTTTTGTCGTCGCGCCCATCTTTTGTAGCAGAAAGAATACGTATATCCTGTTGCGGAACAGGTATCTCAATCCCGTGCTCTTTGAATGCAATATCTATTGCCAGGATAATATCGCTTTTGACCGATACCCATTCCCGTATATTCTGAACCCAGAAAGATAATAGCATGGTGATGGAACTGCTGTTGAAATTCTGGATGATCACGCCCGGCGGCGGGCTTGAAAGAATTCTTTCATCCTTTGCCGGCAGGTCTTTTAGTATTTGAATTGCCTTCGCCAGGTCGGTTCCATATGCAACGCCTATAGCGATATCTACACAACGGAAGGTATTGCCATGCGTCCAGTTTACCAGGTGCTGGTTTAACAGGTCTCCGTTGGGTATCACCATATCAGAACCGTTGGGTATAGAGATGATGCTGCTGCGAAAACCGATTGATTTTACAGTTCCTGAATGCGTTCCTATTTCTATGATATCGCCAACGGTCACAGGTTTTTCAAAAGAAATAATCAGGCCACTGACCAGGTTATTCACCAGGGTTTGCAGACCGAAGCCTATACCAACGCTTAATGCGCTTACAATGATCGTGACCCGGTCCATAGGTATGCCGGCCGCAGCAAAGGCTAATAACAGGCCGATGCTGATAATAGAAATACGGATAATAAGCAACCAACTGCCAACGCCTTTTTTGTCTTTTCCGCCGGTGCTTTCAGTAAACCTGTTTGTAGCAAAAAATGAAACAATCTGGGAAATTAACCCTGACAAATAAAGTATCAGGAAGAATTCCAGCATATTTCCAATTGAAAATGAAAAGTCTCCTATAGTTCTTTCTTCATTAATAAAATCCTTTATTGGTCCTGTGATAAGCTTGTATATATAAAAATTGCGGGCAACTAAAACAAACCATCCAATGAAAAATAACACATACAATATGAGTGGCACTTTGTTATCAGCGCGGTCAAAATTTATATACAATAATTTCTTGCCGGGAATTTTATACGCTCTGATGACAAGAGAGAGGCCTTCATAAATAAACCGTACGGTCCATAGAAATAACACCGCTATGGCAATGTTGAAAAACCCGCTCGTTAAAAAAGTTTTGGAAATATTATAACGGCCATACAGATTGGCAACTATGGATACAGCCTGCATTATAGCCACAAAGCCAATAAAATATAAGCTCAGTTTCTCTCTTAGCTCCTGCCTGCGTCCTTTCGCTATGATTGTTAAACCGGAGATCAGGCCGGCAATAGACAAAGCTGTCATGATCCATCTTTCCGTTCTCGATGCCTGGAGAATAAGATTGTCTGTACAGGCAAGCAAAAAAAGAAAAAACATCAGGTACCACACAAACATCCAGTACCTCGTAACAAAATTCCTGACTATAATGGTTAAGGATAAGGTGGAAATGGTCCATAGCAGGACATTAAAAATAAAAGGAGGATCAACGAAAATGAACTGGAAAAGGGTAAAGACAATTACCACTGCGGATAAAAAAGGATATTTCAACACTAATTGACCCTGCACATTTTGGTCTATGAGGTTTTGAGATTGCAGGTGCCGTTTAAGATTCACCAGGAAAACATTCAGTATAACAACAAGAATCAACAACAGGACGATCCAGCCCATATTGTTCCGGACATAAAACGCCAATGACAGCAGCCCTTTTATCATTGAAATATGAATGATCTCCGTAAAGGGGCGGGTATATACCCGCGGGCTTAGCAAATTAGTGGTTTCCCGTCCAAATGCTTTACCGGAAAGTTCCTTTTGAAAAATATCAATTTGTTCTATACCTGAGTTTAGCTTATTCACAAACCTGTTTACAGTAGTTTGCACCTCAGACAGGTTCGTCAAAGTTTTTTTAAAGGCACTGTCTGTAGGCCTGACCTCCTGCACTGCAACAACCAGTTTTTTCACGTAACTCATCAAAGCTGCAGAATCAGAAGAGAACTTATACAACACGCTGTCCCGTTTGAGAGAGTCAATTTTATTCCTGTAAGCAACAAGGTCTTTGTAATTGTCATCCAGTGATGATTTCCAGGCCAATGTCCTGGTCAGTAATTCCTTTAATATTCCCGATGAAGTTTCAAGGTTCCGGTTTGTTTCCAGTGTGCCCCGGTTGATAAAAACCCCATCGCTTGTTATCTCATACCAGTGCTCAAACTTCTTTAATTGTTCGCTCAATCCTGACGTGTCAAGGCCATTCTTTAAATAGTTTTTTGCCTCCGAGGTCAACTTTCTTACTTCCTCTATTATCTTGTCTTGTTTTGTTACTATGGTGTCTTCATGATATTCAAGGATGCTTTTTTGCAGCTCCTCCACTCCCAATTGTTTAAAGAGCCTGATGAATTCATCGGTTGCTGCATTATAATCACTTTTTACAGAGTCAGAATCGGTCTTTAATGAGTCATAAGCAGCTATTTGCTGAGTCGTGTCATGCTGTGCAAGAGCAGCAGTTGCATGAGCCAAAAAAATGAAAATTGCTAATCCCAGGTGTTTTATGAGTGCAGAAGTGAACCGGCTTTTATTTTCTTCGGATACTTTCCTATTATCCGATGATATAACAAAAGTTGAAGGCATCGTTGCAACTTAATTTTTAGAGAGCATTTGGTACTCAATTTAAAAAAAAATCATGCAATAAAATCATAAAAGCGATGCTGTTTACAGTTAACCTTCCTGGTATTTAACCGTTAATTATTTGCAGCAAATTCTTTATTCCGAGTTTTATCTATTTTCAAAAATATTATTTTGTTTACGTGTTGCCATGTGAAAAGCATACCGATGCAGTTTATTCGTTCGTACAACATACCCGTTTACATATATTAATGCTACAGGACGGTTTAAGATTGTTAATTACTTTCTCTAACTGTTAAAACAAAAAAATGAGAACGCTACAACTCCTGATTGCTTTATCAGCAAAAGCATTACCGCTGACTTTCTTAATTCTTTTTTCAACAGTAGTAAAAGCTCAAAAGGATTCTTTGATCTTAAAGAACAGTAATATTATAGTAGGTGAGATAAAGTCTTTAGACAAAGGCGTACTTACTATTGAAACAGATTATAGCAAAAGTGATTTTACTATCGAGTGGAGCGGAGTTAAAGAGATCTTTTCGAGCACATCTTTCCTGGTAACGCTTAAGGACGGGCAACGCATTAACGGGAAAGTTCAGTCAAGCGACAGCGGAAAGAAAATAATTATTACAGACAACGGGAGCAAGCAAACAGAAACGTCATTGGATGACATTGTTTACCTGAAAGGTCTTAAATCAAATTTCTGGAGCAGGGCGCATGCCAGCGTTGATCTCGGTTTAAGCATAACTAAAGCAAATAATCTCAGGCAATACAATATGCGCAGCACAGTAGGTTATGTTGCAGATAAATGGCTTACTGATATTTATTATGATGACCTGCGCTCAAAGCAGGATAGTGTTGCTGAAACAAGACGAACGGAAGCAGGGGCTTCATTTACTTATTTTCTTCCCGGGGATTGGTATGCCGCGGCGTCTGTCACCAGCTTGTCCAATACAGAGCAGGCGTTGAAAAGAAGGTTGACCGTAAAGGCCGGGGCAGGTAAATATATTGTTCATACCAACAAATCTTATTTTGGTGTTGGCGGTGGTCTTTCGCTTAACGATGAAAGCTTTACCAATGAGACACCCAAAAGAACAAGCCTTGAAGGATATATAGGCGCCGAAGTAAATCTTTTTGATATAGGTGATTGGAGCTTATTGAGCAACCTGTACGTTTATCCCAGTTTTACTGAATCGGGAAGATGGCGTACCGATTTTAAACTGGATACAAAATATGAGTTGCCTTATGACATTTATATAAAGTTTGGCGTAACGGTTAACTATGACAACAGGCCAGCCGAAGCCGGAAAGGAAACCGACTACATCTATGTTTTTTCTGTTGGATGGTCATTATAGTTTTTAATTTCTATGGTTACCCATAAAATGCATCTGTTGAATTGTTCAATGAAAAAGAATGCCGGCTGTAATGAAATATTTGCTGTTTTATTCAATCCGGTTTAATTTCTGAATAATGTAATAAGGCTGTTTGTATGGTGGCATGCTGTTCTGCCAGGGTTGATAAACCCGCTCGAAGTACAGCCTTGCTGACCTTCGTAGAAAATACATCTCCTCTTTTATTAACCTTATTAGCGATGCATGGATCTCTGGTAGTGACGAAAGTGAAGTAGTGTAATGTATAACAATTGATCAGTACCGGATTTATGGCTATGGTGAAAAATGATGTGTAAAAGGAAAAGTATTTACCGAACTTTGAAGTGAGATAAGCTGTTATAATAAAAAAACCGTGCTCAATTATTAATGAGCTGTAACTGTAAATGCCGGGTTCATAAAAACAAAATCTGCGAGTTTTAATCAAAATCATACTTATATGCAAATATTATTTCGCAAATGGTGGGTCATCCTGATACAGGGCATATTGCTCATCGTACTTAGTATTTATGTTTTTAGTCATCCGGGGATTGCTTTGGCAAGCCTTGCTTTATGGCTCAGCATCCTGATATTAATCGGCGGCTTTGCCGGTCTGCTCGGGTGGTGGCTTACAAGTACAGATGCGCGGGAAACTTCATCCCTGCTTTGGAGCATTGGCAGCATCGTCTTAGGGTTGGTATTATTGGTTAAAACAGGCTTCACCATGCAACTGCTTGCAACCCTGGTAGGTATCTGGATGATTGTAACCGGCGGGTGGCTGATGCAACAGGGGTGGTCGCAAAGACGCAACGGGTTTGTGTTCTGGGTTATATTTATCCCGGGGCTGTTTTCTCTAATAACAGGCCTGATGGCGATTTTTAATAAAGCCACGGGAGCAACAGCAGTGAGCATTATAGTAGGCATTCAACTATTGCTTGCAGGTATCGCACTCGTCGTACTCGCATTTGTAAAGCGTAAGATAGTAAGTATGGTTAATGATAAAGCCGCCGAATTGCGCAATGCGGTTGGCCATTCGTAAAATTCTTTGTTCCACCTAAAAATGGATATTGAACGAACAATGAGTGTTCAGGGGTGAGTGATATGGGAATTTGGAATTTGGTAATTTGGTAGAATGAAAATGGTGAATAGTCAATCAATGTTGTTTACTTAACGAGTGTTTTGCTCAGGTCAAATAACATTGAATGGTGAAAGTCAATTGGGAAATACGCAATATTCAATGCTCAATATTCAATGCTCATTGATAAATGTTCATCACTTGAATATTGATTATTGAGTGTTGAATATTGAATATTTTAAACATTATTATATTGGATAAAATTAAATGCTTTGAAATTTTTTGTCGAACCAAATTTGACCCATCGATAGGAGCTAAAGGTGATGTAAAAAAAATGCTTAAGTAAACGACATCGAATAGTCAATAACAAATTGACCTGGTGGAATCCCGTTGTCGCTGAAACTGCCTGGAACATAAGAAACCTCCTACAAAAGTGTAAGCTGAATGCGGGTCTCAAAGAAATGGACATGCCCTTTTAAACCGAACCGGTCGAGTATACCATAACCATAAGTAAGCTCCCATCGCAATGCCTGCGAAAGATACCAGTTTACCATCGGTGTAATGCGGGTGAATTGACCTCCCCGGATGTCTTTATCGTTCAGGTCGAAAGTTGAAACATGTAAAACACCTTCTATCTCGCCCCATCCGCCCTTAAAAACAGATTTTTTCACAGGAACAAATCCAAAAATATTTCCGTTACTGGTACTATAGGGGCGATTAGAACCTGTGAACAAATAACTTATCCAAACATCGCCTCCGGGAAATGTATGATCGCCAGCTTTGTCTGAATAAAACTTGTGTTGCATCACCTCTGAACCTATCATAAAAGAACCGTTGCCATAATAGATTTCGGCTCCAATGCTGGTGGAGCGGTTTGCCGGGAACTTCCCGGTATTAATAAGCTGTGGAGTAGGATTTGATTCAGGCCGTGATTTTATGGCAAACGTATCATCGAGGGGTTTACCGTAGCTGAAATTACCGGCTATGTGCAACAGTCTTTTATTTTTGGGGTCACCAATAGCTAACCAGCCTACCCTTGCCACATATTGCCATGAAAGCGTGGAAAATGACTGGCCTTTAGACAGAAAATCGTTATAAGCACCCAAATTCATAAACACCCGTGATTTTGGAAAGTATCCAAAGTATTTAATACCATCTGCCAGTATGGGAATGGGATCCAGCGCCATTTGTCTTTCATTCGCAGGCCCGGAATGACCGTTCATTACCTTGATCATCGAATATCCCTCTTTGGTGCGTCCTATAAAGAAAGTACCTTTTAACTCCGGAACGCCGATCGTAAGACCGGTTTCCCGCATCATCCATATTTTCTTATCCCCGTCATACATGTAGGCAAACCGATAACCTATGTATCTCTTGGTTTTAAGTACCCGGCCACTAAACATAAAGCGGAAATCCCGGGTTTGATAATGAGGGGTCAGATCCAGTCCCAGCGAATCCATTTGCTGTTTGAAAACCTTACCCTGGGCATAAGCAGTAAAGTCGCCGATATAGCCAAGCCCGATTTTAAAGGTTCCATATATGCCTGTAAATTCATTGGGCGGCAGATCGTTACTCACTTTTATAAACGTTGAATCGGATTCACGGGGAATAAAAGTTAATCCGTCAGTTCCGTTGGGAAGGGTCTTTGCAGTATCCTGTGCATACAGCTTATATGGCAGTATAAATAGAATGAAAGCCGTAAAGCAAACTAAAATCCTTTTATAAAAACAAAAGCATCCGGAGCTAAGACCACCGGATGCTTTTGTTTTTTTATGAGATAGGTATAGCATAATTACATTAATGGGAATATGTATTGCAGGGTTTTTACAAATAACTTCCCACCCAGGTATTAATAAATGCGTTAGTACTTAAAGAAAATATCCTGGAGCTGTTTCTTGTCTTTTGTTTTCGTTAAAGCGAGCATTAATAATATCCTGGCTTTTTGAGGCGTAAGATCATCAGAAACGATAGTACCCAGTTCATCATCATTTATCTCATCATGCAGTACCACCCTGCCTGACGGCGTACGGCTTGCACGGCAAACGATAATCCCTGCTGCAACAGCACGCTTCACCGCCTCCATATAAGCTTTATTAAAATTGCCATTGCCTACACCTGCGATCACTATACCGTCTACTTTTTTTGCAACCAGCATATCTATCATATCAGAAGGTGCATCGGCATACATGTAAACAATATCTACCCTCGGGAATTTTGTATCGGCTGTAATAATAATCGGGTTGGTTGGGTTTACTTCCCTTTCAGATTTTAAATAGTATTCTACCTTACCATCGTAAGCCTGGCCCACAGGGCCTGTATTGGGAGATCCAAAAGCATTTGTTTTGGTAGTGCTCAGCTTCATCACGTCCCTTGCATCAAATATGCCTTCGTTAAAGCTTATCAATACGCCCCTGCCTTTGCTCTTGGGGTTAGCGGCTATAGTAATGGCGTCGTACAAATTTTTTGGCCCATCTGCGCTAATGGCTGTTGCCGGGCGCATTGAACCGGTAAGAACAATCGGTATGTCAGTGCTCGTAGCCAGGTCGAGAAAATAACCGGTTTCTTCCTGGGTATCGGTACCGTGTGTAATTACAATACCATCAGCTTCCTTATTCTTAGCGATCTCGTTGATACGGATTGCCAGTTTTTTCCAGATTTCGATCGTCATGTCCTGGCTGCCTACTGATGCGATTTGCTCGCCGCTTATATCCGCAACTTTTTTTACGGTAGGTATTGCGCCAATAAGATCATCGATCGGGATCTTTCCGGCTGTATAACCGGCTCTGTCTGAGGCTGCACCGGCGCCTGCAATGGTTCCGCCTGTGGCCAGGATAATTATTCTGGGTAATTGTTGTGCCTGAACCTCCAATATGAAGACCAGGAGTACTAAAGATGAAAATATCTTTTTCATGATTTTTTGTTTGGTTGTTTTATTAAGATTTATAAATAGTGTTACATAAACTTATTACTGCGTGATTGCTGATTTGCCAAACTGAACTCCGCCTTCAATCCCAAAATTTCGAAATCCTAAAATCCGCAATATTTCCTGCATTATTCTCTTACTACATTGGTCGGCCCTGTCGGAGAGGTAAGTTTTACAGGGTCAAGCAGATCTTTAATTTGTTGCTCGGTTAATAATTTTTTCTCGCGTATCAGTTCAAGAATTCCTTTGTTCTTTTCAAGCGCTTCTTTCGCAAGTTCAGTGGTTTTATCGTATCCCAATACCGGGTTCAGTGCAGTTACGATGCCAACGCTGCGGTTTATATAATTATCCAATACTGCTTTGTTTACCGTAATGCCTTCTATGCAATTGGTACGGAACAAGGGCATCGTTCTGAAAAATAAACCCTGCGATTCCATGATGGCAACAGCCACTACAGGCTCGTAGGCATTTAACTGCAGCAAGCCATCCTGCGAAGCCATCGTAACGGTAAGGTCGTTGCCTATTGCTTTAAAACATATTTCGTTCATTAATTCGGGCATTACGGGGTTTACCTTGCCCGGCATAATAGATGAGCCCGGTTGCAATGGAGGAAGATTGATTTCGAAAACGCCTGTACGTGGCCCGGTGGCAAGGAATATAAGATCGCTGGAAATTTTTGATAATGTAACAGCAAGGTTTTTTAAAGCGGAAGAATACATTACAAAAGCCTGCATGCTTGATGTGGCGCCAACCAAATCGTGCGCCAGCACCATAGGTTTGCCGGTTATTTTTGCGATTTGAGCCACGCATTTTTCAGCGTAACCAGGCGAAGCAGTAATACCGGTACCAATAGCAGTTGCGCCCATATTCACTTCACATAAATAAGTTTCTGATTTTACCAGCACATCAATAGCCCCATCCAGCTGGCTGCCGAAACCATGAAACTCCTGGCCCACTGTCATAGGTACAGCATCCTGGCCTTCGGTGCGTCCCATTTTTAAGATGCTTTTATACTCATCGCCTTTTTTATGAAAGGCTGCAGATAAATCTTTTGCTTCTTTTACCAATTTATCGTTGTGCAGCAGCAAGGCCACGTGAATGGCGGTTGGGTAAACATCGTTGGTTGACTGCCCCATATTAAGGTCATCATGCGGTTCTACAATGTTATACTCCCCTTTTTTATGGCCACTTAATTCAAGCGCTATGTTGGCGAGCACTTCATTGGCATTCATGTTGGCAGATGTGCCGGCGCCGCCCTGGTATAAATCAACCAAAAACTGGTCGTGGTATTTGCCATCTATCACAGCCTGGCAGGCCTTTTCAATGGCAGCCAATGTTTCGGGTTTCATTCTGCCCACCTCTGCATTAGCGCGTGCTGCCGCGAGTTTTACAATGGCGTAAGCTCTTACATAATCAGGATAGAATTTAGTGCCTACTCCGCTTATCTGGAAATTCTCCAGTGCACGCGCTGTTTGAACACCATAATAAGCATCAGCCGGTATTTGTTTTTCGCCTAGCAGGTCTCTTTCAGTTCGGGTTTGTTGTGCAGAAAGGTTAGTTCCAATTAAAAAGAAAGTAGCTATGGTCATTATTATAGCATTCGCATTTTTCATTTTTCTTTATTTATTTGAATCAATGCGTCAAGGTAGGCAGAGTTGATGAAGAGCTAGTGGCAATGCTCTTCTTAACAGTTAAGCAAAATGGGTTTTACCGTAAAAGACAAGGTATTTTGTTTCTCTTTAGGGATGGAGTCCGGAATTCTTCCGTATCCCTCCCTGCCTGAAGCATGAAACACCATATTCCATTAGGAGATAGCCAAAGCATAGCAATGTTTCTTGGTGTTTATTGATCTCGTAGCCAGGTGCACCGGCCATTCATATACTGTAAAATAACACGAGGTTGCGATGACTTGCTTTTTTAATTCTTTTTATGTCAGATGCTATCTCTTGAAAAGGATGGCGCGTATAGCCGGCTTCGGCCAGATAAGTGAATGTAGCAGGTTAATTTCTACCCTAAGTTATTGTGCTAATGCAAAAAAGAAAGTGCCAGACCGTAAAGGCCGGCACCTTCGATAAATGTTTTGGATTTAAAACAAGTTATTTTATCAATCCCTGCTTTTGCATTTGGGCTTTAAGTGTAGCGATAATATCATCTATAGTCTGATCAAGCTTCGAAGGATTTAAAGAAGATGTAGTGCCCGACCAAAGCAATTTATTGGATTCCAGAGAATAAATATTTGTTTCCACATAATAAGTTTTGTCTTCCTGGTAATATCCGGGGCTGCCGCCATAACCATAATAGCCATAACGATAACCATACCAGCCGCCGTAGGTTGTACCCGGAACATAAGAGGTAGATTTATCAACGTTGGATAAGTGCATGATAACTACGCCATCAAAACCGTCTTTTCTCAGCCTTTCTTCGATAGCGCTTCTTATCGTATCGCCAGCCTGCAGGTATGTATAAGACTGTACAGCGGTAACGCTCTTCATGGAGGCAACCATTTTATCTTCAGCAATCCTGCGCGTGGATTCGTCTTTTAAAAGCCCCATGACAAGTACTTTTTTAAATGTCTGGCTGCCGGAAGTAAAAGAGGGATCTGTCCACGTCTTTTCGATTTTTGTACTTGGGCCACAAGCGACAAAAAGTATGGAGGAGCATAAAAAAAAGACAACAAAAATCTTTGGTTTCATAAAATTGATTTTGATGATTTTCATGTTAAAATGAATATGAAAGCTACAAAACTTATTGAAATAAACCCATTTGAAAATGAATTAACGGTTAAGTGAGGGGAAATAGGTGCCCGGCATTTTCAAAATGTCGGGCACCTGATCAGAAGAATACAAATTGGTAGCCGAGAGAAGCCACATTATAATCATACCCCGTTTTAGTAAAAGCCCCTATGTGAAACTGGAATTTTAAAGAATGTTTCCGGGACAATGGAACCGACCATGTTCCGCCGATCCTGTAGTTATCTCTCAGGTCGCCTGCTGAAACATTATCAACCGATGTTTCTCCGCCATTGAACCAGTTGCCATCAATACCGATCCACATCTGGTTTTTGAAATAATAGCAGGCATGAAGCTGGAAACTAAATACCGGTCCCTGCTCCAGGGTTTTATCTGTAAGGAATTCATCATTATTTGCATAAAACCAAACGCCTGCATACGCTTCGGCATACACGCGTTCAAACCTTCGCGACACACCGACTTCCGGTTTGAATGCCCAGCGGTGGCTGCCTATATTGATGCGTTTTTCTTTATAATAAATTCCGGTTGGAACCGATGTGACGAGGCTTACTCCCACAATTGTTTTTTGTTGAAAAGAGGCAAACGATTTTCTGTCCAAAGCCGGTGACCCGGTGAGATTTATTCCCAGGCGAATACGTGTATCACCTAAACCTGTGCGTTCCCCGCTGGTGTCAGCTCCATTCAGCTTTAAATTGCCTGACATGTGCACTAACGGCAGGATCACCTGGACCCGTGCTAATTTATTGGCTAATGCAAACGTGTGAAAATAGGAGGCGCCAAATGTATGAACGGTGATCTTAAAATCTGCTATAGGCAATGAAGGATCGCTGATCACGTTCCCATGAGATAAGCTATACAATGCATTTACTGCACTCAATCCTTTAGGTAGATTGGCATAGCTTCTTGGTTCAAGGTCCTGCGCAGAAGTTATCCTGCATAGAAAACAACACCATATGATAGCGCAAATACCTTTCATATACTTAAAAGCAAATAACATTCTTTAACCGGCCCTCTTTGATAAAACCGTTGTTCACTTAATCGTGAGTCAGCGGTGAATGGTAAGTCACCGTAAATATGCGGTATTCACTCACAACTCATCACTCACAAACTGAAACGTCATATTTTGCTTACCATAGCACTAGTAACCTATCAAAGCCATTCAACTTTTCCTGTTGTAAGATCATACACCGCGCCTGCGATCTTTAATTCACCTTTTTTTACCGCTGCGCTCAACACAGGTCTGCTTTTACTTAAGGAAGAGACAGTGAAAATAACGTTTGACAACAATGCTTTCTGATTGAAGTCGCTTTCCTTCAAGTTTACAGAGATGATTGCCTCCTCGATCTTATCCGTTAAAGCGCGGAGGTGATCCTCTATTTTATTTTCCGGGTTTTGCAGATCAGCTATTGCAGCGCCCACCGCTCTGCAATTTTTATGTCCCATCACCACTACCAAATTGGTATGCAAGTGTTCTACCGCGTATTCAATGCTCGCGATCACAGCATCATCTGCAATATTTCCCGCAACTCTTATCACAAACAGGTCGCCCAATCTTTTATCGAATATAAATTCCGGCGGAACTCTCGAATCTGAGCATGTAAGGATCACTGCTTTCGGATGCTGCTCTTTTGATAAGGCTATCCTTAATGAAGAGTCTAGTCCATGTACATTAAATTCATTATGCACAAATTCGTTATTGCCGGTTTTAAGCCATTCCAGCACTGAATCAGGATGCATGAAACCTGCGTGCGCATTTTGAAGAGCATCCTGGGGAGAAGCCTTTTCAACGAAGACAGACAGGGTAGCCATCAACAAAAAAAGTTTCATAACCATGTTTAAAGATATTATTATGTTGTAGCATCCGGTGCCTTATTAAGGCGCCTATGCGATAGAAAGTTACAACATCATTGGAGCAGGCATGTATTCGACTTGCATGTAACAGTTAAATCGGGATTCAAATTAACACAGGCTTCCTGCAAATCCGCTAATAAGTAAATTGAACCAGCAACAAAACCGCTCCATCCCGGTTGATGGTTAGCGCCAACATCGCTCCACGTATCGCCATGGAAGTATTCATAAAACATCAGGTAATTGCGCCAGTGTGGATCGGTTTGAAATTTTTCGATCCCCTAAATTAAAGCTGATTTATTTTATATCACATCGTGATCACAGCTTATAAACCGCACTGCCTGCATATACGCCAGGCGCGTTTTACAGTTAAATCCTGCCAAAGAATTGCATATGGCGAAGATAGGCTGTACTTTGTGTGCAAGCATGAATGTGACTGATTATATGGATACTGTTAGTTAACTTGCATTTGGTCTTTTAAATAAATTATTCCTGCCATGAAAAAATTCTTTTTGCCATATTTCGCAACAGCCATGTGTTTGCTAAGCCTGCAGGGTTTTTCCCAGGCTAAAGATCAACCGCAAGGGGATTCAACCGCAATGCTAAACCTGCCGGGAGACAATCTCGATCTTTATGCTGTATTGGATTTGTTCCAGAAGTCAAAAACTATTGAAGCTTTTGAGAAATCCTTAAATGATGAAAAAGAAGGGATCAATAACCTGGATTTAAACCTGGATAAAAAAGTTGATTTTATCAAGGTGACAACTACGCAAAAGGATTCATCTTTTACATTCGTGCTCCAGGTTGATGTGACTAAAACCGAGACCCAGGACGTTGCGGTTATTTTGTTAAACAAACAGAAAGGTAAAGTTTCACTGCAGATCGTTGGCGACGAGGAATTGTATGGTAAAGATTATGTGATTGAGCCAAAGGGAAACTCATCCGTTACCGCCAATCCCGGGTATACCGGTGATAATCCCGTTACGGTTAATGTACCTGCAACACAGGTAACTGTTGTTCAAGCTGCACCGGTTGTACAATATGTGTATTCGCCGGCTTATGTGCCGTATTACCCGCCTTATTATTATGGATTTTACCCTCCCTGGTTTGGATTTGCTACCGTTATGGCAGTTGGCATATATCGCCATAATAACTGGTACCACCATGGCGGTTATTATGGCGGCCATTATCACGGCGGCAATAACAACGTAATTATTAATACCGGAAACAGGAATCAGATTAATCATTACAATAACAACAGGAACAGATCCACCACCGTGTCGAATAATATGGCTCAGGGTAATTATGGCAATCGAACATCAAACCGGGTGGGGAATGGCACTTCAGCATCGACACGCCCATCTACTTCAAACAGGCCTGCAGGCGGGGCTTCAGCATCAACGCGTCCATCCACAGGAACATCCAATCGTCCATCCACATCAACGCGTCCATCCACATCAACAAGGCCTTCTACCTCAACGCGTCCATCTACATCTAACTTTTCGTCTTCATCTTCAATGGGTCGCACCAGGAGCAGTGGAGGCTACAGTGGAGGAGGCGGAATGAGAAGCGGAGGTGGCGGCAGGAGACGATAATTGAGGCAACTTCATTAAGAATATCAACAAACAAAAGCGGCTGTATGAAAAATTACTTTTCACACAGCCGCTAATAAATTATCAACATGCCTTTATTGAGTTAATCCATCGGAGGCGCTCATTTCTCTTACGCTGTAATATTTGCCATCTCTTTTTTGAAACATTACCATATAATTTCCGGAATTAATGGGAACATTAGCAGCATCAACCACTCTAAAATAGCCGATTTCCAGAACCTGGTTCCCGTCATTTGATGGGAAAACTTCTTTTGTTATAAATGTTATCTTATTGGTATTTGAATCTAAATCGGATCTTAAAAAATTTAAAATGGCTTCTTTGCCTGCCAATGGCTCCCTGTTTTGATAAAAGACTGTTGCATCATTTGCGTAATAGCCTATGTTTTTAAGTTCCCCGGCATTATACGTTGCCGCAAATTCATCTTCTTTAGCTTGAATTTCTTTTTTTATTTGTTCTTTGTTAACTACTGCTGCTGCGGGTTCTTCTTTTTGGGTATTACAGGCAAACAATAAGGAGCTTATTACGCTTGTAAATACTACTCCTTTTACAGTCATGCTTTTCATAATAAAATTATTCATGTTATAGTTTAAATTTAAAGAGGCGCTTAAAAGTAATAAAACACGATTACTTTTTTGGTTTTAGCTTCTTCACACACGTTCAATTCTGTCGTGCAAATAACGAGGATGCAGCAAGCCAGGCAACAAACATCACAAAATTATTTTTCTCATAATTAAATATTCACTTTATTAAATTGACAAGTGAATCTCCTCGTGTAATAATCCTCATGTATAGCTTTTAAGTAAAGCAAGCGAAATGCGCTAAACTATTTCAGGAAAAATCTGAAACATATAGTCACTTCGGTTCCGCTTATTAATTAATAGGAGCGGTAGTTTTAGGCGCCGAATGCCCTCCCAGTTTAAATGCAAGACCACCGCCTAAGGCAAATTGCAAAATGGTAGAATAAGTAGTTATTCCTGCGCCGGCGCCGCCTGTTCCAAAATATAACCCACCACCGGCGCCCTGCGGAACTGATAGTAATTGAGCCTGCAGTTTTATGCCTACTCTTTCTGATGCCCATATGTTTGTACCAAGACGAAGTCCCCAGGCAAATTTTGTGGCATTGTCTGAGTTCCCGTTTTCGGGATTGTCTGCATTAATTATTGCCATGCCCAGCATAAATCCACCGTAGGGTTCTGCCTTAGAGCCCGGGCGCTGCATAGATCGTGTTCCCGCTACCATAATATAGTTTACTCCAAGATCTACATCAGCATGTTTTACTCCGCCGATGCTATTGAAGGGATAATAATCAACCGGAGCCTTTGTATCGAGCCGCTGATACAGCAACTCTATACCATAGTAATCATGCAGGCGGAATTCCAGGCCGGCTCCCCATAAAAACCCACCCTTTACTGTTCCATCAAAATAACCTTCTGTGCTGGAACTATAACCATTATCCACACGGTCATCAAAAATATAATTACCATAGGCATTCAATCTTACATTTTGAGCATATCCTGCGGTAGCAACGGCAGCGATCAAAAGCATGCATAGCGAAATTCTTTTCATATTGATAGATTTTAGGTTCGACCTTCTCAGGCTAAGAAAATATTATGTTTCAAATCGAAAATGAACTATTAAAGTACGTGTATAAATGCATATATACACTGATAATACATCGATTTAACGGTAAATCCCGGCCATTGACCTTATAACGATAGGAATAAATGTTACCACTGTTGGTCATATGATGCATCCTTTTTGTCAGCCTTTCCCGATTAATAATTCATTTTAATCCTTGTCAACTTGCACCGGAATTTCGCTGCTTTGCTCCTCAATTATACAGTTTACACTTACCGAATTTAACCGTAAAACGAATGCTGACGGTGAAGCAAGGGATTATGCTAACTAATTTTAAATTTTGAAGAGTCAACCATTTGTTCAATTCAAATTTTTTACAATGAAAAACAGACATCTTTTTCTCCCCCTTTTTTTGGTGCTATTTTTTGCCTGTCGAAAGTATCCTGACACCGACAAGCTATCCACGAATTTTGTAGTGCAGACCTCAAAGGAACCCGGTGCAGATTTTGGCAGCTATAAAACCTACTATATTTCTGATACCATAGCGAAAATAACTACCAATCCGAATGACAGTTTATGGTTTGATGCTGATGCCAAGCAATTGGTGGATGCCGTAAAAACCAATATGGCTGCCCGTGGTTACACGCTTGTTACAAATAGTCACGCCAATCCTGATCTCGGGCTTGGATTAACCGTAATTAAAGATTTAAATCTCGGCGTTGTATATCCCGGCTGGTGGTGGGGCTACTGGGGTGGTTGTTATTGGGGATATTGTGGTTATCCTCCTTATTACCCCTGGTATGGCGGTGGTTTTGTGTACACCGTGCCAACAGGAACCATAGTGCTCGACATGATAGACCTGAAAAATGCAACAAGCGATGAAAAATTAACGGTGCCCTGGGGTTCAGTAATGTCAGGCGGCCTGGGAAATACGGCAAACGATATTCAACTGGGGGTTGATGCGATCAACCAGGCTTTTGATCAATCTCCTTACATCCAGACAAACTAATTCATTTCAAAAAGCTTAATCATGAAAAAAATAATTATAACATCAATATTATTTGCTTTTACTACAGCAGCTATGGCGCAAAAACAGTTGGGCGCAGTTACCTGGAATGTTAACTTTCCAACTAATAGTGATTACCTGACAAAAACCAGCTATTCTGGCGGCAGAGTTGAATACAGACACTTTTTAAAGACAAAGAATATCTCATTAGGTCTTTCTTTAGATTGGTCCACCTATGAACAATATATTCCAAGGCAAACTTTTCAAAAACCTGACGGCTCAGGCGCTGTTACCGGCGATTTTGTTGCACAGGCCTACCAGGTACCTTTTATGGCTACGGCTCATTATTATTTCGAAGGCGGTAAAATGGTTAAACCATATGTAGGTATCGGGCTTGGCGCCCAGTACCTGGATCAGGAATTGTATTACAATGTTTATGTAAGCGACGAAGATAACTGGGGATTCGCTGCCAGGCCAGAACTGGGAGCGTTGATATATCCCGATGGACACCGTGGCTGGGGATTTCTCGTGGGGGCATATTACGGCTATTCATCAAACAAAACCGAACTGCTCAACAGGAACAGCTTTACCAATTTCGGGTTTAATATAGGGGTGGTTTTCGGAGAATAGCTGCATGGAAGGGCTATTGATAATGGCGGCGGTGTTACTGTAATTATGTTCAGTCCACACCGCCGCTATAAAATGTATGCCTGAACGTACAATTGCTGATATACCCTTAGAAAGCAAAACACCTATTCATTCATTCTAATAAAAAGAGATGAAATCACTGAATGAATATTTAAAAGCAGTAAAGCAAAAATTTCCCGAAGAAGGCGAACGCATTGAAGATCTTTATAAATCGGATGAGGATTTTCGTGCGCTTTGCGAAGATTATTTTTCCTGCCTGCAGTTTTTAAATAAATTTAAAAATGAGGTTAAGGAAAAAAAATATTCATTTGAAGAATATAAGAACATGCAGGAAGAACTGGAAAAAGAATTACAGGATTTTATTTTCCCCGCCTGATATAAACCTAATTTCAAAAAGATTGAACACTTGCACTTATAATGCATTAGTAAATTGATAAAATAATCCCACCTGTCAATTCTTTCCTGTTCAAGGTAATATGATCTGCCGCTGTTAAATTTTGCAGAGCGCCATAGTATAATAATCCAATACAACCATGTGAATGAGATCTATGAGCGGAGGTTAGCAATAGCATCCGGTTTTACAGTAACCAGGCTATTTTGCCAGCGTATTTATTTTGAAGTCATTTAATTTCCCGCAAAAAGAATTCATTCTGAAAGAATTGCCAGAATAATATCATGTAAAAGCGCAAAAAAAATGGCTGGGAGCGCGTAAAATTTCTGCGTCAAAGAATAAAACATAGACTGAGTCAGTGCGCATTTTAATTGTGCTGAGGGGGAGATTTAATGATATTGAAATACAAAAGTGGTAACGTAAATATAATGTGAACTATTCCACATCTTTTGACTCATTAGCTGTTACTATAAAAAAAATCCTTATGTTTGATTAAGCCTACTATGATTTATATCAGGATTTTACCGGTAGCTAACCGTTATCTTTTGAAAATAGTGGTCAGTTAAACGAGAAAAAATAATTAGGATGTTGAATAATTTTCAATGGAAAATTTTTACACTGCAATAGCCCTCATTACTGCTGGTGCTTCTCTTGCTATCGGGTTAGTGAATATAGTTATTGGCGTTCCCAAAGACGGGGGAAAAGGCGATCTTGTTTTTGGCATTATGTGCCTATGTATGTTTATTTTTTTCATGATCCCGCCTGTTGGCTTTATACTGGAAGACAAGGCGCCCTATACTTTGCAAATAGATATTAAGCGGTTCTTCAATTTTACTTTTGCAGCCTTACTTCCATGGTTTATTGCCCTCTACACCGGTTCACGTAAAAAAATAATGCCCGTTGTAATAGACGTATTCGTAGCGCTTGGCTATTTTGCCATGCTTTTTACCAAAACTGATAGTCCAAAACCTGCATGGGTCTTATTTGTTCTTGTATTTCTTGGCCTTAATTTGGGCAATGCTTTTTTTGAAGGTTTCATGCAGATAAGGAAAGGAGAAAAAAGTAAAGGACGATGGCTCATTATCGCTTTAAGCTTTCTTGCGGTTTTATATATGATCACTGCGGTCAATCAACTAGGCAATAACTATTTCGGACGGATGCTCGGCACCAAGCTATTCTTTCCTGTTAATCTTTTTCCGCTCCCATTCATATTGATAATGGGTGTTCGTTTAAGCGCTAATGTCTTCGAAAAATACAGGTTGCAAAAAATATTGAACTGGGGGGATATACGGTGGAATTCACTGGTGGGGAATATTCAGTTATTTGTTATAGAACTGGATAGCAAAGCGAGAATAAAGTTTGTGAACCCATATGCTGTTAATGCATTAGGCTATCATGCTGAGTCTGAGCTGACCGGCAAAAACTGGTATGATCTCTTTGTGCCAAAAAGCGAATCGGAGATCCGTAAGTTTAATTTCAGGCAAATAATAGAAAAAGGCGAGACACAGCACTTTGTACACAACATCATTACTAAAAATGGCGGGGAACTCGTTGTTAAATGGACAAATGTTTTTGTATATAATAATAAGTCCGTGATAAGCGGCTTAATGAGTATCGGCTTAAATATTACGGAGCAGGAAAAAGCTTTTGAAAAAGTGGAGCTGTTAAAAACCCAGCTTGAAAAGGAAAACCTGCTCTTTAAAGAAGAGCAATTAAGCGGGCAGGATGAACCCGGAATAGTGGGCAAAAGCGAGTCGATACTGTATGCGGTTCAAAAAACAAGGCAGGTGGCTGTTACAAATGCCACCGTGCTGCTGGAAGGGGAAACCGGCGTTGGAAAAGAACTTTTTGCAACACTTATACATAAGAACAGTTACCGCAGAGATAAGGCATTTATAAAGGTTAATTGTGCAGCTCTTCCCCCGGAATTGATCGAAAGCGAGTTGTTTGGCCATGAGAAGGGAGCGTTTACCGGCGCTTTACAGGCACGCAAGGGAAGGTTTGAATTGGCAAACGGGGGTACCATTTTTTTAGATGAAGTGGGTGAGATGCCACTTTCTCTTCAGCCTAAATTATTAAGAGTACTTCAAAGCGGGGAATTCGAAAGAATTGGCGGACAGGAAACTATTAAAGTGGATGTGCGGGTTATTTCGGCAACCAACAGGGAACTTTTAAGTGAAACAGCAGCGGGCCGATTCCGGGAAGATCTCTACTATCGCCTGAATGTATTTCCCATCACTATTCCCGCTCTCAGGAACCGCAAGGAGGATATTCCCCTGCTGGTAAACTATTTTGTAAAAAAAGCTGCTGAGGAACATAAAAAGGTTATTGAAAATATCTCTAAAGCTGACATGGTTCGGCTGACCGCACACCTTTGGCCTGGTAATATACGTGAACTGATTAATTTAATTGAACGCTCTGTCATTTCTTCCCAGGGTAACACTTTAAAGCTTGATTGGTTAAGCAATAATACAAGTGCCGAAAAATTGGTTTTACATTTTTCTATTGAAGAAGTAGAACGTAACCATATATTAAAGGTGCTGAACGAAAGTAACTGGAAGATCAACGGTGAGGACGGAGCAGCAGCCAAATTAGGATTAAATCCAAACACCCTGCGTTCACGATTGAAAAAACTGAACATCTCAAGAGGCGATGCCTGATCGCTTCTGTAATTTCCATACCGCCAATCAAATAAAACTTCCATCACTACGTTATTCTGTGGTTCTGAATTGAATGCGAAAACGGCTTACATATGTCATGTGCCCCGGATATTTCGCTATTCAGGGTTCGGATTTAATTTAAACGCTTGCATCCTTGATTAAGAGATCTGACTACATAAAGCGGGATGCAAGATCAGCTTATATAGCTTTCACTCCGCATCCATTAAAGCAGACTCCATTCTATACTTCTGTGCGGCAGATGAATGAGAACAGCGGCCCGCTGCATGTCATACGCTCACGATATATCGTGAGTGCTTAAGCAATTATCGTCATTACTGTTTGAATAGATGCCTTGTAATAATTTCATTAATTAATTTTTATAGTCTTATAATCAACTACTTGGGCATTAGTTTTCCCACCATTTTTTCTTTTGGCACACCTGTTGAAAACAATGACATTGATTGCTATTCAATTTTTTAATGGCTAACCTGCTACAACTATGTACTTTTTAAAATTATCAGGATACATTCCTAAAAACAAGCAAACCGAATTTGAACAAACATACCGGCTGGCAGCTACTCAAATTCCAAGGACATGCGAGGAGTACACTATATCAAAGGACGCATTAAATGAAGATGTTTATTATTTTATGTCATACTGGCCGCAACCATCGCAGTTGCAGTCATTTTCGCAATCGCCATCATTTATGATGCTCACGGGTGCATTCATGGTTTTAGGGGAATTGTATGAAAATTCAAGCGGGGAAATTACAAAGAACCAGGACATGCGAAGGATAGGCATGGTAACCCGGGATCAAATAAATTAAACCCTGATCAATTGTTGCAAAATAATTGGTGCAGGTCGATTAAGTATAAAAAAATATCGCTTACTAAAACTTAGGATCTATGAACAAAGAATCACCATTGCCTTTGGAAATACAGTTTTCCAGGGAATTAATTTACGAGCAGCTTCAAAGAATATTTTCCGATCCGCTTTTTCAAAACTCTGATATCCTCAGAAGGTTTCTTTCTTTTATTGTGGACGAGACATTGCTTGGGCAGGCCCATACGCTAAAAGAGTATACTATTGGCGTTAAGGTGCTTAACAAACCAATTAATTTTAAACCGCAGGAGAATGGCATAGTGCGAATCCATGCAGGAAGGCTGAGAAGAGCTTTGCACCACTATTATTCCAACATAGGGAGAAGCGATTCCATATACATTTCTGTTCCCCTCGGTAGCTATGTTCCTGTTTTTGATGAAAATGATGAAGAAGCGAAAGGAAATGTGCTAAATGATAATATTTGCACTAATGCAATTGATAAGGTTAAGGTGGATGAATCGGTCGTTGTTGCCGTAATTCCTTTCTGGCATTTGCAAAATGATCAACTGGAAAGTTCACTGGCTGACGGATTAGGCATGCAATTAAGCGCCGGTTTAATGCGGTTTGAGAATTTCTCCGTAGTTGCTTATTACACCATGCGAAACCTTTATGAAAAAATAACCGATGTCGCTGCAATAGCATCTGCAGTTGCAGCGCAGTATGTTATTACCGGGAACATACAATTGCAGAATGGCTGTTTTCGTATTCACATTCAAATGATACATATTCCAACGAACCGGCAGGTATGGGGCCACATGTATGTAGGAAAATTTACGTCCAAAAATATTTTTATCCTGCAGGATAAAATTGAAAAATGTTTTATTTCAGATCTGAATAAATCACATGAGCTGATCAATAAAAAAGTATCAATTGATAAAAGAATACAAAGAACATCCATTATGGCAGTCGCATAAATTTAGCGGCTGCGAAATGTTACCTTGTAAATAAAACAGGTTCTGCATTGGTCTAAAGCAAGAAGAATAATTTGTAATAGAACCTGCCGCCGGGCTGGTTGTTATTTGTCGTTGCGGATATGCACTTCGGCAAACCATGCAAGACGTCGCTACACAAAATTTGTCCTGGCAAGAACAATTAATTGCCTGAAAGTTTATTGCTGCCCAGCCAACTTCTTCGCAATCACAATATGTGACGCCGATTTTTAGAGGAGGCTGTTATAGGTGTTCAGGTTAATATTCATGGCTGCTTCGAAGAAGTGATCTCAGTAGAAATATTATCGCGTTTTTTAAGTGTGATTAATTATACATGTAAGCATTAAGGTTCAGATCAAATAAGTTATTTCAACCATTTTTCAAACCATTCTATCGTTCCTGCGCTCACATCAATTGTATTATCAAAGTTCTCAAAAGCGGACCTTCATCTGAATAAACAAATAATTCTGTTGGCACTTGCAGTTCTTTTAAAGCATGCCAAAACTGAAAAGACTGCGGCGCCGGAGATTCGCCATCCCGTTCGCCAACCAATACCAACGCTGGCGTTTTTGCCTGTTTGATATAAATCAATAAGTTTAAGCCTTCTTAATCAACATTACTTGCAATGAAAAAAATCCTGGTAGTTCTTGTTACCCTTCTTGTTATCGGCTACCTCGCCTGTAAACAGGGAGCCGAAAAACCGTCTTATGGCACAAATGAATGGAAAGAATATTTAGGCGGGCCGGAACGAAATCATTATTCACCATTAACCGGTATCAACAAAACCAATGTGCAGCAACTGAAGATTGCATGGGAATACCATACACTCGATTCAGGGCAAATACAATGTAACCCTATAATAGTTAATGGGATTTTGTATGGCATGACTGCAACAACAAGGCCTTTTGCCGTAGATGCCGCTACTGGCAAGGAAATATGGAAAGGACAGAGCGAAGGCCCTGATAGTTACAGCAGCAGCAGAGGCATAGTGTATTGGGAAGATGGTAACGATAAGCGCATACTATATACAAGCGGCCCGTGGCTGCACGCACTGGATGCTGCCACAGGCAAGTCCATCGCTTCATTTGGGGACAGCGGCAAAGTAAGTTTGAAATCAGGGTTAGGTGCAACAAGCGAAGACAAAATGGTGATATCGAACACACCGGGCACTGTGTATGAAGACCTCATCATTATGCCGCTTCGCGTATCAGAAGGAACAGATGCGGCGCTTGGATATATACAGGCTTTCAACATAAAAACCGGTAAGCTTGCATGGGTGTTTCATACTATTCCCTTACCCGGCGAAGAAGGTTATAATACCTGGCCTAAAGACACGTACAAAAATATTTCCGGCGTAGGCGCTGCCAACAACTGGAGTGGTATGTCAATAGACCGTAAACGTGGAATGCTTTTCGTGCCTACCGGTTCGGCAGCGTATGATTTTTATGGTGCGAAACGTGTAGGCGCTAATCTCTTTGCTAATTGCTTATTGGCATTAGATGCTAAAACAGGCAAGCGCATCTGGCATTTTCAATTGGTGCATCATGATATACTTGACCGTGATCCGCCTGCTGCTCCAAACCTTATCACGGTAAAGCATAATGGTAGACTGGTTGATGCAGTGGCGCAAATTACCAAGCAAGGTTATGTATTTGTATTCAACAGGGAAACAGGCGATCCGTTGTTCCCGGTTAAAGAAACACCCGTACCGCAATCTGATATTCCGGGTGAACAGTCGTGGCCTACACAACCTTTGCCTGAAAAACCTGCACCTTATGCAAGACAGTTTGTTACCGAAAATGATATTAATCCTTATGCTGCAAATAAGGATTCGTTGATAGCTATACTAAAACAAAGCCGTTCGGAAGGCCCTTTCACACCGCTTAGTGAAAAAGGAACGATCATTTATCCTGGTCTTGATGGCGGCGGTGAATGGGGTGGTGCAGCAGTAGATGAAGATGGAATCATATATATCAACAGCAACGAAATGGCATGGCGCATTTCTTTAGGACCCTCAGAAGGCGAACAAAATGTAAGTATGAGTCCCGGTCAAAGCCTGTATGTTACCAACTGTACTGCATGCCATGGTACAAATCTTATGGGTAATCCTGCAAGTGGTTATCCTTCTCTTGTAAACATAGGCAGCCGCAGACAAAGAGAGAGTATATCAAATCTTATTTCGCATGGCAAAGGCATGATGCCTGCTTTTCCAAAGTTCACCGATGAACAAAAGAAATCGCTCGTTGCATTTTTGTTCCGGGATGAAGCAGCGGCGCCTGCTCCGCCTAAAGAACCCGGGCTTGACAACAAAGCAAAGAACAATGCAGAAGTTTCTTATTCGATCTCCGGTTACAGCAAATTTTTAGATAAAAATGGCATGCCTGCTATTCGCCCGCCATGGGGCACTTTAAATGCGATTGATTTGAACACGGGCGAGTATGTATGGAAGATTCCTTACGGAGAAATACCGGAGTTAAAAGACAAAGGCACTGATGCGCTCGGGGCTGAAAGCTATGGCGGGCCTGTTATTACAGCAAGTGGCTTGTTGTTTATTGCAGGCACAAAAGATGGTTATTTCAGGGTGTATGATAAGAGCAATGGAAAGTTGCTTTGGCAAACGCAGTTACCGGCTGCGGCTTTTGCAACGCCAAGTACCTATGAAGTAAACGGAAAACAATATGTTGTTTTAGCATGCGGCGGCACCAAACTTGGCGCAAAAGGCGGAGATAGTTATGTGGCGTTTGCGTTGCCATAGCCCCGTCCCTAAAGGGAGTTAATTGGTTATTGTACGTCATTGCTTCTCCGCCGCGGCGGAGAAGCAATGAAAAATATTTTAAAGAACAAACAGAAAAAAACTTTGCTGACAGGCATGTGATTATTTCACGTACTGCAAATCTTACAAAAGGTTTGAACGGAAGAGGCCCTTGTCAGTACAGGAATTTATGTGCCAGGGGTTGCCCGTTTGCAGGATATTTCAGCAGCGTATCTGCATCATTACCCGCAGCAAAAGCAACCAACAATTTAATACTGCGGCCTTTCTCTTGTGCATTCCATTATCTATGACGAACAAAAAAAGAAAGCAACCGGTGTGCGTGTAATTGATGCCGATACAAAACAGGCAACGGAGTATTATGCAAAAAATTATTTTCTTAAATGCGGGAACCATCAATTCAACATTGGTGTTGATGAATTCAACATCGAACCGTTTTCCAAATGGTTTGGGTAATACAAATGATGTGCTGGGCCATTACTTAATGGACCATAACTATCGCGGCCATTTAGAAGCATCGTACGATGGTTTTAAAGATTCCTATTATTATGGCAGAAGGCCGGCGGGTATTTATATTCCGCGTTTCAGGAATGTTGGTAATGATGTACAAAAAGATTTTACACGGGGCTTTGCTATTGCTACGGGCGGTTCAAGAGGAAGAGGCGCGGTAACAGAGGATACCATAGGCGCAACCTTTAAAGAACAGTTGACCGAGCCCGGCGATTGGTATATGTGGATGACAGGCATGGGTGAGCGCCTCCCCTATTATGAAAATAAAATTTCGTTGAGCCAGGACAAAAAAGATGCGTGGGGCATTCCGCAAGTGGTGATTGATTGCGAATACAAAACAAATGAATTGAATATGCTGAAAGATATTTTAAACAGCGGCAGTGAGATGTTGGAAAGGGCTGGGTTTAAAAATATCGAAGCCTATGACGATAACCAGGCGCCGGGTTTGGGTATTCATGAAATGGGTACAGCCCGTATGGAAAAAGATCCAAAGACTTTCATATTGAATGGTAACAATCAAATATGGATGTAAAAAATGTTTTTGTTACAGATGGCGCCTGCATGGCTTCAACTGCTTGCCAGAATCCATCATTAACCTATATGGCTTTAACGGCAAGGGCTGCAAACTTTGCTGTGGATGAAATGAAAAAAATAAATCTGTAGTTTAATTAACTATCAAGGATTTTGTTTGCGTTGATGACAACTTTGTATGTATGTAAATGTTGGGCGCCTAAAAAATCTATCGCTGAACGATGTGCAGATAAAACAGTTGTTATAACCCTACATAACCTGAGCAAACCAGCACAGGTGTGGTATTGCACTTTATTTTGAGGACGAAAACGTACAATACAGACATATCTATATATGCGCATCTTGCACTCTTTAAAGAGCATGAATGCAAGGTTGTAGGAAACATAGGTGGGCGAAAGCGATAAGATTTTACCGGGCATATTCCTATTTGCTTTTCTCTTTATGAGCTGTTACAACACGCGTACATCCAAAGGTGGTGGACAAATGAAATGGCATTTTTCCGTGGGCAGCAGCTTCCACCAGGCATCTTTTTGAATTCCTACATCAGCGCATTTAACAATTAATAAGAGAATAAAGCACCGCTTCTATGCTTTATTGAATTAAGTTTGTAACGTGAGCAGTAACTATTATCATAATAATATTAAAACCGCTTCAAGAGTTGTAATTCTTGATACAAGCGATTGCTACACCTGTTCATTTACTGAATTTATCCCCTTCTGCAAGAAGTTGTATTGTTTCTCAAATTTCAAAGACTTTAATACCTGTGCCCCGGCCTGATGTTTTGAGGCCCGGGGTTCAATTCGGTTCGCTTTAAATTCACGTTGCTTACCCGGATTTAAAAGTAGCTGCCCGGCTTTAGAAAGGACCGCTTATTCATCAAAAACATTTCATTGTAGCTATTACCTGTAATGTTCTTACAGTAATGCTCTTAAATTTTATTCCTATGCATCCACACAATGTAAAGCGGGAAGCACAACTGTTCACAGTTTTTAACAGGGTGCGTTCCTTATATGATCTGTCGTTTACATACCAGGAAATATTTTATAACACAATAATTGGCTTAGATATACTGCGTAGAAAAATTCTGATTGTAGAAGCATGTAACCCCAGGCATGATTTCAGGATTATTGATTTAGACGAGGTAAACGCATGCTGTCTTAAAAAAATATACAGCGCTGTTAACAGCGGTTACTTTGAAAAAAATATGCCGCGGGAGAATTTAGAAGGAATCGTGCTGCAGTTTGAGTTTAAACGCGACAGACCGCCTGTTGTTATCGCATTTCTGCCCAAAGTTATCAACAGCTCATTTAATATGGCCGAGGTTTTATACAAAGGGAGACAGTGGGAAATGCTCATTTCAAAAATGCTTTCTTTTCCTGAACAAAAAGTTGCATAACGCAATACAATCAGGCAAACAATTCCTCATTATTTCAAATAAGAAAAACATATATGAAACAAACATCAGGTTCAATTATACTGCGGCAAGATGATTACGAATTGCTGATCGCCTATTTAAAAAATAACCGGTATGCAGCCTCCCGGGATGCACAAAACGTACAGGACTTAAAAGCAGAGCTCAGGAGAGCTATGTTGGTAAGTAAAGAAAGCTTTCCTGAAGATGTAATCCGGCTTAATTCAAAAATTAAAATAAAAGATGCAGGTAAAAACAATATAATGGAACTTATGCTCGTAATGCCGGATAAGGCTGACCTGCGTCAAAAAAGGATATCTGTTATGGCGCCTGTTGGCACCGCTTTAATCGGCTTCAGAAAGGGGCAAAAAGTAAGCTGGCAGGTACCGGCAGGCAAAAGAACTTTTCACATAGTGGATGTAGTTAATGATTCGCGTACCATAGCCGGCTCTTAATACAATACCGGCTGATATTATTCAAGTCGTTCGGTTATCCTAAAGCCTTCCTGTTTTCATTCATTGTCGTCCGGATAAGTTAAGCTAAGCCCATCGCTATAGCTTTCAACCTGTGCCTTGCTTTTATCGGTTGGTAATGAAAGCGTCGGCACATAAAGCCTAAGCATGGTGGCGGCTGGAATTATACGGGCAATAATAATGGTTTTATTCATTTAAACGTAAACATTATGTTACAACAAAATCATAGAAGAGTATCTATACATGGTATTATATTAGTAATGTTGATACTGCTGAATGGCATTATATTAACGTATGGTTATATTGCTAATCAGCAATTATATTGGTGGTTGGCTGTCTCTATACCACTGCTTGTAGCAGCTATTTATACAATACAGCAAAAGAAACAGGCTGATCACTTAAGGCCAGGCCTGAGCCCGTATTTTTTTGAGCAGGCTCCTGATAGTAATCAACTTGGGGGAAGGCAACATTCTATTGTTTATCAAAGTGCAACAAATACGAGGCACACATTTGGCATACACATAAATGGCAGTAAGCTTCTTTATAAATGGGCCGCAAATGCTGCTCATCCGCAATGTATAGATGAAGAAGATTTGAGAATTACAATTGGTAACCATCAATGCAGCCAGCCGTATAATGCCAGCATACTCAATATTGGCGTTTCGGGTTATGGCGCATTAAGCAACGCTGCAGTCCAGGCTTTATATCAAGGAGCGATGTTGGACGGATTTGCGTATAATACAGGCGAAGATGGAATTAGCCCGCATCATCTTAATGGAGGAAACCTTATTTGGCAAATAGGCCCGGGATATTTTGGATGCCGCAACGAAAACGGAAAATTCGATACCGGCAAGTTTGTTGAAAATGCTATAAGGCCCGAAGTTAAAATGATTGAATTGAAACTTTTGCAGCGCGCTACATCCGGGTATAGGAGCATTGTGCCAGCCAAAGCCGATAATACACCGGTAGCAGCCGGCTCGATAATTTCTCTACCGCAACACACAGCTTTCAGCAATGCCGAAAGCATGTTGCTGTTTCTTGAATCTTTACGTGAACTGTCTTTTGGCAAACCGGTAGGTTTCAGGCTTTGTATTGAAAATAAAAAACAGTTCCATGAATTATGTTATTGCATTCAAAAAACAGGCATTATACCCGATTTTATAACGGTGGATGGCGCTGAAGAAGAAACGGGTTCGGTTTTATTTGATTATGAAGATAAAGTTGGAATGCCATTATATGAGGCGCTGACATTTGTGTCTGGAACATTGCAGACATATGGCCTGAGGCAGCACATAAAAATAATTGCTGCCGGAGAAATAATTTCAGGGTTTGACATTTTGAAAACGCTCGCATTAGGCGCTGATGCGTGTTGCAGTGCCGGCGCTTCCCGTTTTACACAAATGCTTCAATCAGATAGCATGCGATTACCCGCAGGCACTGCCAATGGGGAAACCAATCAATATAAAATTTTACATGTAACCGGCAAAAAAGCCCGGGTAACCAGCTTTCATAAAAACACTCTAAAAGCGGCAACAGAATTGATGGCGGCTTGTGGGTTTAAAAAATTAAATGACATCACCGTGCCGGGCTTTTTCCGGCTGATGAATATTGCGGATATCAAGAGCGGCCCGGAAGTATATGCACTAAATAAATTGTCAAAAACTAAAAATAGCCCTATCTTAAATTAAATATTAAGCATGGAGTTTTGCCTGTATAAACACACGCGCATTGCCTGGAGATATGTAAAGATTGGAAGCGCATTTTTTTAAAATGATTAATAATTTAATAATGAAACCATACGTTACACTATCTGAAAAAATAAATGAACTGCGCAGGCAGGGCTATACAGAAGATTTTAATCTACGGCAAAACTGCCTGGAGTGCGGCAGGGACCATTTTCAAGTGTTTGCAGAAGATTTTAAAGTAGATAATTATTACCGCTTTGAAGGGGAAAGCAACCCTTCAGATGCAGCTATATTGTACGCCATTTCTTCTGAACGCTTCGGTTTAAAGGGCGTGTTGGTTAATGCGTATGGTATTTACAGCGAACCAATAACAGATGCCATGCTTGAAAAGCTGGACGTAAGAAAATAAATAGCATGTACGAACTTTTCTTTCAAAAATTCAATGAAACCGTTCTTCTTACGCAAGAGGAACAGGGCTTTATTAAAACTTACCTCACACCAAAAAAGCTGCGCAGAAAACAATATCTTTTACAGGAAGGTGATGTGTGCAAATTCATAGCTTTTGTAGAGAAGGGCACTTTACGCGCTTACACGGTTAACGATAAAGGTGTTGAACACATCATTCAGTTTGCGTTAGAGGGCTGGTTAATTTCAGACCTGTTTAGTTTTTTAACAGGCGAACCTGCCACTTACAATATAGATGCGTTAGAAGATGCCGAGTTGATATTAATAAGCAAACCAGCTTATGAAGAGTTGCTTAAAAAAGCTCCGAAGTTTGAAACCTATGCCCGCCTTCAGCTTACCGGCGCATATATCGCCATGCAGCGGCGGTTAACATCCATCATAAGCCTGCCGTTGGAGGAGCGCTATGCTTATTTCACAAACCTGTACCCGGATATTATGCAGCGTGTTCCGCAACACATGATAGCTTCTTACATGGGCCTTACGCCGGAAACGCTTAGCCGTGTAAGGAAACGGTTAACACAGAAATAGTTTTTGTAATAATGATAGCCACGGGTAACACTTGTTTAAAGCTACAGCATGTAATAACCTGCTGCCATATTTCATTTGCCATGTGCTTCTGCAAAAAGAGTTTGAAATTTGTTTAGGTATTTAAAATCAATCCCGTTGTCCACCTGCACCAGGCCGTTTTTGATTAAATGCGCATTAAGAAAAGTTTTGTTTTCAAGGTAGAGATAACACATCAAATTATTTTCATTGTCATACTTTTCATTGTCATATTTAAGAAAAACCCGTTTTCCTTTTGTTTTGTCAATCAGGAATGAGGTCGCTTTTCCATTAATGGTTGGGTCTTCTTTTATGCCAATTAGTTTTATGGTTAAATCATTGCTTAACCTGATTTTTTCCGGGCTGATAACTTCTTTTACTGTGTAAAGTTCTTCTCGTTGGGTTGAACTGTCTTTATCAATACGGCTTCCAAACTGTAATTTCTTTACATCAATTTTTTTGTCAAGTGTATGTGGGTCTTTAAAAATATAAGGTTGTTTCAGAATTTCATTTTCAAAGTTTATTTTGATAGGTTGTTGCTTTAAGAACTCATAGGCCGTTCCTTTCAGGGTTTGTTGGCGAATTTCTAATTTGTCTTTGATAAATGGAATAAATTCGGAATTGATTTCGTAACCAATTGAATTTCTGTCAAGATTTTTTGCAGCTAAAGCAGTAGTGCCACTTCCGGCAAAAGGGTCAAGAACGGTTTCACCAACAAAAGAAAACATTTTGATTAAGCGTTTGGGCAATTCTTCAGGGAACATTGCGATGTGATTATTTTGTCTTGCTCCGGCAAAATTCCAATGTCCTGCAAAATAAGTGTTCCATTCTTCGGCGGTCATTTTAGAAAGTTCCTTTTGTTCTTTTGTTGGTTTGGGGGCATCCCCTAATTTTTTGAACACTAAAACAAATTCATAATCCAATTTCAAAATGCCATTTCTCGGGTATGGATATGAACCCATTTGAACACCTCCGCCAGTTGTATTGGAAGTCGTCACTTTTTGCCAAATAATTGCTCCCATATAATCAAACCCAATGTTCTCACAGAATTTGATAATTTCTTCCCGTATCGGAATGACTTTGTAACGTCCGTAGTAAACTGCTCTGGCAAATTGGTCGCCGATATTTATACATAACCTGCAACCATTGTGAAGAGTGCGGTAGCACTCTTGCCAAACTAAATTGAGATTATTGATATAATTTTCATAACTGTCGTGAAAACCGATTTGATTGTCTGTGCCATAATCTTTCAGTTGCCAATAGGGTGGTGAAGTAACGGCAAGATGAACCGAATTGCCGGGCACTTCAGTCATTTGGCGGCTATCGCCATTTATTATTTTATGATGCGTATTCAATTGCTAAAATATTTGGGTAAATCTAATTAAAAAGTCAGACCAATAAGTGGGAAAATACCCATAAGAAACCATGTCTGATGAGGTTTGAACTCTTTCATTGCCATTGCCGCTAACTTTCACATTTCATCAGGAACTTAAATAATATCTTCGATACATGCGGTTGTTGTTGCTATCATTTACGTTAACCTGTTTCTTTTTCCTCGTTCCATATAAGAGCGATGCGATCCCGGTGTTTGAAAAAGCGCCGGCAGTAACATTTATCCACAGCCTTTCTGAAACCGGAGATGAAAGTTATTCGGAATATGGTAACCACACGGCGATTATTTTACGCTGTCACAACATCCGCAATTCATTTAACCAGCACAGGTGTGCCCCGGATATGCAAATGGGTGCTTCAGTGTTATGTTTTGCACCGGTTGAAATTTTACCGGGCGCAGGCAGTATCGAAAAAAACTGTTTTCATTGCACACCGATAGCGCTTAAGCTGCTCTTCCCGAAACATTATTTTTGGTGATGCTTTCTGTCTCAACAAGCTATTGATTTTTATGTTTTACCCGGTTGCTTCACCGGCCCGGGTGCTTTTATTATCACCATAAAATTGTATTGTTATGTCAACTATATGGATTGCGGCAATTCTTATTGCCATTATTGTAATACCGTCATTTATTTTTATCCGCCTTCACAAGAAAAGAGAAAAGAAACAGCGTGAGGCGCTTCTTGCACAGTTCACAAAGGCGGGCGTTACACACAACCTGTTTTTTGCACACCGCGAAATGCTGAAAGACAAAATGCTTGGATTGGATGCAGTTCATCAAAAACTGCTGGTATTTCCATTCGAGGCCACTGATACAGAAGTAGTGGTTGATTTAACAGGCATAGAAAGCTGTGCCGTGCACAAGGAGTACAGCCATGTTATCCTGAGCGACAAAAAAAACGTAAGGTCGGACCAGGTGCTTATGCAGATTGCGTTGAAAATAGAATTTTCAACTAACATGCATCCCTTGCTGATTGGCTTTTTCGACAACCGCAGTAATGATATTTACGAAATACCGGAACTCGAAAAGAAGGCAAAAGAATGGGCAGGGCTTATTGGGCAAGAGGTAGCCCGAAAAAAAAGTAACCGGGCATAGCGCCGCTTCTCCGGACAAATATTCTTCACACTTAAATTAATATCATGTCAGCTATAAATATCCCGCTGTCCCGCTATATAAAGCGGAAATTAAGAAAGCTCCGGAATTTTTCCGTGATTGCTAAAATCTTCAATTTATCAGTAGCAAAGCAGGAGATCCTGCGTAACCAGTTGATTGCAGTAGATGCCAACAGGCGAAAACTGTTGTTGATAAAAAAAGAAAAAAGCAACGTGGATTATCGCATCGTGGATTTGCAAAACGTGCAACAGGTTTCTGTAAAAAAAGTGTATGGCGGCATACCGGCCGGCGATTTGCAAACAGAGGGGTTGAACCACTACCTCCAATCTGTTTCTCTTCAGCTACGGTTTAAAGGTGGTGCAAAGCCTGTTGATGTAAGCTTTTACGAAAGCCGGTACAACACGATAAAGCAACAGTCTTTACTGGAAGCTGCGGCAAATACATGGAAACAATTTGTTTCAGCCCTGTTGCCGGAATCGCCTGCAATGGCACGGGCTTAAGCAAGGTTTGGGGAGATGCGTGAAGCCCTTTGAGCAGCGTATCTAATCCTCCTTGCGGCTGGTTGTTTGCTCATCAGCTTTAAAAACCATTGACTTTTGTCAATGGTTTTTCTTGCCTGAACGTAATGGAACAGGGCAGGCAGTGGCGGTAGCTTTGCCATATCAAATTAATGAACGATGAAAACAAAACAAACCATAGCAGTTATTGGAGCCACAGGCAGCATGGGTTCCGCTATTTCAAAAAGCCTTACAAAGGGTAACAACAGGCTTCTGCTTTTTACAAATGAAAAAGAGAAGCTGGAAGCAGTGGTAAATGATATTAAAAGCAGCAATACTTCGGCAGATGTGGAGGCACTGGAATGCCCTGTTAACGCAAGTTGGGAAGCAGAGGTGATTATCCTTGCTGTTCCCTATGAGGCTGAAAAGGAAATGGCTGAAAAAATCAGGGAAGTGGCCAATCAAAAAATCGTTATCTCTATTGCCAATCCGCTGAACGAAACATATAATGGTTTGGTTACAGCGCCCGATACCAGCGCCGCGGAAGAATTGCAAAAACTGCTGCCACATTCAAAGGTTGTAAAAGCCTTCAACACAACTTTTGCAGCAGATTTTGCCACACCTGTTATTGCAGGTAAGCAGGCAGATGCTTTTGTAGCCGGTAATGACGGCGAGGCCGTAAACACTGTTACTGAACTGGTACAAACTGCCGGTTTTAATGCAATCGTTGCAGGCGATTTATCCGTTAGCAGAACGCTGGAAAACATGCAGCTTTTGCTTATCCGGTTAGGTATGAAATACAATTATAACTGGCTCGCCGGCTGGAAGATCCTTCACAACTAAACAACATTATTCATAAACAATAAAATAACAAACATGAAAAAGATATTGCTCATTCTAACAGCATTCGTATCACTCACAGCATTTACCATAATTAATGATACCTGGACAAACGATGACCCGCATTCGCAACTGGGCTTTACGGTTACACACCTGGGCATTGCAGACGTTAGCGGCACATTCAATGATTTTGATGTAACGGTAAAATCAACAAAGCCTGATTTCAGCGATGCATCATTTGAACTAACCGCAAAAACAGCTTCTGTTGATACAAGAGTGGAAGCAAGAAATAACCACCTCAAGAGCGCCGATTTCTTTGATGTGGAAAAATACCCGGCACTTAATTTCAAAAGTACCGGCATCCAGAATGCAGGTGAAAACAAGTATAAGCTCACAGGCGATTTAACGATACATGGCGTTACCAAAACTGTAACAATGGACTTGTTGTATACAGGCATGGTAGAAAACCCCATGAGCAAAAAGCAAACGGCAGGTTTCCAGCTTACCGGCACTATTAAACGTTCTGACTTTAATGTGGGGCATGGTTTTCCCGAAGCCGTGATAAGCGATGTAGTGCGTATTAAAGCTGATGGCGAGTTCCTGCAGCAATAATTTTCTTCATCTAAAAAAATATAATCATGAAAACATTAGAAAATAAAATAGCAATCATAACCGGCGCAGGTTCCGGTATTGGTAAGGCAACAGCAATGCTATTTGCAAAAGAAGGAGCTAAAGTAGTAGTATCCGACATCAACGAACAGCACGGCAACCAGGTTGTAGAAGAAATAAAAGCGGCACGCGGCGAAGCTGTATTCATCAAAGCCAATACTGCAAATGCGGAAGACAATGAAAACCTGGTAAAGCAAACCGTTAAGCAATATGGCGGTTTAGATATTGCAGTAAACAACGCCGGCATCGGTGGCCCGTTGAATGTTACGGGTGAATACCCAATTGACGGATGGCAGAAGGTGATTGACATTAACCTTTCGGGTGTTTTCTACGGTTTGCGTTACCAGCTTCCGGCAATGAAAAATGGCGGAAGCATCGTGAACATTGCATCTATCCTGGGACAGGCAGGAACTAAATTTTCTCCTGCATACGTAGCAGCCAAGCACGGCGTGGTAGGCCTTACAAAAGCCGCTGCCCTGGAATATGCAGATAAAAATATCCGCATTAACTCCGTAGGTCCTGGTTATATTAAAACACCATTGGTTATGAAAACACTTGAGAAACCTGCGTTGGATGCGCTGGTAGGTTTGCATCCCATTGGCAGGTTGGGCGAAGCAGAAGAAATTGCTGAATTGATTTTGTGGCTCGCCTCTTCCAAATCATCGTTTGTAACCGGCGCATATTACCCGGCAGACGGTGGTTATTTAGCTCAGTAAAAAATCATTGCTACGCATTATTAGTTAAGTACAGGATGAAAATGCGCAGGCGATGCGTAGCATTTTTCTAAAAAAAGTTAAGCGCTAAATTTAAAAGTTGATATATGAAAAGCATTTAAGTGTGGAAGAAGCTGCAATGGATACAGGCAAAGCAGGATCAAACCATAGCTTTTTATCAATAAAAATTAATCAGTATGAAAGTAGTATTAATAGGAGCTTCCGGATTTGTTGGAAGCGCGGTTTTACATGAATTGTTACAACGGGGTCACTATGTTACAGCTATTACCCGCAATGCAGGTAAACTACAACCTGCAAACAATCTTGCAGCTATATCGGTTGATGTACTGAATGAAGTGGATGTAGCAAACGTATTGGCCGGTCACGATGCAGTGATAAGTGCCTACAATGCCGGGTGGCAAAACCCAAACCTGTATAAGGATTTTCTGAAAGGTTCGCAAGCCATACAAAGCGCTGTAAAGAAAGCCGGTATAAAGCGGCTGATTGTAGTGGGTGGCGCAGGCAGCTTATTCATTGCCCCGGGGCAGCAACTGGTGGATACAGAAGGTTTCCCGGACGATTGGAAGCCGGGTGCTTTGGCGGCAAGGGATTATCTCAACATACTAAAACAGGAAAGAGAATTGGACTGGACATTTTTAAGCCCGGCTATAGAAATGCATCCGGGCACTTCAGGAAAAAGGCTGGGCACATACAGAACCGGTTTGGACAACCCGGTAACAGATACAGAAGGCCGGAGTGTTATTTCAGTAGAAGACGTGGCGGTTGCCGTTGCAGATGAACTGGAGCATCCAAAACATATTCAACAACGCTTTACAGTGGCCTATTAAACAGGCCGCTGATGGCTAAACTGCTTTATGGAAAGAAACAATTTATTAAAACAATAGCAACAGGAGCAATAGGTATGACAACATTATCAGCATTCAGAAGTTTTACAAATGGCCTGGGCGAACAGGAACAGTTAATGCCTGTATTGTTCATCGGCCATGGTTCACCTATGAATGGCATAGAAGATTCAGAGTTCAGCCGCAGGTGGGCACAGATGGCAAAGGAAATCCCAACGCCAAAAGCGGTGCTGGTGGTATCAGCCCACTGGTTTACCAAAGGCACAAAAATCACAGCAATGGATTTTCCTGAAACCATTCATGATTTTGGCGGGTTTCCACAAGCCCTGTTCGACGTGCAATATCCTGCACCGGGTAACCCGGTATTGGCAAAAGAAACAGCAGAATTGCTGCATTCGGCACATGTGGAATTAGACCATGACTGGGGTTTAGACCACGGCGCATGGACCGTTGTACGGCACATGTATCCTGAAGCAAACATTCCGGTATTGCAGTTAAGCATTGATTATACTAAAGGCCCGCAGTATCACTACGACTTAGCAAAAGAACTATATGCTTTACGCAGGAAAGGAATACTGATTATCGGCAGCGGCAACATGGTCCATAATCTAAGAATGGTTGCATGGGACAAATTAAACAGCCCGGATTATGCTTATGATTGGGCAATAAACATGAACAGCAAGTTTAAAGAACTAATACAGGCAGGCGACCATAAGCCATTAATTAATTATAGCAGTTTAGGAAGGGAAGCAATGCTTGCCATTCCTACACCTGAACATTACCTGCCGTTGATGTACGCCCTCGGTGTAAAAACCGGCAAAGACGCTATTTCATTTTTTAATGATAAAGCGGTAGGCGGGTCGCTTACTATGACATCGGTAAAATTGGGTTAAGAGGTTACTATACAATCGCTGAACTTTAATTGGTGTAAACGCTGCTTTGGAATACGGCCGGAACAGCATCACCATCAATGCTATTACAGATGATGCTATTCTTACGCCAATGGTGGCTACCCTGTCTGTATTACAGTTATGCTTTCGCTCAATAAAGGCCGGACGAACGGCTTATATGCCACGATGCTTTTAGTGAATTTGGTGATGTACATATTCACCATCGTATTTAAATAAATCAAACCGGTATGAGTTCTGTAATGAAGAATAAACAGGAAGCCTGCTGAAGATTCGTTTGCATGCCCTAATGCAAAATCAGCGCGAAACGATAAAGGGCAACACACAAAGCAGGCTTTACCAAATAAAAAAGTAAATTTCGCAGTATCAAAGTTCAGGTAAATTACAAACACATGAAAGAGCAACAATCTAACAGAACGGGTGAACCATTACGCTTTCTTGTTTTTTCACCATCATTAAGAAACGATTCCCTCAATACAAGGTTAGCCGCATTAGCCTTATCTGTTATTGAAAAAAATGGTGGTAAAGCAAGCTTTCCAAATATGAGTGAGTTTGATTGCCCTTCGTACAATCAGGATGTAGAAATGAAAGGCGCTTTCCCTGCCGGAGCCGAACATTTCCGGCAACAGCTCCTTGCCAACGATGCATTTATCATTTCATCGCCTGAATACAATGCCTCCATGCCGGGAAATCTTAAAAACGTTATTGATTGGGTATCGAGGTTTCGTCCCCAGCCGTTTAACGAGCGTCATGCTTTGCTGATGTCGGCCTCTCCGTCAATGGTGGGTGGCAACCGCGGGCTTTGGTCTTTGAGAGTTCCCTTGGAACATCTTGGTGCAAGAGTGTTTCCTGATATGTTTTCATTAGCAACAGCGCATCAGGCATTCACAACGGAAGGCAATTTGAATAATGAAACTTTAGCAAAACGATTTGAAAGTAACATCATCGCTTTCATGAGTTTGGTGGAAGCAGCAAAACATTATCCGTGCATTAAAAAAGCGTGGGTGGAATTTTTGGGAGAGAAGCCTGATCCTGTCACTGAAAGGGTGGAATAAGGATAATGGCAAGCGGTTAAGAAATAGCAGTAAAAACAGCCATGCAGGTTAGTGCTTCTTTAATGTTTTATGTACTGTTTTTATTAAGCTTTAAATTTCCCCAACATTATTTTGTTGAAATACCCGACTTTTTATTATGTGTGAAAGTAATTTCAAAGACCAGCCAATGAGAACGCATCAAATCTTTCCACCTGGCATTATATCCTGCATTAAAACAGGATGACGGTTTAGGATAGCACCCGCAGGAACATGACTAAATGAAACATAACGAGCAAAATGATTCAACTACAACCGCTTTATATATTTATTGATCTGGCCGGCACTTTTGCATTTGCTATAAGCGGTGCTGTTGCGGCCCGTCAAAAAGGGCTGGATATTTTTGGTATTTGGGTGATGGCCTTTACTGTTGCCTGTGGCGGCGGCATCATCCGCGATGTGTGCATAGGCGCCATTCCGCCAGCCGGATTATCAGACTGGCGTTACCTTGTTGTGGCCACCGCTGCCGCAGTAATTACAATGAGTTTACAGCCATTAGTTAAAAAGTTAAACCGCCCCGTGCTGCTGTTCGACGCGTTGGGCCTTGCTTTGTTTGCCGTATCCGGAGCGCGTAAAGCCCTGATTTATGGATACAATAATGAGGTAGCTCTTTTATTAGGAATGATAACAGCAATAGGCGGTGGCATTCTGCGCGACATTTTGCTGAACAACCTTCCTGTGGTTTTACAAAAAGAAATTTATGCATCGGCTGCATTGGCAGGTGCTGGTGTAGTAGTGGTGGGAAATTATCTTGAATGGCCCGGTGATTGGGTATTCCTGGCGGGCTTTTTACTCTGTTTTGTTTTACGCATGTTAGCGCTTCGTTTCGGATGGGGGCTCCCGGTTCTTCGCGAGGATAAAAAAAAATAGTAGTTAAGCCATGCATGCGGCCATGATGCCCATGCTGCAATAACGGTGTTGCAAACCACAATCCAAAATTCAATCTTGACGAGAAGGCATTGCTAAATGGTGTGAAGTACAGGTGCAGATCATTTTAGATTACCTGAATCAATAAGGAAAATATTTTACTATGTGAGCAGTGCTGCAACTATTACATCATTGTGGTCTTCTTCAAATAATTGTTCTGCCTTATACGCGTATTAGTAGTCGCCTGGAAAAGAGTGCAGGGTTATGCCAAATGTTTTTTTAGAAGTTGCGCATTAAATGCAACGATAATGGTGCTCATACTCATAAGCACTGCCCCGATGGCCGGACTAAACACGATGCCCCATTTATACAAAACACCAGCCGCCAGTGGAATCGCAATGATATTGTAGCCGGCAGCCCACCAAAGATTTTGGATCATTTTTTTATAGGTGGCTTTCCCAAACAGAATAAGGTTGGAAATGTCTTTAGGATTGGAATTCACTAAAATTATGTCTGCTGTTTCAGCGGCAACATCCGTACCTGACCCAACGGCGATACCAACGTCTGCCTGTGCCAAAGCAGGGGCATCGTTTACGCCGTCACCGGTCATGGCAACAAACTCACCTTTATTTTGTAAGGCTTTTACTTTGTCTAACTTTTCATGGGGCAATACATTGGCAATAAACCCGTCCATTTTTAATTCATCGCTTACGTGCTTTGCTACTTTTTCGTTGTCGCCCGTGAGCAGCAGGTTTTTAATTCCTGCTTCCTTAAGTGTTTGAATGGCTACCGAGGAATCTTCTCTTATCTGGTCGGAGAAAATAAAGTATCCGGCAATCTCTTTATCAACCAGAACATACACAATTGTTCCGGCAATATTCAGGCTTGTTTCAGGAATATTTAATTGTTGTTCTTTTAGATAATTTGGCCCAACCACTTTAATGTTTTTCCCTTCTGCAATTCCTTCCAGCCCTTTTCCTGGCATGTAGTTGAAATTTTCCGCCTTTGGAATGGTGATGCTCAGTTCTTTTACTCTTCGCATTAAACCTATTGCAATATAATGTTCAGAATGTTGTTCAATAGCCGATGCGAGACGAAGTAATTCTTGTCCGGTATAATTGGGTTTCAGCACCTTTACTTCCTGTAGCTGATGCGTGCCTTTTGTAAGCGTTCCCGTTTTATCAAAGACAATTGTAGTAATCAACCGTGCATTTTCAAATGCGGTCCTGTTGCGGATAAGCAAACCTTTCTGCGCAGCAATCGAAGTGGAAATGGCAACCACCAAAGGCACTGCTAAACCCAATGCGTGCGGGCATGAAATTACCATTACTGAAACCATTCTTTCCAGGGCAAATACAAACGGAAATCCGAGAAGCAGCCAAATTATAAGCGTGATAACACCGCCCCCCAAAGCAACAAAAGTTAAAACCTTTGCAGCCCTGTCGGCAAAGTTTTGTGTTCTTGATTTTACCCTTTGCGCATCTTCAACAAGTTTCACCACTTTATTCAGGTAACTGTTTTCTCCGGTGGTTAACACCTGAACGGTTAGCGAGCCATTATTATTTATTGCGCCGCCAATTACTTTACTGTTTTTTGATTTCTTTACGGGTTTGCTTTCTCCGGTAAGCATGCTTTCATCAACATAGCTTTCCCCGTCTGTTACGAGGCCGTCAACAGGAATTTTTTCACCCGGCTTCACCAATATCAAATTGTTAAGTTTCAAATGGCTTACAGGCATATCGTGTATGTGGCCGTTTACGAGATGGTGCGCTGTTGAGGGCATCATTTTTACAAGCAGTTCCAATGAACGGGAAGCACCCGTAACGGACTTCATTTCCAAATAATGCCCTATCAGCATAATGTCTATAAGGGTTGCCATTTCCCAATAAAAGTCCATACCCTGCAAACCGAAAGTTACCGCAAAGCTGTAAGCCCATGCAACGGTTATTGCAACGGCAATGAGCGTCATCATACCAATGGCATTATCGCTCACCTCATCATACAAGCCTTTTAAAAAGGGATAGCCGCCGTAAATGAATATAAAAGCAGAAAGTGCTGCCAATACGTATTTGTCACCCGGAAAAGGAAACTCAAAACCCAGCCAGTTTTGTATCATGGGTGAGAGGGCAAGCACGGGAATAGAAACAAAAGAACAGATGATGAAGCGCTGCCAAAAATCGGCTACATGATGCCCTGCGTGTTTATCATGTGCCTGTGCTGCATGCTCATTATTGCTGTGGCCGTAGTGTGCGTGATGTTGATGATGTTCCATGTAAATAACTTGTTGGTTATACTTAAATAATTACAATAAGGGCGATAATAACCTTGCCGTTTTTTCAAATAATTGTATAGTTTTTGAACGGCGGTTCCATGCTGCGGTGTCAATTTTTTTAGCTTGTTTCAAATCGTTGCAAAAAAACTCAGCGAGTTGTATGGCTGTTTCAGCATCATATACAATAGCGTTCACTTCAAAATTCAGGTCGAAACTCCGGTAATCCATATTGGCTGTTCCGTTTCTATTTGAATATTTTTAAGATCCCATTCTTTTCATTACCGGAACAAAAAATTGCATAAAACAAATTCATACACGCACATAAAAACAAAAGCCTAGGCTCATTTCAGAAAGAAGTGAGCTGTGGTTTTATTTAAACAACCATGATAAGAAATAATAGCCTGTTTCAGTTACAGGTATGATTGTTTTAATACTTGTTATAAATACTGTTATTCAAAAAACTGCTTTTATAACGAGCGAAAAATGGTATTGCGGTTTAGTAATATCCTGGCCGTTACTGATTATGCCTTAAGAGACACCCAGCCAAAGAAGCATGTATTTGTGCATCAAAATTTCAGAAGAGTAAATGAATACTAAAAACACAAATAACGATGCATAAATAAGAACATGCAACTCCCGATAATTACAGTAAAACAAAATTTTTTAATTCACTGTTTATTCCATTTTCATGCTCTGTTGCAACAGATTTTTTCTAAACTCCGATGGCGTCGCACCTTTTATCATCCTGAAAAATTTATTGAAGTTGGCAAGATTATTATAACCGCTTTCATAACAGGCATCCGCTATAGAGTAATCTTCGTTCTGCAGAAGCTTTACAGCATGCCCAACACGCAGTTCATTTAAAAATTGTATAAATGATTTTTGTGTCCTGCTTTTAAAGAAGCGGCAAAAAGCAGTGGGAGACATGTTGGAAACATCTGCTACTTCTTTTAAACTGATGTTGCGGTGAAAGTTATGGATGAGGAACTGATAAACAGCATTAATGCGGCTGGTATCTTTCTCATCATACTCATTTTTATACGATACGCTTGCCAGCAATTCATATTCTTTTGAAGCGGCCAATATCTCTATGATGTTGAGAAAACGGATGATTTTTTGCAGGCCTGCCGTTTCATTTATTTTTTGCAAAATACCGGTTACACGGTCATTCGTATTGCCATAAAAACGCATGCCCCTTGCGGCTTTCTTTATAAGATCCTGTGTAGGCTTTACTGCATCCTGTTCGTCAGATAAATTCGTTATGATATCAGCCGGAAAATAAATTACTGTCGCTTTGCTTCTGTATCCTTTTTTCTTGTGAAAAAAAACAGGATCATTTTGCCAGATATGTGGCAGGTCAGGACTCATTAATATAAGATCACCGTTGGTGAAATTATCTATATGATCTCCGATAATTCTCTTACCATAGCTTTCCTCAATCCAAACCAGTTCGCACAAATGATGAAAATGAAACGGGTTGTCCAGGAAAAACTTATCAACTTTTTTTACCTGGATGGTTCGCTTATTTTCAAAAGTAACATCAATTAATTGGGCTTTCATAACACTTTAAGCTATTGTCGATCATTCAATTTTCTCTGCACAAAATAAAAACAATATTAGCGTTAATTCGGAATTGTCTTTAATCTAATGCTAAAATAATTTAAGAAATAGGTAAGATGCTATAAGGCTGAGGGCAATCACCAAAATATTTTTACATCCTAAAACAACTGTATTTTATGCCTAGTAAAAAAACGCTATTAACGATTGTTGCCTTTATCTTTTTTTCATTTAGAGGTATTGGTCAGTCACGAACCATTCATGGCTTGGTTACTGACAGCGCCGGCAAGCCGCTTGGCTCAGTATCGGTTACAGTAAAAGGTACTAAAACCGGAACTACGACTAACCAGCAAGGCGTATTTGATATTGCAGTGCCTGCATCAGCGCAAAAACTGATTATTGGCTATGTGGGTTACAACCAGCAGGAGATTGACATTTCCTCCTCTTCAAATATACAGGTAACATTAACTGCCGCGCAGCAGGCGCTTAGCGATGTAATAGTGGTTGCTTATGGCACACAGAAAAAAACTTCGCTTACAGCTGCTGTTTCTACCGTAAGCTCAAAAGAAATTGTAAAAGCCCCTGTTTCGGATGTTACCAATGCCTTAGCCGGAAGAGCGCCGGGCATTATATCAAAGGAAACAAGCGGCGAGCCGGGTTATGGAACCGCTGATATAAAAATAAGAGGTGTTGCTACCATTGGCAACGCCAATGCGCTTATAATTATTGATGGAATAGAACGGCCTTTATCTTACCTCGACCCGCATGATATTGAAGGCTTTTCTGTTTTGAAAGATGCAGCTTCTGTAGCGCCGTATGGTTTAAGAGGCGCCAATGGCGTTATCTTAATTACGACCAAGAGAGGCAGTAACCAGGATGGTAAATTCTCACTTTCCTATGATGGGAGATATTCCTGGGATAACGTAACAAACCAGCCTAAAGAATTAAGTGGTTACGATTGGGCGGTGATGAAAAATGCAGGCGCCACCAATGATGGCGTTGCCTTGCCTTATTCTGGAGATGCCCTGCAGAAATTAAAAGACGGGTCTGACCCCGATCACTATGCTAATGAAAGCGTAACCAAAGACCTTTTTAAAACCGGCCATCTTATGCAACATAACCTGAGCATTTCAGGTGGCTCGAAAAATATAAGCTTTTTTGGCTCTGTCGGCTATCTTGACCAGGATGCCATATGGGGCGATGTAAGCAATTATAAACGCTATAACATAAGGGCAAATATTGATGCCCGCCTTAGTGATTATACTAAAATAGGTTTCGATCTTAACTCGGGTTACAGGGATGCGCAATATCCCGGCGCAGGCGGCGCAGGTTATATAATATTTGGCTTCTGGCGGTTAAACCCAACAAATCCTATTTATTATTCAAATGGCTTGCCTGCCGGTTATTTTGAAAGAAACCCTTACCTCGATTTGTATAACAGTGGATATTATGATGAAGATTTTTATGCACAATCTGCAACATTAAGGTTTGAGCAAAAAATTCCGTGGGTTGACGGTCTTGCGCTTAAAGCAAATTTTTCTATTGATAAATTCGATTCAACAATTAAAGAATGGCGTACACCATACACATTTTACCAGATTCAGCAGGATGGAAGTTTTATAAGCGGTACGGGTAATGTGCCCAGTCCTATCTTATACGATTACAATGGTACAACAAGGCAGTTGACCATGCAGGTATTGGCAACTTATAATCATACCTGGGGAAATCATGGCATAGATGCCCTTGCTGTTTTTGAACCAAGAAAAACCAACAGCAATTATTTATATGGCCAGCGTGCAAATTATGCTTTGGATATAGATGAATTGAATACAGGCAGCGCCGACCCTGCGGATATAACAAACGGTGGAAGCTCTGCAGAGGCAACACAGGTTGGTTATGCTTACAGGGTTAGTTATAATTATGCTGGAAAATATTTTGTTGAAGCGGCGGGCCGTTATGATGGTCATTACTATTTCGCACCTGATTCGCGCTATGCATTTTTCCCAAGTTTTTCAGCAGGATGGCGTTTAAGTGAAGAACCGTTTCTTAAGGACAGTAAAACGATCAACAATTTAAAAATACGTGGTTCATGGGGTAAATCAGGAAACCTTGCCGGTGCTCCATATCAATACCTGCGGCAATACATTTACAATGGAAGCACTGCTTATTTGTTTGGCGGAACATCGGTGCCGTCAGTATATGAGTCTCTTGAACCTAATCCTAATATCACCTGGGAAAAAGCCGTTAAAACGGATATTGGTGTTGAGTTAGGTTTATGGAATGGGTTATTAAATTTTGAAGGTGATGTTTTTTATGAGAAAAGAAACGACATGCTGAATGCTGCAACAACCGTTGTGCCACTGGAGTATGGTATTGGCCTTGCACAGGAAAACAACAGCTCTATGGAAAACAGGGGCATTGATTTCCAAATATCAAGTCGCCATTCTTTCTCAAGAGATTTCTCGGTTACAGGCGCCTTCAACTTTACGTATGCAGTTAATAAAATTACTGACATACAGGAAGCTGAAACCATCAGGAATAACCCCAACAGGAGCCATACCGGCAAAGCTTACGGAACGCAATTCGGTTACCGTGCATTAGGCCTGTTTCAGTCAGCAGAAGATATTGCCAAAACACCGTATGCGGCCTCATTGGGTTATGTTAAGCCCGGCGACGTTAAATATGAAGATATAAACAATGATGGCGTTTTGGATGCCAATGATATTGTGCCGATAGGCAAGCCTTTATACCCGGAGGTAATTTATGGCTTTAATGTTTCAATCAATTACAAACATTTCCAACTGGATATGTTGTTGCAGGGCGCTGCAAAAACCAACTATTACCTTACAGGATGGGCCGCCACACCATTTAACCAATCAAACGGTGTGGCCTTTGAATTCCAGGAAAACTACTGGACTCCTGAACATTCCAATGCAGAGTTTCCGGCTATCCGTTCCAACCCGGGCGGTTATGCATACAACAATTACACTTCCTCTTTCTGGATAAGAGATGGCAGTTATTTAAGAATAAAAACGGTACAACTTTCTTACGATTTTGGAAAATTATCTGTAATCGGTCTTAAAAGCGCGAGAGTATATGTGTCAGCACAAAACCTGCTCACGTTTACACAAACAAAATACATAGACCCGGAGAATCCTTCATCAACCGATTACTATCCTCAAACCAGAAGCATTGCAGTGGGTGCCAATTTAAATTTCTAACATCTCAATCAAAAAAACATCATGAAACTTATAAATAATAGATCGTTAATCATAGCAACTGCTGCTTTTCTTTTGCTGGGCATAGCTAGCTGTAAAAAAGATTTTCTTGAAACAACCCCTGCATCACCTTCCGATGCAACCATATGGTCATCTTATACAAATGCAAACCTGTTTGTAAACGATATTTATGCAGACATACCTACAGGTTTCCTTCTTTTTGATGTGGACCCTTTCGATAACTGGACAGATAACCAGTTTCCCACGTTTAACTGGGTAACTTCACTGGCATCTGTTGCGCCACGCAACTATAACAGTACAAGTTCTCCTGTAAACAGTTGGTGGACTAACGGTTATGCTGAGATAAGAAAATGTAATATCGTTTTACAGAATGCGCCTAACATTCCCGACGCTTCTGATGAAGATAAGAATGAAATGATTGCACAGGCAAAATTCTTCAGGGCATATTGGTATTCATGGCTCATCAACTTTTTTGGAGGTGTGCCTATTATCAGCGTTCCTTTAAACAAATCATCAGGCGACACACTTAATTATCCAAGAAGCACCTATGATGAATGTGTAACGTTCATTCAGCAGGACCTTGCAGATGCAGCCAGTGCATTGCCCGATGAATGGTCTTCTGACCAGCATGGCAGAGTTACCAAGGGCGCTGCCCTCGCGTTAAAAAGCGAAGTGGAATTATATGCCTCCAAATGGCAGGATTGTGTTAATTCATGCAGTGCAATATTTGCATTAGGTAAATATAGCCTTGCAGATTACAATACCATGCTTATACCTGCAGGAGAAGTAAATGATGAAGTGATTTTTGATGTTGATTTTGATGGCAAGACAAAAGCGCATAATGCTGAGATTTTTTTAAGCCCGCGTGTCGATCCTGCTTCAGGCATTGCAGCAGGATGGGGCCACGTACAGCCAACACAGGAATTGGTAGATGATTATGAATTTACAGATGGAAAGCCAGGTACTGATGCATCTCATGCAAACGATCCTTATACAGGAAGGGACAAACGCTTTTATGCTTCCATTTTATACAATGGCAGCGACTGGCGCGGTGGCAAAGTATGGACGTATTATGACCCAACCATAAATGTTTATGCCAATAATTTCGATATTAACTTCTCACACCAGGGCACACAAACAGGCTATTATTTTCATAAATATCTCGATCCTACGCTTACGCCGTCAGAAACGAACTACTATGGCAAAGCCATTAACGGAACCAACGCTGTTTTATTCAGGTTGGGCGAGATATACCTGAACTTCGCGGAAGCGCAAAACGAACTATCAGGTCCAACAGGTGATGTGTATAAGTACATTAATTTATTGAGAGAAAGGGGTGGCGTTCCTGGCCTCCCTCCAGGTTTAAGCAAAGACCAGATGCGTGAACATATTCGCCATGAAAGAAGAATAGAACTGGCATTTGAAGGCAAACGTTATTTTGATATTATGCGCTGGAAAATAGCCGGCCAGGTTTTGAATAAAACTTTAACTGGTATGGAGATTACCGGTACGCCGGGTAATTGGATATATACAAGAGTACCAGCCTATAATGGCAAACGTGTGTTCAATACACCAAGGGATTATTTGTTCCCTATTCCATCTGCCGCACTTGACCAAAACCCGAAACTCACACAAAACCCGGGCTGGTAAATTACAAAGTGGATACTTGTCTCATAATAGCAGAGTTTGGTTTAAAAAGAGCTGTAGTTAGCTGCAGCTCTTTATTTAAGTAATAAACAAAACGATTGAAAAAAATCAAATCATATTTTCCACTTGCATGTACACTGGTAATGCTTGCGGCCTGCGAACGTCGTGATACGGTGTTGTTCACCGATGTTACCGCTGCATCAGGTATTGATTTCTCCAACAACATTACAGAAACAGACGAACAGAACGTACTGAATTTTGAATACATGTACAACGGAGGCGGTGTTGCTGTCGGGGATGTAAATGGCGATGGCTTGCCAGACCTCTACTTCACCGGCAACCAGGTAGCCAATAAATTATACCTGAACAAAGGAAACCTTCAGTTTGAAGATATAACCGGTAAAGCCGGTGTTGCGGGTAAATACGGATGGAAGACTGGTGTTGCCATGGCCGATGTAAATGGCGATGGCTTGCCGGATATTTATGTTTGCTATTCCGGCAAAGGCGATTACTATTCAAGAAACAACCAGCTTTTTATAAATAAAGGCGTTCAAAATGGTGTGCCTGTTTTTGATGATGAAGCAACAGCTTACGGCATTGATGCGCCAGGTACCAATTCAACACAGGCAAGCTTTTTTGACTATGACAGGGATGGCGATCTGGATATGTTCCTGCTAAATCATGCCACCATGTTTTACCGGCCTTTCTTCAATACAAATAAATTAAGAACAAAGCGGCATCCCTATTTTAGCAACCGTTTATACAGGAATGATAACGGGCATTTTACTGATGTGAGTGATTCCGCCGGCATAAAAGGCGGTGGCAACAATTTTGGCCTTGGTGTGTGCGTAAGCGATGTAAATAATGATGGCTGGCCTGATATTTACACCACCAACGATTTTGAAGAGCAGGACTTTTTATATCTCAATAATCACGATGGCACATTTACTGACGTAACAAAACAAAGCATACAGCATATTTCCAGGTTTGGCATGGGCTGCGATATTGCCGATTATAACAACGATGGCTTGAACGACATTATGGTATTGGATATGTTGCCCGAAGATAACCGTCGCCAGAAATTATTACGCGGCCCTGATGAATATGATAAATACACACTATTGGTTGACAGCGGGTATTTTCATCAAAACATGCGCAATACTTTGCAATTGAATGAAGGCATCAACACAAAATGCGAACCTTTTTTTTCTGAGATAGGCCAGCTTGCAGGCGTATCAAATACCGACTGGAGCTGGGCGCCGCTGCTAGCCGATTTTGATAATGATGGGTATAAAGATTTATTCGTTACCAACGGCTATTTGCGCGATTATACCAATATGGATTTTCTTACATACACCGTTGAAGAATACCGGCAGCAATATGGCGATAGTGTTTTGCTGAGTGATTTGGTTAAACAAATGCCGCAAACAAAATTGCCTAATTATATCTTCCGTAACAAAGGAGATTTGACGTTTGAAAACATGCAGCAGGCCTGGGGCATTACAAAGGCCGGTGTTTCAAATGGAGCAGTGTATGCAGACCTCGATAACGATGGCGACCTTGATATTGTTGTTAATAACAACAGCGATAAAGCAACCGTATATCGCAATAACAATGAAAAAAATGCAAACAATCATTACCTGCGCATTCAGTTACAAAGCGAAGGCTTGAACAGGTTTGCCATTGGCGCAAAGCTTATCATCGAAACAGCATCAGGCAAAAAACAATACCTTGAAATGCAGCCCACACGCGGCTTCCAGGGCAGTGTTGACCCGGTTCTTCATGCAGGCTTAGGCGGTGATACATTGGTAAAGCAAATTATTGTGGAATGGCCTGACGGAAAAAATTCCCTGTTTAAAAATATTAAGAGTAATCAATTAATAAAATTATTACCGTCAGATTATGACAGCATTCAACAACCTGTTCAACAAACTTTTTTTGCAGATGTAACGGCAAATTCAGGACTCAGTTTTACGCAGCATGAAAACCTGTATGTTGATTTTAAGAACGAACCTTTAATCCCATACCAGCTTTCAAAAGAAGGCCCGTGCCTGGCTAAAGCAGATGTAAATGGCGATGGCCTGGACGATGTGTTCATAGGTGCGCCCAAAGGCCAAAGTGCAGCATTGTTTTTACAAACAGCCGGTGAAAAGTTTGCACGTGCTTTATCTCAACCGTGGAAGGCTGACAGTATTTGTGAAGATGCACATTCCGCTTTCTTTGATGCAGACGGCGATGGCGATATGGATTTATATGTTGCAAGCGGCGGCAGTGAAATAAATGCTTCTCCGCAGTCACTGCAGGACAGGTTGTACATTAACGATGGTAAAGGAAATTTTTCCAAACCAATGAATGCGCTCCCTCAGTTTTCAGGCAATAAATCTGTTGTTGCCATTGCAGATTATAATAAAGATGGCAGGCCCGATATTTTTGTTGGTGGCAGAAGCGTTCCAGGCAAATATGGTGTGGCGCCCGAAAGTTTTTTGCTGCAAAATCAATCTTCAAAAAATAATACCCGTTTTGTAAATAACATTTCAGCAGACGCCAAACAATTGCAGTTTGTTGGTATGGTTACTGATGCCTGCTGGGTTGATATGAATAAAGATGGCTGGCCTGATTTAATGGTGGTGGGCGATTGGATGAATATTAGCATCTTTATGAATAATAAAGGGAAACTTGAAAATAAAACCGTTGAATATAATCTTGCTAACACCGGCGGTTTATGGACACGCATTATTCCTGCAGATATAGATAATGATGGTGACACAGATTTTATATTAGGCAATCTAGCGCCCAACACACAATTCAAGGCTTCGGTAAAAGAACCAATGACCTTATGTATAAATGATTTTTTAAAAACAGGCTCACCGCAGGCAATTCTTTGTTACTATGTACAAGGTGTAAGTTATCCGTATCCATCAAGAGATGAATTACTAGCCACAATGCCCGTTTTAAAAAAGAAATTTTTTAAATATGCTGCTTACGCTACCGCAACGTTAAAAGATATATTCACACCTGATGAACTAAAAGGCATGCAGGAATTAAAAGTAACAGAACTAAACAATTGTGAGCTTATAAATGAAGGCAACGGAAAATTTGTATTAAAAGCATTGCCAAAAGCCGCACAGTTTTCTGCTGTGTTTGGCGCATGTACAGGAGATATAAATCATGACGGTAAAAACGATTTGATACTTGCAGGCAACTTTTATCCTTTCCGCGTACAGTTGGGCAGGGAAGACGCCTCGTACGGAAATATTTTAATTAATGATGGGAAAGATAATTTTAATGTGCTTCCTTTCAATCAAACAGGATGGTTTTCTTCCGGCGATATACGCGATATGGTTAGTTTGAAAACCAAAACCGGCAATACATTATACGTAATTTCAAAAAATAATGATGCCATTCAGGTCATCAGCAAAAACAAATAAAAAATATCATATGAACAATCAAACCTTTGCACATGTTCAGGAAAAATTATGGGGTTCAGATGATGAACTTTTCCATATTGTAAGAAGAGAATTATACACTGCTGTTGTCGGCGACATCATGGATAAGCTGGGCCTGCTGCACCAGTTTCTTTCACCAAGAATAAAACCCCTAAAGGAGGACATGTTCGTGGTAGGCCGGGCAATGACTGTTTTGGAAGCAGATGTGTTTAGCGAAGAAGGTAATAGAAACCCGGTACTTGCAAAGCCATTTGGGTTGATGCTCGAAGCGCTGGATGACCTGAAAAAAGATGAAGTATATATCTGCGCAGGCGCTTCACCAACATATGCATTGTGGGGGGAGCTGATGAGTACCCGTGCCATGAAGCTCGGTGCTGCAGGTGCTGTGGTGGATGGTTATTCAAGAGATACCAATGGCATCCTTAACCTGAACTTCCCGACATTTTCCTATGGCCGTTATGCGCAGGACCAGGCGCCACGTGGCAAGGTGATAGACTTTCGTGTGCCGCTTGAAACTAATGGCGTGAAAATAAATACAGGTGATATTGTAGTTGGCGATAATGATGGTGTTTGCATTGTTCCTAAAGATATGGAAGAAGAAGTTTTTTCAAAGGCAATTGAAAAAGCAAGGGGAGAGAAGATGGTACAAAAGAAAATACAAGAGGGCATGAGCGCCAAAGAGGCTTTCGAGAAATATGGTATCATGTAATAAATGATAAATAGCGAACAGGATACTGCTAACGATAAATCGAATACCTCATGCGAATGACCAGGATATTATTGTCTCTTTTAATACAGTTTACGGGCTTATTTGTTTGTGCACAAACAAACTCTATTGATGGGTTTGCCATTCCACGTCTTTCGCCAAAGCCATTTACAGTTACCGGTGTGCAAACACCGCAGCTATCGTTAAATGGCGAATGGAATTTTCAAATCAGCACTGGTAAAAATCAAAGCACTATACAAGTGCCCGGCGAATGGGAAATGCAGGGTTTTACTGTGAATGAAGGCGAAACCGCTGTTTATACAAAAGCATTAAATATTCCGGCTGATTGGAAGAATAAAAAAATAAAGCTGCGCTTCGATGGCGTAAGTTCTCATGCTATTGTAAAAGTGAATGGAACTAAAGTTGGTGAGCATGAAGGCAGTTTTGTTCCGTTTGAAGCAGATATTACATCTGCATTAAAAGCCAGTAATAATATTTTGCAGGTTGAAGTGCAGGCAAATACTATTAGCGATAAACTGGCCTGTACATCGCAATATGCAGTGCATACGGTTGGAGGCTTATTGCGCAACGTAACAATGTTTGTATTGCCGCAAGCTAACATAGAAAACCTTATCGTTAATACAACGTTTGACAAGCAATATAAAAATGCAACGCTGCAATTAACAACAACAATTGAACGCGGTGATGCAGTTTCATTACGATACACTTTAAAGGATGCTGCCGGTAAGGTTGTTTTGCAAAAAACACAAACGGTTAACCAGCCACAGTTAATTAGTAATATACCGGTTAAAACACCGCAACAATGGAACCCTGAGCATCCTTATTTATACGAGTTGACAACAGAGTTATTACAACACAAAAAGGTTGTTGAAACAATAAAACAAAAAGTTGGTTTCCGCCAGGTTGAAGTAAAAGGCAATATTTTATTGGTAAATGGCAAGCCGGTTAAGCTGCGGGGCGTTTGCCGCCATTCCATCTACCCGTTAACCGGCCGGAGCGTTGCAGATTCGCTTGATGTAAAAGATGCCGTGTTATTCCGCGAAGGCAATTGCAATTATATACGCACTTCGCATTACCCGCCAACAGAAACTTTTTTAAATGCCTGCGATTCACTGGGGCTTTTTGTTGAAAGCGAGTCATCGCTGTGCTGGATAAATCATGGTGCATCACCGATATGGAAATTATGGAATTATAAAGATGAAAAATTCCTGCCTTACATGGTTGCCGCCAACGTTGAGAAAATGGTGGCTGAACGCAATCATCCTTCCATCATTATATGGTCGCTGGGCAATGAATCTGTTTGGAGCGATCTATGGAATACAGTAAACCAGGTAGCAAAAAAATTGGACCCGTCGCGCCCTACAACTTTCCACGACCAGTGCTGGGGTGGTTTTAACAATGCCGGCAGCAAAGCTGATATAGCAGTATATCACTATCCCGGCATCAATGGCCCTGCTGCCTGCGATACCATGAACCGCCCTGTATTGTTTGGCGAGTATGCGCATATATCCTGTTATAGCAGGAGGGAATTGGTGACAGACCCTGGTGTACGTGCAGGCTATGGAGCGCCGTTAACAGCCATGTACGACAGCATGTACCACCACAATGCCTGTTTGGGTGGCGCAATCTGGGCTGCCATTGATGATATTTTTCACATGCCTGATGGCAGGATCGTTGGTTATGGCCCCTGGGGGCCGCTCGATGCATGGCGGAGGCCAAAGCCTGAGTATTATGGCATGAAGCAGGCGTATTCACCAATAAAGGTTACACTTGTTGAATCTTCTTCCCCTGGAAAAAATGTATTGCAGTTATCTGTTGAAAACAGGTTTGATTTTACAAACTGCAAAAACATAAATATTACATGCAACATTGATGGTGTTGAAAAGAATATAACTGCTGATATAGCGCCGCATGGCAACGGTATTATCAACATTGCTATTGATGTCAATGCAAAAGAAGTATTGATTAATTTTTATGACCCGCGTGGATTTATTGCGCAGCAGGAAAAGATTGTATTGAAGTATGATGAACCAGTAGTAAAAAAAGATGTTGCCGTTACCCTTACAGAAAATGATGCATCGGTTACAGTAGCACAGGGCGATGTTACTTATCTTATCAGCAAGCTTACTGGCATTATTCTTTCAGCAAATAAGAACGATAAACTCATCCTTAAGCAAGGGCCGGTGTTCGGCATTGTGCCGATGAATGATGAAGATGGCGGCAAACCCAATGTTGCCGGCGAAACCTACCAGAATAATATCTATCCTCTAAAAAACTATTCTTTATACACGCTGTTTGCGAAGAATTTTTCTGCACAATCAACTGAGATTGGAATAAAGGTTTCGATGGATGTTACTTACTACGGCGGTTCCCGTGGCAAACAATCTTATTTGTTTGCTAAAGATGGAACGGTAACGACAGAATATGAAGTGCAATATAAAGGGGCAGATACGCTGCCCCGTCAATATGGATTGATGATGCAGTTGCCAAAAAGCTATGATGAATTATCATGGAAACGCAAAGGCGATTTCAGTAGCTATCCTTCCAATGACATTGCAAGAACAGAAGGCAGCGCAATGCTGCATGCAAAACATACAGAAGCTGTTGAACCCTGGCGTGTTGTGCCAACAGTTGACTGGAAAGATGATGCCAACGGGCTTGGCTCGAATGATTTTCGTTCAACCAAGCAAAATATCTATACGGTTTCGTTGACTGATAAAGATAATAATGGTATTGAAGTGATTGCCGGTACCACACAATCATCAAGAAGCTGGCTGCAGGATGAAGCGATACAATTATTGATTGCAGATTACAACAACAATGGCTCAGAGCCTTTTTACGGTTCGCCTTTTACCAATGGCAGGATAAGCATAAAAAATAAAACGCTGAAAGGCAAAATAGTTTTTAGAATTAAATAGGTGTCAGGCGCTTTCAATCGCCTTCCTTTTGTATAAAAAGTTATTGCATGAAAAAATTACTGGTTATCTTTTGTTTCTTTTCAATGGTTGCGAATGCTGCCGACACAACATTTATCTTAAAACGGTTAAGCCCTGTTCCTGCATTGGTAAATAACCATGCGGATGTAAAGATGGATTTGAATGGAAGCTGGTATTTTAATCCCTCACCTGAAACTGGTTTTGAAACAAAATCATCTCCCAATACATCATGGAAAACTATACAGGTTCCGGGTGAATGGGTAATGCAGGGATTTAAAGTGGAGAAAAATACATGGGCCGGTTATGCAAGAAGCTTTACTGTGCCTGCAGTATGGAACAACAAACGCATTAAGTTAAGGTGCGATGCGGTTTACAGCGAAAGTGAGATTTACATTAATGGAAAAAAAGTTGGGTATCATCTTGGTGGTTTTACACCTTTTGAGTTTGATATAACAGCTTTTGTAAAACCCGGTGTCGAATCAGCTATTAGTATCAAAGTAAAAAATGAAAGTATAGCTGACTCGCTGGCCAGTGGCTCACAATATGCGGTACATGCCTTAGGCGGCATTACCCGTAAAATATATTTAATGGCTGTTCCTGAAGTAAATGTTTCTATGTTTCATGTAAGTACAACTTTTGATACAACTTACACCAATGCAACTTTGAAAACAGAACTTCAACTGGCCAATGAAACTGCTTCATCACTCAAAAATTCATCCATAACATTTGAATTACTGGCACCAAAAGCAAATGAGGTTGTATTGTCTAAGAAAGTAGCATTAGATGATAAGATAAACAGTAACAGCACGCTTGATAAGGTGTTTGAATTTCCTGTTGATAAGCCCATAAAGTGGGACCCCGAGCATCCAAACTTATACACTTATAAAATAACACTTGAAGCGAATGGTTCAATAGAAACAGTAGAACGTAAAATTGGCTTCAGACAGGTTGAAATACGTGGCAATAAGATTTATGTAAACAATCAGCCTGTGAAATTACGCGGCGCCTGCAGGCATGAGATTGACCCCTTGCGTGGCCGCTCTTTAATTGGAGATGCATGGGTAAATGATGTGCTGTTATTCAGGGAAGAGAATGTGAACTATATACGTACTTCGCATTACCCGCCTGCTGAAGAATTTATAAATGCCTGTGATAGTTTGGGTATGTTCGTTGAATGTGAAGCGCCTTATTGCTGGGCAGATCAAACCGGGGTGCCTGCTGATAGATATACCGAAGCTATATTAGATCAAACCGCTGATATGGTTAACTTTTTCCGTTCCAATGTTTCTATTCTTAACTGGTCAATCGCCAATGAATCGCAGGAAGCTTACAATAAATATTTTCATAAAAGTGCGATGCTGGTAAAACAACTTGACCCTACAAGGCCACGTGATTATAATCAGTATGGAGAAGAAGTTGACAACAAGGAACTGGAGATCGCCAACTTTCATTATCCCGGTCCATCCGGTCCATCTGATTATTACAATAATGCAAGACCGGTAGTATTTAACGAATATGCACACCTGAACGCCTACAACAGGTTAGAACTGGTAACCGATCCCGGCATCCGTGATGCATGGGGCATTGGCTTTAAAAATATGTGGGAGAAGATGTATGCTGCGCCTGCCATTGCAGGAGGTTGTATATGGGCTGGCATTGACGATACATTTATTCTTCCCGATGGCACCGTGGTTGGTTATGGCACCTGGGGCCCGATTGACGACTGGCGGAGAAAGAAGCCTGAATACTGGCACGTGAAGAAAACCTATTCGCCAATAAAAATTTCCTTAACTGGAAATTATACCAAGGACAGTGTGCAACTAAACATTGAAAACCGCATGTTGTTTTCCAACACCAGCGAATGTAAAATTGAGTGGCGTGCGGGGAAACAAAACGGGGTTATTAATCCTTCAATAGCACAAAGGGAAAAGAAAACAGTTGGCATAAAAATAAACGGCACATTAACTGCTGCTGACACTTTGTTTGTTGATGTGTATGACACAAGAAATGTTTTGATAGATCAGTATGCATTTGCAATTGTGCCTGTTGTTATTGAAGAAGATAAACAGCCTGTGTCAACAGCACAAATTAAATATATCAAAGCTGACGATGCAGTTAGCGCAGACGTTGCAGGCCTGCAGGTAACGTTGAATAAACAAACAGGCGATATTAATATAATTAAATCAACCATGCAGGTTGTTCAATTAAGTTCATTAATGATATTGCCTTTGAACGGCGATGGCCTCGGCACACAAATGACAGGTGAAGCACGGGTGTTTGATCCTTTCACTTCAACCTGCCACAACCGTGTTATTAAAAAGATAGATTATAGTTGTGATGCAGCTTTATTCCGCATTACAGTGTATGATGAATACGATGAGGCATCAGGCTATACTACGTATAATTTTACTGCAGGTAAAAATATCAGCATTTATTACCGTTACACAGCCAATAAAGATATTAATCCAAGGCAGTGGGGCATTGTAGCAACATTGAATAACAGTTTTAATACAATTACCTGGAACAGGAATGGTTTATGGAATTATTATCCTTCCGATGATATTGGAAGAATAAGCGGAACAGCCAATGTTATGTCGCAATCGCCTGTAACAGGGCCGGCGGGGCCTGTGCAAAAACCAACATGGGCGTGGAATTTAGACAGGAATGAACTGGGTACAAACGATTTTCGTTCTACAAAAATGTTTATAAATAATGCAAGTGTAATTAGCAGCAATACGTCATTTAATATCATTTCGAATGGCTCACAAAGCATGCGTGCATGGAAAGGAAATAATCAGACAAAAGTATTGATTGCGGGTTACAGTAATTTGGGGGCAGAACGTTTCTTCCGTGGCCATGCCGCGAAATTTGATAAGCCTTTGAAACAGGGCGATGTGATTGAAAATGAAGTGCTTCTTGATATAAAGTAAATTCTAAATAATAACTGATAGGATGAAGATAACAGATGTAAAAGTTTGGTTGGTGGAAGGTGTAAAATACAACTGGACTTTATTAAAAATTTATACGGATACCGGCCATACCGGTGTAGGTGAAGCCACTAACTGGCCGGGCAGCCCTATTGTATATGAAGCTGCAAAACACGTAGGCGAACGTATCATCGGGCTGGACCCGCTGAAGACTGATTTTATATGGACAAAACTCTATCGCGACCTGAACTGGATAGGGCCTTTCGGCGCCAGCATGTGCGCCATCAGCGGTATAGATATGGCTTTGCTCGACCTGAAAGGCAAAGTGTATGGAGCGCCCTGCTATGAATTATTGGGTGGTGCTTTTCGCAAAGAGATTTTGTTGTATGCCAATTATTGGTTTACCGGTGGCGGACATAATACTGAAGATTACGCAGCACAGGCAAAGAAGGTAAAAGAAGCAGGGTTTACCGGTTTAAAATTCGATCCTTTTGCGCATACCAATTATTTGTACGGGGAAGACCTGTCAAGCAATCTTACCTTAACTGCGGCGCAGCAGGATCTTGCGTTCAATGTAAGCAAAGCAGTACGCGAAGCAGTGGGTGATGATTTTGATATTATGATTGAAACACATGCCATGTTGAATTATAGTATTGCGGTTAAGATGGCACAACGTTTATCTGCATTAAACATCACCTGGTATGAAGAACCTGCAGGTCCTGAAAGCGCAGATACATTAAGAGCTATGCGAGAACGCGTGCCATCCAATGTAGCCATTTGTGTTGGCGAACGTCATTACACACGTTACGGTATCAAGCCAGTGCTTGAGAAATATGTTTGTGATATAATGATGCCCGACATAACACGTTGCGGCGGCCCCGGCGAAATGAAACGCATGGCAACTATGATGGAAGCATACAATGTTTTGCTGGCGCCGCACAATCCTAACGGGCCTTTATCGACTTTGGCATCAGCGCATGTGTGTGCATCTGTTCCTAATTTCTTCAGGCAGGAATTTATGTTTAATGATGTTGCATGGCGTGATACAGTTATTGATTATCCTATAAAAGATATGGTACAAAAAGGGCACCTGCATTTAAGTAACAGGCCAGGTTTGGGCGTTGATTTAATTGAAGAAGAGATGTTGAAACATCCGGGCATAGTAAAGCCAAGGGCGGGTTTTTATGTATGATGACGGATTTTTGGTAATCAACAAATAAACTTCGGGTAAGCTTCGTGGAGCCTGCCCCGCACTTGATGCGGGGTCACTTTCTTGTACAGTGGATTTTTCATGGCACCTGTACGTTCCATTTTAAAATTCTTACTTTATGCAATAACGTTCCACTATGTTTAAAATTAATCTTTCAGGCAAAACAGCTTTAATAACAGGTTGCGACTCCGGTATCGGGCTGGGCATCGCACACCAGATGGCAAAAGCCGGTGCAGGCATTTCAGGCTGTGCCACTGCCAATGATGACAAAGGTTTTATTGAAGCGATAAAACAATATAATGTTGAAGTTGCTTATACTTCCTGCAATGTAACCAAGGAGGATGACCTCAAAAAACTTGTTGATGCAACAATAAAAAAGTTCGGCGGTATTGATATATTAGTTTCCAATGCCGGAAGAAATATGTTTTATGAAGCAGAAAAAACCACTACGGAAGAGTGGAATAAAAACATTGAGCTTAATCTTGCGTCACACTGGAAACTTGCACAATTATGTAAACCGCATCTTGAAAAGAATAAAGGTGTCATCATTATCATGACGTCCAATCATGCTTTCACTACTATCCCCGGTTGCTTTCCATACAATATTACAAAAACCGCATTAACCGGTTTGGTAAGAAGCCTTGCTATAGAGTGGGCGCCTGCTGTAAGAACAGTGGGTATTGCACCCGGTTTTATAGATACACCGGGCAACCAGCAATGGTTTAATTCTTTTGCTGATGCTGACACTGAGAGGCAACGCACTATCAACCTGCACCCTGTAAAAAAGCTTGGAACAGTTGAAGAAATTGGCGGCTGGTGCGTTTTTCTTGCCAGTGAATATGCCGCCTTTGCAAGCGGTACTACTTATTTAATTGATGGCGGCAGAAGTGCATTGATGCAGGATGAATCATAACCTAAATAGTATATATATGCGTATAAATATTTTGCTATTCATTCTTGTGCTTGGTAGTTCTTATACAAGTTTTGCACAACGCGTTGTTGTGATCGGCCTTGATGGTTTCAGTGCTGAAGGCTTTAAGGGTTCTGCCCATCCTAACATTGATAAACTGTTTGAAGATGGTGTTTTATCATTAACCACAAGGCCGGTTATGCCTTCTGTCACCTTGCCTAACTGGACAAGCCACTTAACAGGTTCCGGCCCGGAAGAACATGGCGTAACCAACAACGACTGGACTTTGCAAACGCATGAATTAATGCCGGTGGATACCGATGTTGATGGTTATTATCCTTCCATATTTAAACTCCTGAAAGAAAAAGCGCCAAACGTAAAAACAGCGTACTATTACAATTGGGCACAACTCATCAATCCTATCAATAAAAAATATATTGATGAGGTTTCTTTCCAGTACAATGATGGTTACGACAGCAATTACAATAAGGCTTACAATTTCATAGTAGCTAACCAGCAGCAGCCTGAATTTATTTTTTTATATAGTGTGCATACAGACCATGCAGGCCATAATTATGGATGGATGTCGCCACAATATATCAGCGCCATTCAATCCGCAGACAGCGCCATTGGTGTTTTTATTGATAAGCTGAAAGCAGCGAAACTTTACAGCAATACTTATTTCTTATTGATAACAGATCATGGTGGTATTGGAACCGGGCATGGCGGTGTAAGCATGCATGAAATGCAGGTGCCCTGGGCTATTACCGGCCCTTCAATCAAAACGAAAGGCTTGTTTAATTTTTATAACAGTAATAAAAATACGGCGGTGGTTATTGCAAAAGTTTTTGGAATAAAAGAGAGCGAATTGCCTCAATGCTGGACAGGTATTTTACCAAAAGAGATATTTAAGTAAGAAGAAAGCCGGGACACGACTTACAATCGATTATCGGTGCCAAACAAAAACAATCAATTAAAAAAATTTAAGTGAATAACAGATCTCATTTCGCTATGGCCATTGCCGCGCTTATTTTTCTCTGTAGTTGTTCAAGACATACGTATATGCATCACAGAGTGTTGCAGTGGGAAGAAAACTTTAGCCGGCAAACGTCTTTCGATACCGGCCGGTGGTCAAAAATACCCAGGGGCACCAGCAACTGGAACAGGTACATGAGTGATTTTGATTCGTGTTATGGCATGCGCGATGGAAAACTTGTACTGCGCGGTATTAAAAACAACAACCTTCCAGGCGATACAGCAACCTATCTTACCGGAGGTATATACACAAAAGATAAGACAAGTTTTGGATTGGGAAGGCTGGAAATAAGCGCAAAGCTGGGTGCTGCCAGGGGCGCCTGGCCTGCTTTCTGGATGCTGGCCCAAAATGCTGAATGGCCGGAGGGTGGCGAAATTGATATTATGGAACGATTGAATTCTGACAGTTTCGCATATCAAACCGTCCATTCTTATTACACGCTTACACTAAAAATGGAAAACAATCCGCCACATTATGCAACAGGAAATATTAACCGAAACGACTTTAATATTTATACTGTAGAAAAACATCGCGACAGCCTTGTTTTCTTCATCAATAACAAAAAAACATTCAGCTATCCGCGCATTAAAACAGATAAAGAAGGGCAGTTTCCATTTGATGAATACAAACATTATTTATTGCTTGATATGCAATTGGGCGGTGATTGGGTTGGTAATATTAATCCTAAAGATTTGCCGGTGGAAATGGAGATTGACTGGGTGCGGTTTTATACATTCAGAGGTGGAAAGCAACACAAATAAAGTTGTTGATTACATCTCTTTCGTTGTGCCAGATGAGCGTGGCCAACTGGATTTTTTTTGAATAAACAATAATTGTATTGGTTCACTACGGATAGTGAGAACAAGCATTGCATATGAAATTAGAAATTATTGATTACACAATTATTGCCATCTATTTTTTGTTTGTTATCGGCATTGGCTTTTTATTGAAGAGACAAATAAAAACAGGCAATGATTTTTTAATGAGCAACCGCAGTATTCCATTATGGATTACAAGCCTTGCCTTTATCTCTGCCAATCTTGGTGCGCAGGAAGTGTTGGGCATGGCCGCCAATGGCGCCAAGTATGGTTTATATACTGTGCATTTTTACTGGCTGGGTGCAGTAACCGCGATGATATTCCTGGGCGTTTTTATGATGCCGTTTTATTATGGAAGTAAAGCCCGCAGTGTACCCGAATATTTAAAGCTGCGTTTTGATGAAAAGACCAGGACCTTCAATGCATTAACGTTTGCTGTGATGACTGTTTTTTCATCAGGTGTTTCATTGTATGCTTTGGCAATGTTGATGCAAACCATACTGGGCTGGAACTTTGATATTTCTATCTGGGCCGCAGCAAGCGTAGTGCTGGTGTATACTTTTTTAGGCGGGTTAACAAGCGCTGTATATAATGAAGTGCTGCAGTTCTTCTTAATTGTATTAGGCATAGCGCCATTGGTATTTTTAGGAGTGCATAAAGCCGGCGGATGGGAAGGCATTGTGCAGCATGTAGAAGATGCAAAACTGCATGTATGGAAAGGCCTCGATAGCCCGGCGCATAACCCGATGGGGGTTGATTTTATTGGAATGGTTTTCGGGCTTGGTTTTGTGCTGGCATTCGGCTATTGGTGCACAGATTTTTTGGTGGTGCAAAGGGCCATGATAAGCCGCAATTTGAATGATGCAAGGAGAACGCCCATAATTGCAGCGGTACCGAAAATACTTATGCCGCTTATTGTTATACTGCCAGGGCTTGTAATATTGGCATTACAAAAACAGTTCACCAATTTTAATTTACCGGTAAACGCCAATGGTGAAACCAATTACAATATGGTATTACCTACCTTACTGCAGCAATTATATCCAAGCGGTATTCTTGGTGTTGGCATCACGGCCCTGATTGCTTCTTTTATGAGCGGCATGGCAGGCAATGTAACAGCATTCAATACCGTGTTCACTTTCGATATTTATCAAACCCATATTAAAAAAGACGCCTCGCAGAAACATTATTTAATTATCGGAAAAATAACTACGGTCATTGGTATTCTTATATCTATTGGCACTGCTTATATCGCCCGTGGTTACAACAGTATAATGGATTTGCTGCAACTGGTGTTCAGCTTTGTAAATGCACCGTTGTTTGCAACCTTTGCATTAGGCATGTTCTGGAAACGCACCACCGGACACGCAGCTTTCTGGGGCCTGCTTTCAGGCACTGCGGCCGCCGCAATTACACATGGATTAACGCTGGCAGAAGGTAAGGGCGCATGGATCGCTAAACTGCATACGTTTTATTCAGGTACCAGCCAGGCCTTTAATATTGCATGGATAGCTTTTGTTGTTTGTTTAACGCTAACCGCAATAATAAGCCTTGTAACAAAACCGCGTGAGGAAAAAGAATTGGTTGGCCTGGTTTATAGCCTCACCTCAAAACCAAAAGATGATAACAAAGCATGGTATAAAAACCCGTTATGGTTAGGTTTGCTTATTTTGCTGGTTACTATCGTACTCAATATTATTTTCTTTTAAAGAACGGCTCATGAAAAAATTATTAGACCTGCGTTTTGTGATTGGTTTGTTTTTTCTTGTTGTTGGCGTACTGCTGGTTGGATATCATTTTATTTTTTCAAATGCAACAGAAACTATTAATGTATGGTGTGGCATTTTATTCATTGCATTTGCAGTAATGATGCTTACTCTTTCAAAGCAGGAACAACATAAAAATCCCCAAGAGAATTAGAAATTAAAATACGGTGGAGCGATGAAGAAAAAAGCTTTGGCTTTAGGTATCATTTTTTTTATTGGGCTCAGCGCCTTTGCTCAAAGCAAGGTTCGTATTGCTTGTATAGGAAACAGTATTACTTATGGTTCGCTTGTGGCAAACCGTGAAAAAAACAACTATCCTGCGCAGTTGCAAAACATGCTGGGCAAGGATTATCTTGTATCTAATTTTGGCGTAAGCGGTACCACGCTGCTGCGCAAAGGCAATAATCCATATTGGCAGGAGAACGCCTTTCGCGAAGCACTGGCATTCAACCCGGATATTGTATTCATTATGCTGGGCACCAACGATAGTAAAGCAGTTAACCGGCCTTATTATGATGAATTTGAAAAAGATTACTCAGATTTAATTGATTCATTTCATGCATTGCCTGCACATCCACGCATAATATTGTTACTGCCCATTCCTTCTTTTTATGAAGACAGCAGTTCCATTTATAACCCGGTTATTAAAGAACAAATTATTCCACGTATACAAGATGTTGCTTATAAAACCAGGTGCGAGCTTATCAATCTATATTTTCTTTTTATTGATAAGCCTGATCTGCTCGTTGATAAAATTCACCCGTCTTCCCTGGGCGCCACAGTTATTGCCAGGAGATTGTATGAAGTTGTAAAAAGCAGGCTGGCTGCGGAGGATATTTTTTCAAACATACAACAGCAAAAAACCATTAAAAATTTTTACGGGTTCGAATGCGCTGATTTTACTTTTAACGGAAGAAACTGTAAAGTGGTAAAACCAAAAGTAAGCGCTAAAGACAATCCCTGGATTTGGCGTGCAAGGTTTTGGGGCCATGAGCCGCAAACCGATATTGCTTTGCTGGAAAGAGGCTTTCATGTAGTGTATTGCGATGTTGCGGAATTGTTTGGCAATAAACAGGCAGTTGAGTTATGGAATGAATTTTATACGCTCATGCACCACTGCGGGCTTTCAAAAAAAGCGGTGCTGGAAGGCATGAGCCGTGGCGGCGTGTACATGTATAACTGGGCTTTGGCAAACCCCGGAAAAGTTGCCTGTGTTTATGCTGATGCACCGGTACTGGATTTAAAAAGCTGGCCAGGCGGTAAAGGCAAAAGTGAGGGTAGCAGAGATGATTGGGAAATATTTAAAAAGGATTATAACCTAACAGAAAGCGAGGCTGATGAGTTTAAAAATAGTCCATTAGATAATGCTGAAAAAATTGCGAGGCTTGGTTTCCCGATGTTACATGTAGTTGGCGATGCGGATAATATTGTACCCGTGAGTGAAAACACTGCTCCTTTCGAAGTGCGTACAAAAGCAGCAGGTGGCGATATACAAGTGCTTCATAAACCAGGCGTAAGCCATCATCCGCATAGTTTGCCCAACCCTACACCCATTGTTGACTTTGTTTTAAGGGCCACTGCACTAAAAGTAAATTTTGCAGTGATCCCTGCTCCCGGCAGCGAATACCGCAGCGGCGCCGGCTGGGCTGAAGGCAAAGACTGGTGGGCGCAACATGATAACATCGATAGCCTTCTCTCATCAGAAAAAAATATAGATATTCTTTTCCTTGGAAATTCTATTACTCAAGGCACGGGCGGAAACAGAACATATGTAACCTACAAACCCGGGCTGCAAATATTCGACAGCATATTTTCAAATTATACCTGGGAATGTGCAGGTATTTCAGGCGACCGTACACAAAATGTTTTATGGCGTTTGCACAATGGAACTTATGTGCAGGCAAGGCCAAAAGTAATGGTGATAACAATAGGGGTGAATAATTTCAATGACGACGATAGCCCTGCTGAAATTGCTGCGGGCATTATTGCTATAGTAAACTTTGCCCGGAAAAATATGCCTTCAACCAAAATAATATTGAGTGGGCTTTTGCCAACAGGCTTGCAGAAAAATTCAGACCGGCGAAAAAAATATGAGGCCATACAAAATATACTTGCTGAATATAAAAATACCGGGTACACTTACCTGTGTTTAAGCAACACATTTGTGCAACCTGATGGCAGTCTCAGTACCGAAGATTATTCAGATGATGGTATTCACCTGGAGACTGGTGGTTATCGTAGATGGGCTGCAGCTTTACATCCAATAATAGCAAAGCTTCTTTCAAAGAAATAGCATTTGGATACAAAAAAATTAATGATGAACCAGTTAACCGCAACAAACAGAATGAAGGGATTATTTAAGCTGTTTTCTTTATTGATATTGATAGTTGTCTCAATGCATGTAACGGCGCAGCAAAAAGATCTAAGCTGGCAACAACTTGAAAAGGAATATAAGTTTCCCAAATGGTACACCGAAGCAAGGTTTGGTATCTGGGTGCATTGGGGCGCACAAACGGTACCAGATTCCGGCGGAGGCTGGTATGCACGGCACATGTATATGCAGGATGTAGGCACTGAAACATGGGGCAAAAATGCTTATCCTTACCAGGTGCGAAACTTTGGCCATCCGTCAGAAAAAGGTTTCAAAGATGTGATACATGCCTGGAAAGCAGAAAACCTGCAAACCGATTCTCTGTTGGCATACTTTAAAAGTATAGGCGCCAAATATTTTGTGGCATTGGCCAATCATCATGACCATTTCGACAATTTTGCGTCCACCTATCACCAATGGAATTCGGTGAATGTGGGGCCTCACAAAGATATCATTGGATTGTTTTCTGCGTCAGCAAAAAAATACAATATGCCATTCGGTGTAAGTTCGCACGACGACCGTTTTCTTAACTGGTGGCTTACTGCTTTTGGGGCCGATACTTCCGGCCCGTATAAAGGCGTTCCTTATGATGGACGCTTAACAAAAGCCGATGGCAAAGGCAAGTGGTGGGATGGTTTAGACCCCGCAGATTTATATGGATTGCCGCCTGAAAAAAGAACACCGGAATACATTAAAAGTGTGAAAGAAAATTATGTGCAGCGAACGGAGGAACTGGTTACAAAATATGATGTTGATATGCTTTGGTTTGATGGTTATGGATTTCCTTACAGTGATTATGGCAACGAAGTGTGCAGGTATTTTCTAAATCATAATTTACAGGAGCACAAAAAATTTACAGCAGTGATAGCAGGTAAATTTCATGGCAAAGAGCCCTCTATTGTTGAAGATATAGAACGCGGGGGCGCCACGGAAATATTGCCTTATCCCTGGCAAGGCACGCTTACATTTACTGATTGGTTTTATAAGAAAGATGTCCCCAACCGCCATAATGCAAGAACCGTTATTGAAACTATTACTGATATAATCAGCAAAAACGGTAATCTTTTATTGAATGTTGAATTATTGCCGGATGGCACTATACCGCCGGACCATAAGCATATTTTAGATACCATTGGTACATGGGTAATGCGTGACAGCGTGGCCATTTACGCCAGTAGACCCTGGAAGATTTATGGCGATAATTTAAATGGCGGAACAACAGCAAGCAACATAAGCAATGCAGATGTTGAGGCCGTTAAAAAAGCGAAATCAAACGATTTTAATGAACGAACAGTTGCCAGCGCGCCTTATCCGCATAATGAGGTAAGGTTTACTGTAAAGGATAAAAAATTATATGTATTTGTTTTAAACCCGGTTCCGGGAAAAATTGATATACCGAGTCTCGCATTAAAGTCGCCATACAATGCTAAAAAGATTACCGCTGTAAAATTGCTGGGCAGCAATGAAAAAATAGTTTTCAAACAAGATGATACAAAGCTTGCGCTTACAGTGCCTGAAAATTTACAGGACAACTACACAAAAGTGTTTGAAGTGAAAGGTATTTTGTGATATATTATTCTTGCAGAAGCTGTGGCAGTTATTGAAGTTTCTATTATTATCGCCCCTATGGTGTCCGGTGGTCAGGATACCGTATTTTCTGCACTTATGATTATCTTAAATGGAATTATTGGATTTAGCCTTTTTTTTGGTGGACTTAAATTCAGCGAACAAACTTTTCAAAAACATCTACGACGATTCCTCTTGTCTCACTTGTTTCTATTATTACCTCACAATGGTATTTCCTTTGTATAGCACCAGCGTACAAGGACCATACTATTCAACACCACAGCTCATTTTTGTTTCTATTGTTTGTTTAATTATTTATTCTGTTTTACAAGAAAAATGCTGTTATTTTTAACCCTGTCATTTTGTTGAGTGGCTTTATTTTCTCACAACCTATTCAAACAATCTTGCAAAGTGGTTTTGTAAATGATTGCGCATTGCATTTCTAAAAAGTTCGGGATTACCTTTTTCAAGAATACTGACAAGTTCCTTATGAGAGACAAACGTTTTTAAGTGCGGTTGTTTTTTTAATAAACCGCTTTTATGCACATAATCAAAAACAGGCAGCAACAATTTTTGAAACTTTTTCATTGTATCGTTGCCGGTTATTTCGTATAACTTTCCGTGAAAAGCAATTTCATGCTCAATATTAAATAAATGATATTGCGCAGCCGGCGGTTCATTCTTTACTATCTTTTTTAATTCTTCAATATCTTCTTTCGTAATCCTGTAAAATAAAAGGTCGGCCATACCAATTTCAAGTACTAATCTTATCTCAAACATTTCCCGCAGGGTGGCCTGGTCAAGAATATGCGGGTTCATGCTTTTACCAAGCGTGCCAAAAATATCAGGGCTTGTAATAATTGCGCCTTTTTTCTTTTTCGATTCAATAAGCCCCATCACCCTTAACCGTAAAAGTGCTTCGCGTATCACTGTCCGGCTTACACCAAGCGCTTCTGTAAGTTCCAGTTCTGTAGGAATAGAATCTCCCACACTCAGCTTGCGCTTTTGCAGTAATTCAACAAGACTGGCTTCTACTTTATCCACCAGCGACCTTGTATCAACTGTTTTAAAGTTTTTAATGATTGCGTTCGTTGCCATGCTTAGTTATGTTATGCATTATTAAATGTAGAAAAGTAAATTTTTTTGAGAGAACTTATGAAAATCAATCGGATAAAAATTGAAAAAAATAATTTTTGGTCAATTCAAATAAAACTACCTATTTTTGTTATGTCATACATAATACAAATGTAATAAATTTTCTCTTTATGAAATCTGTTTTACAAAAAACCTGGCTGATGATTGCTTGCATGTTTGTCTCAGCCACGCTGTGGTCGCAAACAAAATCAATCACAGGTAAAGTGCTGGATGAACAAGGCAATCCGCTTGCCGGCGTAAGCATTACAATAAAAAATAAAACCGGTGGCACGCAAACTGATTCGTCAGGCACATTTAGTATTAATGCAGCAAATACTGATGTGCTTACGGCAACCTACATTGGCTATTTGCCGCAGGAAACTGTTGCAGGCAATTCTTCAAACATCATCATCGCACTAAAAGCAGAAGCTGCAAAGCTTGGCGAAGTGGTAGTGGTGGGTTATGGAACCCAGTCACGCAGAAACATAACCAGCTCTGTTGCCACATTAGATAACAAGGTTTTAGCAAGCGCCCCCCGCTCTAATGTGGGCAGTGCACTTCAGGGAACCGTGTCTGGTTTACAGGTTGTAAACACAACCGGCAGTCCCGGTGCAGCACCATTAATTTTATTGCGCGGCGGCGCTTCTATTAATAACCCCGGCTCTCCACTGGTAGTGGTAGATGGGGTTATCAGGTCTTTTAATGATGTGCCTTCAGAAGATATTGCTTCTATGGACATATTAAAAGATGCTGCATCAACGGCAATTTATGGCGCCAGGGCAAACAATGGTGTCATCATCATCACAACCAAGCAAGGCAAGGCAGGTAAAGCACAGGTTTCCTACAAATTCACCGGCGGTTATAACCAGGCAAGAAACGACTATAATTATCTTGATACCCGGGATTACATTTATTATAACAGGTTAGGCAATCTTAATTCAGGAGTGACGCAAGCTCCAAGCAATGATATCAATCGTCGCGGTTATGGATTATATACAGACAGCGCCAACCTTTCTACATTCGATATAAGGCGTTACGATGCCGGAACAAACGGATATTTATTATCGCAGGGATGGGATACTGTTGGCGACCCTTATGGCGGCACTATCATTTTTAAAGACCATAGCAATGAGGTAAAAGACATCGTTTTCAGGAACACTTACACACAAGATCATTATATTGATGTTAACGGTGGAAATGAAAAGGGAAAATATTATGCAAGTTTTGATTACTATGATGAAGATGGAATTATTGTTGGTTCTAATTATAAACGTTATGCAGGAAATATAAATGGCTCTTATAAAATAAAGCCAAATCTTGAAGTTAGCACCGGCGCTATGCTGTCCACTTCTTCGCAAATTGGCACCGTCTCATCCGAAGTAAACACCCTTTACAGGAACCTTGCCCTGTGGCCAACTTTTAATCCCTGGTTAGATTCTGCTCATACAAAACCTAATCCGGGTAATGGTATCAGCGATGGCAATCCATTGTATTGGTTAGATAAAACACAGCGCAGTAACGAAGTGAACAGAATTATGGCGAATGCGTCTCTAAAATGGGATTTACTTCCGGGTCTCTATATAAAAGCTTCGGGAAACGTGTATCTTAACGAGCAATTAAACCAATCATTCACCGAGGCTACGCAAGTGTATTCTAACATATTTCAGCCTGTCCCTACTTACAACAACACAAGCAGGCCCTCGCTTGCTTTTTATGGAAGAGATTTTCAACAACAGTACAATGCAATCATTAATTATGATAAAACATTTGAAGGAAAACATCATGTAAACGCAATGCTCGGTACAGAATATTATGGTGTGAAATCATTTGCCATGCAGCTATTGGGAACGAATGCACCAACAGATGATATTTCTACTGTAAATGCCTCTACGGTTTTTGTTCCGAATTCATCAACCGATCCGAATAATCCTAATAATAATTACAGCAACAAATCTGAATACCGCATTATCTCAGCATTTGGAAGATTAAATTATGATTTCGACAGGAAATATTTGCTTACGCTTGTTTTCAGGCAGGATGGTGTTTCAAGCCTTGCATCTGATAACAGGTTTGGATTTTTTCCCGGTATGTCTGCAGGATGGAATATGCAGGAAGAAGAATTCTTTAAGAACAGCAGTATTTCAAATATTGTTTCAACATTTAAACCCCGCATCAGCTATGGTGTAAACGGGAACGTTGCAGGTTTAGGAAGATATGAAGTGCAAGGCGGTTATGGGTTACAAGGCCAGTACAACGGCAGTGCAGGTTTCCTCAACACACAAATTGTAAATCCCGGTTTAAAGTGGGAAAAAAGTAAAACCACCGATGTGGGCGCTGACGTAGGATTTTTGAAAAACAAGATCACCGTAGTTTTTGATTATTACAATCGTAAAACAAGCGACTTACTTACCAACTTATTATTGCCGAGTTATACAGGATTTAATTCCATTCGCACCAATAACGGCACTTTTCAAAACAAGGGATATGAGTTTGCCGTAAATGCAACATTGCTTAACCAGCCAAATGGTTTTAGAATAGATTTTGGCGCAAATGCATCGTATGTTAAAAATAAAATACTGCAGTTGCCTTATAATGGCCAGGATAAAAACAGGCAGGGCGGCCTGCAGATATATGACGCCAAAACAAACAGTGTTGTATGGGTTGGTGGTTTGCAGGAAGGGCAGCCTTTAGGCAATATATATGCCTTTAAACAGCTTGGTATTTTTAATAGTGAAGAAGAAATAGCAAAAACAGCAGGCAACAGGGTTGACCTCGTGGCGAACATAGGCGGCCCTAATTCAAATTACGGTAGCGGTAAAATAACGCCGGGCGATGTAAACTGGCTCGATGCTGATAACAACGATACCATTGATTCAAGAGACCAGGTGTATGTTGGAAATATTTTTCCTAAATGGACAGGAGGTTTTAACATCAATGTTTCTTATAAAGGTTTCACCTTATATACAAGATTTGAATTTGCATTAGGCCATACGATATATAATGACCTTGTCGCAAGAACATTGGGGCAGTACCAGGGAACTTTCAACAATATTGACTGGCAAAAAAATGCATGGAGCCCAACAAATACACAAACAGATATACCAAAAGTGTATTATGCTGACCAGTTAGGAAAAAAGAATTACACAAGGATAAATAATGCAAACCCAAATTTGAATAGTAATAATTCAAGGTTTTACGAGAAGGGAGATTATCTCGCCAGCAGGGAAATTACATTATCGTATGACTTTTCAAAATCAATTTTGGCAGGTACGAAAGTGCTATCCGGTGCAAGAATTTATGTAAGCGCCAACAATCTTTTTTACATAACAAACTTCAGCGGGCCATCTCCTGAACCACCTGTAAATACAAGCGGGGTTATCACCGGCGTATACCAGGGCACTTATCCCACACCAAAAACTTTTGTGCTGGGTGCACAGGTTACCTTCTAAAATTATTCAAATAAAAAATGCATTAAAAGCAATAAAAAATTTTCAAATGAAAAATAATCTTATAAAAATAATTGCAGGCTTGTTTATGCTGGCAACAGTTGCTTCATGCAGCAAACAGCTTGACCTTGCTCCTGTAAGCAGTATAAGCGATAACAATTTTTGGCAAACGCCCGAGCAGGTGAATGCATTTGTATCGGGTATTCATATCGCGTTCAGAAATAACACAGGAGCATTTCAAAATCTTGGTGAAATGCGCTCCGATATTTTTGGCACCGAGCCTGGTAACTCGTCAACATTTACCGGCGAAGCCACGCAAGGTGTAGAGCGTATGTGGCAAAACAATCTTGATCTGGATAATCCCGGCGTATCAAACTTTGGAAATTTTTATTTCAACATTAATCAAATCAATTTACTTATTTCAAAATTGAACACCACCAATATTGTTACGCAAACAGATAAAAATTATTATCTCGGGATTGCGTATGGCATGAGGGCGTTTTATTATTTCCAATTGCTGCGTTCATGGGGCGGGGTAATTATTCAAACAGAACCAACAGCATCTATTGATGTTTCTAATTTGGCCAAAGCGTCATCAACTGAAGATAGTGTGATGTTGCTGATAAAATCAGACATTGATAATTCAACAAATAGTTTTGGTAATGATTATAGTTTCAGAAATCAAAAATCCTATTGGTCAAAAGCTGCTACATTAATGTTGAAAGCGGAAGTGTATTTGTGGACGAGCTATCGCGGTGGCGGCGCAGGTGATGCAACTGTTGCAAAAAATTCGTTAACCGATATTCAAACAAATGTTGCGGGTCTTTCATTGCTTCCCAATTTCGCAGATGTGTTTGCATCAGGCAATAAAGGCAACAGCGAAATTATTTTTGCAATTCACAATCAGCTCAACGAATCGTCTTTGCCTTTTGCAGGCACATTTTTTCCGCAAACAGGCCTCATTGCAAATTTTTATGATTCGGTTGGAAACCGCCAGTATAATGTAAACACCGATAACTGGGGTGGCTTATTACGTGCACCCGTTAAGGTGGCTACGTTCTGGCAGTTTGATAATAAAGACAGCCGTAAATGGGCTTCTATACAGGGCGGTTATACTTCTGATGGAACGAATTATACCATCTCAGGATGTTGGGCAAGCAAATTCAAAGGCGAGCAAAATGCAGGCTCAAGGGTATTTACAAACGATTATCCCATTTATCGTTATGCAGACCTGTTGCTGTTACTCGCAGAAGCAAAGGTTATTTTAGGTGAAAACCCTTCAACTGAAATAAACCTTGTGCGTGCAAGAGCTTATGGCGCTAATTACGATGCTGCAGTACAGGGTTATCCTAACCAGGCTATTGATGCAAGCCCGCAGGATGCAGTGTTGCAGGAGCGTTTCTTTGAATTTATTTTCGAAGGCAAAAGATGGTACGATCTGAGAAGAATGGGTGATGCAGTGCTGTTCAGGTTTGTACCGGAATCGTTGTTTGTAAATACTGATCCGCAGGGCAGGCTGCTTTGGCCCATTGACAGAAATACTTTAATTAATAATGTTGCCCTGAAGCAAACGCCGGGTTATTTATCTCTTTAAAGTATAGGTGTCTTATACTTAGAACGTGTAAAACACTTATACTTACCCTCTCTTCTTTAGAGAGGAGTTGAGTGAGTTCCTTTAATAGGTGATAAATACAAGCAACCAACCGGGGATAGTCTTGTCCCTGGTTTTAATCATCACAAGTAAAACATTAGTAGAAATATTATTTAAAAAGATTTGTTCTTATTGCTTCGTGAAGCAGTAAGCTATTGCATACTTAACAATATAATTTTCAAACATGGAAATAAAACATTTACAAGGATTAATTGCCGCGCCCTTTACGCCAATGCATAAAGATGGCAGCTTAAACCTCAATATTATTCCTGCTTATTATAAAATGCTGAAGGCAAACAGCAATACAGGCGCTTTTATTTGCGGCTCTACCGGTGAAGGCGTTTCTTTAACGCTTGCAGAAAAAAAAGAAGTAATACGTGCATGGGCCGATTGTACGAAACAGGATGGCGATTTTAAAGTAATGGCATTGGTTGGTGGAACATGCATCAGTGATTGTATTGAGCTGGCAAAATTTGCACGGCAACAAGGCATTTATGCTGTTTCATTTACAGCGCCATTTTATTTTAAACCGGCGACAGTACAGGTTTTGGCAGACTGTTGCAAAATGATCGCAGATGAAGTGCCGGATATGCCTTTCTACTATTATCACATTCCTGTTTTAAATGGCGTAGGCTTTGCCATGTACGATTTGCTGCAGGCTGTTGATGATATACCAAACTTCGCCGGCATAAAATATACACATGAAGACTTCATGGATTTCCTTTCCTGCCTTCATTATAAAAATGGTAAATATGATATGCTTTGGGGCAGGGATGAAAATATGCTCGCTGCACTGGCCACCGGCGCTAAAGGTGCAGTGGGCAGCACGTTTAATTATGCAGCCCCGTTATATCATAACCTGATAGATGCTTTTAACAGTAACAATTTAAAAGCTGCGCAGGCATTGCAGCAGCAATCTATTGATATGATTTACCTGCTTGGCAAATTTGGCGGCATTGCAACAGGCAAAGCCTATATGAAATTGATAGGCGTAGATTGCGGTGGGTTTCGCCTGCCTGTAAAAAACATGGACAAAGAAGCATTTGAATTATTTGAGAAAGATGTTGAACAATTAAATTTTAACAGCTTTTGTTCACGGTTGCCTGCTGAAGCATCGGCCTGATAGCGTATGAATTATCTGATTAACATTATTATACCTGTAATCTGCATGACTATACCTGGTGCATGTATCAATACGGATACAAGTGCAATAGAATGGAAACGGGGGGGTGAACTTCCCTCAGCAAGCAAAGGCCTGGCAGGCCCTGTTGCAGGCATTAATAATGATGTGTTTATTGTTGCGGGCGGCTCCAATTTTCCTGATAGCATGCCCTGGCTCGGCGGCAAAAAAAAGTATTACAGCAAAGGATATGCTTTTAGAAAAACAAAGGATGATTCACTTATTTATTATAAATCATTCCATCTGCCTTTCAACCTCGCTTATGCCGCTTGTTGCAGCACAACAAAAGGTGTTGTTGTGGCAGGTGGTGAAAATGAAACAGGCGCCAGCAATAAAGTATTATTGGTGCAATGGAGTGAAGCGGATAGCTTAATTGTAACTTATCTTCCCGAACTTCCGTTTGCCGTTACCAATGCCGCATTAACTTGTAAAAATGATAAGCTTTATTTGGCAGGGGGCGAAATGAAAAACGGCGTATCAAATAACTTTTTGCTGCTTGATTTAAACGATATTTCAAAAGGCTGGCAGCAGCTTCCGCAGTTGCCGCATGCCGTTTCTCACGCAGTAATGGTTGCGCAGTCAAATGGCGTAGATACCAGCATTTATATTATTGGCGGAAGGAAGAAAAATGATAACGGCATCAGTGATTTGTATAATTATACTTTAGAGTTTGATATAAACAAAAATGAATGGGTGCAAAAGCAATCATTACCTTATGCCCTGAGCGCCGGAACAGGCGTTGCAACACGTAAAAATGATATTGTTTTGTTTGGTGGCGATAAAGGCGAGACCTTTCATAAAACAGAAACAATAATAGCCGCCATCAATGCAGAACAGAATGAGGAAAGGAAAACACAATTAACAGAAGAAAAGGCACGGTTGCAAGCTGCACATCCGGGGTTTAGTAAAGAAGTATTGATGTATAACACCGTTGAAGATAAGTGGAAAATTATTGATACCATTCCTTTCCCGGTTCCGGTAACAACAACAGCCATTCAATGGAATGATGAAATATTTATTCCGGGCGGGGAAATTAAAGCGGGCGTAAGAACAACGCAAATTTTAGCGGCGAAAATTAATGCAAAATGATTTGTACATTTTTAAAATAATCAATAATCATTTTAAGGTACTTACAATTGAACATTGATTATTGCATATTGAATATTGAATGTTTCATTGAATAATAACTGTATATTTTTCAGTAACGTATTAAAAGCCCCTCTCCTTTGGAGAACTTGTCCCGGCCATTCGGGAGGGGCTGGGATGAGGTCAAAATGATAACCAATAAAAACATAACGTCTCTTCAAACTCCCCCTTCAGGTGGCAGGAGAGCTTATCCCTGGATAGTAGTTGCACTGTTATGGGTAGTTGCTTTATTAAATTATATGGACAGGCAGATGCTCAGCACCATGAAGCCTTCCATGCAGCAGGATATTGCTGAACTGCAATCAGCCACCAACTTCGGTTACCTCATGGCCATCTTTCTCTGGATATATGGCTTTATGAGCCCCGTGTCAGGAATAATTGCAGACAGGCTTAACCGTAAATGGCTCATCGTTGCCAGCTTGTTTGTATGGAGCGGCGTAACCTACGCAATGGGTTATGCAAATACCTTTAATCAATTGTATTGGCTGCGGGCAATCATGGGTGTTAGCGAAGCATTGTACATTCCTGCAGGTTTATCGCTTATTGCCGATTATCATTCAGATAAAACAAGGTCACTGGCCATCGGCATCCACATGACGGGTTTATACATGGGGCAGGCATTAGGCGGCTTCGGCGCTACTATCGCTGCTAAGTTTTCATGGCATCAAACCTTTCACTGGTTTGGGCTTATCGGTGTTTTTTATGCGTTGGTGCTTATGTTTTTTTTAAAGGAAAAGAAAGCGGGTTTAAAAGCCGTAAACGATGTGCAGCATAAGCCATCTTCCATATTCAAAGGGCTTGTCGTTTTATTTTCCAACATCTCTTTCTGGATCATCCTTTTTTATTTCGCTATCCCTTCATTGCCGGGATGGGGCATAAAAAACTGGCTGCCTACATTATTTGCCAATAAGCTGAATATTGATATGGCAACAGCCGGCCCACTTTCCACCATCACCATTGCGGCATCTTCTTTTCTCGGCGTAATATTCGGCGGTATTTTATCAGATCGCTGGGTGCAAAAAAACATACGCGGCAGAATTTATACCAGCGCCATTGGTTTGGCATTAACCATACCCGCATTGTTATTGATCGGTTTTGGCGATTCGCTTTTTAATGTTGTGGCAGCAGCGTTTTGTTTTGGTTTCGGATACGGCATGTTCGATGCGAATAACATGCCTATACTTTGCCAGTTCGTATCATCAAAATACAGGGCTACGGCGTATGGATTGATGAACATGGCTGGCGTTTTTGCAGGTGCATTTATTACAGATATTTTAGGCAAATCAACAGATGCGGGCAACCTCGGTAAAAGCTTTGCCATGCTGAGCGGCATTGTGCTGGTGGCTTTGCTTATCCAGTTATATTTTTTACGGCCAAAAGCAACAGTAGAGGATGATGTTGTTTAGCATTTGAAATAAACATTGAAGTATAAAAGTTATTTGATTTATTTTTTGGTTACCGGCATTTGTTTTTTATGGTATCGTCCCTTGCGTCGCATCACTTGTGCTGTTGTTTTTCATGGCAGCAATTGTCTGAACCAGGATTTATAGGATTAAAAGGATTTGCTTGATTATATGTGACATGAAATTGAAGATTATTTTATACAACCTGAATGTTTAAGCTATCAAATTAAGTTATGCTGATTGAACTTAAGCATCAAGGCTCAACTGCCGAAGAGTCATCAGCACGAAAGCTTAATCAAGGCCTATGGACAAATGTGCTGAAACCGACGAAGGAGGTTCGCGAAGGCAATTAAAAAATAAACATGTTGCTGAGCAATATCATTTGTCCTTGAACTTATGATTCTTTTCTTTCAAGAGAAATGCGCAGCATTCATTGAGACAAATAAAAAACAGAAGTGAACGAAATAAAAGAACAGAAAAAATATTAAAAAGCAACAATAAGCAAGGCAATATGAAGAGCAGGCAAATAAAAATTATGATTCAAAATCTATTGTTTTAACACAGAATCGTGTGCTGTTGTTTTTCATGGCAGCAATGTGGTACATAAACATCAGGTTAAAGAAGAAAGGTACTGCAGCAATGCATTAGGACCTTAGTAGAGAGAAAGAATTTAAGAACTAAAAACCTTATTACTTTATTAAAGTATGCCGATAGCAATAAGGTAATAAGGTTAGGATATGTAACGATTCACCTTTTCTACTAAGGTTGTGGACACTTTTGATCAATCAACTTTGCACTATTTTAAATTAATTACACAATGAAACATCTATTTATCAGCATCCTTTTCTTTTGCTCATGCCTGCAGGGTTTTTCACAGCAGAAAGTGCCTGTGTTTGTTTCGGGCGCTGGCGGGCATAAAAGCTACCGCATTCCTGCCATCATTGGTTTGCCCGGTGGAAAACTCCTCGCTTTTTGCGAAGGCAGGGTAAACGGCGCCGGCGATTTTGGCGATATTAATATTGTAATGAAACAAAGCAGCGACGGCGGCAAAACCTGGTCATCTTTGCAAACCATTGTTGATGCCGATACGTTGCAGGCGGGCAATCCCGCGCCTGTTGTTGACCTTACCGATCCCGCTTATCCCAACGGCCGCATTTTCTTGTTCTATAACACGGGCAATAACCATGAAGGCGAAGTGCGAAAAGGCCATGGCCTGCGGGAGGTATGGTATAAAACCTCAACCGATAACGGCAATACGTGGAGCGATGCAGTGAACATTACAACGCAGGTGCACCACCCCAAACAACCGCAGGTAAATCCTGCTTACAATTTTACTGAAGACTGGAGAAGTTATGCCAATACGCCGGGCCATGCCATGCAGTTTCAAAACGGAAAATATAAAGGAAGGATTTTTATTGCAGCCAACCATTCTGCAGGAGGGCCGCAACAGCATGCTGCAGATTATGCTGCGCATGGGTTTTATACAGATGATCATGGTAAAACATTTCATTTGGGCGCAACGGTTAATTACCCTGGGAGCAACGAATCTATGGCGGCGGAATTAAGCAACGATAAATTAATAATGAACAGTCGCAACCAAAGCGGCGATGTGAAAGCAAGGATTGTTTCCATCAGCAGCGATGGCGGCGCAACATGGGATACAACATACATTGATCAAACACTCATTGATCCCGTAAACCAGGGAAGCATTTTAGACATCGGTACAAAGAAGGGAAAAAATATAATCGCCTTTTGCAATGCCGCCGATACAAAACGCAGGGATAATCTTACACTGCGCATCAGTTATGATGATGGAAAAACATGGAACAAAGCAATTATAGTTGACAAAAGTGATGATGGAAGCAAAAACGATTTTACAGCTTACTCCGATTTAGTGAAGCTTAACAAGGAAACAATAGGCGTATTATATGAAAGGGATGATTATAAGCAAATAGTTTTTACAGCAGTAAAATGGAAGTAAACAATTACTCAAATAGTATTTGATTGTATCAAAAGTTTATATGGGTGCATTTCAAATTTTTGTCTCTTGCATAATTTTCCGGTCGGTGTGGACACCGACCGGTAGCAAAATGGCATTTGATTGTATCCAAGTTCTTTATATAAATCAATCATTGAAAGGATATTTTGTTCAGGCCATAACAGAGTGCCGCTGCGTAGTTTGGGGCCACAAGTGTTCGAAACCTTAGTAGAAAATAAATTAAGATGGAAATCAAACCTTATTACCTTCTTTCCGGAGAGAAATTAATAAGGTAATAAGGTTTTTTACAAACTCTTTTAACAGATTTCTACTAAGGTTTTAAGCTCATTATTCCTGCACTATTCTTTTCATTTTGATGTTTGGAACACTTGTGGTTCGGGGCTTTGGCTCCCCTCTCCTTTGGAGAACTTGTCCCGGCTATTCGGGAGGGGTTGGGGATGAGGTCATACAATAAAAAGTAAACGCTCAATGCGCATGATAATAGTCACAAAAAAAATTTTTTTATCATTACTGTTTTGCCTTGCATATATTTTTTCATTTGCACAACCGCCAAAAAAAGTAGCCTGCATCGGCAATTCGGTAACCTATGGCTACGACCATAAAAACCCGCAGCTCACATCATACCCGGCACAGCTTCAAGAATTATTAGGCGAAAAATACCTGGTGAAAAATTTTGGCCACAGCGGCGCCACACTTTTACACAAAGGCCATAATCCATATTATAAAACCAAAGAGTTTGAAGATGCATTATCATTCCAGCCCGATGTTGCTATAATTCATCTTGGGTTGAATGATACCGATCCCCGCAACTGGCCCAACTATCGCGATGAATTTGCGCCCGATTATGCCTGGCTCATTGATACCATTCGCAAAGCAAATCCTTCAGTAAAAATTTTTATCTGCCAACTCACGCCCATCTTCAGCGATCATCCACGGTTTAAATCAGGAACAAGGGACTGGTTCTGGCAAATACAGGAACTCATCCCGCAAATTGCCAAAGCCAATAAAACAGGATTGATAGATCTTCATACACCGCTGTATAATCATCCTGATTTATTTCCCGATGCACTGCATCCCAATGAAGAAGGCGCAGCTATTGTAGCAAAAACTGTTTATCAAAAAATAACGGGAAACTCTGGCGGGTTGCAACTGGCTTCTGTGTTTACACCACACATGGTTCTGCAAAGAAATAAGCCCATACAATTTTATGGCGTTGCCAATGCCGGTGAAAAAATCAACATCAGCTTTAATAAAAACCAGCAAACAGTTATTGCGAATGATAACGGAAAATGGAATGTTGAATTTCCGGCCATGCAGGCCGGCGGCCCGTTTACAGCCAGCTTTGCAACTGCTGGTAAAAAAATTATACTCGATGATATTTTAATTGGTGAAGTGTGGTTATGTTCAGGCCAAAGCAATATGTATTTTCCTTTAAGCGGCGCCATAAACAATTCGGATGAAATGAAGGCTGCTGAAAATAACAATACGCTTCGCTTATTAAAAATGCAACCGCTGGCTGAAACAGATAATGCCGCATGGGATTCTTCAATATTGAATAAAGTAAATGCGCTTGAATATTTTTCGGGCACATGGCAGATATGCGATTCCAACAATGCAAAAAACTTTTCAGCAGTTGCTTATTATTTCGGCAAAAAATTACAGGAGCAATTAAAAATACCTGTTGGGTTAATTGAGGTTGCTGTTGGCGGTTCCACTACAGAATCGTGGATTGACCGTTATACGATGGAACATCATCCGGTGCTGGTAAATGAATTAAGCAACTGGCGCAAATCAGATTTTTTCCAGCCCTGGGTAAGGGAAAGGGCAGATACTAATTTGAATAAGGCAACCAATCCCAAACAACGACATCCCTATGAACCTTGTTACAATTATGAAGCAGGCATAAAACCGTTAATTGATTTTCCTATTGCCGGCGTAACCTGGTACCAGGGCGAAAGCAATGCACACAATATTGAACTGCATGAAACTGTTTTTCCTGAACTGGTAAAAAGCTGGCGGAAGCAATGGGGTTATGATTTTCCTTTTTATTATGTGCAGTTGTCTTCACTTAACCGGCCTTCGTGGACATCTTTTCGTTACAGCCAGTTGCAGCTTTTAAAAGTTATCCCTAATTCCGGTATGGCAGTAAGCAGCGATGTGGGCGATTCAACCAATGTTCATCCGCGTAATAAAAAACCGGTGGGGGAAAGGCTGGCGGCGCTGGCGCTTCATTTCACTTATAATCAAAAAAATATTGTGCCTTACGGGCCTTTGCCGTTGAAAGCTGTTCAACAAAATAATCAAATCGTAATTTCTTTTCAATATGCTGATGGCCTGAAAACAAGTGACAGCAAGGCTTTGCGTGGTTTTAAATTAGTGAATGAAAATGGAATGCAGCTTGAAGCAAACGCATCTGTTCAAAATAATAAGGTGGTTATTCCAATTGATAAAAATGATACAATAACTGAAGTATTGTATGGATGGGCACCTTATACAAATGCAAATTTGGTGAATGGCGCAAACCTTCCTGCATCTACATTCAGGTTGAAAATACAATGATGAAGATATTTTGTGTGAACTGTAAAAGTAAATAAGCGCTATATCGAATAAAATATAACGGATGATCTTCCTGCCCCTCTCCTTTGGAGAACTTGTCCCGACCATTCGGGAGGGGTTGGGGTGAGGTCAACCGTTGATCAATAAAACATTTTTATGAGCTATTCAACACAACATTTAACTGAACTGAAAAATTTTTATGCCAACCAATTACTGAATGACACCGTTCCGTTCTGGTTCCCGCGTTCATTCGATCATGAACATGGCGGCTTTTTGTTAATGCGTGATGCAGATGGCGCTTTAATTGATGATGATAAAGCCGTTTGGATACAGGGCCGTGCAACCTGGCTCTTATCAACGTTATATAATACGGTTGAGCAAAAACCGGAATGGCTGGAGGGCGCAAAACTGGGTTATGATTTTTTAAATAAACATTGCTTTGATGATGATGGCCAGATGTTTTTTCATGTAGCAAGGGATGGCAAACCTATTCGTAAAAGAAGGTATTTTTTTTCTGAAACTTTTTATGTGATTGCAGCAGCAGCTTATGCCAAAGCAAGCGGCGATGAAGAAGCTGCAAACAACGCAAGAAAAGTGTTTGGCGAATGCATTGCGTATGCAACAGGAGAAAAAAGCTTAACGCCAAAATTTACCGGAACACGCAAAGCCAAAGGCATTGGCGTGCCCATGATCATGATGAATACGGCGCAACAGTTAAGGGAAACCATCGGCGATGAACGCTGCGATGCATACATTGAAAAATGGATAAAAGAAATTGAAACGTTTTTTGTAAAGGATGATATACGCTGTGTGATGGAGCAGGTTGCGTCCGATGGCAGCATCATCGATCACATTGATGGACGGACACTTAATCCCGGCCATGCTATTGAAGGCGCCTGGTTTATATTGCACGAAGCCATGCATAGAAATAAAGATGCGCATTTGATTGAGCTGGGTTGCAAAATGCTTGACTATATGTGGGAACGCGGCTGGGATAAAGAACATGGCGGCATATTATATTTCAGGGATGTGTATAACAAACCCGTACAGGAGTACTGGCAGGATATGAAATTCTGGTGGCCGCATAATGAAACCATCATCGCAACATTACTTGCTTATTTAATTACGGGCAATGAAAAATATGCGCAGTGGCATAAACTGGTGCATGATTATGCGTACAGCCATTTTCATGATAAAGAAAATGGCGAATGGTATGGCTATCTTCACCGCGATGGAACTGTTGCACAAACGGCAAAAGGCAATTTGTTCAAAGGGCCGTTTCACCTGCCAAGGCAGGAATGGTATTGCATGCAGGTATTAAATTTTAACAGCGGGCCGGGAAGCCAGGCTTAGCTACAATAAATAAAATATGAAAAAATTGAAGTGGATAATTGCATCAGCCTTTCTTATCATAACAATTATTTCAGCAGCCCAGAAACGCCCGAATATACTTATCATTGTATCAGACGATCATGCCTATCAAACCATCAGCGCTTATGGCAGCAAGCTAATGCAAACACCGAACATTGACCGCATTGCCAAGGAGGGCGTTGTTTTCAATAAAGCCTATGTTACCAATTCTATCTGTGGCCCCAGCCGTGCAGTGATATTAACCGGTAAATACAGCCACAAAAACGGTTTCAAAGACAATGAAAATTCCAATTTTGATGGCAGCCAGAACACATTTATTAAAGCGCTCACCAACAGCGGCTATCAAACTGCGTGGGTTGGAAAATGGCATTTGGGAAAGCAGCCGCAGGGGTTTACCTATTGGCAAATATTACCCGAACAGGGGGTATATTATAACCCCGATTTTTTAACCATGGATGGTGGCCGCAGAAGGGTTGAGGGTTATGTTTCAAACATAATAGAAGATGTGGCCGAAGACTGGTTAAACCACAGGGACACTACCAGGCCTTTTTGTTTGGTTATTGGCCATAAAGCCACACATCGTGTATGGCTGCCGGATACCAGCGATATGGGCATGTTTGATAAAGTGAGCTTTCCGTTGCCACATAATTTCTATGATGATTACGCAGGCCGCGAGGCTGCCAAAGTGCAGGATATGACCATAGCTAAGACCATGATTATGGGTTATGACCTGAAAATGTTTGACAGCGAAGATGCAGAGAACAAAGACGGTAATATTAGCCGTATGAATGCTGCACAACGTGCCAGGTTTGATGCTTATTATAAACCCATATATGAAGATCTTAAAGCGAGGAACCTCACAGGAAATGCGCTTACTGAATGGAAGTACCAGCGATATATGAAGGACTATTTAAGTACCGCGGCATCGCTCGACCGCAATATTGGCCGCACACTTAACTACCTCGATGAACATAACCTTGCCGGTAATACCATTGTAATTTATTTATCAGACCAGGGTTTTTATATGGGCGAACACGGATGGTTTGATAAACGCTGGATGTATGAAGAATCATTTAGAACGCCAATGGTGATGCGTTATCCCGGTATAATTAAGCCCGGCCGGGAGAACAATGATTTCGTGATGAATTTGGATATTGCGCCAACCATGTTAGAGGCTGCAGGTGTAAAAATTCCGGGAGATATGCAAGGGCAATCGTTTTTGCCTTTGTTAAAAAATAAAGAAGTTAAGGGGCGGGATGCAATCTATTATCATTATTATGAAAATGGCGAACATGCTGTTTCCCCGCAGTTTGGTATTCGCACAAAACATTATAAACTCATTCGTTTTTATGAAAGGGTAAATAGCTGGGAGTTATATGATTTGAAAAAAGATAAGGGCGAGATGAACAATGTGTATGGCAAAAAAGGGTATGAGCGCATTACGGCAACCTTAATGAAACAACTAAACGCATTGATTGAGAAATATGAAGATGAAGACGCAAAAAAACTTTTACTGCAATAAAGAACATATTTAAATACGAACAGATGAAAGGGATTGTTTATCTAACCTTCGCCTTTATTTTTTTGCCTTGTTTTTTACAAGACGGATTAACGCAGGCATCCAAAAACTGGCAACTGGTTTTCCAGGATGAATTTAATGCAACAGGAAGTTTTGATACTGCCACATGGTCGTATTGCAAACGCATTCAACCGGCATGGGGCAGGTATTTAACGCAAAGCCCTGATTATGTTTTTTGCGAAGACGGCAACCTGGTATTAAAGATGGATAATAAAAAAATTGCGGGTGATGATGTGCCTTATCATTCGGCAGGCATTGAAACATTGGGCAAGTGCAGTTTTAAATATGGCAAAGTGGAAGTGAGGGCTAAATTCACCGGTGGCAGAGGTTCCTGGCCTGCTATCTGGATGATGCCTGAAAAAGATGTTTATGGCGGGTGGCCCAACAGCGGCGAGATTGATATTATGGAACATGTAAACAATGAGGAAGTAATTCATCACACCATTCACAATGCTGCGGTTACTGGTGCGGAGGGCGGCTCAACAGCAATAAAAAGTACAGCATATAATGCGGATGGTTACAACCTGTACGGCATTACCTGGACAAGCGATAAGATTGAATTCTATACCAATAATACGCTTATATATGCTTATCATAAAGCGGTAAATGCCACCAGCCGCGACTGGCCTTTCGACCAGCCTTTTTACCTGATCTTAAACCAGTCGGGCGGCGCCGGATGGCCGGGTGCGATCAATGATGCAGGCCTTCCGTTTACCATGCAGGTGGATTGGGTGAAAGTGTATAAAGAAAAAGAGCAGGAGAAATAAAAACTAACCTGTTGTATATAATGCCATTTGAGCCTCTGTATTTCCAAAGAGTTTTTCCACAAACAGACCTTACTCTTACGGACAAATCCCGAAAGCGAATATTATATGCTAAATTTGATACTAATAAACTTAGCAAGACTATGACGATGAAAGAGCCATTGTTTGACTACATCAGTCCTGACACGGATTACGAAATAAAAAAGGGAGACTGCCTAAACGTTCTCAAGAAAATTGACGACGACAAGTTTGACCTTATAATTACTTCACCACCCTACAACATTGGCAAATCTTACGAGACTAAAACAAGCATTGAAAAATATCTTCAAACACAGGAAGAAATTATAGATCAACTTGTACGGACACTTTCTGACAAAGGAAATTTATGTTGGCAAGTCGGCAACTTTGTTGACAAAGGCGAAGTTTATCCGCTTGACATTTACTACTACCAAATTTTTAAAAAACACGGGCTAAAACTTCGTAATCGTATTATTTGGCACTTCGGACACGGACTTCACGCTTCAAATCGCTTTAGCGGACGTTACGAAACAATACTTTGGTTCAGCAAGACAGACGACTATATCTTCAACCTTGACAATGTCAGAGTTCCGTCTAAGTACCCTGGTAAACTACATTTTAAAGGACCAAAGAAAGGGCAGCCATCTGGAAATCCGCTTGGAAAAAATCCAAGCGATATTTGGGAAATAGTCAAGCAAGATTGGGAAAGGGCAATGTGGGATATTCCAAACGTAAAATCAAATCATCCTGAAAAATCAGACCATCCGTGTCAATTTCCGATTGAATTAGTTGAGCGCTGTGTTCTTGCTTTGACCGAAGAAAAAAGTTGGGTACTTGATCCGTTTGCAGGAGTTGGATCTTCTGTAATAGCAGCAATTAAAAATGACCGTAACGCAATTGGAATTGAAAGAGATGAAACGTACTGCAAAATTGCAAGGCAAAGAATTGCTGACTTCAAAGAAGGCAAACTTAAAATCAGACCGATAAACAAACCTATTCATAAGCCATCAGGTAATGATAAAGTTGCAAAAGTTCCAACTGAATGGCTACAATTTGAATATGTAAATGGCAACGGCACAAACGGACATCAATGAAAATAGCACAGAAGTACTCCCACTTGAATGGCGAAGAATATTTGATTGTTCACCATAACAATTTATACAAAGAAATCAAAGGCATCATTGAAGGCATTGATGCCAATGTTTTAATGACGAAGGAGAGCAAGGAAAAAACGATGAAAGGCAAAATGCTTTTCAGTCCTATTGCATTAAATCGGGTATTCATTGAAAGGTTCAGAGAAAAAGACTGGTTTGAAAGTCGTTATAAATATTATCTCACAACTGACAGGAAATTAATGCAGGAAATCGTTCCTCTTTTGTACGAAAAACAAAGACAACATTTAATTGAGAACGGAATAGCAAATCCTTTATCATCATTTAAGCAGACAGACTTCGTGAAAGATGGTGTAGCAATAGAAGTTCAATTTGGCAAGTATGCGTTTGTGGCTTTTGACCTTTTTGTGAAACACCTTTTATTTTATTCGGGTGGCATCATCAATGTTGGAATTGAAGTTTTGCCGACAAAGAAAATGCAAGCTCAAATGTCTTCGGGTGTAGCTTACTATGAAGGCGAAGTTTACAACGTATTGCGACATGGACGTGGAAATCCGCCAGTGCCGCTTCTTATTTTAGGTATAGAACCTTAAAGCAACAAGGTATATGCATGCAACATTGGCAAAAGCAGGACTGGCGGAAGTTAATTAGCAATTGGTTCGCTAATCAGCAGCAGTCATCGGCTGGACGTTTCCTAATCAGCTTTAGAATAAAGAATGAATATTTCTTCGTCAATGCTTAAACTGTTGTGCGACTAAAATTTAGAGAGCCCCTATTAAATGACGTTCTTAGCTCGTCATTGGCAGGTAACGAGGCATCTCTGCACAGTTATGATTTCAAAATAAAGCAGAGGTTTTCCTGTCGTAGAAATGATCGTTCAATCTCTTCAATAAACCTCTTGCATTAATTGAAATTATTATATAAATCATAATTGTAAATACCGGCGATGAGATTTACTCTCAACCCAAAACGTTTTCTTCTGTTTCTGTATCGCTCTGCTATTATTTTAAATATTTTTTGCTTGCGAAT
>DASUGF010000057.1:0-10467 GCA_036274175.1 Parafilimonas sp.
TACCAACCAAATCCCTGACAATTTTCTTTTTGAGCTCCTCCGAGAAAATACGCCTTTCCCGAATCTCTAACTTTGATTTATTCTGCCTCATAAGTGACTGTTTTTTGTCAACCTATTTTAGGCATGCACAAATATTCAATATTCAACACTCAATAATCAATATTCAAGTGGTGAACGTTTATCAATGAGCATTGAATATTGAGCATTGATTATTGAGCATTCATTCACCACTGACCAAGGCTACTCGCTCCTGCTTGCCTTTCTTGCCAGTTGTAAAAACACCTCATCCATTGACGCTGCATTATATTTTTCTTTTGTTAATAATCTAAAGAATAGTGAATAGCGAATAGTTTCATTCGGCACTCGCACTGACCAATTCAATATTCAATATTCAACACTCAATAATCAATATTCAAGTGGTGAACGTTTATCAATGAGCATTGAATATTGAGCATTGATTATTGCGTATTCATTCACCACTGACCACTCACCACTGACCAAGGCTACTCGCTCCTGCTTGCCTTTCTTGCCAGTTGTAGAAACACCTCATCCATCGATGCTGCATTATATTTTTCTTTTAATGCAACCGGTGAATCCAATGCATCGATCCTGCCATCTACCATGATGGAAACACGGTTGCAGTATTCCGCCTCATCCATATAATGTGTGGTCACAAAAATGGTGATACCTGTGGCTGCCGCTTCATAAATAAGATTCCAGAATTCACGGCGCGTAACAGGGTCGACGCCACCAGTTGGTTCATCCAAAAAAACGATTTGCGGCTCATGAAATATTGCTACTGAAAAAGCAAGCTTTTGCTTCCATCCCAATGGCAAAGAACCAACAAGTTTGTTGGCTTCTTCTTCCAGGTGTAATTGTTGTAACAACCATGCCGTTTTATTTTTGATGAATTGGTTGCTCTTTCCATAAATGCCGCCATAAAAACGAATATTTTCTTTAACTGTTAAATCTTCATACAAAGAAAATTTCTGGCTCATATAGCCAATACTTCTTTTTATATGCTCCGTTTGTTTATACACATCAAAGCCTGCAATAACTGCTTTGCCGGAAGTGGGTAAACTTAATCCGCACAGCATACGCATTGCTGTTGTTTTGCCCGCGCCGTTGGCACCAAGAAAGCCAAAGATCTCGCCTTTTAATACTTCAAAAGAAATATGGTCAACCGCTACAAAATCATCAAAGCGTTTTGTAAGCTCTTTTGTTGTTATGATATTTTCTGCTGCCATATTATCTCTTCATCAAGTGCATAAAGCTGTCTTCAATAGTTGGTTTTGTATATTGTATAGTAAGATTATTATTTCCTTTTTGTTCAAGATAAAGCTGCAATGCATCTTTATTATAATTGTCTTTCATTACTGCATGATGATATTCTCCAAATGAATAAGCATCTTCTATTGCATCATAAGCATTTAAGTCTTTCAGTAATTGATGCATATTGCTGGATTTAATACTCATAATGGTTTGCCCGAATGCCGCAGTGATTTCATTGGGTGTGCCGGTAGAAAGAAGCTTGCCTTCCTGCATTAAACCAATGCGATCGCACAGGCCGGCTTCATCCATATATGGTGTGGAAACCAGTATAGTAATGCCTTGATTTTTTAAACGCTTCAGCATTTCCCAAAACTCTTTTCTTGATACTGCATCCACACCTGTTGTTGGTTCATCCAAAAACAAAATAACGGGACGGTGGATCAGTGCGCAGCTTAATGCCAGTTTTTGCTTCATGCCACCTGATAATTTTCCAGCCTTTCTTTTTTTGAAAGGCTCTATCTGTATATAAATATCTTTTATCAGGTCATAGTTTTGTTCAACAGTTGTATTGAAAATGGTGGCGAAAAAATTAAGATTCTCTTCAACACTCAGGTCCTGGTACAAAGAAAAACGGCCGGGCATATACCCTGTTTTTTTCCGGATGTCTTTATAATCTTTCACAATATCAGAGCCATCAACAGAAGCATTGCCCTTATCCGGCAATAATAAAGTAGTGAGCATGCGGAACAACGATGTTTTACCTGCGCCATCCGGACCAATGATGCCAAACAATTCTCCGCTGGAAACTTCAAATGAAATTTCTTTTACGGCCTTTATTTCTTTTTTCTTGCCGTAAGATTTGGAAAGATTGTTTACAATTACTGATTGCATATGTTACCTTCCTTTGTCTTTTAATCCTGTTTAATTACAAACACGAAATGAAACATAAGAAATAAGGAAGTTTAAATCGTGCCGATAAAATAAGGATGTTTCTAATTTCATATTTATCGTTTCTTATTATTCATTGCCTTTACAATTTTACTTCGCCATACATGCCGATCTTTATGTAACCATCATTCTTTACTTTCACTTTTATTGCATATACAAGGTTGGCTCTTTCATCTTTTGTCTGGATTGTTTTTGGTGTGAACTCAGCCTTATCAGATATCCATATGATTGTTCCATCGTACTTACGGTAATGATTAGCGCCGCTGTCAATAAAGACTTTAACAGGCTGGTTAAGCTTTATAGTTGATAACTGTGTGCCGGTTATGTAAGCGCGAAGGTTCAGGTAACTCACATCGGCAATTTTATACAGCGCCTTGCCAACAGAGGTCATTTCGCCGGTCTCTGCATATTTTGTAAGCACCGTGCCATTTACCGGGTTTACAATATTTGCCTTTGATAATTGTTGTGATAATTGCGCTACCTGTTTTTCCAGGGGATTTTTTTCGCTCATTATGCTGCTGTTCTGCGTGCCGGTTGTGCTGCGCTGCACATTGATCTGCTGTTGCGTAACCAGCATTTGCTGTTTCAGTGCATCTACCTGTGTATTGATATCATCCACCTGCCTTTGCGTAACGGCGCCATCTTTCAACATGCTTTGAAAACGTTGCTGGTCTCTCAATAAATGATTCAATTGTGTTTGCTGAACAGATAGCTGGTCTTCCAATAGTTTTACCTGTGGCTTAACATCGGAGGTTTTTTCTCGTAACGATTGTATAGATGCCTGCACCTGTTGCTTCTGTAACAATACATCAATTGAATCTATTTTTCCTACGATCACATCTTTCGACAAAGTATCACCTTCTTCAATATTGAAAGATAACAATTGCCCGCTTAGCTGTGATGAAACAATCACTTCATCTGCTTCAAAAGTGCCTGAAGCGTCAAACCGGTTCTCGTTGGAACGGCAGGAAAGTAAAACAGGCAGCAAAATGCTTATAAAAAGATATTTTCTCATTGTCACATATGTTTATTGCAAGCGTTATTTTTTTATTGATTGAATAATTAGCTGTGGCACTGTTTTTTTTCTTTCTTCCATTATTGCATCATATTCTTTTTTACTTATTGCTGTTACCTGTTGTAATAATGGTTTTGCCATGAAAGGGAAGATGCACAGCGATAGCATGTTTATTAATAACTGTATTGGATTCACCGGTTTTATCTTTCCCTGTTTTATGGAAGATTCTACCATATAGACAAATGATTTAAGCGGCGGTTTGTGTTTGCTCCATAGTTGCTTTAAAAAATGTTCCGGTTGCCGGCCTGCTTCGCTTAGTATAAATATAGGCAAATAAGGTGTCTGTTGAATCTGGTTGATGTACTCAACGCAGATCAGTTCAATTTTTTCAAAAACTGTTTTTTCTGATTCCATGATTAAACTAAGTTTAGGGAACAGGTTCCCGATGGCATCAATAAAAATAGTTTCAAATAATTTTTCCTTGTTTCGGAAGTAGTAATGTAATAAGGCTTTATTAATTCCTGCGGCGTCTGCAATGTCTTGCATACGGGCGCCGGCCATGCCCTTATCAAAGAATATCCGCCTGGCCGCGTCCAGTATTTTTTGCTCGGTGGAAATATCCTTTTTGTTTTTAACCATATGATTTAACCAAATGGTTAATAAAGGTAAAAATTTTTATTTCACAAAATAGCGGGAAGGATACTATTTCGGTTTTTTTTGATTTCGCGATTTTAGGATTAGTCCTTTAAACTCAATCGTGGTTTCGATTTCGAAATCCCGAAATCTAAAAATCAGCAATTCTGCAAACGTCATTTTATAATTAACAGAACACTGTTAACTGCGGCAGATATGGTATTAAACAACACGTACAGTTTAAAACAAAGAGGCTGCCTCATCAGCAACCTCTTTGTAAATCAATGTAAAAACAGCTATTAACTGCAACCCATGCTATTGCCGCAGTTTAAACATTTATAACAGGTTCCGCTTCTTACAGTGATGTGCCCGCACACATTACAGGAAGGCGCATCGCTTTGCATACTCTTGGCGGCTGCATTGGCAGCATCTAAGCCGGATTCTGTACGCACAACAGCTTTATGTGATTTTTGAATTTGAACTGAAGGTACCGCCACTACAGATTTTACGCGCATTGTGCTTAGAGAAGGTTTGCCGATAAGCTCAGCTTCTTCTTCATCACCAAGATTGGTTATTTCAGGCTTATCAATTACATGCACCAGGTCTGTTCTTCCGAGATATTCATAAGCCAGAGCCCTGAATACGAAATCAACCAACGATGTTGTTGTTTTAATATTAGGATGATCTACCATGCCCGCAGGTTCAAATTTGGTAAATACAAATTTTTCAACAAACTCTTCCAGTGGTACACCGTACTGAAGCCCAACTGATACAGCGATGGCAAAGCAGTTCATCAGGCTGCGTAAAGTGGAGCCCTCTTTAGCAAGATCAATAAATATTTCACCTAAAGTACCATCGTTATATTCACCGGTGCGCATAAATAAAACCTGGCCGTTTATCTTGGCTTTCTGTGTAAAGCCGTAACGTTTTGCCGGCAGGCTTTTTCTTTCAACAATTTTAGACAACTGCCTTTTTAAAGAAGTATCGCTGCTTGCCTGCATGCGTTTATGCACTTCATCCAGCAATTCTTCTGCACTTAATGTAGAAAGATCAACCAGTTTACTGTCCACGGTCAGCGGTCTATTGTCCACGGCAGTTGCTTTTTCTTCTATGGACTGTTGACTATCGTCTGTTGACTTCTTCTTTTTATCCGATTTATTGCTGAGCGGCTGCGACAATTTGGAACCGTCACGATACAAGGCGCAGGCCTTCAATCCAAGTTTCCAGCTTAGCATATAGGCGTCGGCAATTTCTTCCACGGCTGCTTCATGCGGCAGGTTAATGGTTTTTGAGATGGCGCCACTCAGGAACGGCTGGCAGGCGGCCATCATCCTGATATGACCATGAGCATGGATATAACGTTCACCTTTTTTGCCGCATTTATTGGCGCAATCAAATACCGAAAGATGTTCAGGTTTTAAATAAGGTGCATCTTCGATCGTCATTGTTCCGCATACATAATCATTAGCGGCTTCAATTTCTTTGTCTGAAAATCCTAGTGCATCTAAAAGGTCAAAATTCCAATCGTTGTATTGTTCTGCGGTAAACCCAAGCCTTTCCAGGCAAGTTTCACCCAAAATAAATTTATTAAAGAGGAAACCGATCTCAAAAGCGGAGGTAGCGGCATTATTAAGTTTTTGAATTTCTTCTGCGATAAACCCTTTTTCACTTAGCGTTTGCGGGTTGATGAAAGGTGCTCCTTCAAAACTTGCAGAGCCAACTGCATATTTTACGATGGCATCAATTTCTTTTGCATTATAACCAAGATTTTTTAAAGCAACCGGCACGCTTTGATTGATGATCTTAAAATAACCGCCACCGGCAAGCTTTTTAAATTTCACCAAAGCAAAATCCGGTTCAACGCCCGTTGTATCGCAATCCATTACCAGGCCGATGGTCCCGGTTGGGGCAATCACTGTGGTTTGTGCATTCCTGTAACCATATTTTTCTCCCAGTTCAACTGCATCATCCCAGGCTTTGCAGGCAGCAGATAATAAATAATCAGGGCAGTATTTTGCATTGATGCCAACCGGCTGCAGGCTCAAACCTTCATAAGCTTCCGTGGCATCATAGGCAGCAGCACGATGGTTATGCATTACCCGCAGCATATCTGGTTTGTTCTCTTCATATCTTGGAAATGCACCTAATACCGCAGCCAGTTCAGCAGAAGTTTTATAAGATATCCCGGTCATAATTGCGGTAATAGCTCCGGCAATGCCGCGGGCCTGTTCGCTGTCATAAGAAATGCCGCTAACCATTAACATCGTGCCGAGATTGGCAAAGCCCAAACCGAGCGTACGGTAATCATAAGATAGTTGCGCAACTTCTTTCGAAGGGAATTGCGCCATCAGCACAGAGATCTCGAGCACGGTTGTCCAAAGCCTGCAGGTGTATGCAAAGCCTTCCACATCGAAAATATTTTTTTCTGTATCGAAAAATTTCATCAGGTTGGCGCTTGCAAGATTGCAGGCAGTGTTATCTAAAAACATATATTCAGAACACGGATTCGATGCATTGATACGTCCTCCCTGCGGGCATGTATGCCACTCATTGATGGTAGTATCGTATTGGGTTCCCGGGTCGGCGCAACGCCAGGCGGCGTAATTTATCTGGTTCCAAACTTCACGGGCAGGGATTTTTTTCATCACTTTTCCATTGGTTCTTGCTTTAAGTTCCCAGTCGCCGTTTTCTTCCAGTATTTTAAAGAATTCATTAGGTATGCGAACAGAATTATTAGAATTCTGGCCTGATACGGTTAAATAAGCTTCGCCTTCATAACTGTTATCGTATCCTGCGGCAACCAATGCAGCCACTTTCTTTTCTTCTTCCATCTTCCAGTTAATGAACTGCATTACTTCGGGATGGTCCAGGTCAAGACAAACCATTTTAGCAGCCCGCCTTGTAGTACCGCCGCTTTTTATAGCGCCCGCTGCCCGGTCGCCGATCTTTAGAAAGCTCATTAATCCACTGGAGGTTCCGCCACCGCTTAATTTTTCACCTTCGCCGCGAATCCGGGAAAAGTTAGTGCCGACGCCGGAACCGTATTTAAATATTCTTGCTTCACGGATCCATAAATCCATAATTCCGCCGTCATTCACCAGGTCATCATCCACGCTTAGAATAAAGCATGCATGCGGTTGCGGTCTTTCATATGCGCTGGTCGATTTTTTTAGTTTTCCATCCTTCGCATCAACATAATAATGTCCTTGCGGTTTCCCGGTAATGCCATAGCTTTCATGTAAGCCTGTGTTAAACCATTGCGGGCTGTTTGGCACGCATGCCTGGTTTAAAATGCTGTACACCAGTTCTTCATAAAATACCTGTGCATCTTTTTCCGAATTAAAATAATTGTTGCGTTCCCCCCACACACGCCAGCAGTTTGCCATACGGTGCGCTACCTGTTTGGCAGAAGTTTCTCTCCCCAGGCTTCCATCTGGTTGCGGCACTCCGGCCTTTCTGAAATATTTCTGTGCCAGTATATCCGTTGCGATCTGGCTCCATTGTTTGGGCACCTCCACATTATTCATCTCAAACAAAACCTCGCCGGTAGGATTTTTGATAATACTGGTACGATAATCGTATTCAAACATATCAAAAGGGCTAATGCCTTCTTTTGTAAAGCGCCGCTGAAACAGCAATGCTTTTTTGGGGTTTCCTGATGCCATTTGAATTATTTTATTGAGTTAGAAATTTATTTTATGCGTTAGAGGCAGACGACGAAAATATCTTTAAGCTATGAAAAATGAAACTCTGAATATGCACATGTGTGGAAAATGAGCACGCTTTTTTTTAAAGTTCAAGCCTGCATTGTGTTTCAGAAAAAACTTTGTTTATAAAAAATTATTCGGGTTAAAAAGACAGGTTTTTTAAGATTAAAACACTTAATTTTCGAAAATACGTATTTAATTAATGATTAAACCATTGAAAACAATAACCGCGAATTATCGGGAAATGCAAACTTTTTTGCATTTTTGCAATAAGGCCAATAATCAACCTGCATGAAGCACACGTTGTACCATCACATACAAGAGCGAAAATCAGCCGGGAAAAAATCATTTGCTGTACTCATTGATCCAGATAAAGTGAATGTTGCCACAACAGAGCAACTGGTATCATTAGCTTTGGATGCCGGGATAGATTATTTTTTTGTAGGCGGCAGCCTGGTGATCTCTAATAATCTTGATGAATGTATCCGGCAGATAAAGGTTTCCTGTTCTATCCCGGTGATAATTTTCCCTGGTTCTCATTCGCAAATCAGCCGTTATGCGGATGCATTATTATATTTATCATTAATATCAGGCCGTAACCCCGAATTATTGATCGGTCAACATGTAATAAGCGCCCCGGCCGTGAAGCAAAGCGGCCTGGAAATTATGCCCACCGGTTATATGGTGGTTGACGGAGGCGCACCTACCACTGTATCTTACATTTCCAATGCAACACCCATACCTTCCGATAAAGGCGAAATTGCCATGTGTACGGCAATGGCGGGCGAAATGCTGGGCATGAAACTGATATTCATGGATGCCGGCAGTGGCGCCAGGAACCCGGTTCCCACGGCTATGATAGAAAAAGTTTCTTCACATATTGAAACGCCTTTAATTGTAGGGGGCGGTATAACCACTCCTGAAAAGGCTTATCTCAATTGCCGCAGCGGCGCAGATATTATTGTTGTCGGGAACGCCATTGAAAAGGATGCATCACTTATTAAAGAAATGAGTGATGCCATACATTCTGTTGCAGTCAGCGTTTAAATTTTATAATAAAATAAATGTGGGTTTTAGTGAAAGTTACGGTTGATAGACTCACAACTGACAACTCACCACTCACAATTGCAGATTGGCGATTGCAGATTGCGGATTTACAACTTACCAGTCAAAGAAGTTCCATTTTTAAAAACGAAAAGTTCATCAACCTTCCAACTTATCAACCAATCAACTGCTCAACTCCTTACCTCCAAATTCTTAATTCCCAATTCCTCTAAAACTTATCAACTTATCAACCGATCAACCAATCAACTATTCAGCATAACAGTTACTTACCTCACATAAAAACAACAATTCTTTCATTATTTACCAACCAGGTTCATACCCTGCATCCAGGTTTTGCAACGCTCCATCCACTTGTCTTTCGTTGTTGGGTTGTTCATGCCATATCCATGTCCGCCGGCTTTATAAATATGCATCTCTGCTGGAATTTTATAATGAAGCAGCGATGCATAAAATACAATGCTATTCATTACCGGCACCGCATCATCATCGGTTGAATGTATTAAAAATGTTGGCGGGGTTTGGGCTGTTACCTGTAATTCATTGGAATAAGAATCGAGCAATGCCTTAGGCGGATTTTTACCGATAAGCTGATCGCGTGAACCAATATGCCCGATACTGTCCTGGAAACTTATCACCGGGTAAATGAAGATGGAAAAATCAGGACGCAGGCTGATATTGTTTGGATTCTCAATATAGCTGTGATTAAAATGGGTAGCTGTTGTTGAAGCCAGGTGCCCGCCGGCTGAAAAACCCATAGTGCCTACTTTATTTATATCTACGTTCCATTCTTTGGCATGCATACGTACCAATTGAAGCGCCCGCTGGGCATCCTGCAAAGGCCCGATCTTTCTATCAACCATGGATGAATCATTGGGAATGCGGTACTTAACGACAAAAGCAGCCACGCCCCACTTATTAAATTCTCTCGCTATGTCAAATCCTTCTTTTACAATCGAGGTGACCCAGTAACCGCCTCCCGGGCAGATAACCACTGCTGTACCATTAGCGATGTTTTTATCAGGCAGGAAAACAGTAAGTGTTGGAACCGATGTGTAATGTACAATGGTATCGCCGTTATCCTCCGGAACCCACAATTCTTTTGTGGCATATGGCTTACTGTTCGGAACAGCGCCGTCATATAAATTGATGGTTGTTTGTGCATATGCGTGGTGCATGGCAAAAATTAAGATAAGTGAAACGGAAGCAATCTTCATAATAAATACTGTTAAGCATTGATAGTATCGAATACTGTTACTTTATTCCATAAGTGCGAGCATTCTTTTACAAAATTGAGGTGGATGGGATCAACCTGGTAACTGTCCTGGTCCGCAGCATTATCAAACAAAAGCATCCACGAAATATGATACGTGTTTTCAATAACCTCACGATGGGTATTGGCAGGAACACCTATATGAAATTGTTTGATAGTTGAAGCCGATGATAATTTTTTTAAGCCTTCAATTAACTGTTCGCGGTTGCTTTCATTATTTTCTTTCAGCCAGAAAAATACATGGTGGATAAAAGTGTTTTTGAGTTGCATGCCTTATTTTATTGCAAACATAAAATTTTTAATGTAAGTTATGATGGTGATAAAAATTCCGGAGAAGTTCAATTATACAAGCCGCATAATTGAATATGAAACTTGATTGCGACACCCATCATCGTTGCCTTTGCTTTAAATGGTATAATAAACCTCTTGCATTAATTGAAATTATTATATAAATCATAATTGTAAATACCGGCGATGAGATTTACTCTCAACCCAAAACGTTTTCTTCTGTTTCTGTATCGCTCTGCTATTATTTTAAATATTTTTTGCTTGCGAAT
>DASUGF010000058.1:0-44207 GCA_036274175.1 Parafilimonas sp.
CCGGAATAAATAATCTAAGCATAACCGGCGGAACCCTGGCTTCCGGGCAATACACTTATTCTCTTTTAGCCGATGGTAAAAAAGTTGATTCCAAAAGCATGGTAATGACCAATTAATTTTCATATTTCTTTAAAACAAAAAACCATCAGTAATGGTGGTTTTTGTTTTAATAACTGTTTCCTCCTGTTTCAATAAAGACTTTCGCTTTTGTGATCCGGCTATGCATTAATGCGGTTTTACAAAAGCCTTGCATTAATTAAAACTATTTTCATGAAAAAGAATATTCTACAAGTAAACCTCCCGGTCTTATTTTTTTGTGTAACGTTTTTTTCTTTTGCCACCAATGCGCAAACGCCACCGGCATGGAAACTAAAAGGAAATGCAAAAATTGATCCCAAGGTGAATTTTTTAGGAACAACTGATAAGCAGCCTGTAATTTTCAAAACCGGCGGGGTTGAGCGAATGCGGGTACTTTCTAATGGAAAAGTTGGAATTGGGACTAAGGCTCCTGTATCAAAATTGCAGGTTATAGGTACCGATTATGTAAACTTAACTTCTCCCGGGTATTTTATGATTGGAGATGCCAAAAGCTACAATATAGGAATGGATGTTGATGTTATCCAGGCGAGAATCAATGGAGCAGCAGCAAGCCTTTATCTTAATTATTATGGAGGCTACACCCTTTTAGGCGTTTCAGGTTCAGTTGCCATCAACACTTCAGGCAATATGACAACCTCCTATCCTGCCGGTATCAATGGCAGCTACAACTCCGCTTATGCCTTGAATGTAAATGCCAGTGCCTACTACAACGGTATTAATGTTACAGATGGAGGCAATGCTTCTGCTTTTAATGCCACCAAATCGGGCGCATATACCGGTATATATATGGAAAAGACAAGCACTACAAGTTATGATCCCTGTGTATGGGGTAATTCAAAAGGCATGGCCACCGGTGTCCAGGGTAATTCAGTCACAGGAGTGGGTATATATGGCATAACAGGGAATCCCAATAACTATGCAGGGTATTTTTTGGGAAGTGTTTACTCCACCGGTATTTTTCAGCCCTCTGACCTGGCATTGAAAAAAGATATAAAAGACCTTACTAAAGCAACCGATATAATAAAGCAGTTACATCCTAAAATGTATCACTATAAAGATGACGGCAATTTCAAATCAATGAACCTGCCAAAGGGAGACCGTTATGGATTAATAGCGGAAGATGTTGAAAAAGTTTTGCCCGGTCTTGTAAAGGAAACCAGGTTTGACCCACGGTCTGATGCAGATATAGAAAATGGAAAAACAGGTGGTGCTGAAAACTTTAAGGCTTTGAATTATACTGAACTTATCCCTATTATTATTAAAAGCGTGCAGGAACAGCAAACAATTATTGAAAAGCAACAGGCAGTTATTGACCGGCAACAGCAACAAATAGATGAATTAAAACAAACAGTGCGAAACGGGATGGCATCCGGCACATCTGATAGTAAATCCGCAGAAGCAACCGGCGCTTACTTAATTCAAAATGCGCCTAATCCTTTTTCTGAAAGCACAACGGTTAAATGTTATGTTCCTTCTTCTGTAAAGCAATCTCAGCTCGCATTGTATGACAGAAATGGCAAAATGATAAAATCTTATACACTTTCTGAAGGTATAAATACTGTAAATATTATTGGGGGAAATTTAGCTTCCGGACAATATGCATATTCACTTTTAGCTGACGGTAAAAAAGTTGACACCAAAAACCTGGTGTTAACTAAGTAACCATATCCATTATAAGAAGCCACCGTGATTAATTGGTGGCTTCTTTACATTTTGTTACTGAGCCAGGTATTGCGTATATACATAGCCTTCTTCGCCTTTGGCGTTTCTTATCAACCACCACTGGTCATTGGTTTTACTTAAAAGCGTTACCATTTCATCGTGTCCCGCTTTTCCCACTATCGGCTGATCAGTGCCCGGCCCTTTTCTTATGTTTAAGTTGGAAGATTTCGTAGCCACTTTAAGCTGGCTTCCGGGTGCAATGCCCGCTACATTAATATTCATAACAAGATCTCCCGCACGATAATCGGGATCGATGGTATTGTATATATCCCAAAGCTGGTCTTTAATTGCCCCGCTTGGCGCTTCGCCATCAATATACAACACATTGTCCTGCTCTCTTACCTGCAGGTTGCCCACACCGGATGATGTTGCAGTATCTATGAGTTGTTTATATTTTTCCTGTAATGCCATACATTGTTTCCTCCATTATTTTATTACAAGTTGATTATCTATTTTTTTAGGCTTAAGCGTATTCAATGATTGCATAAGCGTCTTCAGGTCAGACCGTTTAATTTCACCGGTCAGGGTTATTACACCATCGTTCACCGTTGCCTTTACATCTTTGAAATCTTTGGTGGCATCAGCAACTCCTTTTACCAGCGCATCATCAGCAGCAATGGTAACGGGCGCCGGAGGTGGCGGAGCAACTGTAGTATTGTTTACAACTGATTTAACGCCTTTCATTCCTTTCACAGTATTTTCTGTAAACAGTTTGCAGGCATCATCTTTACATTCACCGCTTAATGTAACCACTCCATCCTGAACAGCAGCAGACACCCCTGTCATCTCGGGTGTGGCTTGAATTTTTTGATCGATCGCTGACTGCAGATCTGAATCTTTAACTCCACAGGATATCATCATTGCGGAAACGAGGAAGATGGCAAATAAAGTGGCAAAGGCTTTTTGGAGCCGTTTCAAGAAGCTGTCCATTGTTTTTTTCATGATTAACTGTTTTAAATGAAGCATTAAAGGTAGCAATCTTCGCAACCTGAAATTGTCATCCATTTTTTTGAAAAAATTTTGATTTGCGAAACTATATCAAACACCATGCTTATTTATGATCATCCTCCGAATCTTTACTTTGAATCAGTATTGTCCGGTTAACTTGGGCTAAAGCCCGTTGGATAAGGATTTCCGCTATATAGCCCCAGGCTTAAGCCTGGGACTAGTGAAAACCAAGCCCATCAAGGGCTGTAGCCCGAGAATTAAAATTTTAGTCGGACAACAATGACTTTGAATATAAAAATCAGAAGTTATCACTTACATTTCGTTCGATATCATTTTAATCCCAATATCCTCGAATAACGCTTTACATCGGCTAATGGATTTACCTGTTTTTCATGAATGAGGCTATCAACCAATTCTTTTGCAAACCATGGCGCTAACGAACAGCCTTTGGAACCCAATCCATTTAAAATAGCAATTTGGTCATGCAATGGGTGAATACCTGCAAATGGCCTTCGCTCTACAGTTGCGGCACGCAATGAAGACCAATGTTCTTTCACTTCAAATGTTTTTTTTAAAATTAATTTTAATGCCGAAACAGTTCTGTTTTTAAAATCTTCTGTTGGTGCAACTGTTTCAAACGAAAGTTCATTACTGCTTCCGGCCCACCATAATTTTTCTTCTAATGAAATAAGTGTAAGATGACCAAATTTGTAAGTATTGGAAGTGTTTAAGCCGTCCGTTTCAATGACCAGCGCCTGGCCTTTATTTTGAACAAACGGCAGGTGTTTCCAGTACCTGCTTTGCATAGACTGTATGCCATCTGCATAAATAATTTTTTTGGCGAAGATGTTTTGGTATTCAACAAGATCGTCTTTAAGTATAAGCTCCGTTTCATCAAACGTTTCATTACGCAAAAGATTTTTTTCCAATAGGTATGTACGGCATGATTGTAAAAAAGCGCGCATCTGAACAACATAACATGGATTTATCTCAAACACATCGAACGGAAAATTAAAAAAAGAACGAAGTGTATTTTTTTCTGATGCCGGTGATCGTATATAACTGTTTTGCTGTTGCATTCTTTCAGCAAAAGCCTGCTGCAGGTCTGTTGCTGAAGGAAACGCCAATATGTTTTTTTGATGAATGGCTTTTATTCCAAAAAATTCACCGGCAGCATTATATTCTTTCCAGACAAATGGCATCAATTCTTCCGCCATCCACGTGGTTACTACCCTCCTGCCCGTAACAGGATTTATTAAACCCCCGGCAACATTGCTGGAACTTTGCGGGTCATTTTTATCAAATACAACGATGCTTTTATTTTCTTTTAGTAAATAATAACTAAGCCATGTGCCTGAAATACCTTGCCCGGCTATTATATAATCTACGGTCATTATTAAAAATAAGCTGAAGTATTCAACCTCTGTAAAATAAAAACCGCCTTAGAAATAAGACGGTTCTAAATAAAAGAATTGTTCGCTTTAATAGTGGATAAGTTGACCTATGCCAATTGCCTGGTTTCCTGTTCCACCTACAAACCCTTTTGCAAATAAAGAATAAATATGACCGCCCGTCAGCGTATCTTTTCTTGTCGCAAGGACAGAGTCGGAGGGCGTTGTTAACCTGAGCGTGTAAATACCTGCTTTAACCCTGCCAAACTCCGTGTAAATAGCATTACTTGCCTCATCATTAAAATAACGCATTGAGTACAACTTGGTTTTTGATGCGGAGTCATATAAATTAACAGGTTGTGAATCAGGACTGAAATTAAAAAACCGTACATAAACGGAATCCGCAGCCGGCTGAAAGAGTTTATCTTCCACAAAGCTTAATTTTAATGTGCTGAAGGAGTCAATTACAAAGCTGCTATACCTTTTTGAAGTTTCTATATTCACGGTTTTGGTTAACACAGGCGCGGTGCCTGTTCCATAAAAATCAAACTTGTATGATCCGGCAGTTGCAATATAATATGGCGTATAATTTCCATAATTTAAGTTCGCACTAAAAGAAGATCCGTTTATATTCATGCTTAAAGGGGGCGAATCGGGAGAAATATTAGCTACTAAGAACATGCCCTGGTCAGGATTTGAATTACTGTCACCACCCAAACTACACGATGTGGCAGTCAGGATCAGCACACACACTAAAGTAAAAATCATCAATTGTATTTTCTTCATAATTAATTTTATTGAGTTTTAAAACGTCAATGCGTTATAACTATTTCAATAAATGACCTTTTTAAAGTTAAAAAGGTTGCAATGTTCCGTCTTTTTTTTGAAAAGAGCTGTTTTGTCCAAAAAGTTTCAATACTGATTAATTTTACGCTATATGCCACATGAAGCTATTTCTGTATTTGACATGTTTAAAATAGGGGTTGGCCCTTCCAGCTCACATACTTTGGGCCCCTGGAAGGCCGCCCTTCGTTTTATCGAAACATTGCAACAAAAAGACCTGTTCCATCTTGCAGATTCAATTACCGTATTGTTATATGGGTCATTGGCAAAAACGGGTAAAGGCCATGGAACGGATATTGCCGTTTTGATGGGTTTATGCGGAGAAGACCCGGTGACCATCGATGTAAGTTCCATCGCCTCAAAAACTGCCCGCATACAATCGGAAAAAAAATTATTACTGAACGGCAAAAAAGAGATAGGCGTTAATGTAGAGTTCCTGGTGAATGAAACATTATCTTTTCATCCCAACGGCTTAAGTTTTCTCGCAGATTGTGACAACAATATTCAAATCAGCGAAACATTTTTTTCTATTGGTGGCGGTTTTGTTGTAAAAGAAAATGAAAATAAAAACAAAACGGTGGCTGTTGATCTGCCATTCCCCATTAATACATCTGAAGACCTGTTACACTGGTGTATGAAAACAGGATTATCCGTTCATGAAGTAGTAATGGAAAATGAAAATGCCTGGCGAAAGGAAGCTGAAACAAAACAAGGCGTGCTTGCGATCTGGCAGGTTATGAAGGAATGTATGTATCGTGGCTGCCATAGCAAGGGCGAGTTACCCGGCGGGTTGCATGTTAGGCGGAGGGCTTTTGATCTTAACAGGAAACTCATCAAACAAAACGATTATACCGATTATGATTCGTGGACAAAAGCGATACAAAGCGGCGGTGATAATTTTCAATATATATTGGACTGGGTTAGCTGTTTTGCATTGGCTGTGAATGAAGAGAATGCTTCATTTGGCCGCGTGGTTACAGCGCCAACCAATGGCGCTGCCGGTGTAATCCCTGCCGTATTGCAATACTTTATTACATTTTGTGGCGGTAATGAGGAAGAGAAGATCATACGCTTTCTTTTAACAGCTTCCGAAATAGGCAGCATTTTTAAGAAAGAAGCGACGATCTCTGCGGCGATGGGCGGTTGCCAGGCTGAAATAGGCGTATCTTCTTCCATGGCGGCAGCCGCACTTACAGAAAGCCTTGGCGGAACGCAACGGCAGGCGCTTATGGCTGCTGAAATCGCGATGGAGCATCATCTCGGCATGACCTGCGATCCAATTGGCGGATTGGTACAAGTACCTTGCATTGAACGCAATACCATGGGGGCGATCAAAGCGATTACGGCTTCACAGCTTGCATTACAAAGCTCTCCCGATTATGCGCGTGTAAGTCTTGATAAGGTAATAAAAACCATGTGGGAAACTGCCAAAGACATGAACTTCAAATACAAAGAAACGGCGGAAGGCGGGCTTGCTTTACATATTCCGTTAGGACTAAAAGAATGTTGAGTTGTGTTTTAAACTCTCAATATTCAACGCTCAATAATCAATATTCAAGTAGGAACAATTCATCACTCTCATCATTCATTCTTTTTAAAGGTTTTCACCTTGAGCATTGAATATTGAACATTGATTATTGCATATTTCCAATTGTCTCTCACCAGCAATAACCAATTGATCGAATCTAGTGCGTAACCGCTCTCATTTCTCTAAACTTGTCGCTTTCAACATTGCCATCCCGCAAACGCACGACACGTTTGGCATGGGCTGCAATATCTTCTTCATGTGTTACCAAAACAACGGTATTGCCGCCGGCCTGTATTTGTCCGAAGATCTCCATAACTTCATCAGATGTCTTTGAGTCGAGATTTCCTGTTGGTTCATCCGCCAGTAACAGGGAAGGATTATTTACAAGTGCTCTTGCAATAGCCACACGCTGGATCTGGCCGCCGCTCATTTCATTGGGTTTGTGATGACTTCTATCTGCCAATGCCACTTTTTGCAGGGCTATCATAGCACGCTCTGTTCTTTCCTTTCTGCCTATGCCGGCATAAATTAAGGGCAGCGCCACATTTTCGGCAGCCGTTAGCCGGGGTAAAAGATTAAATTGCTGAAACACAAAACCTATTTCATGGTTGCGTACTTCGGCCAGGTCATCATCCGCCATTTTACTCACATCTTTTCCATTCAGAATATAAGTGCCGCTGCTTGGCGTGTCAAGGCAACCAAGAATATTCATTAGTGTACTTTTTCCACTTCCGCTGGGTCCCATCAGCGCCACATATTCATTCTTATTGATGGTGAGCGAAATGCCTTTAAGCACTTCGAGGGAATTAGAGCCCATGTAGTAGGTTTTACGGATCTGTTGCAATTCTATAATTGGCTGCATGGAATAATCAGGTTTAATTTATTCAGTTTCTTTTTTGATCACTTTAGGAACCTTAAAAAAATTGCCGTCGGTCGCCGGCGCGTTTAGCAGTGCATCTTCTTTTGATATCGTTTGTTTTACCTCGTCTTCGCGCAACACATTCACCGCGTCTGTAATATGGAGCAATGGTTCTACACCGGTGGTATCAACCTCCCTAAGCTTTTCCACAAATTCGATCATGCGTTCAAGATCGGTTCTCAGGGCTGTTTTCTCTTCTTCGGAAAATTTTAATCTTGCAAGATGTGCAATCCGGTCAATCATTTCAGACGTAACTTCCATCAAACAAAAATATAGTTTACAGGCGAGCCGCAGGTTAAAAAATAGTAACAACGGTAAAAACTACATTTTAATATATTGAAAAAAAATTGCAATTCATTACCTTGCAAATACAAAATCCGTGTATGCTAAGGGAAGCCGTGCGCATATTTGTTGTAGATGACGATGAGCTATATGTAGCCAGGCTGGCGCATTTCTTGTCTTTGAATCCTGAGTACCAGGTTTCAAAATTTTATTCTGCCAAATCGCTCATATTAGCCCTGTATGAAAAACCTGACATCATCACGCTTGATTACTATATGCCGGATATCAATGGGGATGCCCTATTGAACCAGGTGAAAGAATTAAGTCCTGAAACCCAGGTAATTATTATTTCCGGACAGGAAGATATTAAAATAGCTATCGACCTGTTTAAAAAGGGTGTGCACGATTATATTGTGAAAGATGCTGATACAGAGCAACGACTTTGGATGGCCATACAAAACTTAAAAGAAACTTTGGCGCTGAAAAAACAAGTGGAGGATCTGAAAAGAGAAGTTGAACGAAAATATAATTTCCAGAATATAATTATTGGCAACAGCGATGTTATTAAAAGAACCTTCAGGTTAATGGAAAAAGCCGCCGAAACCAGCATCACTGTTTCTATCACCGGCGAAACCGGAACCGGAAAAGAACTGGTTGCCAAGGCGATACATTTCAATTCCGAAAGAAAAAAGAAACCTTTTGTTCCGGTGAATGTAGCCGCCATTCCAAAGGATCTTTTGGAAAGTGAATTGTTTGGGCATGAAAAAGGTGCATTTACAGGCGCAACCAACAGGAGAATAGGAAAATTTGAAGAAGCACATAACGGAACACTGTTTCTGGATGAGATCGGTGAAATGGATATTAACCTGCAGGCGAAATTGTTGCGTGCATTGCAGGAAAAGGAAGTAATACGGATCGGAAGCAATGATATCATCAAAGTAAATGTGAGGATAATCGTGGCAACCAACCGGAATTTAAAAGAAGAAATTACAAAAGGGAATTTCAGGGAAGACCTCTATTACCGTTTACTCGGTTTACCGATCGGCTTGCCGCCTTTAAGGGAAAGAGAGAATGACATGTTGCTTATCGCCAAGTTTTTTATTGACCAGTTCTGCAAAGAAAATAATCTCGGTAAAAAGCATTTGTCGTTAAGTTCCAAGCAAAAACTGATCACCTATCCTTTCCCGGGAAATATCAGGGAGCTAAAATCTGTAATTGAGCTTGCCTGTGTGATGTCTGAAGGAGAAGAAATAAACGAAGATGACCTGCAGATAAATTTTACACATGTGATGAGCAATCATGCAAAAAACGGCAACTACACTTTGAAAGAATATACAGTAAAACTTATTCAGCAATATCTTGATGAATACGATTATGATGTATTGGCAGTAGCAGCCAAATTGAATGTTGGCAAATCAACCATATACAGGATGATCAATAGTAATCAGCTAAAAATACCGAAGAAGTCAAATGTCTGAGGCCGGCAAATTATATGATACAAAAAGCCTGACCCAAACCCATAAGGCAGACAGCGAGTTTATACATTACATGATCGATCTTTTTCTTGAAACGATTCCCAAGACGATTTCAAAGCTTAAAAAAGCATCTCATGAAGAAGATTGGAAGACCGTTTATTTTTATGCGCATAAACTAAAAACGTCCATTGATCTTTTTAACCTTTCGCCATTAAAACATTTGATACGGGAATTGGAAACAAAAGCGAAAAATGAAAGGGAAACAGCCACTATTGCCGAAGATGTAAACTTTATTTCAGATTACATAAAGAAGAGCATAACTGCCATGAAGCATGATTTTAAAAAGGAATAGTGTTAAGTTAAGCGTGAGTCGTCAGTGGTGAATGGTGAGTAGGCTCTCTAGCTCACTCACCACTCACTTGAATGCGACAACTTACAATTAGCATAGCACTAATGATAAGTCAACACAATAATATCGCAACAAGTTCTTCCGTGTTTCTGTGTGATCCGTGGCAAATAAAAGCGACAATTTCTGCATGACATAACCATAGTGTCAAACCATCGTTTTTTCTGCCTTGCGTAACTCCCGGCGTATGCCTTCTATAATGTCCTGGTACCGTATATAAGAATCATTTGCCGCCAGCGCTTTCAACATGGCATAATGCATTACGTTCAAAATAGCAGCGCCTGTTATTTCATATTTATTGGCAAGCTCGGTAAGGCTGAGATCAGGTTCGGTTTTTATGATGGCGGGCATTGATTTTTTCCAGAGGGAAAGCCGCTCTTTGTTATCCGGCATAGGAAAATAAACCGTTGTATGGAAGCGGCGTACAAAAGCGCTGTCAATATTATTTTTAAAATTACTTGCAAGGATGAGCAGCCCCGGGTAATCTTCTATACGCTGCAATAAATAACTTACTTCCTGGTTGGCATACCGGTCATGCGCATTTTGCACGTTGGTTCGTTTACCAAATAATGCATCAGCCTCATCAAAAAATAATATCCAGTTCTTATGCTCCGCTTTTGAAAAAACTTTCTCCAAATTCTTTTCTGTTTCTCCGATGTATTTGGAAACCACCTGCGAAAGATCTATCCTGTACACATCTTTTTTTAACTGGTTGCCTAATAAAGTTGCCGTAAGTGTTTTGCCGGTTCCTGAAGGCCCGAAAAACAATACGCGGTAACCGGGTTTTATTTTTCTCTTCATTACTTCATCTTCCAACAATTTTTCATTGTATTGCATCCATATCATAATGTCATTGATCTGGCTCAGCGTTGCATCGTTCAATACGGCATCGTCCCAGTTCATTTTTGTAGTGATCTTTTTGGCAGGAAAATCAGAGCCAAATTTTATTTCTGTTTCTTTATTGGTAAGCAGCGGCAATAAATAATCTTCATTTAAAATGATCCTTCCGCTCATTAACGGTTCGCCGTCTTTTACTTTTTCCAATTCAATGATATCTTCTTTTATCAGATGACTTCCGCCTAAAAGATGATGTTGGATGTTCAATCGCTGTTCTACATTACTTCCTGCTAAAATAAACTGGGCTGTTTCGCCGGTAGGCAACATGCTTCTTTGGTTGGAACCTTTAACGCCACCTATTTCTGTAAAATCGCCGCCATGAGGTAAATATTGCTGAATGATATTATCAAAAAAATTAGGCTGTATATGTGGTACAAAAGCAATGAGGAAACTTGTCTTTTCTTCTATGGAAAGATCCTCCCGGGAAAATAATTTAAACAATAAAGAATCATCATTGTTCAATTCCAGTTGCGGGTAAGTGATCACCGTTTCTTCGCTTCTTCCGAAAAAAATATCTAACCGTTGTTGTAACAGGTTAGCCAGGAAATTTAATGAAGCAATAATATTTGAATAAGGATGTTGCAAAAGATCTTGTTCAATTTATTTCGTAATAAAAATATTAAGTAAAAACGACAGAAACAATATTCCTTAAAAAATGTAACATATGCTAAGATTTATGCGGCCTTAAGTCTTTATGATACTTCAAAAGAAAAAAAATTTGTTAGTAAAGTGTTTATCGTAATATTGCAATATTAAATTAAATATGGGAGCTACAAAAACAGAACATTTTACTGATAAACAAAACGCAGTTGCCACACTTACCAAAGCGCTGGGCCATCCTGCGAGAATTGCTATCATTGAATACTTGATAAAAGTTGACTCCTGCATTTGCGGCGACATTGTAAATGAACTGCCACTTGCGCAGCCGACGATCTCTCAACACTTGAAGGAACTGAAAAATGCGGGACTGATAAAAGGAAATGTTGAAGGCAATGCTATTTGTTATTGCATCGATGAAAAAGCAATTGCAAAACTTCGTGATTACTTTGCGAACATGTATATAAAATTAAGTAAGAAGAATAATTGTTGTTAATCAAAAAAGAATCAAATGGAAAATTCAGCACAACTTAAAGAAATTGTAAAGCAGAAATACAGTGAGATAGCTTTACAGGATAATGATGCCGGCCAATCTTCTTGCTGCAATTCCGGGTGTTGTTCCACCGAAGTTAATAACATTATGAGCGATGATTACAGCACGTTGGATGGATATACTCCCGATGCCGACCTGGGCTTAGGTTGTGGCTTACCCACTCAATTTGCCAAAATAAAAAAAGGTGACACGATAATTGATCTTGGCAGTGGTGCGGGCAATGATTGTTTTATTGCAAGGGCGGAAACAGGGGAAGACGGCAGGGTGATCGGCATTGATTTTACGCCGGCTATGATTGAGAAGGCAAGAGCCAATGCACAAAAATTGGGTTATTATAATGTTGAGTTCCGGCAGGGAGATATTGAAAAAATACCTCTTGCGGAAAACACGGCGGACGTCATCGTAAGCAACTGCGTTTTAAATCTTGTGCCCGATAAAGACGCTGTATTTAAAGAAATTTTCCGGGTACTGAAACCCGGCGGGCATTTTAGTATTTCAGATATAGTATTAATTGGTGATTTACCGCAAGCCTTACGCGAGGATGCAGAAATGTATGCAGGCTGTGTTGCAGGGGCAATACAAAAAGAAGTTTACCTGGAATTGATAAAGGCGAACAGTTTCAGCAATATCACACTTCAGAAAGAAAAACCAATTAACCTTCCTGATGATATTTTAGAAAATTATTTAAATGAAGAAGACTTAACCTTTTTCAGATCCGGTAACAAAGGCATATTCAGTATAACAGTCTATGCAGAAAGACCCACCACATGCTGCGGCACTGAATGTTGCCATTAACATCGGCAGATCGTTCCTAAGTTATGACACAGAAAAAAGTTTTAGTGCTATGTACCGGTAACAGTTGCAGAAGCCAGATAGCAGAAGGTTATCTTCGATATTTCGCAGGCGACAAAGCAAAAATTTACAGCGCGGGCGTTGAAACGCACGGTGTAAATCCTAAAGCAATAGCAACAATGCAGGAAGATGGTATCGATATTTCAACACATACTTCCAACAATATTGATGAATACCGCAATATTGATTTTGATTTTGTAATTACTGTGTGCGACAACGCAAAAGAACGCTGTCCATTCTTTCCATCAAAGGCAAAAAAATTCCACCAAAACTTTCCTGATCCTGCAAAGGCATCCGGCGCAGAGGAAGAAATAAAAGTACAGTTCCGGTTGGTGAGGCAGCAAATAAAAGATTATTGCAAAAAATTTGTAGATGACAATTTATAAATCAGCATGGCATCCAGGTATAGAAGATCAACATTAGCAAAATATTCTTATCATTTTTTACTTTCATTCCTAAACAATAACGGCGCAAAATCAATTCCTGCATAACCGGTGATGTTGCTTTGCGGTAACGTAAGCGCCGGGCTTAACGTGGGGAATGTATTGATTGGGCCGGTGCCTGATATTTGATCATATTGTAATCCTAATCTTACAATACCCTTAAATACAAGACCAGCCTTGAATGTAAAAAGTTGCCTTGACGTTGCATCAAACGGATCCTGCAATCTTGATGTAAATCCAAGCTCCCCTCCTGTTTTATATACATCTTTCTTATCAGCAGAATAATCTTTATAATACAATGACGCACTTGCACCGAAATCCACGCTGCCGGGCTTGCCAGCGCCAGGGAATAAACCGCCAACAGTTCCACCCAAAATGAATTGCCATTTTTCATTATCCACAAATTCAATCTGGGAAGCGGCATTTAACCTGCCACGCGTTAAGCTGCCTCTCTGGTCTGCTTCTGCATCAACACTTAAAAGCCGGAGGCTGCCGAAATTTCTGAAGACCAGGCCGCCTTTTCCATAAGTTTCAATCGGGCCAAGCGGACCGTTAATAACCCCGGCTTCCAGTAAGGTATAAACGCCTTTATCACCGATAAAGATCCCGGCAAAATATTTATCCTGTTGTTCTTTACCCGTTTCCGTTTGCTGCGCATACGACCTGGTAAAATTGAAGAACGGGTAAAGCTCAAAGCCTTTATATTTTTTCTTTTCGTCTTCTGTTTTTGGATACAAGTCGCCAAAAGACGCCACGTTTACGCCAAGGTTTACATCTAACGTGGGCGATACTTTTGGATCTTTTGTTTTCTCCGTATAATTAACATCCGGGCCTCCGCCCGGTTTCAGGAACGGAGATTTAAATCTTGGGTCTGCAATGTTTTCGAGTATCAGGGGATTGGTAAATCCCGGAGGCGGCGTTGTAAAACTTGTTAGAACAGGATTTACAAGTGAAGTGAAATTGGCTTCACTGCTGGTGGCATATTGCACGGCTGTAACGCCGCCTTGTATCAACAACCCTGCAAGTATAATTATGCCAAGGTTCTTCTTAACAAGCGCAGGCACTTCATCTGAAATATATTTATCTATATCTTTCTGAAGTATTAGTGACGCCAGGCTAATGTAGGTATCTGAAACACCGGAGAGTGATTCCGCAATTTTTACGGCGTCCCCAAATCCAACATCTTTATAACCTGTGTAGGATCTATATACTAAAGCATTACTTATATTCCATAACGCCATTATTTCCTTTGAAGCAAGTGCACGGCTTTCACTCAAATCAAATATGAAAACTGAATGTGTTTTCTCATAAGACCTGTATGCTTCTTTATAACGATCGGGCAATTTTCCAAAAATTTCTGTAACGGCTTTTTTTAAGGATGCTGTATCTATAAATCCAACGGATGCTTCTTCCGGCTTTTTTTCATCGGGTTTAGTGTCTGTTGTTGTTTTTTTATCATCCTGTTTTTGTATGGCTGGTACTGTAGATGAAGCAAAGAATGTTTTTTTGGGGATTGCTGTATTCATGCTCATTACATGATCAGCCGTTGCATCAGCTTCCTGCTCATAAACGTCATTGGGTTGATTGATAGATAACTTTGGCTGAAAGAAAGGCTGACCGTTTTGTGTACGTTCAACAGCCGGTTTTTTTTTCGATATGTTAGCGCGTTCAGACATGAACTATAAAATTATTAACGATGCGTTTACCATGCTCGTCTTTTTCTTCTGTCAATAAAATTCTGCATTACTTTCATCTTCCCTGTCTTTTTATCTTTCATTGTAATGGCAGTTTTTAAATACCGTTCTCTTACCGCCTGTTTATTCGTACACCAGTTTTCATTTACATAGTTTGCAAAATCAGCCGGCATACTTCCTACATGCGCGGAAAGATCAACCATCGCATCAAATTCTGTTTCATTCAGATCAACTTTGATTTTTTTGTTTACTTCATTCACATGTACCTGCATATCATCGCGTAGAAGTTTACGCGCTGCAGGTTCGCCGCTGAGATTCCACTTGCCAGCACAGGTACAGGAATTTTTTTCCATATCAATAGTACAATCCGATTTTGGAAATATCACGTGCCCATAGCCCACCGTACACTGGCCTTCGGGGGCGAGGTAAGGTTTATAAAAACCTTTGCCTTCGCCGGGATCGCCGTCAATGCTTGCATATTTTCCGGTAATGCGGTCAATTAATTTATCACTTATTTTTTCAGGGTGCGATGGCTTTGATTTAACGCATCGCTTCTTTAGTTCTTTCTCTAATGCAAGAAAATAATTCATGTTATCTTCCTCGGAGGTATAATCTGCGGGATCAATATTGTGCACGTATTCATTGTAGGCATCATATTCACTTTTTAGCTGGTCGTCATCCAGCGCTGAAGGATCTTTATCCATAGCCCGCTGAATCATGTCGGGAGCTCTTTTTAAAGAAACACCATCGCCGTTTTGTTGAACTACATGCGTTAACTCATGCGCCAGCAATTTTTTCCCTTCGTCAGTGTTTGGTTGATATTGATTTTGTGCAAACACAATATCGTTTCCATGTGTGTAAGCCAGTGCATTTATGTTTTTTGCAGATTGATGAGCGCCTGTATCATTGTAAATGCGCACGTTTGAAAAATCATAACCCATCCTTGATTCAAAAAAAGATCTCTCTTCATTCCCTAAAGGTTTGCCGCCTGACAGAGAAGAAATATTATTCCCTGTTTGCAATGGGGATGAATCAGTATTATTGCCTTCCTTTCTCTGTACTTTTTTTTCTTCCTCCTCACATTCTGTGCATTTGCGTTGAATGACCTCACCCCTGCCCTCTCCAAAGGAGAGGGGGTTGTTTGAGGACTTGAAAAAAGTTTCCTTTTCTGAAAAGGATAAATGAAAGGCTCCAGTCTGCATCACTTTATCAGCCATTGCATCTGCTTCTTGTTCATAAACGTCATTAGGTCGGTTGATCGAAAGTTTGGGTTGAAAGAAAAAATTATTTTGCTGCGAACATGTTTTCGCATTGCCTGTATCCTGCTTATGAAATAAAGACCGCACTATTGAAAAAATATCTCCTGTAAATTTATTTGTATTTCTGATCATAAAGCATAGCCTTTTCTGTCAACATACACTTTGTCACTTTAGTTTAGCTACAATCTTTAACACTCAATATTCAAGTGGATGAACGCTCTCAACATTGAGCATTGATTATTGAACATTGATTATTGATTATTCCTGATTGACTTATCATCACCAATTAAACACTCAATATTCAACACTCAATAACAATATTCAAGTGGATTAATGCTCTTCACATTGGGCATTGAATATTGAACATTGATTATTGATTATTTGTGCGTATTCCTGATTGCTATTCATCACCATTAAAACTCTCAATATTCAACACTCAATAATCAATATTCAAGTGATGAATGTTTACCGATGCGCATTGAATATTGAACATTGAATTGCGCATTTACCGATTGACTTTAACCGCCCTAAATCCCGGCTTTTTGACCTGGCGGCCCTCCGCAAAAAATCAGGACAAGTTCTCCAAAGGCGAGGGACTTAAAGCCTTAAGTAACTATTGACTATCCACTACTCACCATTGACCACTCACCACTCACCTAAATCACCTTCACATTCTTATTTTCCGCCCCCAATAAATTAACCACTGTTTTTCGCACCAACTCGTAATGCCTTGGCGCAGGATCTTCAGCAGGATTGTTCATTATCCCTCCGCCCGTATCTCTAAATCCCCGTTTTTTTCCTCCTTCCGTATAGTCCACGCCATTGGTAGTAAAATATTCTTCCGCATTACCCAGCATATGGCCAAATTCGTGCGCTACATCCACTGTATCTTTCACGCCCCAGTCCGTCATCGATGTTGTACCGGCAAGACCTGCACGGCCGCCTCTTGTATCGCCTGCCTTTGTAGGGTTGATGACATAATGCGCATCTTTTTTATCATCCACCCATTGCACATCCACCATTATATCTTTTTTGCTTGTTTCTTTTCCTTCGCTGTCCAGTACCTGTATCTTATATTTTTTGCTCCATTTACTTTCAATCGCCTTTTCCCACGCAGCTTTCGTGGCAGCATCTGCAGAAGTGTACAGTTTGACAATTACCGTTACGGTATTTGTATTCAGATCGTATGCCACCTGGAATTTTGAAGTCCAGGATGTCTTCAAATTCCATTTCTTATATGCTTCAGGCGCATTCGATATTGTCTCCTTTATTTTTTGACTGCTATCTGCAGTGAGCGGTGGTCCATACGGCAACCCTGAAGATCCTCGCGCCCATCCTACATCACGTTGGATGTTAGGTGTCGAAGAGAATTTATTTTGCTGAACCACATGCGTCAGCTCATGCGCCAGCAGTCTTTTACCTTCTGTTGTGTTGGGTTGATATTGGCCCGGGCCAAAAACAATATCATTGCGATGCGTATAAGCCAATGCATTGATATTTTTTGCAGACTCATTAGCATTGCCGTCGGTATGTATGCGCACGTTGGAAAAATCATATCCCATCCTCGACTCAAAAAATGATCTTTCTGATTGGCTTAATGATCTGCCACCATTAACATCCTCAACTGCATTTCCTGTTTTACGTCGTATCGCAGAAGGACTAAAGAAAGAATTTGAAGTAGCACCGCCTTGTCTTGTTATACGATCAGCAACTGCATTTGCCTCTTGTTCATCCCGATAGCTATCGGGATCACCCGGCTGATCAACAGACAATTTCGGTTGAAAGAAAGTTTGCTTCGACCGACCGGTTAACTCCTTTTCTTTGCTTCCGCCTGAAAAGTTTAATTGTTCAAACATGTTATTTTCTTCTCTTAGTTATTAAGTCGGTTAAATCGAACGTACCGGAAATCTGGGCACCAAAAATTATTTTAGGTTTATCCGCCGGGTCCCATTCCGATCTTGGTGCAACCAATATCTTATCATCAGGTGTAACTCCTGTACCCGGTGCATAGAGCATATATCCTGCAGTAAAGAATGTACGGTCTTTCAAAGGAATGGAAATGGAAGTGCCTAAACCAATCGCTTTCCAGGAAGAGAACCTTGTTGCCTCCAGATTACGTAATGGGCTGCCCGGAAGTTGATTAACGGTGACAGGTGTTTTTTCCTGCAGTTCTTTTATTTTTCTTGCAGCCCTGCCGGCATCATCTTCTAATAATTTTTCCCACCATTTATCATTTTCATCAGGTGGTCTTAAATAGCGTATCACGGTAGCCATGATTACATTTTTCAGGTATTCATTGCGTTGCGTCTTTATTCTTAAGCCGAATACATTTTTAACCATTGTTCCGATCTGTCGTATCACCAATGCCGCGAGGGTCATAGCTAATGTTTGGTTTGGATTACTATGAAAATCTTTTGACATGTTTCCATGAGACACTACTGATCCCTGTTCATTAGCTTTATTAAACCTTTCTTTATAAACAGAAGCAGGAACAGGATCGAGTTCGTTGCTTAAAATAGAATCTGTAGAAGCAGCTCCCGGCGCTCCCGGAGGATGCGTAGTCAGTTCCTTACCGGAAGTATAATCGCCCTTCATTAATTCAACAAAATTGGAGTGTGCGAAAAAATCTTCAATGGTATGAAAAGCATTACCCACATGTGTAAAAGAACCGGTATCAGGCATATCTTTTTCAACGGCTTTTGTTAGCTCGCTTTCGATGTATTGCAATGGTGTTTCGCGGGGAACGGCCCTGGGTTTTAATGGCACCGGCCTGCTTATCCATTCTTTTGTATGCTCATCCCAGATTTTATCGTATTCTTTATGGCTGATCCACTGATTTTTATCACGGTCAAAAATAAAATTGTCAAAATGTTCATGAGCTTTATAAGGACCTATGTCTGATTCGCCTACAAGTACTCCGGACCCGAAGGAAGGAAGCTGGCTGTAATCGCGTTCCATATTTCCGTGCTCGATCTTTTTAAGTTCTTCTTCAGAGAATACATCGGTCAGCGCTACTTCTTCGAGAATGTGATGGTCAGTATCTGAATATCGTTGAATAGTATTTTCAGATGAACTACTATTTTGCTGCATCACATGCGTCAGTTCATGCGCTAACAATTTTTTGCCATCATCGGTACCGGGAGAAAACTGTCCTTCGTTAAAAACAATATTGTTTCCCGATGTATAAGCTAACGCGTTAATTGATCGTGCTGAATTTGCGGCGCTTGAATCTGCATGAATTCTTACATCGCTGAAATCATATCCCATCCTTGGTTCAAAAAAACTTCTTTCATTTTCACCAAGTGGCCTTCCTCCTGAAATAGAATTGATATAGTTTTCCGGATGCGAAGCATTAGTAATAGCTGCATTACTTTCCTTTCGCTGCGTCTGTTTTTCTTCTTCTTCGCAATGGGCGCATTTGCGCTGAACGGCCTCTCCCCGGCCCTCTCCGGTGGAGAGGGAGAGATTGGATGGCTTAAAAAAAGGAGGTTGTGTAACAGGCGCATCACTCATACGCATCACCTTATCAGCCACTGCATCTGCTTCCTGTTCATATAGATCATTGGGTTTATTGACGGAAAGTTTCGGTTGAAAGAATACGCCGCCGGTGTTGACTGTATTTTTTATTCCGGATGTTGAAGTAATATGTGTTCTTGGTTGCAACATATTAACCGCTCCTATTTATCTTATACCAGGAAACAAAGTTTTTTATAGCGCATACTTAGCATTTTCATATGCTAAACATTATTCAGCCTGCAGATAAAAAGAGGGGTTATGAATAGTACCACAGGAACGATAAAGTTAATATAATAATCAGATTATTTACTGTTAAACCTGTCTCGGGATGACTTAATACAAACGGATATAAAAGTATCATAATAGCAAAGCATTTAGTTGTCGAATTGCAGAACAGGAGATGAAAGCTTTAATGCCCGAAATCAAATACTCCCCGGCTCGCAGACGAAAAACACCCGGCTTGAGTATTCAAAAATAAAGAGCATTATTTTTTCTTAATGGCGCCTTTTAACCCTTTTACTGAAATATTTTCATTCAATACTTTATAAACATCATTTTCATAACCGGCAAGAATAGGCGTTACTTCTATTTCAGAAAAACTAACCTTAGTGGTTTTTGTTTTTTCATCTAATAAATAAGTGGCGCCGGGAATGCTGATATTATCTTTACCTTCTTTTCCGCCGCCTATACTTGCAGCGCCTTTATTGATGCCCCGGTTGATGTAAGCGCCTTCGATATGTATATTTTCAATCTTGTCTTTGCCTTTATCAAATGTTAAGCTGCCTGCCTCATTTTCTTTTAATAATGCATTAATCACCTGCTGTGGTCTAAGGGAGATATCAGCCGTTAACTCAATAAACAGTTTACGCTTAATTTCTCTAAAAATATCATCTCCTTCCTGCTTAAAGCTATAAACAAGGTATGCCAGCAGTTCCATGCCGGCTTCTTTCATACTTAACTCATCCAGGTCTTCTTCTGTTTGCGCGCCTGACAGCAGGCTGTTTAAGCGGGCAGTATCCAGTTTGCCGCTTACAGATACCAGTGCCGGGCTAACATATTGCATGTTTTCAATAATGCCCCATACATTATAATAACCATCTTTTGACGGATGCTTATATTTCTTTTCACAAAGCGCAAGCACAGGCTGATTATCGTAGCCTGAAATATCTGCCAGCCATGATGTTTCCAAATCAATATTTACTCCAAACATATTTGGATCATCTTCCATAATGCCAAGGTAAAGACTGGAATCATTAAAGAGATTATATACCGCTCCTACCCCGTATCCATCTTTAATAGAAGATATATGCGCCATAGCTGTTGGCGCCAATGGAATCAAAGACCGGTAATATAGTCTGCCGGCAAGCATTTTTATTTCCTTGCTTTGCCAAAAAGGTTTATTGGCAGTATAGGTAATTACTGAATTAACAATGGCCTTTATATCAGTTAATATTGAATCAGGAATATGAACATATTTATCGCCACCATAGGTTTCTACATTCAGCGTAAGCAGGGTGTCTAAAACAGATAGTTTTAATTCTGCGGTTCCTTCCACGGCATCAATATATTTTCTCGTCATGGAAGCGGCTGCCTTGTCTTTCTGCATTTTTATGATGCCTGCTTTTTGCGCATCATATGCTTTTTGCGCCTGCAGGTAAGCAGTTTGTGCTTTTTCCCATTCCGGATTATCAACAGGTTCGCCATGGTTAGTACCTAAAGTTCTTCTTGTGCCGGAGAATTTTGCATACGCAGCATCTTTTGCTTCTTCGAGTTCCAATAATCTTGTTTGCGCTTCTTCCAACACCGGGTCAGGTTTCTCTGCTTCCGGTACAGAAGTGCTGGTATCTTTATATTCAAGCCTCAGGTTACTTACTTTAACAGGCACATTATCTTCGACGCTAAATATAAATGCATCAAATGGCGCACCGATGGTCATATCTTTAAAGCTGCCATTGCCTAACTCCACATTACCGTCAATTGTCAGGTCGCATTTTATGCTGGTGTAGTCGCCGGTTTTTTTTACACTGGGCATACGCAGGTTAAACTTGCGTATGGTTGGTCTTTGCAGGATGATATGCTGATGCTTATCCGGATCTATTTTAATGATCACCGCTTCTAAATGTATCAACTCAGGATCGGGCAATGTTATATTTTTCTCTGATGTTTTTTTACCGCCGCTTTCAGAGATAAGATCTGCATTTATCCGGCCACCTTTAATGTTAGTGAGTGTGATTTCTTTTGAACCATCGGAATTTAATTTTATGCTTGCAGTATCTGCACCCAATGCTCCCGATGCGAGCTTAACAGAGGTTGTACTTTTTTCTTTACCTTTTGTTTCCACACTGTCAACCGTTATGCCCCCTGCAGTTAAGCTTAATACATCAATCACTTTATTCTTATCAGCATTTAGGTGAATAAGTGCGCCTTCGGCGGTAACTGCCTTATTATCGGTGCTTCTTATTACGGTCGTGGTAACGGCGCCTGTATCAGGGTCGGTTTGCGTGATGGTCATTTTCGGGAAACCACCGCTGATAGCACCCAGCACAACAACCATGTTGCCATCTTTATCCCGCATAAAACCAAGCGAGGCTATATCCAGGTCAAGCGCCGAACGGCCGCCATCTTTTTCTGCGAGGAAGCCGCCATCGGCAAGCCTTGCAGTAATGCTGTCAAAGCTCGCCGTGATGCTTTCTGTTGCGCTGCCTGCCGATAACCAGCCACCGGCTTTGCCAAACACATCAAAGCCTTTTGCAGACGAGAAGCGGAAACCGCCTGCATGCACATCCGGAATAACAAGGCCTTTCGCAGCATCAAATACCACTTCCACACCTTCTTTGGTATTCTTGTATTTAAGTCCGAACACATTCAACCTCGCTATATCAAGCGACATTAAATAAATATCATAATGCACCTTGCCTTCAGCATCAAATTCTATATAGGCTCTCAAGCGGGCATCCACATCATCCATGAAAGAAACATGTGCTTTATCCGCCGGTTTTGGAATGGTTACTTCGTGTTCGTCTTTTACAATATTCAAAGCCGGCACATTCACACGTGCCAAAGGCAAACGCATATCGTAATAACCCGGCTTGCCATCCTGTTCTTCAGTATAATCAATGCTGATGGGGATATTCTTTTTGCCCTTTAATCCAACAGTAGCGCTTGTTTTACCTTCCGCATAAGATGCGTTGGCATCCAATCCTTCAAGCCTTGTTCTTCCAAAAAATTTAAAGAACTCTTTCAGCGTGTACTGCCTGCCATTTCTTGCAATAGCTTCAAGGGTGAGGGAATCAAATTTGCCGCTGTGTAAAGCAATGGCTTTTAATACACTGCCTTTGGCTGATTTTTCTTTATAGTTAATTCCGCCAAGATTTGTTTTGCCAACGCCCACTTCGGCATTATCGCCAATGGTACTTAATTGAGTAACCTTTTTTGGTATAGCAAGAGGATCGTTTGGATCATTCGTTGCTACTTCGGCCATGGTAACCCGCAGGCCAAGTACATTTATATCCTGTATGGATACCTTATCATTCTTTGGCAGCGCAACTTCCTGCACGGTTTGTTTTGCCGGCTTTGCTTTGGGATCTTTATTTTCAGTATCCGGCACTTCACGCATGATCACATTAATACCCTGCGCATTTATCTCACCTACATGAAGGCTGTTTATATCAATGCTCATTGGCCTGGCTGCCTCCGCACCGGGAATAGCATCTTTTTCAAGAACGATCTTTACGTCTGCCTGCACATCTTTCACCTCAACGGCATTCGCATCTTTTGCCAAACTGCTGATGCTAAGCTCCGGTGATTGCACATCAATAGAAGGTATCCGGGCTGACGCAATATTTACTTTTGTAATGATGCTTTGATCTTTCTTATCATACTTCACTTCAATGGCGGGCTTAACATTTTCACCCGGGGTATGGCCAACCGCCGTATCAATACCAAATCCGATCTTACTGCTTGTTTTATCAGCCTCGTTTGAATCCGCGTAAACACCCTGTGCCCTTATATCATTAATGCTTACATTAATATTTCCTGTTCCGGGGTCATAATCCCACAAATGAAAACCCCAGGCTTCTACCGGTGTTTTTGCCGGGAAATCAAGCAGGGGTTCTGCTTTACCGGCCTGTACCGTAATGCCGTTAAAAGTTGCTTTGGCTGCTGTAAGCTCTTTTATCATCCAGGTATAAGAATCGCCAACGCCTTTGTCCAATGGATTTTGTGCAAAGTTTATAGCTGCAGCCACTACAATATTTTCCAGCATAGGTGCGCCTGCTTCTATCAGCATGCCACCTGTTTTATACAAAAGCCTGGGTGCGGTTATTAATGGCAAGCGTATATCCTGTATGAGTATGCCTGTTTTTTTAGGTTGATTGCTTACGCCTTTACCGCTGGCGGTGAAAGCAGATTCCAACGAACCGATCTGTATATTTTCAAGACCTTTTACGGTGGGTTCTTCAAAGCCCATTCCTTTCAGCTTGTCATTCAACATATCACGGATGTAGGCGCCGCCTTTTATATGAATGCCATGCAGGGATATGTTAACATTCACACTCTTATACTTTGCTTCAAAATCTGCTTTGCGTTTGCGTGCATCAAAGCGTTCAATACCACCATCATCGCCCGTAACTTTTTTCATATCTTCTGCGTAACCCTTATCTAAATAAGCAAGATCTTTCAGCAATTCCTGTTTTTCTGCTTCAAGCACTTTAATGTTTATGTCGCTGATGACCGGCTCCGCTTTTTCAGCAACTATCCTCTCATCAATGGTTTTAATACGTGCTCTTATATGCTCACCCGCTGTAAGCCTCCACGATGTATTTTCACTCAATTTAATTTCCTGCGGCGCCTTGTTAGTGTCATCCATTATACTGAAATCATCCAGGAAGCCGGCAGATGTATCATAGATATTCTTTACCTGCAGGCTTGTAAATTTCAGCGAGGCCTGCAGCGATGAGAAATCAGCCTGTATCAATGCGCCTAATTTATCTTTATATGCATGTTCTTTAGCGCCTTTGAATTCTTCAGCCATCGTCATTACCGCGTAGGGCAATAATGTTAGTACGTTAGGCAGCAACGCCATTAGTGCATCCAATGTATAAGCAGCATTTTTAAATAATCCCCAGAATATACCTTTAGAAGCAGGCAGTTGTTTTTGTGAGAAGGAAAGATTCAGCCCTTTCATTACTATCTGCCCAATAGCCATGGTGCTTTTTGGCGCTACCAATTGAAAATTATTCAACAGGATATTTTCCATGCCGAGGCTCAGGTAAATATCATTATCCGGATCGCTGGTATCTTTTGTCCATGACAAATGAATAGCTATGCCCTGCAATACACCAGGACCGCTGCGGTAATGTGTGCCGGCTTTAAAATAATTAAGTCCTTCAACCCGTAAAGTAGAAGCATAAATATTTGCCTGCTTTACATCGTTGCGTATGCTGGCGAATATTTTATTCTGGCGGGCGCTGCCTTTTGTAAGTTCAAGATTAGGAAATAGAGTAGAAGAGCCTGCATGCGTCTTTACCTGCTGATCGAGCCATTTTGTATCATATTCATTTTCCGGCGAGGTGGCATTGCTGAAACGCATACCACCGAGTGAGCCGAGGTTATCGCTTGTTTCCTGCAGCTTCAGCAGGTCGAATGTTCCTCTTTGCTCGCCAATAGCTTTGCCCGATTTATCGCCGAAGATGGTACGGCTCATGATGTAACCCGTTTGCCATCTTGAATAATCAACATCTATGGCTTTATCTGCATGATAGTTGAATTTATCTGCAGCAATAAAACCATAGCTTTCTATAATGGGCAGGATGCGTTGCGTGATAAGGCCGGCATCGCTTTTTGGCCTTAATACTTTTTCTGTAATGGTTTTTTCAAGACCGCCTCTTACGCCTATGGCAAGCAACAGGTATAGCCGGCTTGGGTCAGAAAAAGTATTGTCATCCTGCAGCAGCAGGATAAATTTATCTGCATCACTTTTATCCTGGCCGGCTGCTGCATTCTTGCTAAAATCAATACCCTTGTCAAAACCGAACTTGCGTGTGCTTTTAAATTCATAGGTGAGCTTGCTGCTCATTAAATCAACATGGTCGATCGTGAGGCGTTCCGCAAACGGTGCATCCCAGCTCCCCCATCTCCATGGCCAAATCGCTGCATCCCAGTTATGCGGTAAAGCTTTATATTGAGCCTTATAATTTTTCTTATAGAATTTTTCAGCGTCTTTGTCTGCTTCAAGCGTTCCGGAAAATGCAGCCGTTTCCAAAAAAGCATTGCGCTGTTCTTCCGGCAATTTTTTCAGCACCTCATAAATGCCGATGGCTTTTTCTTTATCTATTTCATTGGTATCGGTTATATATTCAAATATCTCTTTTGTGGTGCCGGTAAAAGGATCGAATTTTTTTGAAACGACTTTAAAAAGACCGTCGTACTGTGCATAGAATTTTATTTTTTTCTCAATGGTCGGCGCCAGCAGATTGATCGTATGAAAGTCAGGGTTCTTTACATAATTCAGGTATTTTTTTCCCGGTATAGTGCTTATTAAGCGTGCAACGACGTTTGAAATAGTTTCACCTGTATAGGGAGAAATGGACTGAACAAGATGATCGAACAGTTTTGGATTTTGTGCATATACCAGTTGCTTTTCCGGTTCTTCCTGGTGCCAGCAGTCTATCATTTTATAAGCTTCTGCTACCGGTTTAAATATCAGCTCATCAGCAGAGTACACTTCGGCTACCAATGTTGCCGGGAAACTTTTAAGAAACAGGTATCTTATTTCAGGATGCGCTTTCAGCCAGGTTTTCTTTGCAGTGATATCACCCCACCCGAGATAGTCATTCAACTGTAAAAAAGCGCTGCCAAAACTTCCGGCCTCGAGTTTTGCTTTAATCTCTTCTTCAATGGATGATGGTTCTGTTGCTGTCTTGCGTTGTACCGCACCATTTTGCTGCACTACATGTGTTAGCTCATGCGCGATCAATTTTTTGCCGTCATCAGTTTCAGGCTGGTATTGCCCGGCGCCAAAAACAATATTATTTCCCTGCGTATATGCCAAAGCATTTAAACTTTTTGCAGAGGCATTTGCCGCACTGTCGTTATGTATCCTTACATCAGAAAAATCTGAGTCTATTCTTGGTTCAAAAAATGTTTTTTCCTTTTTGCCCAACGGCTCACCGCCGGATAAATTATTCAAATAATTTTCTGTCTCTGCAGGAACTTCGGTTGAAGCATCACCGCCGGCTTTTTTAAAATGCAATGCAGGTGCATGAATAATGGTAGGTGCAGGTAATCCGCCGCGTCTTTCTTCCTGTTCATTAAAATTTGGAAAATCGCGGGATAAAGCGGAGTCAACAGAAAGCGGTGTTGTTGTATTGGAAAGCCATGCATTCCAGTCACCACCGGGAGGTTTTACTCCAAAGAAACGCAACGTATCGCCAATAAAGGAATTGCCTACTGCATTGCCTAAACCAAACTGCCTGTAAAACAGGTATTGCCTTGCCCATTCCTGCCGGGCCGCATCCATGTAGCTACCGGGGAATAAGACGCCGCGATTAAAAAATGTTTCCTGTAGCCCGAGATAATCAATTGAATCAAACGGCGGCCTTAACTGTAAAGGCGGCACTAAAGGTGGCCGTAACTGCGGATTGAAAGATGGTAGTTGAAAATTATTATTTTGTTCTGTTTCAGGTCCCTCCTGCCGTTGAATGATCTTGTCGTTATTAATTTCTTTCTTCTGTAATTTTTTTTCTCTTTCTTCTTCTTCGCAATGCGAACATTTTCTTTGAACAACCGGTGGTGAAAAGAATTTTTTTTCCGCAGGTTTTTCTTTTTCCTGTATCACTTTATCCGCCATCACATCTGCTTCCTGCTCATAGACATCATTAGGTGGATTAATAGTGAGTTTAGGCTGAAAGAATAAAGATTGATTTTTATGCTGCGTATTATTAGCTGCTGCTCTGTTTTCTTTAGATGCTTTGGAATTCGTACGCATAATTTTGAATAGATGAGTTACGCCATTCTTTTGCTAAGCCCCAGCATTAAATCAACTTATTAATTTTTTGATCACATAGAAAAAACGTTACATAGAAGAACATATAGAAGATTAAAAACAAAATATGGTGTAACCTATCCGCTATGGTGGAAGACGTTGCTTCTGTTTTGATACAAACTGTCAAATTCAATTTAACATAGCACCAAGGTTAGCTTTACGGGGAGTAATTATGCTTTGTGTGTAAATGTAGTAATTGTACAATTTTGACCAATAGAGTTTTTGATTTTTAACGTATTCGAATAACCATAATATCATCGTTTAATTTCTATAGTAAATTTTATCCTTAACACTTATCATTGGAATATAATTTTTATCATTATTGTCCGGTTAACTTGGGCTAAAGCCCGTTGGGTAAGGGTTTCAGTTATATAACCCCAGGCTTAAGCCTGGGGCTAGTGAAAAGCAGCCCCATCAAGGGCTTTAGCCCAGGAAAAATATTTTAGCCGGACAACAATAAATTTTTATCTTGACCTTTGAATTGAAAAGCACAATTTGTCCTCCCCCATAATAACACTCGCTACAGGTATGATTCATTAAATCATTTTATTGTGATACCCGATACAATCGTGAACGAAAAGGAATTGCCGCTTGTTTCCTGCATAATGCCTACCTACAACAGGCGCAATTTTGTGCCGTATGCCATTGAATATTTTTTGCGGCAGGAATATGTCAATAAAGAACTGATCATTATTGATGATGGCAACGATATTGTTGAAGACCTCGTGCCCGATCATCCCGCGATACGATATTACCGACTGAATGATAAAATTACGTTGGGTGCAAAACTCAATCTTGGCTGCAGCTATGCCAATGGTGAGATCATAGCGAATTGGGATGATGATGACTGGTATGCATCCAGGCGTTTGCATTACCAGGTAAATGCGCTTAAAAATAGCAAAGCTGAAGTATGCGGAATCAACAACCTGTTATATTACGATTTCAAAAATAATCTTGGATACCGGTATGTTTATCCTGCTGATCAACGTTTATGGTTATTAGGAAGCTCGCTATGTTATACTAAAAAATTATGGTGCAAAAATCATTTTGCGGATATTGATGTGGGCATGGATGGATTATTTGTCTGGGCAACATCACCTGATTGCGTGAAAGTCCTGGATGATATCTCCATCGCGGTGCACATGATCCATGAAAATAATGTAAGCCCTAAAAAAACGAGTGGCATATGGTGGCATGCTTATCCCGTTGAAGACCTGAAAAAGATCATGACAGATGACTGGCGTTTATATAAGAACGGAGATGCCCGGGAAAATGAAAAAATATTTCTTAAAAATGATGCTCATGGATCAACTGAAAAAAATGCAACCGAAACATTAAAAAATATTCATGCCTGCCTGGTACATGAAAGCAAAGAATGTATCATTGACCTGGTGCGCAACCTGCATTATCATGATCCATCTTCAATTATTCTTTTGTATAATGGTGGTAACGATCATAGCCTCTTTGACATTGATTTTCCCTTTGAAGAATTCGGTGCTGTTTTACATCCTGCTCCTTCGCCGGTGAAGCATGGCTACCTGCACCATTTTGCGCTCGGCTGCATGGACTTTGCGCTGCAGCATTTTTCTTTTGATTGTATAACGATGGTTGATTCAGATCAACTGGCAGTGCAGGCAAACTATGCTGCATATTTAAAACAATCTTTAGCGCTATCCCCGAATGTTGGCATGCTTTCCAGCAAGCCTGGGCGATTAACGATCAATGATAATGCAGATATTGATGTGTGGCCGGCAATGCAGGCGCTTAAAGAATTTTATCTCTGGAAACCGCTGCTGCAGAAATTTACAAATGGTGAAGATAAGTTTGTTCACTGGACCTTCTGGCCATCTTCTGTTTTTTCAGCAGATGCGTCACGCGACTTAGTGAAGTTGTTTAATGAAAACAAGCTGTTGCATGAAATAATGAATCAAACAAACATATGGGCAACGGAAGAAGTTATATTACCCACATTAGTTGCTGTTTTAGGATATGAGATCAGGCTTAATCCCTGCAGCTATGATTTCGTGAAATATCAAAAGACATTTACACTGCATGATGTTATCGCCGCATTAAATAATCCCGATTCGTTTTGGGTGCATCCTGTTAAACGGGAATACAACGATCCGTTACGCGATCATATAAGACAACAACATAATCATTATATAAAAAAAATGCAAACAGCAGAACATACAGCAACAGGAGAAGTATTAATGACCTTATCATTACTCGATACAATAAAAAATGTACAGGGCTGGCTAAGTGATAAAGAAGCAGACCTGCTTATTGCCACAACTATAAAAGCATGTATGCATGAACCGCAGCGACATGCTGTTGTTGAGATCGGTTGCTACCATGGAAAATCATCTGTTCTTTTTGGTACAGTACTGCGAAAATTATTTCCGGAAAGCAGGTTGTATTCTATTGATCCGCATGAAGGAGAATTAGGCGCCGAAGACCAGGGCCTGCATTTATCTGCTCCTTCCTTTGATATCTTTAAAAGGAATATTGAAGAAGCAGGCATCGGTGCGTTTGTTGAGATCATCAAAGATTATTCTTATAATGTACAATGGAGCCAGCCTATACAATTGCTGTTTATTGATGGCCTTCATGATTATTTTAATGTCTCAAGGGATTTCCGGCATTTTTCTAAATGGATAAACAAAGGCGGCTATGTTGCCTTTCATGATTACGCAGATTATTATCGCGGCGTGCAAATATTTGTGGATGAATTATTGCAAACAGGAACATATCGCAAAGTTGAAAAAGCAGATAGTATGATCGTGTTGCAGCGATTGTAAATTAGAAAGAGTGATATTGATTACATATGAAGTAATGGTAAGTCAACATAATAATGCCACAACAAATTCTTCCGTGTTGCTGTGTGATCCGTGGCAAATAAAGACGACACTCCCTGCATGACATAATGCTTCCTATTGGTAACAACACCTTATTTTGTTTAGCATCGTCTCCGAAAGGGACTACGCGCTTCCATTTTTATGACAATGCGTTTGTGCTACTTAAAAATTTTAGGTTTGTTTACGGGAAAAAATGCTGATTGCAATTTGACAAGTTACTTACCGGGAATAAATTTATTTTGCTTCTAACGCTGCATTAATCATCCCTTCTAAAACTTTCATGTCAACATCTCTCAATTTATTAATGTAAAGACAACCACCACCGGTCTTATGCTTACCTAATTTCTTTAACGCATCAGCGTGTGACTGCATGTCTATAAGATATATTGTGAGATTTGCTTTTCGCGGAGAAAAACCAATTTTAAACCAGTCCACTTCCCTACCCGAGGTGGGACTTTTATATCTTTTATTTCCAAAGCCAATTATTGAGCTACCCCATAGTTTAGGCTTTTCCTTTGTGGCTTTTTGCATTAACTCAATTAAGATAAAAGAGTCTTTACGCTTTTCTTCATTGTTAATAGTATTGATAAAGTCCTCCACATTTGCGTTGGTTTCTTTTGTTTTTATTTCTGCTACTTTACCCATGAGAGATATTTTATTTGTGTTATTTCATTTAGGTTTGGCATCCGGGTTTACTGTGGTTTTTACAGTCATTTTGTTGTTTCGGCACCGATCTGTTTACCCAGCTTTTCGAATTCTATATCATTCGGTTCCCATAGTTCAACTTTATTGCCCTCTACGTCCATTATATGTACAAATTTGCCGTATTCAACTGATTCAATGGTGTCTGTAATAGTGACACCCTGGCTTTTCAGCGCTCCTAACAATGCTTCCAGGTTCTCTACCCGGTAGTTGATCATAAAGTCCTTCGTTGACGGTTCAAAATATTTGGTTGTTTCCTTAAACGGACTCCATTGTGTAAATCCTTTTTTAGCGGTGTCTGTACCCTGTCTCCATTCAAAAACTGCCCCATACTGATTAGTATTTAAACCAAGATGGGTTTTATACCACTCTCTTACTTTGCCGGGATCTTTGCACTTGAAAAAGATACCGCCGATGCCGGTTACTTTTTTCACCGGTGGCTCTTCGTTAAACGCTTTAGTTGTAAGTGACCTGAATGAATAACCAAAACAAAAGGTTGTAACCAATGCCAGGATAGTTAATATTGTTTTTTTCATTGTTGCAGTAGTTGTTGTTTACAGGATAGTAGTTTATGCTTATTGCTGACATGCCAGCATGATTAAAGGCTTGATATTACGTTTATGCATTAGCTATGTAAAAGTTTTCCATTCAGAACAACATTACATCATAAGATAATATCAGTAATTAAAGTTAGTCAATTAGATTTTGAAGGTAACAGCATTTATCTCGATGTAGCGCTGAGGTTGGCAGGTAGTCAATACATATCTTTCACACCTTTCATAAGAAAATTAAAATGAATTGAAATAAAGACTCCGGCGTATTTGCCTGTGGGCATAACACTGAATTGGCTGGTTGATTACTAACCGGCCCGACAATAAAAATTGCCACGACTTTTAAGTCGTGGATAAAGATTCACAAACTATAAATGGCTTTAGCCAAAATACTATTTAAGCTAAAGCCATTTGAACGTCTGCTTATCTATTCCGCTATCTAAAGGCAGCGGCTATTAATCATAATGAAAAACAGCACGTGCAATATGTTTCGAACAGCTATATTTGATGCACTGGTTCTTCTTCAATACTTATCCCAAAACAATTTGGTCGTTACTTTATCACCGCCTATTGCGGTTGAAGCAGCGTTATAGTTAGACGTATTAATATTTTGTTCAAGAATGGGATAAGTAAATCTTACCGGGAAATCAGACAAGGCATTGATGGGAACTGCCATATCAGGATAATCAAGTCTTCTGATAACCGTCCATGCATCAAAGCCACGATTGTATAAAGCAATATATTCCTGCCTGGCAATTTTTTCTTTGTAATCACCTGATGCCGTGCTGTATTTCACGTTTGATTGAGCAAGATAAGTTTCAGCATCACTAAGCGTTCCGCCCCACGACATAATAGACGCCGTAATGGCTTTGTTATAATATTCCTCTGCAGTAACACGCACATTCATTCCTCTTTCCACCGCTTCTGCCACATTAAATGCAACCTGTGCATAATCTAACAAAACAAACGGCGCATCAGGTTCCGTTTGAGCATCGGTAACATGAGAGAAACTGGAGAAGTTGTTACCACTGCCGGGAATGCCACCGCTGTAGCCGCCGGAAGGGTCTTTCGTAAAATACAATGGCAGCCTTGGGTCATTTAAACTTTCAAGCAGGTTTATCAAAGTGCTTGCGGGAATAAAATCATTCCTTCCGCTTTGAATGAGATTTACCCATACCGGGTTAGTATTAGGCGGGGAAGACAGGAAGTTAAATACTGCATTGTCGCTGTTGGAAGTAAAGGCGCCTGGCGCTGCTGATTCCACAACAGATTTAGCCTTTGCAGGATCAACATCCGCCAATATCATTCCCATCACCAGCTTCAGGGAGTTGGCAAATTTTTTCCATTTATCAATATCGCCGTTATAGATGAGATCAACGCCTTCATTAAAGGTTCCTGCTGCAGGGTCCAATGCTGCTATATCTGCATCCAGTCTCGACAACAAAGTATTATAAATAGTAGCGGCATCATCGTAAGTGGGAAAAAGAATAGCTGCATCCAGGGCGGTGGTAAACGGGATATCTCCAAATGTATTTACCAGGATCGAATAAATATACACCTGCTGTATATCCGTTATCGCGATCTGGTTTTGCCGGGCGCCTTCATCTGAAACGTCAGCCGGGATAAGCTTCCTGGCCTCATCAAAATCGCGCAGGCAATCTTTATAGAAAATGGTCCACCAGTTATCAGGAATTGTGCGTGTGTTCAGGTCATAATTACTCTCGTCGGTGTAAGTAGTTTGTGTCCATTGCTGCGAGGTCAACCTGAAAATATTATTGTTCGGATCGGCATCTGCTATCATGTATGCCATGTTTTTCTGTGCATTGGAAAACAGGGTGAAGGATGGCACTGAAGACGGGTTCTTCTGGTCTACATTCAGATCGCCAAAATCTTTATTACAACCTGTGATGATGTATAATGCTGCTGTTATGATGAATATTTTTTTCATGTTAAATTGAATTAAAATGTAACATTCAGGTTAATGCCTATATTTCTCACGGTTGGATAGGCGCCGGTTTGCAGGCCCTGTATATTACCGGAGCTTGTTGTTTCTTCCGGGTCAGCATAAGGAAGATTTTTATGGATGATCCACAGGTTCCTGCCAATCACCGAAATGTTGATGGCCTTAACAGGATGCAGCTTCTTCATTAGTCCGGCAGGGAAAGCATACGTGAGCGAAGCTTCACGAAGCTTCACATAACTCGCATCATAAATAAAAGCCGCTGAAGGATTGCGGAAATAACCATAAGCGCCGAATAACCCGCTGATGTCAACACGCTGGGTATTGGTTTTGCCATCAGGCGTTACACCTTTATAGACAAGTCCACCGCCATCAGCGATCGTGTTTCTTACAGGATTACCCAGGTCATTTGATCCTGCTGTTTCAGGATATAAGCCGGTAGCCAGCCCGTAATACAGGTCGAGTGAGTGCACATCACCACCTTGTCTTACATCTATCAAAAAACTAAACGAAAGATTCTTGTATTTAAACGTGTTGGTTATACCCCCGATCCAATCGGGGTTAATGTTTCCTATTACCTCATTTGCCGTTTCAGATTCTTTGTAATACCCTGCATTTTGTCCCGTGGTTTCAACAACTCTTTGCCTGTTGATATACACAAAGTTTGAACCTCTTAATGTACCATAAGGCTGGCCTAACGTGGCATTCAGTGTAACATCGCTTTGGAAAGTAGTGATCAGCAGGTTCTCTGACGTATCATACAAAGACAATACCTTGCTCCTGTTTTGAGACCAGTTCACCGTCATATTCCATGAAAAGTTTTTTGTTCTTACAGGGGTGGCATTAAGGGTTACTTCAACACCGTTATTCCTGATAACGCCTGCATTCACATATTCGTACAGGTATCCTGTTGCAGTTGATACACCCACAGGTAATATCTGGTCCACTGATTTTGTACTGTAATAAGTAAAATCCACGCCTAACCTGTTTTTGAAGAAGGATAACTCTGCCCCGAATTCCGCGCTTTTTGTTCTTTCAGGCTTTAAATGCTCGTTGTTCTTTGTATCAGGAACAGAGAACAATGTGGCCGTTCCAAAAGAAACAGCATTATGGTCATGCGCATAAGTGTCATACACACTAAGCGCCGGAGCGCTGTTGCCCACCTCCGCATAATTGGCTCTTAACTTTCCATAACTCAACCATGGAAGAGACAGCAATTTGGAAAATACAAACCCGCCTGAAACAGAAGGATAATAGTAGGTGTTATTTTCAGGAGGCAGTGTAGAAGACTGGTCCCTGCGCAGGGTTGCATCCAGTATCAGCATGTCTTTATAAGATAAGGTTGCACCGCCAAATATTCCGTCCACTTCAATCTGAGTTAAAGCTTCTACCGGCGGATTAACCTGGTTGAGTGAATTGGATAAAGCATAGAAATGGGGAACAACCAAACCTCCATTTGTTTTTGCCTGCGTTGAGGAAACATAGGTTCGCCTGATGTTACCGCCAAACAGTGCTTTCAGGTTAAGATTTTCTGTAAGATTCTTATCAAAATTTATCAGCAGGTCATAATTGGTTTCATGAAAGGTCCTGTCAAACTTGGCATAACCGGAAGGCTCCCCGTTAATATCTGTGGTTAGCTGGCCGGCAATGAACTGGCCGATACTTCCAACCGCAATACGTTCTTCCTGCAGTTCATTATACATGTCAAGTGATACACGGCCCATGATATTCAGCCAGTCGGCGACCTTATAATTAAGCCCTGCATTGCCATACCACCTGTCTCTCCTGTCGGTCTCATAATTTTCATACCGGCTCCAGTAAGGATTATCCCAATAAATAGGGCGAAGGCCATTCTGTTCGTCTGAAGGATCAGCCCAGTTCCAGGTAACATTTTGCCTGTTGCGGAAATAAGCATCCTTCAATTCTTTAATGTCAAGATTCATCTCCCACCACTGCCTGAAATTTGTCATGAGGTTGTTGGGGCCGTATCCATTGCCATACCTTCCCAGCCCTGTGATCTTTGAATAGTTAACGTTGCCAAAAGCAGACAGCCTGTCTGTAATATTAAAATTAGCGTTCAGGTTAACCAGGTCTTTTTTTACTTCACTATTAGGTAAGATGCCTTTATCCCTGTTGCTGGTATAGCCCAGTTTAAAATTTGCTTTATCGCCACCGCCTTCTATCATGATATTGTTATTGATGGATGTGGCTGTCTGAAAAAAAGTGGAAGGATCGTTAGCGCCTGCAACCCAGGGTCTCGCTTTGTGATAGTAAGCAGAAGACGTGTCGAAAGCATCCCATTGGTACACCATTAAGTTGGGATCGAATTTTGCGCCCCAGGAAGCATCGTCCTGTGTTGGTGTTACAAGGTCGGGATCTCCGTCTCCATTCACATCAAAATATAAAAAGTTGTTGTCGGGAGAACCATATCCATTGAGGTATCCATAGTTGGCGCCATATAATTTCTGGTATTTCGGGAAAGTGCTTTTATCAACATTGCCAAAGATGACGCCTGAATTTATCGTAATGCCTAATCCTTTTTTCCCTTTTTTTGTGGTGATGACAATAACACCATTAGCTGCTCTTGATCCATATAAAGCCGTGGCGGCAGCACCTTTCAGCACATTGATCGTTTCAATATCATCCGGATTAATATCAGCTGCAGCGCTTCCATAATCAAAGCCACCACGCCCCGTTACCTGGTTATCGTTATTGGTGTTGGAATTATCAAACGGCATTCCATCCACCACAAACAATGCCTGGTTATTGCCCGTTAATGATTTAAAGCCACGCAGTACTACATTGGTTGAGCCGCCTAACGTATTGCTTTGCCGTATCTCTAAACCTGATACTTTACCGGAAAGTGAACTGACAAAATTGTTGCCTCTTGTTTTGCTCACATCGGCGCCTGCAACCTGTTGCGTGGAATAAGGAAGCTGGTTCCTCGTTCGTTTTACACCCAGCGCCGTGGTTACCACTACATCCTGTACAACATTGTCGCCCAGGCTGAGTGTTATTTGCAATGAAGACTGGGCGCCGACCGGCACTTCCTGGTTTACGTAACCCACGCTCGATACCTCGAGCACTGCGTTGGAGGGAACGGATATCTTAAATTCCCCGTTGGCATCTGTCAAGGTTCCTTTTGTACTACCTTTTACTTTTATGGAAGCCCCGGAAAGTGGCGTACTGTCTTTTGCATCTGTTACAGTTCCTGTAACCTGCTTTTGCGCATGAACAAATGAAATAAGTCCCGCACATACGATAATGAGCAGCAGTTGTTTCATAATAAGAGTTTTTGTCTTTTATGAAATGACAACTCTTAAAAGAAATATTCGAGGGAAAAAGGCCACATAAAAACCGAATACGGAAAAAAGCTTACTGAAGCAAGAAAAAAACAGTCTTAAGGTTTAGTTATTTTATTGGTTGGAAGCAATTTTTTAGGTGAGACATTTAGCTAGTTCATCCCTTTCTTAAATTAGGATGGGGAGCAGGTACTGTATTTGGACCTTCTTCACCGGTAGGAATAAGATCAACTGTATTAACATCACCTTCTATTCCGTAAGTAAAGATTATTCGCGATTCAGAAATACCTTGTCGTTCAGTAAGATAAGTTTTGATAGCCCTTACATGATCCCAGCTAAGTTGTTGTGCTCTTTTATCAGAAGCACCATAGCCCACCAGCTTCACTTTGCAATTTGGATTCGCCATTAATTGTTGGGCTACACTATTCAACAATGATGTAGCTGCGCTACTTAAATATGTACTTCCTCCTGTGAATGAAATCCTTGGAAGATTAGATATAGCACAGCTTGCAGTTGCATAAGAACCCCGATCATTCATAAGAGGATTTAATTCTAATTCTTTGATTGTTGGCTGAATCGTGCCAATTGTTTTTGTTGTTAAACTTTGTATTGTTTCATATGTAACATACCCATTAATTTTAAGTAACCCGTTCTGTTGCTGATAGGCCAGTAAAAAGTCTTTGAATTCATTTGTTAATTCGAAACTGGTATTTCCTTTTTCGACGTAAGGAATGCTAAAATATCCCATCGCTTTTGCAGTATACAATGTTGCACTTCTTTCGTATAGTTGCGAGGAATCTACATTTATATATGATTGTAAATATGCTATATCCTTGCAGATCAAAGCAGCTATTGCAAAACTATCAATGGAAGAATAATAATTTGAATACTTAACTAATTTATCTATATATCTTTTTTTTGAAATTTTGAACACGGTTTGAAACTGAGAACATGATTTAATGTATTTACTATAACTGCCCTCATCCAAAGGCTCTAACCTAAGATCAACAGTATCTCCACAGACGGGCAAAAAGATTAACCCTTCTGAGTTTGTTCTTCTTTGATATAAAATTTTGCCTTCATAATCAGTAAGAAAAGCCTTACATTGAACGATTTTACTAGTTTCTTTATCAATAACTTTAATTGTTTTGATATTTTGGCTGTAGGAGTTTAAACTTGAAATATTCAGTAATAAAAAAACTACATAGTAGTATTTAATTTTGGGTTTTTTTAATGTCACAAGGACAAAATATAGTACTATACTTATAATACAAATTAATGTCAAAACCAAGTAAATAGCCAATTCATTTTGTACTAAAAAGGTTTCTATTCCTTTTTCTTTTAGGTAAACTGGATTTTTACTTTTTATTCTTGGAGAAATATTACAATTTCCATTTATTAAGCAAACTGCTTGAAGTTTAAAGCCGGGTTGAAAATTATTTATAATAAATGAAAAATTACTTCTATTATTAATACATTCGTCGGGGCCAAGAATGCCGAAAACACTATATAAATCACAATTAATAATTGTGTCATTTTGCTTTAGATCGCTATTACCGTTTTTTAATAATATAATATAAACAGATATACTATCAAGTATTTTATCCGTAGTTAAATTTTCAAATGTAATTGAGTAAAAATTATTTTTTTGAGTTATATCATATACCAAGAGAGGTTTTTGTAAAACTCTATCTATTGAACGATTTACTGACCAACTTAATACAGCCAGGATTATTGTTATGATAAAGGGTGTTTTATCTCCTCCAAGCATTGGTCTTGCGAAATAGGTATACTATCAAAAGTAATCCTTTTTAAAATAGAAATACTAGGGGCTATATATTTCGTTGAAATGGCAGAGATTATTTAAACCCTTCCTTGTTGGTGCTGTTGATATGATTGTTTGAGGTTTTATAAAATCAATCTTCTTTGACTCTGCGAAATTGTTAGTGAACTAACCAGCGTTATATCAAAGCAACCTATACTACAACAATAATGTAAGAAGCAGAAAGATTTCCTTTGTGATCTTTTTCAAGTTTCATTAAAAGTGTATCATGTCTTTTTGTGTCTTTATCGACTCGTAGCTCGATATCGTTTGAAAGTGCAATCGGGTTGATCCCTTTAGGATACAATGACGTATTGGTTTGATATATTTTATCTTCCATTTCTTTTGGGAAAAAGAAATTTGTGGTGAGCACAGTTTTGTTGTTCACATGCACTTTTGCATGTACATGTGTAATTCTTCCATCATACCAACCAGGGAAAATTGATCTGAATTTACATATGCCATTCTTATCTGTCACCTGGTAGCCCCTTAACCATGTTTCGTTTACAGTATTCTCTTGTTTGAAATCAGAATAAACGCCTATATTATCACATTGCCATATATCAACTATTGCTCCATGGATAGGTTTACAATGTTCATCTTCCACTTTAAACACATATTCAATGAAGATTCCTTTTTTTGATTCTGTAATATCAAACCGGTTCAGCTTTTCATCTTTATAAAAAGGGCCTTCCGGAACCTGTGGCGTTATCGGGTCATCGCAATCGGTTACTACAATTGCAGGTCGTTTTTCTTTTGCAGCGAAGAACAAAGAGCTTGCAAATCCAAGGCCTATCAATGATAAAAATTTTTCCCTTTTCATAATAAGAAAATTTTTAAGGAATAAAAAATTAGGGCTTCTAATATATATAGATTTTCGTATTCTATTTTTTACACTGAAGTTGGTCAAAAATGAAGCTGCAGCCATCAAATGGAAAGAATTATTAACGAAATGGAACGCTGCCAAAAATTAAAAATAGTGATCCGTAATTGCTTGCGTGCTTTGTTGATAACATCAATAAGGACCGAAGAAGCGACATTCGCAAAGAAGAATTTTTTCTACACTAATCAAACTAATGTTTACATTGTAACAAGCTTAAGAAATATTTGTCCGTATCCCTTGATCGCCGCAGGCCCGTCTTTTAAAAATCATTTATTCTATTTTATTAACATCAAAATTTTCTGAAATGAAAAATTCATTCGTGTTTCTTTTTGTAACCTTACTGTATGCTGCCTGCACCGGAACAACTTCTACCTCAGATTCCGGAACTTCTACCGGTTCAGCAATGGCCTTACCGTACACGGCGGCTTACTCTTCCAATTTTTCCATTGGTTCAGATAGCACCGTGGCCAATGTATTAAACAATTATAAAGCATGGGAAAACAACGATATGGAAGCTTTTGAAAACACATTTGGCGATTCACTTACAGCTAACTTTTCCAATGGCTTTAAATTTAAAGCAACAAGAGATTCTGCCATGAAAATGGCGTCCATCTACAGGGACAGTTTATTTAAAATTGAAATAAAAATGGACGCATGGATACCTTTGCAGGCAAATGATAAAAATGAGAATTGGGTTTCTGTTTGGTACACAGAAATTGATACTTATAAAACCGGTAAAGTTGATTCAGCTTATTTCCAGGATGATAACATGCTTGATAAAAACGGAAAGATCGTATATATTGATTCTCATAAAAGAGTTTTGAATTAATGCTTTTTATTGCTCTTTTCCAACAAATTCAATTGTAATACTGATTTTGTTATTGCAACTCCTGGCTGGTGACAATCCTAAACGTGTTTGAAAAATATATTGCCACGACTTAAAGTCGTGGAGCTAAGTACGCAAAATATTAATGGCTTTAACCAAACAGCTATTTTGGCTAAAGCCATTTTGAACAACTACAAATTATTCCGCCACCTAAAGGCGGCGGCAACTAATGGTCGCGATGTGCGGCATAAAAGTTTTTGCTACCTTGGTGGTTTAAACAAAACTGATATGGACTTCCAACTCGTCACTGGCAGGCCAGATACAATCGACCACCTGGTTTTTACTACCAGCTTCACACAAAACAATATCTTTTATAAAGCAGCTCTCGCGGAAACGATTTCATGGGCAGGGCATCTTACCGGCACGTATGATGTATTGCTTCAGTCAGACAAAGGAACCCAGCGCCTCACCCTCATAAATGACGGTGAGCATTGGGTGGCAGGCCAGGAAGTAGAGCAGATCGGCATCATTCAGCAGGAAGTGGTTGATCTGCTCGGTGCAGTTATTAAAGAGGTACGCAGGTAAGGACAAATGCCATTAATTTCTTTTGCCTCATTATAGCCGCTATATGTTTTATTGTATTGATTAAACAACCACCACGATCTTACCATTGCCTGAAACACGCTTCTGCTTCCTATGAAGCTGTTTAAATTTAATTATAAAGATTTCGTATAAAGTTTTTTTTACCACATAAGGCACATAGATACATAGAAAATACACACATAGGAAAGCTTATGTGACCCCTATGTGCCTATGATGTGGTTCAAATGGTATATTGTATTCTTTTCGTTAAACATGGTGTTTGTAATTCATGAATTAAACATAGGAGCTTCCTGAGAGAAGTAAAAACGAAAGCTAATTTCCGTTTAAAGCCTATCCTGTAATGCCTCAACAGAAATTTTTATACATTTATGCGCATTGTTGTTAACTAATGAAGGTTTTCAATCGCTTTAAATACGGAGGGCCGTTTTGAGCTGCGGCCAGAATGCCAACAATCGCGAAGGTTATATTTTGAATCATTTGACAGTAAATTTTCAGAATGAACCTGATTTCGTTTTGGGTCATGCACCGCGTTAAGGCAAATCTTTTTTTTAAAGCATTTAAGAGGAAAATTCATTAAAACGTGTTATATGGTAAAGATAGCCGGTACAGTAGTTTTTAGTTTGGCAGGCATTACTTTTTTCATGCTGCTGTATAATTCTTCAAAAGATAATCAACAGTTGAATAAACAGCTCGGTGAATTAAAACAAAAAGTCAAACTCCTGGAGAACTCACAACAAACTTTGCTTCGGGAAAATACAAAGCTTCAAAGTATAATTTCATTTCAGCGCTACCGGAATAGCGCACAAAGCCAAATACCGTTACAACATACTACCGGGGATAATTTACAACCGCCGTCCTATTTTTCCGGTGTCATGGAAACGCTGATTGACGGCGCCTTTGATGGCTGGGATGGAGAAACAATTTTCAAAATGATGAATGGCACGGTCTGGCAGCAAGCTGAATACAGTTGCATGTACCAGTATGCATATATGCCCGAGGTACTGATTTACGAAAAAGGCGACGGATATTATATGAAAGTAGAAGATGTTGATGAAGAAATCAGGGTTACTCAAGTTAAATAAGTTGCTGTAAAGTTGATTCAGCAATAACGCCCTTACTGAAAAGCCTGTTTAGTAATAAACCCTACGACTGTAAAGTTTTTTCAGGATAAGACAAGGATAAGACAGGGTAAAACATTAGGAGATGGGGGGCTCACTTCTCCGGTATTTCCTCGCTACAACGTCGCTATTTCCTCGCTATTTCCTCGCTTTAGATACGAAGCCACATGATGTTAAAAATGTAGTCATTGTATAAAAAATAGATATTTCATTGCCGCCATTTTATTGGTTAGTCCTCTTCAATTGCACCAGAATTCGCAATACGAACTGTGCTTGTTGTCGTTCGTGTAGTTGTCGCTCCTGTTGTTGGGTCTCTGCCTGTGACAGTATGAGTACCAACAGCAGCTCGATTGCCTTCGGTTTTACCGTAGGGCTGTGGCACTACTTTTCGCCGCAATGTCTGTTCCTGGCTTGTGTGTGCTGGCAACGACATTGCGGTTCATGTACACAATGTTATTAAAACATAAAACGGCAAACAAAGAAACAATAAATGATGGGCATTTATGCTTCGTAAGCCGCAATGACCCTTAGCCAACACTCATGCCTTTAGAAGGAGTGTCGAGTAAGCGAGGGCATTTCAGCCCAGGCTTCTCACAGAACCGTACGTGAGTTTCTCAACTCATACGGCTCTTGTTATCCAGTCAATAATTTATTCCAAGTTTCCAATGATAAAACAGTTCAGCGTTCTCCTTTTGTATCGTTTTGTATTTTACATAAACTGATTTACAGCTCCGCAGTTTGTATTTGTTCTTCAACCATTTTCTTATCAGTTCATTCAAATAACTAAATACATTCAATGCCTCATGCCTGTTAAACCTTGTGTAGTAATTGACCCATCCCCTGATTTTTGGATTTAGCTTTTCTGCAAACCATTCCAATGTTTGTTGGCTCCATCTTGGTATCATTACTCCCCTTATCGCTTCTCTTATGGATGTTTTAGCAACATTGCTGATTGCCCCGCTAAACACAAAGAATGTCTTCTTGCGGCCAAACTTATCTTTTCTTGCTCTTGGCTGAAAACTATAACTCAAGAATGTAAAGCTTTCATTATCGTGATTTTCATTCCGATTATAATTTTTGCAATACACAATCTTTGTCTTTTCGGGATGAAGCGTTAATTCATACGCTGCCATTCTTGCTTTCAGCATTTCGAGCATTTGTTCCGCCTGTTCTTTGCTGTTGCAATGCACTACTATGTCATCTGCATAACGTTCAAAAGGGCATTGCGGGTTTTCTTCATCCATCCACACATCTAAGGCATGATGCAGATAAATATTTGCTAACAGCGGACTGATAACACCACCCTGCGGCGTGCCTTTTGTTCTCGCTGTTATACTTCCATCTTTCTGTTCTACCCCTGCTTTCAACCATCTTTCTACATATATCAGCACCCATTTTTCCTGTGTGTGCTGTTGCAATAATTGAAGCATTATATTATGACTGATGTGGTCAAAGAACCCTTTAATGTCAACGTCCAATACCCATGCTTTACGAACACAGTTTTCATGGCATTGTACCAGTGCATTATGTGCACTTCTGCCCGGTCTGTAACCAAAGGAACTGTTGTGAAAAATCGCTTCCATTGCAGGTTCTAAATAATCTTTTACTACACCCTGTGCTATACGGTCGCTTACCGTTGGAATACCCAACGGTCTTTCGCCGCCTTGCTTCTTTGGAATAAATACCGTTCGTACAGGTGGCGGAAAATAACTACCTGATGTCATGCGGTTCCAAATCTTGTACAGGTTGCCTGATAAATTCTCATTGAACATCTCAATGCTTTCTTTATCTATTCCTGCACTCCCATTCTTATCGCAAACTCTCAGATAGCTGTTATACACCATCCTTTTACTCACCGGTAATGATTTTGTCATTTCTTTCATTATCATCCTCCGCTTTAAAAACGGAGTTGTTTTAAAATACTTTAACCAGATAACCTGAACCCTTCGCTACTGCTGATTTTCACCAGCTATCTGCACTACTATGGTTCAGTCCGACGCTTCCTGTTACTTCTCCCGCCTGAGACGAGATTGAGTTGCAGTTTGAACTGTAGAATATTTATTGAACAGTCGCTTCAAAAAAAAACTTCCTGCAAAGCTCGATTGGCACATTAACAG
>DASUGF010000059.1:0-10594 GCA_036274175.1 Parafilimonas sp.
ACATCTCTTTGCTTATGCCGTATAAAAATAAAAACCTATAAGGCCAATTTTGAATTGTAAAACCGATCAATCATGAAAAACAAGGTGGATACTTTTTCCCTAATAGCAACCTTACGGCGAAATCGGTCAACTTAAAAGTATGCCACAAAGCCCCGCAACATTTTTTTATGCGGGGTTTTAATTGGGGCTTTGCGGATACTTTTATATTTGTTGGGCGTTATGCCAAACGACACCCTCTAACAATATAAATATGGCACGGAATATCGCTTTACTTTTTTTCTCTCTATTCCCTTTAACAGTAATTTTTGGACAGTCAAAGCAAGATAAACAAACAGTTAAATTAATTGACGAATTGATATCTAAACGGCTCGACAAAATATCACCAGGTTGCGCAGTTCTTATTTCCAAAAACGGTCAAATATTATACAACAAAGCATTCGGAATAGCTGACATTGAATTGAATGTACCAACGCAGCCAAATATGGTTTTCAGAATTGGCTCTATTACAAAACAATTTACTGCCGTTGCAATTTTACAGTTGGTTGAACAGGGAAAATTATCATTAAAGGACAGTTTACAGAAATTCGTAACAGACTTCCCTTCAAAAGGGCACACAATTACAATTGAAAACTTGTTAACGCAAACATCGGGAATACCAGATTATCTGAATCTTGAATTCAATATCTCAAACCCTTTCCGTATTGACTTCACGCCTAAACAAATAATTGACAGTTTGAAGAACCAATCATTGGAGTTCATACCCTCTTCAAGATTCGCCTATAGCAATTCAAATTATTTTCTATTAGGCTATATTATTGAAAAAGTATCTGGAAAGAAATATCAGGAATATTTGAGCCAAAATATATTCACCCCATTAGGTTTGACAAACACCTATTATGACAATCCAACTCAAATAATTCCCAATCGGGTTAAGGGCTATGAAAAAATTGATAAAAAGTATTACAATGCTGATTTTATAAGCATGTCGGGTTTTTACAGTGCAGGAGGGCTCATGTCCAACACCGAAGACCTTTACAAATGGAATAGTGCTATAAATAGTTATACGTTGCTTAAAAAAGAAACACTTGACAAAGCATTTCAACCGTACAAATTGACTGATGGAAAGCTTTCGAAATATGGCTATGGTTGGTTTATCAGAAACTTGGATGGAAGCAAAACCATAGAACATGGTGGCAGTATATTTGGATTTAGATCAGAAGAAATTTATTTACCTAATGAAAATATTTTTATAGCAGGACTTTTTAATTGCAGGCAGCTTAATAATGATGAACAGGAGCTTTCTTATGATTTAGCAAGAATAATGTTACGAAAACCTTTAGTTAAGGACATACAGCTCGCAGACAGTATTTTAGATAGCTATGTTGGTACTTATCAATTAACAGACAATCCGAATAGAACAATCGTCATTACAAAAGAAAAAGATTTTTTGCTTGCGAATGCTGTTGGACAGGGCTCCTTACCAATCATGTTTCAATCAGAGACTAAATTTATATTAAAGGGAGTAGACGCAAAATGCGAGTTCATTAAAGAGAATGGGCAAACGACAAAGATTTTTATTCAGCAGAATGGAGAATTTATTTGGAAAAAGATTAAGTGAGAGACGAGGCACAAACGTACAACATGGGGTTTGCTGCTATGCTAGCTGACGAATAAATCCTCATCTTTTTGTTCTCTATCAGCAGCGGTTCGGTCAGACGTAATTCTATTCGGCTTATGTTCTTAACTTCAACATCAGTAATTCTATTGGGCTTCGGTTCTGGGCTGGACGTTATAAAATCCCAGCACAGCAGCAAGCCCTGTTCGTTAGCGGTATTGCCGTTGCAGGCTTCAATTTTAAGTTGCGGCAGGACAAAATTTAAAAGCTCTAATTTTTTTCAAACAGTTTTACGCAGCGACAAAAAATTTTATAGTAATTGAAGATTGTTGCAACGTTTTTTTTTATAGCTTGTCATTTTAAGCAAATGGTATTCATAAAAAAATTAATTCTCGCGACAGTCTTTGTTTCGTTCATTTTTACAATTGCTTGTAATAAGTCTGCAAATAATGCCGATAATAATTGCGGCTGTAATACTGATTCAATAAAATATACATTTATTAATCATGAAGGAATTTTAGCATTTGATTCGGCAAGAAATGGATGGGGAATTGGAGTTCAATTTCCTACTGACGATTCTTATGAATGTAAAATATGCAATACAAATTTGGATGATGTTGCAGCTATAATTGATACACTTCCGAAGAAGAAAAGTTTACCAGTAATTTTTAGCGGTAAATTAAAAATGCTATGTTCAGATGAAATAGACTTTTATTATTTACCCGAAAATCAACGATTTGATATTACAATTGATTCACTTCAGAAAAATTGATTATTACAATAATAATCGCGGTATTTTAAATTCAAACTTATTTTCGAGTTGACACTTTACGTTATTAAAATTAATCAGCTTTATAACGACAAAGAAAAACGGCTACCAATAATTGTATCGCCAAAAGCGGGGCAGACATTACGCAACATCAGCAGTTGTTTCGCTAATCATTTTCGGTTATCGGCGTGACGGAATTCTATCGGCAACAAATATTATCTTCGGCAAAAGAAAATAAATCAGATTCGGTATCGCCAGACAGAACACGGAATATCCCGCTTTCGGCAATACCTGTTCGTTAGCGGCAATGTTTTACACCACCGAGAAAAGCGACTAACAAAAAACTAAAAGTATGCTTACAAACATAAATCCAAAATTGCCAATGCGGGACAAGGCTGTAACAAAAGACTTTTATGTAAACAAGTTAGGTTTTCAAAATTTTGGAAGTGCTGACTTTGATGGCTATTTAATGGTTGAAAAGGACAACATTCAAATTCATTTTTTTGAGTTTAAGGAACTTGACCCAAAAGCAAACTATGGACAAGTTTATATCCGCACAAACGGCATTGACAGTTTGTATCAGTCATTGTTGGATAACAAAATGAACGTTCATCCAAACGGAACTTTGCAGACAAAACCTGGGGACAAAAAGAATTTGCTTTGCTTGACCCCGACAATAACTTATTGACTTTTGGACAAAGTGAAAACTAAAAATGACAGGATATGAATTTTACAAAATTAGTACCAAGTGTATTTTATACCGACCTTTCAGACGGACTTAAATTATTTGTGGACTGTCTGCAATTTACAATCGTACACAAAGATTTGAATACTTCACAACCTTACTGTGTTTTAAAAAAAGATGGAATAGGCATTATGATTTTTCAGGATGAACAATTAGCGAAAGAACATAATCCAGAACTAAGACTTGTAACGGATAATATTGAAGAAGTATATGCAAAGGTGTCTGCATCACATTCTCATCTACTTCACCCAAATCTTGACAAAGTTACAGTCAGACCTTGGGGTGCAAAAGAATTTGCAATTGCGGACAATCAACTTGGTATTAGATTTCAACAATGGTAATAGAAAAACAACGAACCGCTAACAAGGGACCTGGCGTCAGGCAGGCTGACGTTCAAACGCGAAAATTCCTGCGGACTTTCCCGCCCGAACGCCAAGCCCCAAACCGTTGTTTGGCACTAATGTGAATTCTTTCACCATACTCATCTTTAATTTAGAACACAATATTTCCCCGGTGAATTAATGACGCTACCGGTGAAACCCGCGAAACAGCTTCGGCAGAACAACTGGCGTTTAGAAAAACAAGGTCGGCTTTATCGCCTGCTTTGGGCCATTGCTGGTTGCCCTTGTCGTCTAACGGGAGCACATTGGCCGTTGCCAGTTTTAAACTGCGCGAAAGTAAAAATTCAGTGTTATAGCCATACAATTGTGCCATTAAATTGGCTTTCTGCAATACGCTTCCTGTTCCGAAAGTGCTCCAGTAATCAACGATACTGTCGTTGCCCGTCATCACTTTTACATTGTATTGATATAAGGTTGGAATCGGCATGATTAAGTTGCCAAACGGAATAGTAGAGTTGATTCCAATTTGTGCCGCACTTAATTTTTCTGCGATCTCTTCCTGTTTGGGTTTCCCTAACTTTCCTAAAATAAAGCAATGGCTTAAATAGGTTTTTCCTTTTAAAACAGGATTTTCATTCACTTTACTTATTAAATATTCAACAGTTTTTAAGCCCGATTCGCCGGTTTCGTGCAGGTGCATATCAATGCCTTTGTTATGATCCAATGCTAACTGTATTGTAAAGTCCATTGTCTTTTCAATGGCTCCATCTATCGTATAAGGATCAAGGCCGCCGATAAAATCTATATCCATTGCTGCGGCTTCTTTGATATAAGGCGCCGTGTCCGTATAAAACACGCCATGTTGGGGGAAAGCCACCAATTCGGCACCAAAACTATCCTGCTTATTTTCTAATGCTTTTTGAAGATGGGTTAAAGAATCGAGTTTGGAGGTTGGCTCAATATTCACGTGGCTACGCGCAAAACCTGTCCCTTTAGATTGTAACAGTTCGATCAGTTTTTCGGCCTTGTATGTCGAGGTTTTCAACATATCCGGAAGCACTTTCTGCTCTAAAGTTATCATACCTTTTATGCCATTTGTTCTTTTGCGTGTTGCCCGCCACTTATCGCCATATAAAGTTTTATCAAGATGGATGTGCATGTCTTTAAAAGAAGGCAACATCAACAAACCTTTGAGATCTGTGGCTTCTGCATTCGGTTGGTTCGGAACTATTTTGGAGATAACACCATTTTCAATTTCTATATAAAACAAACCGGTTTTGGTGGCAATCACTTCATCATCTTCATATTCGAAACCGGTTTCGAGGCGAACATTCTTAAGGCTTAATTTTCCTGTTGTAACGTTGGTCTTGCTATCTGAAAAAGGGCTTGCAGCCATTATGTTTTGTAATAGAGTTAATCCGGTCATTGTCAACGTTGAATTTTTGATGAAAGCTTTGCGCGACACATTTTTTGATATAGGCACTTTTATGCTTGTTTGTTGCAAAAATACTTTGGATAAGAAATATTCACGCATTAAGAAAATAGAGCAGTAGCATAACTTTTCCGGCGTAAGTTCGCTGAGTAAGCGCAGTAGTTTTTTACCTGCTTACATTCGATATGATAAAATTAATTCAGTTTATTAAGAACAACGGTTTACCGGGCGTTGGTGTTGTTAATGGAGATAAGATAGAACTGCTCAATGGTATTAAATCAACTTATGAATTGTTTGTTGAGGCACAACAGGCTTCTTCAAAAATTGAAGATGTGATTCCGGGCTTGTTATCAGGTGAATATGAATATTATCCTATTATCTCAAAAGAACAACGGTTATTGTTACCGCTCATTCATCCGGACCCTTATCATACCTGGATAACCGGTACGGGCCTTACCCATCTTGGCAGTGCGGCTTCGCGTAATGCCATGCACGAAAAAATAAATGCGGCGACAACTGAGCTGACTGATTCCATAAAAATGTTTCAAATAGGATTAAAAAACGGTAAGATGGAAAATAATATTCCGGCTGCACAACCGGAATGGTTTTATAAAGGAAATGGATTGATTGCAGTTAATCCGGGAAAGGAAATTACTTCACCATCTTTTGCGCTGGACGGAGGCGAGGAACCTGAAATTGTTGGTATTTATATCATCGACAAAACCGGGAATCCTGTAAGGATTGGTTTTAGCCTGGGCAATGAATTTTCAGATCATGTCACTGAGAAAATAAACTATTTGTACTTAGCTCATTCAAAACTCAGGCAATGTTCTTACGGGCCCGAATTGCTGATTGCAGATCTTCCTAAATGCATTACCGGGAAAAGCAAAATCACCAGGAATAATAAAGTGCTTTGGGAAAAAGAATTTTTAACCGGGGAGGATAATATGAGCCACAATATCCGCAACCTGGAATACCATCACTTCAAATATGAAATGTTCAGGCAGCCGGGCGATGTGCATGTTCATTTTTTCGGAACTTCGGTCCTGAGTTTTTCAGACCAGGTAAAGACCGAAGACGGTGATATTTTTCATATCGAGGCAGATGCATTTGAACATGCACTTGTCAATCCACTAAAGAAGCTGAATAGTAACCAATAAATTAAAGGTATGAAGACAATATTGCTATGTTAATTGTCGTAATTGTGGTTGAGTGGTGAGTAGTCAGTGGTGAGTAGTCAGTGGTCAGTGGTGAGTGAGTGCATGAATGATGAATGAGTAAGGAGTAATCACTTTATTCACTATTCATCACAGACAACTCACAATTAACTTAACACGCGTTATAAATTCTCAAATGCTACTTTGAAACTTTGTTCTGTTTCTATTGTACAACAGGCCTTCACTTCTCCAAAAACTCTTCCACTATTTCAATAGTCATCTCCGGCAGTTTGCTTCCCGGTACTGCTGCGCAGATCTCTCCCAAATAAGCGCCGTGTACACCTGGTAAGATCATCAACGCTGCATTAGGAATAACCTTCGACATTTTTAATGCATGTTCATTTGTAATTACATCTTTATCGGCATTAATAATTAAAGCAGGTGACTTGATAGATTTCAGATCATCATCGCTGATATCTGTAAATGCGATCATCCTGTCGCGATCTTTATTGTGCATGGTAAGCAATGCGTTGGTATCAGGATTTATTTTCAAAAAGGCATCCTGCAGCGGCTTTGGCATATTGGCAAGCGTTGCATGTTGCATCATTTCAAAGAAACCGGGTATTAATCCTTCTCTTTGATAAACACCGGAAGCGATCATTAATTTATCTACAACTTCAGGATGACGAATAGCGATCTGCAGCGCTGTAGTGCCGCCATTACTGAAACCAAAGAAAGATGCCTTTGAAATATTGAGTTGTTGTAATAAAGTTGTCACATCATCAGCATCCTGTTGAAATGTTTCCGGTGCATTCCTGTCGCTGGTATGCCCATGTGCCTGCAGCTCAACTGCTATTATTTTATATTTCTGTGCAAGCATAGGTAATACATTTCCAAATGTTGTTTGAATGGTAGAGCCGCCGCCATGCAAAAGCACCAATGGTTTACCTTCGCCGTGTATCTCATAATACATTTTAATGCCATTCACTTCGGTATAACCTGTTTGTGTTCTCATAACTTTTGTTTGTGCATTCGCAACTACACTATTGCCAATTGCGAACAGTAAAATAAAATAGATTAGCGAACGTGTCATAATTATTATTGTTTGTTCTGAAGTGATACCAGGTATTGATCAAGCTTTTCAACATTTTGCTTTAAGCCTTCATCAGCTTTGAATGTTTTTATTGTTTGTATGAATTGTTCTTTAGATTCAAATAGCATGTGCCATTTGATAAATGTTTTAGCACCCTGTGCTTCAAATTCTACCGTTGCTAAAAATTTAGGGCCCGAAATATGTTCATACACAATTTTCTTATGTTTGATAACTTCTATGAACACTGATTTGTTCTTATAATCTGTTCCGTCCGGTCCATGCATTACAAGATCCCATTCGCCACCGGGCTGTATTTCCATTTTAGTGATGCTGTTGGTAAAACCATTTGGCCCCCACCATTGTGCAAGGTGTTTTGGATTTGTCCAAACTTCCCATACCAATTCTATTGGTGCATTCAGCACGCGTGTGAGCAAGAGCTCACGGTCTTTCGTGTTATTTTTTTCGTTTTGCATTTTTTTGTTTTTGAAGTTTATCTAAATAATTTTCCAACGAATCCAGTTTTGCTTCCCAGTGCTGGCGATACTGTTCAACCCATGTTGAAACCGCGCTTAATTTTTCAAGATGTGCTTTACAATAACGTTCCCTGCCTTTAGCCTCAATTTGAATAAGGCCACATTCGCTTAAAATTTTTATATGCAGGGAAATAGCTTGCCGTGTCACATCAAAGTTTTCGGCAATAGCATTCAGGTTAAGCGGCTCTTCGGCAATCAGATTGATGATCTCTCTTCGTGTAGGATCGGCGATCGCCTGGAATACATCTCTTCGGCTCTCCATAATTTGCAAGCATTTGCTTGCAAATATATATGCAAGTATTTACTTGCGCAAATTTTTTTGAACAACTTTTCTCTCAAATAATTTTTATATTCATTTCTTTATGCTCAGCAAATGCATTCAGACACATCCACTTCATAAACGCTTTTTTATGATGGTAACTAACCTGGGAAACTGGTACTACCGCTATTATTTCGTTGTGTTATCAATCGTTATCCTTTCCTGCAAAGAGAATAATAATTCATCCTCATCGCTTCCGGCACCGGCTAATGAATTTATAAGTGAGATCAAATTTGATTCGCTTCCATCCGCTTCACCTGACATATCTATTGCGAAAATTTCGGAAGGGCTTTTACACGTAAACGTTCGTTTCAACTTGCAGGATACGGTAAAGCAGGATGATTGGAAAGTAACGATTAAGCCTGCCTTCACGCCTTCATTTCATTGGGCTCCGCATCTCACGCCGACAAATGAAAATATCATTGCCCGTCATGTATTTCGTTCGCCGGCATTGATCATGTCGGATAGCAGCAAGGAGTTAGTTGTGATTCCTGACCTCGATCTTGTTAATAAGAATACAGCAATGAAATGGTATATGGACATGGATGCCATTCAGAATACAATGACCATTGGGCTTAGCAATGCACAACCCGGCCCTCATGTTTTATTCCTGCGGAAGGAGGGCCAGGTTTTCCCTGCGGGAGATTTTGAATTTGGCTTTTACATCATGACCAATACAGATGGGGAAAGTATCGCAGATCCATGGCGAAAACCGCTTGCTTTTTTATGGAGCAAATGGGGAAAACCCTTATACGAACAGGGTGAGCCTATAAAGGACAGCCTGCTGCCTTATGTAAGGCATACGTATAACTGGGCCTTTAATACGTGGAAAAAAAATGTGTGGCAGGAATTTGATCTTAATGGCAAAAGAGTTGGAGCGCCTGTATTCATCGTTAATGTAACACAAAGCCCCAACTATCCCGGCGAAGTGAACGAAAGGGAATTCCGTTCCATCTGGAACCAGGCGTGGTTCAGTTCTTTGCGATCCGCGTCAGGGCTTTACCGTTATGCTAAAAAGATAAATGATACATCCTTGCTGAGAAAGGCAGAGATGACAAAAGAGCTGGCTTTATCGTTCCCTCAAGATGACGGCTTATTCAGCAGCGTGATTGCCACACCAATGGAAGCGATAAAAATAAAAGGCGAAGCATTGAATCGCTCCACCGGGTGGCAGCATTATTATTTTGGTAACTCTGACCGTAATCCTGAGAAAGGCCGAGCCGCCAAAGCGCCGCTACATATACTCGACATGAGCTGGACGGCGTTGCTGATGATCACCTGGTACAACGAACTGGAAAAAGATGAAAGGCTTTTGCAATATGCTACGCGGTATGCAGACAGGTTAATTACCCTGCAGGAAGACAACGGTTTCTTCCCCGCATGGCTGGATAGTAAAACAGGCAAATCAATTGGCGTGCTCGACCAATCGCCTGAATCATCCATGTCAGTCACATTTTTATTGAAGCTGTACCAATTGACAAAAAAGCAAGCCTATCTTGATGCGGCAATAAAAGCATTGAATGCGATCGATCAAAAAATAATCCCGGTTGGGCAGTGGGAAGATTTTGAAACCTATTGGTCGTGCAGCCGGATATTGGATTCGCTGGTGAATAAAAAAATTACGAGAAACGATCAGTTCAAGCAAAATACACTTTCCATGTACTGGACAGCGGAAGCGCTGTACAATGCATATAAAGTAACTGGCAAGAAAAAATATCTCACAAAAGGGCAAAGGGTGCTTGACGAATTACTGATGTTCCAGGCATCATGGCAACCAAAGTTTATTGCTATTCATGCGTTAGGCGGATTTGGGGTAATGAACGGAGACGGCGAATGGAATGATTCACGCCAGAGTTTGTTTGCAGAATTGATTATCGCTTACGGAAAAGAATTAAATAATGAGGAATATCAACAGCGTGGAATGGCTGCATTAAAGGCGTCATTCGTAATGATGTATTGCCCGGAAAATCCTGCAACAAAAGCGCAATGGGAAAAAGTATATCCTTTTTTCAATGAGAAAGATTATGGTTTCATGATGGAAAACTATGGCCATAGCGGTGAAACGGATAGCAATGGATTGGGTATCGGTGAATTCACCATTTACGATTGGGGTAATGGAGCGGCGGCAGAAGCATATAACCGCATTAGTGATCATTATACCGGGATAGTACATTAAGTTAACTTGAGTTGGGATAAGAACATTAATTGGAACGTTATAAAAATTAAGGTGGCCGCAAAATATAAAGATCTTCGGCCGTTATTTCGATCCCGAATGCTTTCCGGAGAGAAATCTCTTGAAGTTTAGGGAGCTTAAAATAATCATTAATATTACAAACAATGTCTTACCATTAAAGCTGACTGCAAAATATGAAGCTCTTCGACCGTCATTTCGACGAAGGAGAAATCTCTGAAAGTTAGAGATGATTTGAATAAATGTTTTGAGATTAACAATACCTAAAATCCGCAAGCAAAAAATCAGGTCAAAAAAATACCTTAGCTTTTGGGCATTGTTTGTCAAAATTGGTTTAAAGGCATATAAGAGTCACCTCAACTTTAGTACAGGTAAGCAAAATATGCAATATGAACTATG
>DASUGF010000060.1:0-5153 GCA_036274175.1 Parafilimonas sp.
ACTTTTAAAAGTATTGCTGAAGCCCGAAAGGGCATTTTTTCTTCCGGCCTGTCTACATCTGCATCTGCCCGAAAAATCTTTTTTACAACCATTATGAAATCAATGCACCATAAGGATTTTATTTACTCCCTGAATCGCTGGTTAAACGCGAAACTGAAATAAAGAATAAAAAGAGCAGGAAATATATTGAATGGCTTATCAGCTCAGTTGGCTAGAGCGTCCCGAAGGCTCTTTCCAGTCAAGGCTTGTTTTGTTGGTAAGGTGAATATCCAGTTTTATCATTTCTTCTTCGTGCAATTCCCGTCCGGTAATTTTTACCAGTTCATTACTGCCTTCCGGTGGCGTGGCACTCAATTCAAGAATGAAAGAAGGGTTAAAGCTCCTTACTGTATTCCTGGCATTTTCTCCGTAAGCCCTATGCCCTTCATCAATTACAACCAAAGGTTTCAAAACCTTTAATGTATTACCTAACGAAGTTTTGATTTGCTTTTGAAAAACTTCTCCTTCCTCGCCAAAGCAATCAAGATTTGCTATTTTCTTTACAAGTTCTTCCTGTGCAGGATAATTATCTTCGGCAGGAAAGAAGTCAGTAAAGCCTCCGGCATCACGGAATACCTTTAATGTTTCTTTGTTTTGCCTGTTGGCAGATGGCAGCATCAACATCAGCACCAGTAAATTTTCTTCTACATCCAACCGGTTGAACATTTCTGTTTTCTCTTTTATCAATGTTCTGCCACCGCTTGATATATCCAATATTTGCCGGTAAGGATGTTCCCTGTCTTTTAATGCTGCAATAGTTTGTCTGTAAATTTGAGTGGATGGAACAACCCAAAGTATTAAACCTGTTTGCTTTTTAAGATAGCTTTTTTGTACCAGGTCAATACTATGACAAGCCAATAATGTTTTGCCGCCGCCTGTTGGCACTTTCAAATAAATATCCGGCAGCGGCTCGTTTAAACCATTCGTTTTGGAATGATAAGCCCCTCCTAGCCTCCCCTTCGGGGAGGAACCGTCCCAATATTTCTCCCACGCATCTTTTGGAAAGTTGATATGCTTTGCAAGGTTTGGTTTTATTGCCAGCATTTCTTCATACTCGTTCCGTGCAATATCCAGTTCACCCAAATAATCTTTGAGTGCTTTAATCACCTTCTCCTGGTAATGCTTTAGCTTCATTCTACAATTACTTTATTTAGTCCTTTTAAAAAATGGTCATTAGTAGTATTTCCTACTAAAATTGCTTTTAATTCATTCCAATAATCTTTTGTTACCGAATTCGCTATTCCTGTACAGATAATAAAAGCAAGTTCTTCTTCAAAATCCATCCATTTTTCGCTCATAATAATTTCCGTCCTTGGAGAATTAAGGTCTAAATCCCTGTTTCCACAAATATCAACTACTAAAATCAAAGGGAATGGCCATTTGATTTTTACCTGATTAGCTTTTATTCTCCATGATTCAGGAAATAATGTCGAGGGAATTTCAATCCCATGTAATGAAAGCCGGGACTTCGATGTTGTTAAACTACTTGTAGAGCTGTCTTTACTTATTCCTCCTTCATCATTTACTGTTATAGAATGTGAATCTTGTTTAATTGAATTTTCAGACAACCATAACTTTTTATCCAATGTATAGTTTTCGCCTTCTACTGTAATATCTATAGATGATAAATCTATCTTTTTTTCGGGCTTACCCTGACTTTCCAGAATTGCAGCTATTGCCGAACCAATAATTCCAGCCTCAGATTTTTCAATAGAAATTTCAAAAAAACGTATGTTCTCATTCTCAGCCCATGAATAGTCCTTTAATGATTCTGTAGTTACATTTCTAAAGCTATTTTCATCCCTTATCTTCTTCTGTTTAGAAGTTTCAATATTTATTTTAAAAGGCGGATTAGGAATTACATTTTCTACAGATTTAATAAACTCATCATCAGACATCTTGTCCCATGGATTCTTTGTTTTACGAAGTATGAGCTTAGTCGTTGTTCCGGCATTCGTTCTTTTACTTGGTTTAATCCAAAATATACTTTCTTGTCCTTCAACTGTAATATTAATCGCATCCCCTGATTCATCGGCAGCCTTTTTTAATTTTGTATCTACAATTAAAGTGTCTGCAACCATAAAGCAGGATAAAATACCAATTCCAAATCTGGAAGTAGGAGTAAAATCTGCATTTGATTCGGTTTTAAATTGTAAAAATCCGTGGATTTGTAAAATGATGAGCCAACTTTAGAATAATAGTTATCAATAATATACTGGTCCATGCCCGTTCCGTTGTCAGCAACTTCAAGTATTTCATCATTGCCATCGGTATAATATTTCACTGTAATTTCAGGAGCATAGATATTTCCCCATTTTATTTCCTGTGCCTGCCTTAATAGACATGCATCTATTGAATTTTGCAATAATTCTCTCAATGCTATTTCAGGATTCCCATAAAGCTTGGTTCCCATCAAGAGGTCAATTACCTGCCTTTTACTTAAATTGAATTTTGTGTCCCTGTAAGTGTAAAGCGGTTTATTGTAGATGTCTCTTTTTGTTTCTATCTTTTCACGACTAACATTGAATGGTAGCTTGATTGAAATATTCCTCGATTTGCTTTTATTAAAATCGTTAAGGGAAGAAATTATATTATTGCAAATACTCAACTCATGGTCTATTAAATCACAAAACTCATGAATGGATGCTTCAATAGCCGGATGTGTGCATTTGGCACTATATTGAATAATTTCAGTATTAATTTCCCAATTCTCGATAGCTCTGTGTTTTTCCCATTCTTTAATTGAAACAGGATTTCTTACATAAAGATGAGAATATAAAATAGGCGGGGTTCTTTTTGCATCAAAATCGAGAATATCTGCTAACCTTAAAATTATACCCAGCAGTGGCAGACAGGCATAAGTATTTGTTCCGCATAAATAATTTTTATCAAATTCCAAGAGATTTAATGCCTCTTCGTTATGACTATGACAGATATTTGCAAGTTCTACAGTTAAATCAGTACCTCTGTAAAGAATTTTTCCGTTCCAATCCTTGTCTATTATTTCTCTTGCACGCTCTGCATGAGTTTGACGTATAAACTCGGTAATCAGGTAAGATTTAATTACTGATATTTCAGCATTTTTTCTTTGTTCGGTTAGCTTATCAATAGTTTCCTGCTGCTCAGGTCTGGCGGTATAAAAACGTTTAAATTTATTGAATAGCTGCTGTTCAGATTCATCCTCTATTTCCGGTGATGTGTCCCAAATCTTTTGCCAGGTAAGCACTTCTTTTTCATCAGGGGCCATACCTATATCATGAAAAAAAGCACTAAGAATTAATAACATCCGCTCCGGAACAGATAAATTATTAATAACTTCTTTAGTCAGCAATCGCTCCATCAAATAAAGAACCCTGAATAAATGCACATCGTCATGGAGCGTATATTCTCCCATGTGCCTGATAATAGTTTTTGTTCTTTGAATTGAATATGCAACTGCGTTTTCTACTAATGCTGTTACTTCAACATCAGTATGAGCACAGTTTTCCTTTAATGAAGAATAGATATAGCTCTTTTCCAAACGAGGCAAGTACTCACTTTTCCAATCATCTAAGGTGTCAGTATATTTTTTTGCTCCACTCATTTTTGAATGCGATAAATTTCATAAGGTAACTGGCAAAAGTCAATTCGGTTTTCTAAACAGGTATAATCATCTACATATTTAGCCGGGGCAAATACTAACCGTTGTTTGCCTTTAAACTTAGGCATTGCTTTTACGCCATCCAATGTAAGTGCATTACGTTTCAGCCATTCCACATCGGGTTTGTAAAACATATACAGTTCATAGTTTTTGGTTTCGCCAATGAAGCCTGTCTTTTCATTTATTTTCTTTTCGTTGAACTCTTCGCCAGTGGCTGTATAAAATATGTAACGGGCAAACTCTTCATAGCTTGGCAGGTTTTTACCTTGCAAAATGCTTTCCATTTCAATGGTTGGATCTAATTCAAAATAACTGAATGTGCCGCCTAATGCTTCTTTGAAGTTTGTTGATTTTGGAACGCCTTTAATTACTCTGCGGATTCTTTCACTTGTAAGAGTTTTAGCGTAGCCTTCCATTTCTACGATGATGAATTTCCTCTCAACGCCAGTTTCTTTATTGAGTTTCAAAACGGCGTGTCCTGTTGTTCCTGAACCTGCGAACGAATCAAGAACTATATCTCCTTCGCTTGTAGCCAATTCAACACATTGCTTAATGAGTGATATTGGCTTTGGAAAGTCAAACTGATTTTCAAATCCTAATTCTCGTAATTCAATTGTTCCTGTTTCAGTTAAGAATGAATTGTCATCCCAAATTGACTTTGGTTTGAATGTAGTTTTACGATACTTCTCATAAATACCATACGAGCCGTTGCCTTTTTCTTTTGCGACTAAATTACTTGTGAGAGTTTTTGCAGTAATGTTTTTTGAAACTTTATCTTTTCCCCACCTCCAACAACTTTCCACTACTTGAGAATTGAAGGGCTCAACCATCAATTTAAATTCTTTGCTTTCTGTTAGGGAAACTAAACAAAAGCCATCTTTGTCTTTGGTATCAGGGTTGATATAAATTGGATAAAATAAATTGGGACGATTATGTTTTCCAAACTTGGGATTCCGATTCCTTAATTCACGAATATTGAATGCTCCAATATCATCACTTAAATTTAAGTCGTTTGTGTCGTCACTTTTTTCAAGTTCAAATAATTCCGTTTCTTCAGTTTTTGTATATATCAGTAAATATTCGTGGGTCTTTGCTATTTGATTATAGGTTTGCCCTCTACTATTTGCCCTAACAATTACCTGACTGAAAAAATTAGTTTCTCCAAACACTTCATCAAGAATGTTTCGTAGATGATGTAATTCATTATCATCGCAAGAAATAAAAATTGCTCCATCATCTTTTAATAATTCTCTAAGTAGCTTTAATCGAGGCATCATCATACAAAGCCATTTGTCATGCCTTGTCATATCTTCAATATCCACTTCTTTACCTAAGAAAGTGTAAGGAAATAACTTTGACATTATTTGGTTAAAAAATATGATAATGCTTACTTTTATAATATGGAAGCATTAAAGAAAAAGATCAAGAAGTTATTACCGCATCTTAATGAATATCAGAAAAGAATTTTTTTAGC
>DASUGF010000061.1:0-16263 GCA_036274175.1 Parafilimonas sp.
GGCGACCGTAATTATTCGACAGCAATTTATTACCTGTTGGAACAAGGAGACTTTTCTGCATTTCATCGTATAAAAAGCGATGAATGCTGGCATCACTATGCAGGCGATACATTACTGATCCATATTTTAAATCCTGACGGAAGTTACGGCTGCATTAAACTTGGCTCTGCACCGGATAAAGGAGAAGTCTTTCAATTTGTTGTCCCGGCCAATACATGGTTTGCGGCTGAATGTGATGCGGAAGCTTCATTTGTTTTAACAGGTTGTACCGTTGCACCGGGTTTTGATTTTGCAGATTTTGAAATGGCCGGTAGAAAATTATTGCTTGATGCATTTCCTGAACATAGTTCAATCGCATTAAGACTTTGCCGGTAAATTTTTTTAATGAACCGCTTTAAACTATAACCATGGCGATAAATGAAAAACTTACAGACAGGGTAAGAGAAGTTTTAGTGCATGTTGAGCATGTTGAAGAAAAGAAAATGTTTAGCGGCATTGCTTTCATGGTAGATGAAAAATTATGTATCGCTGTTCGCGGCGATAATATTATGCTACGCATTGACCCCGCCGCTCATGATGAGCTGGTTGAAAAACCTGGCTGCTCATCCATGATCATGAAAGGAAAGGATTTAGATGGTTACGTAGTGGTTGATGAATCTGTTCTTACTACACAGAAGCAACTCGTTTATTGGGTACGGCTTGCGCTGGATTATAATCCGAAAGCAAAAGCTACAAAGAAAAAATCGCGCAGGGCCAAATGAGTTAACAGCGAATAAACTGCTTGCTTTGTAGGTAATGCCTTTTACAATTTATCCATCTCTCCCTTTACAAACTCCATTAATGTTTTAATGTGTTCCGGAGAAAGATCAAATTTTAAACCTGCAGCTTTATATAATTCAGGAAGTGTTTTTGTTCCGCCTAAACTCAACGCATTGATATAATTATTCAAAGCCTGTTCAGGATCCTTTTTATACTGCATCCATAAACCAATGGCACCTAACTGGGCGATGCCATATTCAATATAGTAAAAAGGCACTTCAAATAAATGCAATTGGCGCTGCCAGCTTATTTTCCTGTATTCCTCCAAGCCGGAAAAATCAACCGTACTGGTTGAAAATTCATTTAAGATGCTTATCCACGCTTCAGTTCTTTCCTCTATGGTATGATGCGGGTGTTCATATATCCAATGCTGAAATTTATCAATCGTGGCTATCCACGGAAATATAGTGATGACTCTTTCCAACTGGTGCTCCCTTGCACGTTTCAATTCTTCCGCATTATCAAAAAAAGTATTCCATTTATCCATCGTGAAAAGCTCCATGCTCATACTGGCTACTTCAGCAATCTCCATCGGATATTCTTTAAAAGCATTTAACTCTAACGGATGTGCCAGAAATGAATGCACGGCATGACCGCCTTCATGCACCATGGTTGTTACATCATCCATCTGGCCGGCAGCATTCATAAAAATGAAAGGGGCGCCGCTTTCTGCCAAAGGGCAATTATATCCGCCCGGCGCTTTGCCTTTACGACTCTCCAGGTCTAAATGGCCGAGCTCATTCATTTTCTTTAAACAGTCAGCAAAGAATGGATTCAATTCTTCAAAACATTTTTCAGATTTTTCTAACAACTCTTTCCCTGTATTGAATGGGCGCAACGGCTTCACGTTCTCCGGTTCGGCTTCTGTATCCCAGGGCCTTAAAATATCAAGGCCTAATTTTTCTTTTTTATGAAGATTGATTGCTGAAACCAACGGCAGTATATGCAGCTTTACCGCTTCATGAAATTTGAAGCAATCTTCTTTTGTATAATCGAAGCGACCCATTTCAACAAACTTATAATCTCGGTAATTTTCAAAGCCTGCATTTTTTGCGATCTGGTCACGTTTGTCGATAAGCTTTGTGTAAAGATTATTCAGCACATCTTTATCCCGCTTCCTGCGCTCCTGTATTTTGCGATACACTTCTTCACGCAGGTTACGGTCGTGTTCCAGTAAAAATTTTGAGGCTTGCTGCAATGTATATTCCTGGCCATTCACTTCAACGGTCATGGCGCCGGTTATGACGCCAAATTGTTGCTGCATTACACTTAACTCTGCCAGCAATGGAATATTTGCCTCCCGAAACAAATCAATATTCTTTTTTACGCTGCGCAGATACGTAAAATATTTTTCTTTATCAAGATCGGCTGCAAGAGGAGAATTGATCAGCTTTTTATTCAACAAATCCGCATAAGGTTGAAGCTTTGGCTGAATTTCCATGCAGAAATAAGTAAAGGCTTCTTCCAAAGATTTATCGGTTGTATCACATGTCATCTTTATCTGGCGCCAGCATGCATCTTCACTCACAACAGCTTCCAGTTCGCTCATATCTTTCAACCATTGCTCAAGGTCTTTTTTTGATTCAATATCCCTGTCCAGTAACTCTTTAAAATAAGGTTCCAGCGTTTCCCATGTTGTCACTTTAAATGCTGAAGGAATAAAATGTCTATCTGTCTTTTTTATATCCGCGGTTAATTGCATAAGTGCTTATATAATTTAATGCTTTGTGAAAGATTGAATCGCTGCGCCGAAAACTCCTTGTTATTTCTTTGCATTCTTTTTCCTTGCGGCTTTGGTTTCACTATCTGCCGGCGCTTCTTCAGCCGAAGCCACAAGTTCTGATTTTTTTGCGTTTGCAGCTTTTGCCTTTTTAGGTTCCGGTGCTTCCGCTGCAGGCATTGCTTCAGGCTCATGTGTTTCAGTTTCCGCTACGGCAACTTCACTTTCTTCATCTGTTTCTTCCTCAGCCGGTTCTTCGATTAACTTTATTTCAATATCGTTCTTTGTTAATATGGCAAACCACTTTACCATTTTCTTCATGTCGCTTGCATATACTCTTTCAAAATCCATGGCCGGATATACATTTTCAAAATATTTCTTTACCGCGTTTGCATCTTTTTCCTCCGGCAATTTTTCCTGGCTGTTTTGCATAGCCTGGAACACATCAACCAGGTTCACATTGTCCCCTTCTGTATATACTTCAATACTTTCAAGATGTGAAAAATTATGTATGCGCGATGAAACAAAGCGTGTGCTTTTGTCATCCAGAGAACGAACAATAGCGCCATCACTTTTGCTGGCGATCAATTCAAATAAACCAGGTAATCCTGTAACAGAAACAAGCTTGCTGTATTCCATAAAATTTTTTTGAGGATTGCAAGATAAGTAAGGGAAAGTAAAAAGATAGTTATATCAACAAAAGAAAAAGGCTGCCTTTTCAAACAGCCTTTATAAATATGTAAACGTTAATCACATCTTCATCGCGCATTCGTTTTATTTAATAAGAGAAACTTTCACAGTAACATTGACGGATTGTAATTGGATTACCATAAAATACATACCAGACGGTAATTCGTTCAAATTAACAACGACGTTTTGTTTTCCTTTAATTAAATTTCCTAATTGTACTTTCTTAATTAGTTTCATTTCCGGGTTAAATATTTGAACTGCGGCATGATCTTCATTTTTTTGAGTGGAAAAGATGAGATGAACAATGGAAGATGTTGGATTGGGATAGGCTATAAAATTATTATTAATCAAAAGTTTCCTATCAGAACTGTTTTCTGAATTGGCTATAAAATTCTTTAATGTATAATTGCATGAGGCAGGCTCAATACTAATTAATCCTTCACCGGAAGGGGTAGCCTTAAAACCGTTTTCGAGAAATACGGTTTGTCCACCTAAAGTAGCTACAGTCGTTCCCGTTAAGTTAACAGAGCCTGAAGTGGTAAGTGAATTAACCGCAGACCTCATTAAATACCCCGAGGAATATGATATAGGCCCTAATGTAACATTATCCGGAGATTCGCAATTTTGTAAATCAGCAAAAGTAGCCAGCGTAGAATTTATGCGGTTAAATTGCCCTGTTGTTTCTAGTGCGTTTCTATCGCGATAATCAGGGCAGGCTACATACCAATAACACATAGTGTTGTAGTATGGGGGATTGAAGTTTGTTTGCCCTTTTGGATCTTTACATGTACCATTGTAAACGCATCCTAAATACGGAAAACAACTTTGCCCTAAATATGCCCATGGATCAGCGTGGGTATCTGAAATGAGGTCGGCTGTTGTTGACCCATTTGTACCATCAATATCCTCATATCCGTAAGCTGGTTCAAAAGTGTGCAGCAAGCCAAAACAATGCCCTACTTCATGCGAGGTACTAAAAGTGCCAAGATTTGATGTTTTGATTGAGCAAAATGTGTTTGGTATGTTATAAGCTGTTCCGCCTGCACCCACAATTTCCTGGTGATAATAAATATTCACACAGTTGGGAATATTGTATGTTTTTAATAATGCCACGCTGGATGCATTATTTGCATGCATGGTATTTAGCGTAGAATTATTAATGTAGTTCAATCCCATTTCTATAAAGCAGATATTGGCCGGCGAATAGCTTAGCATTAATTCATTAAATTCACTTTGAACCTGCGCTTCCGTGGCGCCTGCATTTGAGCCGTCATCATTCCTGATAATGTGCAGATAAACCCTTATTAAATAGTGAGTGCTTAAAGCCTTATTTACATTAGATTTTTCATATTCTAATGCGTTTGATAATGCACTGGTATTAATTTTATACGTACCGCAAAATTCCGGCTTTTGACAATATGCGCTTATACAAATGAAACAGCAAACAATACAAACAGGCAGCTTTAAATACAGTTGCGATTTCATTAAATAAATAATATTTTTCATAAAAAAAGTTTTACAGTTAAGAAATAGGTTATTGATTTTTCTTGCCTGCATCATTCTTTTCAAGCTGTATTACTTTTTGCTGCAATTGCTGTATCTGCTTATTTTGATCAATAATATATAAAGTAAGCTCCTCTACTTTTTTAATTAATATAGAATCCATCTGCGCAACTTTTACGCCTTTGTTTTCTACTTCAGTTGCAGAAGGCACATCAGGCAAATGCTTATTTGTATTGATATAGTTTTCTACTTCATCTAATGAACGCAGGTTATAATTTTTATCAAATACATAATCGCACCAGCCGGTTTGCACTAAAACTTCTTTAGCTCTTATAGTGCCGCAAACATCAAGTTTATAAATAGAAGGGTCAGCGCCAATACCTATATTGCCTGCGGAACTAATAAATAAAGCATATAAGGCATCATTAGCAATGGAAAATCCACCTTTTGGCGTTGCAGTTCCTGTTGCACCTGAGCGCAAATACCAGTTAGCGCCACCAGCTGCAGTATTAGTAATTTCTATTGCAGCGCTTTTACCGTGGAAGGCTGATTCCGAAGCAGAGATATGTAATTTCGCTCCAGGCGTTGTGGTGCCAATGCCAACAAATTTTGCAGCATCAACAGTTAATGCAGGTGAAGCCTGTATAGTTAGATGAAGTTTCCCGGTAGTATTTCCCGCTCCTGTACCAAAATCTACGTCATTTGCAGCGGCGGCAAATGATCCTATATATCCCCGGTACGCTCCAGCCTCATATAAACCAATATACATAGATGAAGGCCCATCAAACTTTGCAACCTGGTTGTTTGTTGAAACAACATGAAGTTTTGCACCCGGTGTGGTGGTTCCCACTCCAACAAATCTTTTTGTATCAATAGTTAATGCGGGCAAACCTTGAATAGTCAGGTGCAATTTGCCCTTTAAATTTGAATCAAGGGTGCCAAAGTCAACGTCGGCAGGGTTACCGGCATAATAAGAACCAAAATATCCTCTGCCGCTCAATCCTTCATAAAAGGAAACGCGCATTGAACCTTTTGCCGGTCCATCAAAACGGGCAACAGTGCCGTTTGTGCTTTGCACATGAAGCGTTGCTACAGGACTATTAGTGTTAATTCCTAAGTTGCCTCCTGTTGTCAGAACCATCCATTGATGATTGTGTGTAACAAATTTTACTTCCTTATTATTTAATGACCCAAGTTTGGATGTGTTGGTTACATCACTATTCCCGTTAAGTAGCCATTGGGATTGTACTGAACCTGCTATTGCAAGCAGCAATGCCATTATAAAAATTTGCCTTTTCATTTTAAGATTTGTTTTGATATAATTTAACGTGTGTTTTGGGTGTGTTTTAATAATAATCAATGTATTGTTGTTCCAATGGAACAATTCATAGGTAGATAATTACTGATGAAGTATCAGGCGTTCCTGCGGAACGATAAGATCCAAAACTCAGGTTAATTTAAATAGTGCCTACTATTTCCTGGCTTTTCGGCTTCTGCCAGATTTGCTTATTTGCGCAATGTGTAAATCAGAATAAAGGTAATTGTGCATAATGCTTTTAACAATCGCATAATGATGCGACAAAAAATGTAGATTAACCAAGCGTTTTATGTATAGCTTCTGTTACAGAATGTACCTGTAGTTTTTCATACATGCGGCGTATAAAAGTGCGAACAGAATCTATAGAAATATTTAGTTGAGCAGCTACCATTTTATAACTGTTGCCATTTGCAAGCAACTTTAAAACTTCTTTTTCTCTTGACGTTAATATTGTTGCGTTTTGCAATTGCTTTTCTTTTTGCGGCGTATAGCTTTTACCAAAGCAAATAGTATATTTCGGTATATTGTTTTCATCCCTTTCAAGCAGCATAATAGAAATTTTAAGATGCACATACTGACCGTTTTTATGCATCATTCTATATTTATAATGCAAAGCAACATGGTCGTATTTTCCCGGGTATTTAAACCATCGTTCTCTTTTTTTATAAAAATTATCTATTATCCACATTTCATCAGGATGTTGCTTGGATATTGTGAATGCCGCACTCATAAGGTCTTCTGCTTTCCAGCCAACAAATTTTTCTGACGATTTGCTTACAAATTCATTCCTTCCATCAGCAATGTTTTGTATATAACAAAACTCATCAGAGCGAAGATTTAAAGCATTAATAAGTGAAACACGCTGATTAAAATACGGTGAATCATTTTCTCTGTTAACCGGATCATTAAAAATAATCATATATCCGACATGTGCCTTTTCACTTTCAAGCGTTAATATAAAAGCGCTTGTTGTAAACGTTTTTTTCTTTTTATCATTAAATGCTATTTCCCGCTGTGTACGCTTTTTCAAAGTTTCAATTGAATTGGCGCAGGCTTCTTCAATAATTTTTTTTGATTCTTTTGAAATAACATCAATGTTCTTATTCAACAATTCCTTTAAATCATGCTTAAGCGCACGGCATGCACTTGGGTTAGCATATTGTATTTCCATATTCAGATTAAGCATAAGTATGCAATCCTTAAAAAGGTTATACGCTTTTCTGCCGAATAAGATATAATTCTCTAAGCTCATCATAGCTTATAATATTAAGGGAATGCCTTATGTATTGCCTCTGTTACAGAATGCACCTGCAGCTTTTCATACATACGGCGCACATAAGTGCGCACTGAGTCTATGGAGATGCTAAGCTCTGCGGCTACCATTTTATAACTGTTGCCATTGGCAAATAGCTGCAGCACCTGCTGTTCGCGAACAGTAAGTTTATTTATTGCCTGGTTTGGAGATGGCTTTTTTGGAAAAAGGCGGAGGATTTTTTTTGCTATGGAAGAAGTAATGGGCGCACCGCCATTGTAAACATCTTCTATTGCTTCCAGTATTTTTTCGTTGGAGGATTTTTTTAATAAATAGCCTGATGCACCCGCACAAATTGCATTAAACACATTTTCATCATCTTCAAATACGGTTAGCATCAGCACTTCAATATGCGGAAAATATTTGCGTATAATTTTTACCCCTTCAATACCGCTGATGCCGGGCATTCCTATATCCATCAGCACAACATCAGGCTCAAACAATTCTATATCTTGTTTAACGCTGTTGCAATTTTCTAATGCACCGGCTAATTTATAAGAAGAAATTTTTTCTACCAATTCACTTAACGACTCTCGCAAAGGCAAATTATCTTCATAAATAAGAACCTTTATTGCCATAGCTTCAAAGGTAATTTACGAGCCAAACAAAGAAGTAACATATTTATGCGACAGGCATTTCAAACCTTATACAAGTGCCCTTATTTATTTCCGATTGAATGCTTAGCCTGCCTTTTATTGCAGCAGCGCGGCTCAGCATATTATTTAATCCGTTTCCTTTTTTTACGGTTTGAATATTGAAGCCTTTGCCATTGTCTTCAATTATCATAATCAGGGTTTCATGTTCTTTTAAAATTGAAATATTTACAAAATCGCAGTTTGAATATTTAGCAAGATTGTTCAGCGCTTCTTTATATATAAGGTACAGGTCTTTTCTTACAGCCATGCGTAAAGGAAAATTCTGCAGTTGTGTTGCCAGGTTTATTGTAAAGCTTATATTCTTCGCCTCCAGTATTTCTGCCGCATATTCGCGCATGCGGATAAGCATGTTGCTTAATTTATCGTTTTGCGGGTTTACACTCCATACTATATCACTCATTAGTTCCATTGCTTCTTTAGAGCCTTGTATTACCTGTTCATAAAATTTTGCCACATTAAAATCTGTATCTTCTTTCTTTTTACTTGCCAACTGGCTTATAATAGAAATACTGCTTAATCTTGAACCAATATCATCATGTAAATCTCTTGCTATAACAGACCGAACAGCATATAGTTTTTTTATTTGGCTGATGCGAAATTTATATACAAGGTAAATTATAGCAGCAGTAATAATTGCACATAACAAATAAAACCACCATGTTGAATAAAAAGGAGGCTGAATATAAATTTCAATCATGGCAGTTTGCGCACTCCACCTGCCATCTGCGTTTTGCGCCCTTACTTTAAATGTGTAATTACCTCCGCTAATATTTGTATAGGTAGCTTCTGCAGAATTGCCTGCCTGAATCCAGTCTTTGTTGAATCCTTCAAGTTTGTAAGCATATTGATTTTTTTCTGAATGAATGTAATTAAGCGCGGCAAATTCAAACGTTATCATCCTGTCTTTATAGTTTAAATTTATTTTTTTCAGGCTTGAAATGTTTTTTATTGACTCTGCTTCATGGTTAAAAATTTTAAACCCGGTAAGCGCAACGTTAAACGAAGTTGTATCCGTTATCCAACTGCATGGATTGAAATAATTAATACCGCCCTCGGCAGCGCTTGTACCAAATCCATAAAAAAGCGTTTTGCCAAAGCCTTGTGCTAAAAGGCCATTCACCGGTTGATCTTCTAATAATCCATCTTCTTTAAAAAATGCTTTAAAGCTGTTGCTTTGTTCATTATACCTGTTTAACCCTTTACGTGTGGTTATCCATAAATTACCGCAATTATCTTTTGCAAGCGAACTGCAATATTCAAATGAAAGCCCGTCTGCAGCGGTAAAATCTTTTAATGAATATTGTTTCCCCTTTTTAATAATACGGAACAGCCCTTTGTTTGTTGCGCACCACAAAATGCTATCGTGTTCAAATAAAATATTTTTAATCAGTTGCCCGTCTGTAAACAAATTTTTGTTTGCTGGAAATAATGAATATTCTGATGTTGCAGGGTTAAATAAAAGAATTTGCTTTTCATCATCGTTCAAAAGAATACAATCATTTGGCCCTTCGCATATTTGCATTATCCTGTTTGGATTGATTGCACCAATAGGCGTTTCAGTTGCAAAAACCGCAGGCGCTGCGTAATTAATAAATGAGTTATTTTTTTTATTAAAAAAACATAGCCCATTTCCTGTGGCTATCCATAACCTGTTTTGCTTATCCTCATAAATATCGAAAACCATATTGCCTGAAAGGCTTGCGCTGTTACCACTTTTATTTAAAAAATGATGAATTACCTCTCCTTCATTATTCATTTGCAATAAGCCATAATTGCTAAGGCCGAGCCATAAATTTCCGGAATGGCCTTTCAAAATTTTGTTTACCGGTACATAGTTTTCATGCCCGGGAATTTTTAAGCCGTTGATTATCGAAATACAGGTGTTCGTTTTAAGGTTTAATTTAAATAGTCCGCAGGTCCATGTTCCAAACCATACTGTATTTCCTGCAGTATCATCTTTGTCCTGATAAATAGCATCAACTTCACTAAGGCAGTCTTTAAAATAATTTAATGGCATTAAAATCTCATGAAACAGTTGCTGCCGTACGTCTAACTTATATAACCCGTTTTCAGCGGCAATCCATAATATTCCTTTATGATCATTAAATAAATCTTTTGGGCATTGGGGATAATCATTTGAGCCAGGATGGCTGTATGAAATAAATTGTTTTTTAGTTTTATTAAATATTGTAAAATCTTTTTCGTTTGAAGCAACATACATTAAAGCGGTATCGGTTTCGCATGGTTCAATATCAAATAAAATATTATGGTCACCACGGTTTTTAACTTCGGCACGCTCCCAGTATTGCTCAAATTTCTTTGTGAGATAATTAAAATGAATCAGCGCTCCTCCCCAACAGGTAAGCCACAAACTGTTATGCCGGCCTTCCAAAATTGAATTAATAAGATAAGAAGATAAAGTGGGCGCAGGCCTGCCTTCCAGGTAATGCTGAAACCTTGCCGTATGTACGTTCATCAGGTTTAACCCATAGTCTAAGCCAATCCAAAAATTATTTGAATGATCAAGAAAAAGAACAGATGTTCTGCCAGGGCTTATACTGTAAGCGTTTGCAGCATCATGTTTATATGCTGCAAACTTTTCTGTTGCCGGGTCTAATTTAGTTATGCCTTCTAAACATACAATCCAGATAAACCCTTTTGAATCCTGAAGCATTTTTCCACAATAATTGTGGCCTAAGCTTGCAGGATTTTTTGGATCATGAAAAAATCTCTTAAACTTTCCTGTTACCGGATTAAAGCAATTCAACCCATCTTCAGTAGTAATCCATATCCTTCCGTCGCGGCCTGGTAAAATCCATTTTATATGATTATTTGAAATGCTTGAAGAATCATTACTTAAATGGCGATAAACTTTAAAATGTTTACCATCATAGCGGTTTAATCCGTCTGCCGTACCTATCCAGATGAAGCCTTTCTTACCCATTGCAACGCATTCAACATAATTATCCGAAAGTCCGTTAATGCTTGAAATGCGCTCAAAATGAAGCGAAGAAGGCTGGCAATAAATTTCTGTTGGTAAAAAAATTATTCCAACAAAAAAAAAGACCATCTGGGTGGTGAAGGCTTTCATAAAACAGTAAGGGAAGTTAAACAATTATACCACAATTACAGCCCCTATCTTTGCCGCCATGCAGCAAAAACCATCCTTGCACACACTGCTTTCGCCGCGGCTTTTGGATTTATATGATGTAAAAAACAGCATTGTAGTAATTATTGATGTGTTTCGCGCTACTTCAACTATTGCCACAGCCCTATATAACGGCGCCGAAAAAATTATCCCGGTAGCTGGTGTTGAAGACTGCATCCTGATAGGGAAAAAATTAAATGCTGTTACTGCAGGAGAGCGGGATGGGAAAATTATTGAAGGCCTGCAACATGGCAATTCGCCGGCAGAATACCCGCGCAATTTTATTGAGGGTAAAGTTCTGGTGCTTACCACCACCAATGGAACAAAGCTGTTGCATATGGCGCTGGACAAAGGTGCATCGGAAGTCGTAACAGGGTCATTTCCCAATTTATCCGCTGTTTGTGAACACCTCCTTTCGGCCAATAAAAACGTTATCCTGGGATGCTCGGCCTGGAAAGACCGTTTTAACCTGGAAGATACCCTGTTTGCCGGCGCCGTTATCAGCCGGGTAAAAAAATTCTTTACTATTCGTTGCGACAGCAGCCTGATGGCTGAAGACATGTACCATTTGCATTGCAATGACATCCATTCTTTTATACGCAAAACCACACACTGGCACCGGCTCGCTTCCTACGGCCTTGAAAAAGACCTTGAATATTGCGTAACACCCGATGTCGCCTGTGTGTTACCTCAATATGAAGACAGCGCATTGATTGTTACCCGTGCTTAAACTGATTGTTAACGTTTTTATAGGCTTTATAAACTGCCTGTTTTGATTTATTTTTGCAGCTTGCTTTTTTTAGAACTCCCATTCTAAGATCTGACATCGTAAATCTAAAATCGTACATTCATTTGGCCTTACCACATTTAATTAAATATATCTATAACAACGGTACAGATGAGGTTATTCGCCGCGGTAAAAAAATCTTCTCTTCGGGTTATATTGAAATGATTGAGAACGACGAACTGATGGGCTCCATTGTGTTCAGGGTGAGGGATGATGCCTATAACATTTTTTATAAAGTTCATTTAAGCCGTTATAATAATATTCAAACCCTTTCACTGCGCTGTAATTGTCCATACAATCTGGGTGATATTTGCCGGCACGAGGCAGCCGCATTATTTCGCCTGCAGGAATTAATGGATAATAACCAGTTGGGGGAAACCGAAACAGAATACAGGCAACAACATACGGTTGTTAAAATGAAACAACTGGAGATCCGCTCCATCAAGCTGCTTTCAGCGCCGGATTCTTTAACGGAAGCGGAAGATTTTTTACGTACGAATAAAGCCAATATCCTTGAAGCCGCCAACGATGTTGTAAAAGCTGAATTGAATTATAACGGTGAAACTTATGATTTGCAGTTTCGCCGCAATGAAGAAAGAAACCTCGATACAAGCTGTAACTGCAATGCTGAAACAAAGTATCCCTTGTGCCTTCATAAAACAATCGTATTGTTACAGTTGCACAACAGTTACGGGCCATCTTTTTTTGATACGATTAGCAACCGCGACCGTGAAAAGAACAAGCTTCTTGCATTGTATGGTTATTCAACAGCTGATAATATAGAAGGCAAATTTGAATTTACTTATCGTGATGGGAAACCTTTTCTGCGTGTACTTGATCCGTCGATAAAGCGAGTTGTGGCGCCGCCTGTTGAAACCCGGAAACCTTTTTTAATACCGGTGCAGAAAGAGGTTTTAGTGGAAGAAAAAGCGCCGGAGACCCTGCATTTTCAAAAGCTTGGTGTAGTACTGCGGTACAATGCGCAACAATACCCATTTGTCCAGGTTGATGTTATCAAAGGCGAGGCGGATGAAGCAGGCAAACAGTTCACAGAAAAAACAGAGAGGATCGATCTTACCAAATTTATTAATACGGAAGATGTTTCTGAAGATGATAAATTACTGGTGCAAACCCTGCGTAAGTTATTGCCCTCTGAAGTCACGCGTTATCTGAACCGCAACTCTCCGTTTAGTGGCATCTGGGAAAATATCATTCAACAACATAATGATGAATTGCCTGAAGAAACGAGACATTTAATCGTAGAATACCTTCTTCCAAAATATAAAAAGCTTTTTGCCGATCTAAGCGAAAGCAACTTTGTGTTTACGCTGCCTGAAAAGAAAAGCTTTATAACCTACAACCTGCAGCCGGCGATATTGTCCAATCAATATATCCAGCCGCAATTCAGTATTTCTTTTAATGACGGAAATTATGAAATAACCTGCCTTGCCAAGCTGTTGGATGCCATAATTCCGGTTGATGAAAACGGGATTGAATCGCCGCTCATCTTTAAATATGAAAATACATTTTACCTGTGGCAAAATACGGACGATGTTTTACTGGCAGAACGTTTTTTAAACAATGGTAAAATAAGAATTGCTGAAGAAGACTGGAATAAGCAGCTTGCAGAATTTATTTTGCCGCTTACCAAGAAATATGACGTTCAATTCTCCGGTATACAAAAAGAAGAGTTAAAGAACATCCGTCCCGAGATGCGGCTAATGATAAAAGAAAAGGGCGACTATCTTTTATTTCAGCCATTTTTTAATTACAACGGTTACGATGTAAGACAGGATGATAAAGAACGCATTGTTGTTCCGTCAGCCGGTAAGCTGATCATTATTCACCGCAATGCGGCTTTAGAAAAGGAATTAATAAAAAAGATCGAGAATCTTCATTCATCATTTATACACACGGATGCTGAAGCCGACACACTTGCATTAAAGGGAACTGATGTATTAAAGAACAATTGGTTCTTCTTATTTGCGGATGCTGTAAAAGAGATGAATATTCCTGTGTATGGTTTTGATGCGTTGAAAAAATACCGCTTTAATACTGCAAAACCCTCTACCAAAATTTTTATCAGCAGCAATACAGATTGGTTTGATGCAAAGATTGATATTCATTTCGGGGATCAAAAAATTACAGTTGCCGATGTAAAAAAAGCGCTTGCCAATAAACAGCAGTTTGTGCCGTTGCAGGATGGAACGCTTGGCATATTGCCCGAAGACTGGATAAGAAGATATTCCATGTTGTTCGCAGTCGGCGAAGGAAAGGCAACAAACATTAAGCTAAGCAAATACCATTTTGGTGTAATTGAAGAATTGTATGCGCAACGTAATGAAGAAGAATTATTTTTTAAACTGGAAGAAAAATATGAACGCTTAAAGGAGCATCATAGTGTAAAACAAATTGACCCGCCGCAACATCTTACGCACATATTGCGCCCTTACCAGGTTTCAGGTTTTCAATGGCTGAACTATTTAAGCGAAGTAAACTGGGGTGGCATTCTTGCGGACGATATGGGTTTGGGTAAAACTGTCCAGGCCTTGTCTTTCCTGCATCATTACAAGACAGAGCATGGAAAAATAAAAGCATTGGTTGTTTGTCCCACCACGCTGATGTTTAACTGGGAAAACGAAATAAAAAAGTTTACCCCTTCTTTGTCCTGGTACATACACCATGGCAGCATGCGTTCACAACAGCTTGAAGCATTTTCATCCGCCGATATTGTGATCACAACGTATGGTACATTACGCAGCGACATACAACTGTTTGCAGAATCAGAGTTCGATTATGTGATCCTGGATGAAAGCCAGGCTATAAAAAATCCCCACAGTAAAGTAACCAAAGCGGCAAGCTTGCTGAATGCAAAGAACCGGTTATGCATGAGCGGAACACCACTGCAGAACAATACGTTTGACATGTTCGCTCAAATGAACTTTTTAAATCCGGGCATGTTGGGCAGCATGGAATTTTTCCGGCAGGAGTTTGCTATCCCGATCGATAAGTTTGGGGAAAAAGATCAGAAGGAGCATCTGCGCAAATTATTATATCCTTTCATTTTGAGAAGAACCAAAGAACAGGTGGCAAAAGATCTTCCTGAAAAAAGTGAGATGATACTGTTCTGCGAAATGAGTGATGAACAACGCAAGATCTACGATGCGTACCGTAACGATTACCGGGATAAGATCTTAGGTACTGTGGAGGATAAAGGCGTGGGAAAATCACAGCTTACTATTTTGCAGGGGTTAATGAAGCTGCGGCAGATCTGCGACAGCCCTGCCATTATTAATGATGAAGAAAAATATCCTAATGTTTCAGTAAAGCTGGAAGAACTGGGCAGGGAGATTGCGGAAAATATTGGCAATCATAAAGCGTTGGTCTTTTCTCAGTTTTTAGGCATGCTTGCTTTGATCAAACAAAAGATGCACGCGCTGGGTATTGAATATACTTATTTTGATGGCAGCACTTCTGCACCTGACAGAGAGAAGGCCATCCAACGTTTTCAGACCGATGATAATTGTCGCGTCTTCTTAATCTCTTTAAAAGCGGGCGGTGTGGGCTTGAATTTAACCGCTGCTGATTATGTTTATATTGTTGACCCATGGTGGAACCCGGCAGTAGAACAACAGGCTATTGACAGAACGCATCGTATCGGACAAACCAAAAATATATTTGCCTACCGCATGATCTGTAAAGACACTGTGGAGGATAAGATATTAAAACTCCAGGAACGCAAACGGGCATTGGCTGCCGAGTTGATTACAGATGATGCTACGTTTGTGAAGAGCCTTACTAAAGAGGACGTTGAATATTTGTTTAGTTAGTGCTGTTTGTATAAAATTTCAAGGATTTTCCGTGCCTTTTATAAATTTGTTTGATGGAAATAAAGCCGCGCCCCAATCACAGCATTTACATTCAAACACTGCGAAACATGACGCCGGAGCAGCGCCTGGCAAAAGCTTTCGAGCTTTCAGCATTTACAAAAGCTTTATTTCTTCACGGTTTGAAAAAAAGGTTCAGTGATAAAACAGAGACAGAAATAAAAGCCATCTATTTAGAACGAATAGAAAAATGCCACAACCGCAACTATTAACAACCCTCATCTTCTCTCCAGCAACCACCACAATCGCCTTCGCGGTATAACTTTATAATTGCCCTGGATATAGGTGCGTATATGCTGCATAGCTTCATCAACACTATCAGTGATTAATACCAGTTGCAGGTCCTCGGGTTTTATAGTTAATTGTGTTACCATTTCGGCCATTTGGTCAGCAAGCTCTTTGTAATACTCTTTTCCAAATAAA
>DASUGF010000062.1:0-23172 GCA_036274175.1 Parafilimonas sp.
TCTGCAATTGTTAATCGCTCATAGCCCGCAGCTTAAAATCAGGTTGATTGGTTGAATAGTTGACAGGTTGATAAGTAGGAAAGGAATTGGGAATTGGGAAGTGGGAATTGGTATGAACCTTCGTGAAACGTGAATCGTCAAACGTGAATAGTGAATGAGAACCATGAGTGATGAATAATAGAATAATAATGTATTAAACGATGAAGTAAATCTGCAATCTGCAATCGCCAATCTGCAATTGTTAATCGCTCATAGCCCGCAGCTTAAAATCAGGTTGATTGGTTGAATAGTTGACAGGTTGATAAGTAAGAAAGGAATTGGGAATTGGTATGAACCTTCGTGAAACGTGAATCGTGAATGAGAACCATGAGTGATGAATAATAGAATAATAATGTATTAAACGATGAAGTAAATCTGCAATCGCCAATCTGCAATTGTTAATCGCTCATAGCCCGCAGCTTAAAATCAGGTTGATTGGTTGAATAGTTGACAGGTTGATAAGTAGGAAAGGAATTGGGAATCGCTATGAACTATGAACCATGAACTATAAGCTGGGTGAATGGTGAGTAGTGAATAGTTGCCGTTTTGGTTTTCCCTGAGCATTGAATATTGAACATTGAATATTGAGTGTTTGTACTTGTACTTGTACGTGTATATGAACCATGATCCATGAACTATGCGCTCTGCACTCATAAAACTAAAATTTTTGAACACTCCGTCATCCATTAACCGGAATTATCCGTATATTATTTATATTTACTAAGCGTTTACTAACCATAATATTAAAGCCTGGAAATGTAGTTAGCCTTTGAATGTATCTGTAGCTAGCTGTATTGATTGCCGGATTTGCCATAACCTCCTGTTAAGTATTTATTATTTGCCATCATGATGAACCGGCTAACGCTATTGTTGCTGACCGTATTTTTTTCTGTGCATATCGAAAGCCGCGCCCAGCAGGCGGGCAATGCATCTTTCTGCGACAGTTTAAAATACTTCCTCGACCATTTTCAGGCAAATACCGGCAGCATCCACTTTAAGCAAACCATAAAAAAAGCGCTGAAATTAAGTGCAACAAACAAACTAACAGATTCATTAGCCGGTGAACTTATAGCAATTGAAAATTTTATATTAAGATCAAATGCAGACTCTTTTATAATAAACCGGCATCCTTTTGACCAGGATACAACACTGGATTTTGGCAATTTGCTCGTGGGCTTATTCGAGTCTTTGCATCCGCGGAAAGAAAATCTGTATTATGCTGCGGCATTAAATAACCTTGGAGTCTTATACAATCGCAAGTGGCAGCAAAAAACTGCCGGTGACGATGCGAAAGCGCTTGAACTTATTGAAAAGGCTTTGATAATAAGGAAAAAGGTATTGGGTGAAGAACATCCGGCTTATGCAGAAAGCTTATTCCGTATAAGTGAAGTATATGCTAAAAGAGGGGAAAATGAAAAGGCATTGTCAATAATGTTACACGCATTTGCTATAAGGGAAAAAATAAAGAGTGCGCCGGATGCTTTTTATACGGATAATTTATTTCTTCTTGCTGAAGTATGCAAAGGGCTGAAGAAATATGATACAGCTATGCTGCTTTATGAGCAGGAGATCAGTATAAGAAAAAAGATAGAAGGAGAAGGCGCTTATTATGCACTGCGTTTATACTATACGGGTGACCTGGTAATGTATTTATGGCAATATCAAAAAGCATTTGTTTATTTTACACAGGCATTAGATATTACCCGCAGGACCTTAGGCTCAGAAAATTTACAATATGCTTATTGCGTGGAAGGCATAGCAGGTTATTATTATGCCATAGCTGAATACGAAAAAGCGGTCCCTTTATATTTGGAATCACTGGGAATAAAGGAAAGATTATACGGGAAAGAATATTTTGATATTCCCCTTACGCTGCATAACCTTGCCGCCACTTATTTTAAAATGGCAAGGTATGAGCAGGCTATACCCTGCTTCCGGCGCACGCTGGCTATCTGCAAAAAATCGCCATTGACCCTGCCTGAAAATTATGCTTATGAACTGAGCTGGCTGGCTTTATTATACCAGAAAATTGGTAATTACGATAAGGCGCTATCTTTTTATAAACAGGCGCTGGATATACCGGGGTATAAACAACAGGGACTCAGGTATGCTGTCACTTTAAGCAATATGGCTGATGTGTATGCGCACTCCAATGAAAGCAGGCAGGCGCTTTCCTGTCTTGACCAGGCGAAGCAGATCACTAAAAATATTAAGGGGGAACAGTCGCCGGAATATGCCGGTATCCTGTATAGCGTTGCCGCCTTTTATGAAAAATTAAACCGGTATGAAACCGCAATGCAGTTGTGCCGGCAAACTTTAGCGATCAGGAAAACAATTTTGGGAGAAGCTCACCCGCAATATGCATCGTCTTTGTGCCAGCTTGGTTCGGTATATATGAACATGAAAAAAATGGATTCTGCAAATTCCTGCTTTACACAGGCGTTGGAAATACAGAAAGAAATATTAGGAGAAGAGCATCCCGACTATATCAAAACCTTAAATTATCTTGCTTTATCCCAAATCAGCACAAATAATACAGCGGCTGCGCTTACCATGGTGAAGGCAAACCGGCTGGAACTGAAATATATTGCCAGGACCTATACTTCTCTTTCTGAACAGGAAAAAATGGAACTGGAGAAAGATCAATACATCCAGTTCAGTTATTTGCCATCGTTTGTTTATGAAAATAATATTGACAACCCTGAAGTGCTGCAGCAGTTGTATATAAACGAACTGGTATTAAAGAGCATGGTATTGAACGACCAGCAAAGCCTGTTACATAGCATACGAAAAAGCGGCGATACGGCAGTTATTGGCTTATATAATGAATGGCGTGTTAATAAAGTGCTCATCGGAAAACAATTGCTGAAACCAATAGGCGAGCGTTTATATAATCTCGATAGCATTATAGAAACGACCAACCAAATGGAACAGGAGCTTTCACGCATCTCTGTTTCATTCCGGCAGCAACACGAGGCGCCGTCATTAACCAATATTTCAGCCAGGCTCCTTCAGGGCGAGGCGGCCGTTGAATTCATAAAATTCAGGGTCTATAACAGGAAATGGACTGATTCTGTTATGTACGGGGCGCTTGTGTTGCGGGCCGGCAGCGGCGCTCCTGCTTTCGTTCCGCTTTTTGAAGAAAAACAGTTACTGAATGTATTAAGCAAGGCCGGTAAAAATGAAAATGCCGTCAACAGGTTTTATAGCCAGGCATTGGATAACGGCAAAGATTCTTCCGGCAATGCTTTGTACCGCTTAACCTGGATGCCGCTGGAAAAATATCTTCCGGGAGTTCATACTATCTATTATGCTCCTGCAGGCCTGTTGCACCGTATTGCATTCAAGGCTTTGCCGGTGGATCCCTCTCATTGTTTAATTGACAAATACAGCCTGGATCAAATGCTCAGTACGCGTGCAGTGGCATTACCGGAAACATTGGTGCGAAAACCGTCTGCAATCAATGTATGGGGCGATATAAATTATAACCTGCAAAAAGACGACACGGACAACCATTTGTATACAACTGTGCAACGCGGGCTGGAGGAAGATTGGTATGAGAACACAGATGACGCGGATAGATATGACACTGCGGCGCTGCAGTCATTCAAATGGCCTTCTTTATATGGCGCCCGGGTGGAAATGGACAGCATTAAAAGCCTGTTTGTCAATGCAGGAATGAATGTTACGGTAACAACGGATTCATTGGCCACGGAGGAAATGTTTAAAAAGCTTGACGGGAACAGCCCGCAATTATTGCATATTGCTACACACGGTTTCTTTTGGGGAACAAAAGACAGGTTTAACAGCAGGTTTACATTACAGCAAGACCCTATGTTCCGCAGCGGCCTGGTGCTGGCGGGCGGTAATGAAATATGGGATACTCAAAAGCGGGCCGGTGGTAAAGACGACGGAATACTCACCTCTTACGAAATAGCGAATCTTGACCTGGGTAACACGGATTTAATTGTATTAAGCGCCTGTGAAACCGCCTTAGGCGATCTGCAGGGCAATGAAGGGGTGATCGGTTTGCAGCGGGCTTTTAAGACAGCGGGAGTGAAACAAATGATCTTAAGTTTATGGAAGGTGCCTGATAAAGAAACAGTAGAATTAATGACTGTATTTTACAAGCATCTGATAGAAGGCCGGTCACCTGCAGAATCACTTCGTGCCGCCCAATTAAAGATGAAAGAAACATATTATGCTCCTTATTATTGGGCTGCATTTGTATTGATAGAATAATGCCGGTGTGGTGCCAACTGAATTATGGCGCAGGGAATACCCGCACAGAGGGGACGCAGAGATAACAGGGAAAGCCCTGTGTGCTCCGTTAGCTCTGTGCGACAAAACGTTTCTTTGTGCACCTGTGGAGGACACGGCAATTTTATGTTGACGTGACACTGTTATTAAGTAAAGGTGAGTTGTTAGTAGTGAATAAGTATGCATGCCTGAATATGTAATATTCACTCACAACTAACCATTCACAACTCACATGAGATACGGCAAACTGCAGTTAACATAGCACTAGCTGTATTGATTGCCGGATTTGCCATAACCGCCTGCAAAGTATTTTATCGTCTTCCGCTATGATGAACAGGGTTTGTATATGGCTGCTGTTTGCGTTCCTGTCTGTGCAAAATGCGAAGAGTGATGCACAGCAGGTGAAAACACCTTCGCCAGGCGACAGCCTTACCAGCCTGCTTGACTATTTTTATACCAATACCAATGATACTGCTTTTCAACAGGCGTTGCGAAAATCAAAAACGATGTATGCAGCGGGCGTTGTTACAGATTCACTGGCCCGTCAATTGATTTATACAGAAGATTTGCTATTGCATTTAATAAAAGATTCTGCATTTCTGAACCGCCATCCTTTTAACGAAGCGATGGTGCTCAACCTGGCAAATTCAATTGTAAACCTGTCCCGGCAACCGGGTTCTTCTGAAAATAATATCTGTTATGCCGCCGCCCTGAATAACCTGGGAAATATGTACAGGCAAAAAATGAAACTTGAAGCTATTGATATAGAGAAGGCGTTTGATCTTTTTAAAAAAGCGCTGGCAATTAGTGAAAGGATACCCGGAAAAGCAAACCTGGAGTATGCAGAAAGCTTATTTTGTATGGGCGAACTGTATTCCGGCAAAGGCGAATACAAAAAAGCATTATCCATGATGCTTCGGTCTATGGCGATAAGAAAGAGCACTGCGGGAGAATACAATGCAGATTATGCTGATAATTTATATTCACTTGCGGCTTTTTGTAGAGAGCAGAAGAAGTACGATACGTCCTTGTTCTTGTACGGTGAGGAAATGAAGATCAGGGAAAAAATATCAGGGGGGAAAAATTCAAATTATGCATTGCACTTATACCTGGCCGGGGAAATGATGGGGTATTTATGGCAATACCGGAAAGCCTTTTCGTATTATAACCAGGCCAAAGCGCTTACTGAAGAAATAACAGGAACAGAAAATATTTTATATGCTTTTTGCCTGGAGGGCCTGGCCGGTTATTATTATACGATAGCCGAATATAAAAATGCCATTCCCTTATACCTGCAGTCGCTGGAAATAAAAGAAAAGCTCTACGGGAAGGAAGACGTTGATATAGCGCTTACGCTGCACAATATAGCCACCACCTACATTAAAATGGGTAAATATGAGCAGGCGATACCCTGTTTTCAAAGGCTGTTGTCAAATAACAAAAATTCGCCGCTGGTATTACCAATAAACTATGCATATGAATTGAGCTGGTTTGCCGGGTTATACCAGGGAATAGGTAATTATAAGAAAGCGCTGTCATTATACACAGAGGCATTAAATATGCCCGGGTATAAAGAACAGGGACTGCGGTATGCAGCAACTTTAAACAGCATGGCGGCCCTGTATGCAGCTTTGAATGAAAATGAAAAGGCGCTTTCTTATCTTGAACGGGCAAGATCAATTATTAAAAATATGGCCGGGGAAAGATCGCCTGATTATGCAAATGCATTATATAACCTCTCCGCTTTTTATGAAAAACTAAACCGGTACAACACAGCAATGGAGTTCTGCAGGGAATCACTGCTGATCAGAAAAAAAATTTACGGAGCATCTCACCCGCAATATGCATCGTCTTTATGCCTGCTTGGAAAAATCTACACGGATATGGATAAAACAGATGCTGCAAGGCTGTGTTTTGCCCGCGCATTGGAAATACAAAAAAAAGCGCTGGGAGATGAACATCCCGACTATATTAAGGCGCTTAATAACCTGGCGTTGTTACAGGTAGCAGAAAGAAATAATAAAGAAGCTTCTTTTACCATGGTTAAAGCAAACCGTTTAGAACTCCGGTATATCGCAAGAATATATACTTCTCTTTCAGAACAGGAAAAAATAGAACTCGAAAATGATCAGTATTGCCAGTTCAGCTACCTGCCATCATTGATCTATAAAAATAATATTGCCGAACCGGAGCTGTTGCAGCAGTTATACAGGAACGAGCTTGCTTTAAAAGGAATGGTATTAAACGATCAGCAAAGACTGCTGAACAGCATCAGGAAAAGCGGGGATACCTTCGCTATTGATCTGTATAACGAGTGGCGAATTAATAAAGCCGCACTCGGCAAACAGTTACTGTTACCAAAGGAGGAGCGTTCGCCAGGCTTCGACAGCCTTGAAAAAGTAACCAACCGGTTAGAACAAAATCTTTCCCTTGCTTCCGCTGCATTCCGTCGCCAGCAGCAGGCTATCACAACAAAAAACATTTCAGAAAAATTGTTTCCCGGCCAAGCCGCCATAGAATTCATAAAATTCAGGGTATATAACAGGCGATGGACCGATTCCGTTATGTATGCAGCACTGATAATACTGGCCGGTGACAGCATTCCTGCATTTGTTCCGCTTTTTGAAGAAAAACAGTTAATGAATGTATTGAGCAAGCCTGGTAAAAATGAAAATGCTATCAACAGGCTTTACAGCCAGGCATTTAGCAACAGCAACGAATATTCCGGTAATGCTTTGTACAACTTAACCTGGAAGCCGCTGGAAAAATATCTTTCAAAAGTTCATACTATTTATTATGCGCCTGCAGGGCTGCTGCACCGCATTGCCTTCGGGGCCTTGCCGGCGGATACCGCTCATTTTCTGGCAGACAGGTATGCTTTAAATCAAATGCTCAGCACGCGTTCTGTGGCCTTGCAGGAAACAGCAATACCTGAAAAGCCTGCTGCAATAAATGTCTGGGGTGATATTAATTATAATCTGAAAAAAGGCGACACGGGCAACCATTTGTATGCAACTGTTCAGCGAGGGCCGAATGAAGATTGGTATGAGAATACAGATGACGCGGATAGTTATGATACAGCGGCGCTGCAGTCATTCAAATGGCCTTCTTTGGATGGCGCCCGGGTGGAAATGGACAGCATTGAAAGAATATTTATCAATGCAGGAATCAATGTTACGGCAACAGCGGATTCAGTGGCCACGGAGGAAATGTTTAAGAAGCTTGACGGGAACAGCCCGCAGCTATTGCATATTGCCACGCATGGTTTTTTCTGGGCATCAAATAATAAGCTGCATAACAGCTTTGCTTTTCAGCAGGATGCCATGTTTCGCAGCGGCCTGGTTTTGGCGGGCGCTAATGAAATATGGACTTCCGGAAAACCTGCTGCAGGGGAAGACGATGGCATTCTTACTTCGTATGAAATTGCCCAGTTGGATTTAAACAATACCGATCTTGTAGTATTAAGCGCCTGTGAATCTGCTTTAGGCGATTTAGAAGGCAATGAAGGCGTGATCGGTTTGCAGCGGGCCTTTAAAATAGCAGGCGTTAAACAAATGATTTTAAGTTTATGGAAAGTGCCTGATAAAGAAACAGTAGAATTAATGACTGTATTTTACAAGCATCTGATAGAAGGCCAGTCACCTGCAGAATCACTTCGTGCCGCCCAATTAAAGATGAAAGAAACATATTATGCTCCTTATTATTGGGCTGCATTTGTGCTGATAGAATAAAATTCTTTTTATATAGCGAAGGCAACATCTACACAACTTATTGTCCCAAAAGTCGCACCGGTCCCTTTTACTAAAATACTGGTGAAAATACTTTTCATTTAATAAGATTTCCGCATTTTGTTTTAACGGCCTCATGCTATCATATACTTGTTGCTATAAATGTTGGAGCCATTCTTTTTTTAGTTGCCTGCTCGTAGCCATAAGCCAATGAAATCAACTGTGGTTCGGTATAAGCGCCGCCCATAAAAGATAAACCTGCCGGCAAATTATGTATCATTCCCATCGGTACAGTTATATGCGGGTAACCTGATATTGCTGCAGGCGTGGAAAATGAAAATCCTGTATCATAATCACCGTTAATGATATCGATACACCACGAAAGTCCGTTGGTAACACCGCAAATAGCATCGAGCTGATTTTCACGAATGAGGTCATCAATAATTAATCTTGATGATAATGTTTTGTATAGCGCTTCTTTGTATTCGCCGGCGTTCAGATCGCCTTTTGCTTCGCACATTTCCAAAATCTCCTGTTTAAAAAAAGGCATTGCTGCTGTTTCATTTTGTTTATTGAACTCAATTACATCTTTCAGTGTTTTTACTTTGGCGTTTGCAGCAGAGAGATATTTATTTACGCCGTCTTTAAATTCATATTTTAAAACAGTAAACTCCGCATCGCGAAGTTCGTTCAATGCCTTCTTTAATTCTATTTCAATAGTAGCTGCTCCTTGTTTTTTTAATACTTCGATGGCTTCTTTGAATAAAGCAACAATCTGCTCATTGCCGGTTAGAAATGATTTTTCTATGCCAATGCGTTTACCTTGTAAGCCATCTACATTTAGAAAGGAAGCATAATCTTTTTGAGCTTTATCAATGCTGTTCTTTGTTACAGCATCTTCTTCATCAACACCGGTTAATATACCCAGCAATATAGCTGCATCTTTAACGGTTCTTGCCATAGGACCTGCTGTATCCTGTGTTGCTGATATGGGAATGATCCCGCTCCTGCTTAATAACCCTACTGTTGGTTTTATGCCAACAAGGCCATTCACTGATGATGGTGAAACAACCGAGCCATCTGTTTCCGTACCAATGCCCACAGTGCACAGGTTTGCTGCAACCGCACTTCCGGTACCTGAACTTGAACCGGATGGATTTCTTTCTAAAATATAAGGGCACCTTGTCTGCTTGCCACGGCTGCTCCACCCGCTGCAGGAACGTGTAGAGCGGAAATTTGCCCATTCGCTTAAATTGGTTTTACCCAGCAATATGGCGCCCGATGCTCTTAACTGTTGTATGATGAATGCATCTTTCGCGGCATAATTACCCTGTAAGGCAAGGGCACCGGCGGTGGTCATCATTTTATCACCGGTGTTAATGTTATCTTTTACAAGCACGGGAATGCCATGTAATGGTCCGCGCAGTTTGCCTGCCTTGCGTTCCTTATCCATGGCATCTGCAATAGACAACGCATCAGGATTAAGTTCAATGACTGAATTAAGTTTCGGGCCATGTTTATCAATGGCTTCAATACGTTTTAAATATAATTCTGTTATGCTGCGTGCAGTATGTTTTCCCGATTGCATTAATTGCTGCAGGGCATCGATGGTAATCTCATTCAGTTCAAAATTATCTGCACTGTTATTATCAAACTTTGTCTGCGCATTGGCAGGAGTTATGTTAAATATAGAAGCAATAGTTAAACCTGCGGCAGGGGTATTCTTTAAAAATCTTCTTCGTTGCATTTGGTTGCGTTTGAGATTAAAGATACAGGTTTAAGGCAAGCATACATGAACAGGCGTGTAATGAGTATCATTGCGATAAAAAAGAAACAGCGATTAATTCAGAACTCAAATAAAAAATAAATACTTTTAATTTATGACCACTATGTGCGCTGTAATCATTTCGGGATTTCTCCTGCCCGACTGATTTGGCCAGGCGGGGAATTTGGGATTTTGAGATTGCATTAATGGTTTAGCACGAGGTTGAGATCACAAAATTCCGAAATCACTAAATCAGCAATTTGTAAACGATTTTATTGTAAACACCACGACACATTATTTATTTAAAAAATTGTATTATTCACTTATTGTAAAACACTACTCCTATGACTGAAAACACTACGGCGCCTCCCGCCCCAAAGAAAAAATGTTTTGTTGTAATGGGTTTTGGAGAGAAAACCGATTTTGCAACGGGCAGAACACTTGATCTTGATAAATCATACAGGCTTATCATAAAAAAAGCAGTGGAAGATGCCGGGCTGGAATGCATACGCGCAGATGATGTTATTCATGCGGGCATTATAGACAAGCCTATGTATGAGCTACTATATGAAGCCGATCTTGTAGTGGCAGATCTTTCTACATCTAACGCCAATGCAATTTATGAACTGGGCGTAAGGCATGCACTTAAACCAAGAACAACCATTGTAATTGCAGAAAGCCAGTTTAAATTTCCTTTTGATATAGGGCATCTGCTCGTAAGAACGTATGAGCATTTAGGTAAAGGAATTGATGGTGAAGTAGCCGATAAAATGCGCGAACAATTAAAACAGGCTATCATAAAGCTTACAGGTGATGATGACGAAACAGACAGTCCCGTATATACATTTTTACCTGCGCTTACAACGCCATCCATTACTGCTGCCGTTACCCAAAAACAAGCCGAAGCAACTGTTTTGCCAACTGAAGATAACAGCGCAACTCTTTTATTGGGTATGTTCAAACAGGCAAGAAAAGATTCCAACTGGACGCTGGCTGTAAGTATTTTAAATGAATTATTAAAGAAAAGGCCAAAAGATGATTACCTCAAACAGCAACTGGCGCTGGCAATCTATAAAAGTAAACTGCCTACCGCTGAAGAAGCCTTAAAAAAAGCTAAACAAATTCTTGATACTTTAAATCCTGCTCAAACAACAGACCCTGAAACGCTTGGCTTATGGGGAGCTGTGTATAAACGATTCTGGGATATAAAAACTGCAAAAACGGATTTAGATATAAACAGCGCCAAAGCAGATCTCGACGAAGCCATCCGCGCTTATGAAAAAGGGTTTTATTTGAAAAATGATTTTTATAACGGAATAAACTTTGCGTTCCTGTTAAATGTCCGTGCTTCTGTTTCAGAAAAAAGGGATGCTATTGCAGATACCGTCACTGCTGAAAGGATAAGAAAAAGGGTTATTGACATTTGTGATGGCATGCTCAATGGCACTCAAAGCAGTTTTATTGAAGATGATGAACAAAGATTCTGGTTGCAGGCCACGGTGGTGGAAGCCTATCTCGGAACCGGCCAAAAAGATAAAGCGGATGAACTTAAAAATAAAATTATTAAAGGTGACGACGACTGGGTTCCGGAACAATGGATGATTGACTCCATGAATGATCAGCTTGATAAGCTTGCAAAGCTATTGGAGAAAGCGCCGGTTATTGATTAAGGAAATTCATTTGCTGGCTGAAATATTGCCCGGATTTTACAACAAGAAATAGAAACATGAATTTGAGAATACAACGTATTGTATTATAACGATAAATGATTTCCAATCTGATTTAGAATCTCTGTGCAACCCGGCGCATTAACTCATCTAACCCTGGTTAAATGCGGGTAAGCAATAAGAATAAATAAAGTGCATTTATTTGTGTAACCTGTAATGATAACGCGTTTAAGAATAGGGAATTCTGATTGCTGAAAATGCAGCATGCAAAAAACGAAGTTGGATCAACCTTTTATGATGGAGAATAAAATATCGCGTTCACTTTATTTCTTTATTATATGCAGCCATTATGAAATTTTATCTTTGCGGCTGTATGAAAAGAACCATTAAGTATTACCGCATTATCTGGCTCAGGTACGATCTGCCTTCAGGGCTTTCCGTTTTTCTCGTTGCACTTCCGCTTTGTTTGGGTATAGCTTTGGCTTCAGGCGCCCCGCTGTATGCAGGACTTTTATCAGGCATTATTGGCGGCCTGGTAGTTGCCGTTATAAGCGGTTCACAACTGGCTGTTTCCGGCCCCGCGGCAGGTCTTACCACTTTGGTTTCCGCCTCCATAATTTCATTCGGCGACTATAAAATTTTTCTGCTTACGGTTATTATAGCAGGGCTGTTCCAACTGCTGCTTGGATTTCTGAAGCTGGGCGTTATAGCAAATTATTTCCCTTCATCGGTTATTAAGGGAATGCTGGCAGCTATCGGGATCATTCTTATTTCCAAGCAAATCCCTTTAGCCCTGGGTTACGACCAGCCAGACTTTTGGGCGAGTGGTTTTACCAGGCTATTTACTTCAGAAAACTTTACAGGGAACATTAAAAATTTCAACCAGCATATTACCCGGGGAGCAATTTTAATTTCGCTTGTTTCTTTATCCGTCCTTATTTTGTTTCAGTTACCAGCTTTAAAAAAATGGAAGATAGTCCCCGCCCCGCTTTTGGTGGTAATTGCCGGCATCGTAACCAACCTTATTTTTATCTCTGTTGCTTCAGACTTTTCACTCAGGCAAACACAATTGGTAAATATTCCTTCAAATGTTTTTGCAAACATTTCTTTCCCAAACTTTACTTCGATCTTTTCTACTGCTGACATCTGGAAGAACGGAATAATTATCGGGATGCTTGCAACGCTTGAAACACTTCTTTGCATTGAAGCCATTGATAAATTAGACAGGCGCAACAGGATCACACCCGTAAATCGCGAACTTGTTGCACAAGGCATCGGTAATATCGCCTGCGGCTTACTGGGCGCTATTCCAATTACAGCAGTAGTAGTAAGAGGCGCTGCCAACGTGGATGCAGGAGCAAGAACAAAGCTTTCTGCATTTACGCACGGGCTTTTTCTGTTGCTTGCCGTATTGCTTGTGCCGTTCCTGTTAAATAAAATTCCTTATGCTTCACTATCAGCAATTTTACTGGTTACAGGGTATAATCTCACAAAACCCAAGCTCTTTCGCAATATGTGGAGTTTGGGGTGGAAACAATTCCTGCCTTTCATCATCACGATAGCCGTAATTCTTGCTACCGACCTGTTGATCGGTGTGAGCATCGGCCTGCTGATCTCTGTTTATTTTATCATCCGCAACAATTTTAAAGCTGAATACAAGATCACCAAAAAAGTAGTGAACGGAATTGAAACAGAATATATAAAGCTTAACAGCAATGTAACCTTTCTTAACAAAGTAAACCTGCGTAAAGCACTGGATGAAGTGCCTGAAGGAAGCTGTCTCACTATTGACGGCAGCGAATGTAATTTTATTGACTATGATATCCTGGAGATCATAAGCGAGTATGAATACAAAGCCCGTGAAAAACATATTGAATTGCACCTGCCGGGAATTGAGAGGGTAGATGTAACTGCCGTTCATTAGAAGCAATTACCAACCATAAAATTTCACTCGACACTCAAACAAATTTTACAAAAAGCGGATAGATGCTTTTAATTGTATTAGAGAGTAAATAAATGGCTTGTTCCTTATAACTTGATTGATGAAAAATCAATAGCTTTCAGAATAAAGTTTTACAAACCTTACTACCTTCAATACCTGTTCATTCCAGGTTGTTTCATTATAGGGATGCAAAAACAAACAACTGTGGCCTTCTATCAATCCGGGCAATAATGTACATCCTTTTAAATTGATGACTATTGTATTTTCTGTTGGTTGTATGGAAGGGCCTGCCATTGCAATCGTATCATTCCTCACAAACACCTGCCAGCCTGTGTGCATTTGTTCGCCATCGAATACACGATCAGGTTTTAATAAATACACGGTACTGGTTGATTGAGCGAATAAGTTCCCATAGCAGCAAAGAATAAAAGCAAGGCCACCGCATAACCGAAGCATAAGGATAGTTTTGTTTGATAGACCACAGGCAAATTAAATGATTTGTAAATAACAAAGGGTTTTATGATATATATGCCCGTTCTATATCATAAAACCCTTCTTATTAAAAAAAGATATAAATACAGTATTGTCCGGTTAACTTGGGCTAAAGCCCGTTGGATAAGGATTCCGCTATATAACCCCCAGGCTTAAGCCTGGGGCTAGTGAAAACCAAGCCCATCAAGGGCTTTAGCCCAGGAATTAAAATTTTAGTCGGACAACAATGATATCAATATCAATAATAGTTATTGCCCGCCGGTATTCCTGCGGTTCATCATTTGTTGTCTCATCCGGTCTTCATGTTTACGGATCGCTGCTACCTGGTCGTCGGTTAAGCCTGCTGATTTATACCGGGCTTCCATTTCAGTCCTGACGCTTTGCATTTTGGCTTGTTTATCTTCCCGGCTTGAAGATTGGTCCATAAATATTTCACGCATCTGCGGCTGGTATTGTGCGCGCACTGCCATTACAGAATCTATCATGGGATCTGCCAGTTGCACAGAATCTTTTAAAAATGCACGCCATTGCTGCTGCATCTGTTGCATGCGGCCACCATTCTGTGCGGATACTTTAATTGCATTCAGGGATAAAACAATTGAAAGGAATAAAAGGACTTTTTTCATGTTGAGCTATTTTTTTCTACATAACAAATTGTATGCGCACAATTGTTAAAAGAGAAAATTTTAATTGTTTGTTGTCTGCATATAAACATGTTATGAAAGCGCAATTCCATCGCTACCGTCTCCCGTGAAAACCGAAATCTTCCAGTTATGGAAAACGTTACTTACTAATGAGATGCCCGGTTGTTGCGCCCTAAAATATTGGTACAGGCGGAATGAGATTTGACTTATTGTCCGGTTCTTTGAACTAATTATGTGCAACCTATGAAACACCATTATGAAAAGCATAACCTCATTAATACCGTCATTCCTGCGAAGGCAGGAATCTGCTTTTCAACAATTCCAATAATCGAATAACCCATGCTGCCACATTGGTTTTAAGCAGATTTCGCAGGTGAGAGCAGATGCCCGGTCGATGCCGGGCATGACGAGTGACAGGTTATCTTTGTTCTTACAACACATCAGTGTAAGAGTTCAATCAATCCAGTTGAACGTCATTCCCGCGAAAGCGTCAAGTTAATTTGGCAGAGCTGTAAGCTCGATCCATTTTAAAACAACGGATTTTAATCCGTTGCAGATGACAATGGATTTAGACAGAGTGCTGTAAGCACGATACATATTTTAGCGTTGTTATAATATCAGCCGAAGCTACGCTTCTGAAACTAAGTCTTAATAGACTGAATTTACAAATTATTTTTTCACTCTTAGCTTGATGCTTATGCGCGAAGACGGGAATCTGCTCTCAAACAACAGCAAATGGCATACTACATACAGCCAATCACCTTACTGCGAAGGCAGGCAAAATATGTAAACAATAATTTCAGCATTCAACTGCCTATGTTTGAAAATTGTAATGAATACTTTGAAATTCGTTACCGGATTTTTTTGTAAATAAATTTCCTTTGCAGCATGATTTGACTAAAAAGTTCAGTTCTTATTTCCATTTAAAAATTCTATTCCGTTCATGACGAAAAATTATTCGGTTTATTTCCTTTTATTTTTTTTGGCGGGATTTAAGGCAAAAAGCCAGGTGCTGACTTTAAAAGATGCTGTGCAAACAGCGCTGAACAATTATGCCGCCATTAAGGCTAAGACTAATTATCTTAAGGCATCAGAGGCGTCGGCAAAACAAATTTCCTTGGAATATTTACCCGATGTAAATGTTGGTTTGCAAAACGTGTACGGTACAGCTAACGGGCAGTTGGGACCATTGTATGCGCTAAGAGGATTGAGTGCGGCTTCATCCGGCCCTGTATTCCTTACACAAAACTGGAATGCCGCTTTTGGTTCTTTGTATGTTGCCAATATCAACTGGGATTTTTTCAACTTTGGCCGGGTACATGAAAAAAATAAGGTAGCACAGGCACAGGTGCAACAGGATCTGAATGACCTGGAGCAGGAAAAATTCCAGCAGGAGGTGCGGGTGGCCAGCACTTATTTAAATCTTTTGGCTGCCCAACGGTTAAAATTATCCCGGCAAAAAAATCTCGAACGTGCCAATGCACTGAGATCAGTGGTGCTGGCACGTACAAAAAACGGGTTAAATGCCGGCGTAGATTCTTCATTGGCAAATGCGGAAGTATCTAACGCAACCATATCGTTCACCAACGCCCTGGATTATGAACAGGAGCAAGCCAACCAACTGGCCCAGTTAATGGGTATCCCCTACCGGAATTTTGTTTTGGATACACTCTTCTTAAGCCGCATCCCTAATTCTTTGTATGACTCGCTCGGACTCCAAGAGGAGCATCCTGTATTGAAATATTATCAAAGCCGGGTGGACGTAAGTACGGAGCAGGAAAAATATTATGAACGTACCAAGCTGCCGGTTGTTTCTATGTTTGGAGTAGTACAAAGCAGGGGGTCGGGATTTGGCGATACCTACAGTACTGTTTATCCCGACGATTATACCCATAATTACTGGACCGGCATCAAACCCGCGAGCAGCAATTATTTGCTGGGCGTAGGCGTTACCTGGAACCTCACCGGGCTTTCGCGGGTGCGTCAACAGGTACTGGCGCAGGAATCAACATCCAAAGGTCTGCAGGATGAATACGAACTGGTTAACCAGCAGGTCAAAGCGCAGTTGGCACTGGCGGATCAAAAAATGAAAAATGCTTTAGCTAATTTCCGGGAAGCGCCTGTACAAATGAAGGCTGCCTCCGACGCGTATTTGCAAAAATCAGTGCTCTATAAAAATGGCCTGACCGACATTGTGGACGTAACACAGGCGCTATACACGCTCAATCGTGCGGAGATTGATAAGGATATTTCCAACAACAGCATATGGCAGGCATTGCTGCTGAAAGCAGCCGCCAGCGGTGATTTTGGTTTGTTTATAAATGAATTTTAAGGGTGAGTGGTGAGTTACATAAACTCACTCAGCATTACAGCAGGTTACCGGTTGATGAGCTGTGCATATTTGATAAGCCACTCACCATTCACCACTCACAAAAACAACTTCTGTCATGGGTTTGATCAGAAACGCACTTAGAAAACCGATCTCGATTTTAGTAATTGTAATGGGTTTATTCTTTTTCGGAATAAACGCTGTGCGGAATATCAAGGTGGATATATTTCCAAATCTAAATCTGCCGGTCATTTATATTTCACATCCTTATGGTGGCTTTACGCCAACACAGATGGAAGCTTATTTCGGCAAACAGTATGTGAACCTGTTGTTGTATGTATCGGGTATAAAAAATATTGAAACAAGAAATATCCAGGGGCTCACTTTAATAAAGCTCACCTTTTATGAAGGCACCAATATGGCGCAGGCAGCTGCTGAAGTAACTGCGTTTACCAACAGGGCACAGGCTATTTTTCCTGCCGGGTCACAGCCGCCTTTTATTTTGCGCTTTGATGCCTCCACTTTACCTATCGGCCAGTTAGTATTGAGCAGTGCCATGCGGTCGAATAACGAGCTTATGGATCTTGCCAACGTGTATGTCCGTTCTTCCTTTACGTCCATACCTGGCCTGGTTTCCCCGGCGCCTTTTGGCGGCAATATAAGAACGGTAGTAATTAAGGTTGACCCGGAGCTGTTAAGGGTGCACAATCTTACACCCGACCAGGTTGTAGAGGCGTTACGTATCAACAACCAGGCTACGCCGGCCGGCAATGTAAGAATAGGCGATTATAACTATTATACACCTGCCAATACCACTATTAAGAATATAAAAGACTTTGGCGATATTCCATTATTTAAAGGTGGTATTCAAAACCTGTATTTGCGGGATATTGCAACCATTGAAGATGCTGCTGACATTACTGTTGGGTATGCTCTCGTAAATGGTAAACGCTCCATCTATTTGCCCATCACCAAATCGGCTGATGCTTCTACCTGGGAAGTTGTTCAGAATTTAAAAAAGGCGCTTCCGCGTTTTCAAAACCTGGTGCCGGAAGATGTAAAGCTATCTTATGAATTCGACCAGTCGGTATATGTTATTAATGCAGTCAAAAGCCTGATCAGCGAAGGCGCCATTGGCGCGATCCTCACCGGCCTGATGGTGCTCTTATTTTTGGGTGACCGGCGTGGCGCTTTAATCGTCGTTCTAACCATACCCACATCTATTATCTCGGGCGTACTGTTCCTGTATCTATTTGGGCAAACCATTAATATCATGACGCTCAGCGGGCTTGCGCTTGCCGTCGGGATATTGGTGGATGAATCTACAGTGACCATAGAAAATATTCACCAGCACCTGGCTATGGGGAAGCCAAAAGCTTTGGCTATATGGGATGCCTGTAAAGAGATCGCTTTTCCAAAGCTGCTGATCCTGCTCTGCATCCTGGCAGTATTTGCGCCTGCCTTTACCATGACCGGCATTCCCGGCGCTTTATTTTTACCATTGGCTATGGCTATCGCTTTCTCAATGATCACTTCCTATTTCCTTGCCCAAACCTTTGTACCGATTATGGCAAACTGGATGATGAAAGCACATCACCACCGGTCATCAGAAGATGGGCATATATTAACAGACGAAGAGGAATATATAGCGCTTGGACTTTCCGCAGCGGAAGAACAGGATACCTGGGATCAGAAAAAGAAATTACTGGAAAAACAATTGGATGATGGCAACGGAAAACAAAGCAGATTTGAAAAATTCCGGAACCGGTTCCTGCGCTTTTTAGACCGCATTTTCCCCTACCGGAAACCGGTTGTTATTTTATATACGGTGTTGGTTTGCGGAGCGGTACTGCTATTGTTTATGAATATAGGCCGCGATGTTTTGCCTAAGGTAAATGGCGGCCAGTTCCAGGTGAGGTTACGTTTAACAGATGGCACCCGTTTCGAAAGAACGGAAGATAAAACGGTGCAGGCACTGCACATCCTGGAAGATGTGGTGGGAAAAGAAAATATAGCGGTAACCTCTGCCTTTGTGGGACAGCATCCCGGCCAGTTCTCCACCAGTCCCATTTATTTATTCATGAGCGGCCCGCAGGAAGCAGTGATACAGGTGGCCATGAAGGAAGATTATAAAGAAGACCTGGATGAGTTAAAGGAAAGATTGCGCGAAAAAGTGAAGGCTGCGATGCCCGGTGTACAGCTTTCGTTTGAGCCTATTGAATTAACGGATAAAATTCTCAGCCAGGGTTCTCCTACACCCATCGAAGTAAGAATAGCCGGCAAAGACAAAAAGCTCAATGAGGCATATGCCCGTAAAGTAATCGACAAGCTGCAGCATATCTCTTACCTGCGGGATGTTCAGTTAGCGCAGCCTGTAAAATATCCGGCAATAAACATCAATATAGACAGGACAAGAGCTGCACAAATGGGGGTGGATATGGCTGATATTTCGCGCTCCTTAATTGCTTCAACATCATCGTCACGGTACACAGAAAAAAGTGTATGGATAGATCAAAGAAACAACCAGAGCTATAACGTGCAGGTGGAAATACCCGAAAATAAAATGACAAGCCTCAACGATATCAAAGAAATACCAGTGCTGAGAAATGAAGCCCGGCCTGTATTGGGTGATGTGGCAGACATTCAGCCGGATACCACGTACGGGGAAAACGATAATACGGGAGCCATTCCTTTCCTGTCGGTAACCGCTAATTTAAATAAGAAAGACCTGGGTACAGCGACAGAAGATGTAAAAACAGCCATTCAATCGTTAGGCGAATTACCCCGCGGGTTAAGTATTGAAACAAAAGGTTTGAGCGAGGTATTATCGGATACGCTAAACAGCCTGCAAACAGGATTGCTGACGGCGGTTGTGGTGATCTTCCTGATGCTGGCTGCTAATTTTCAATCATTTAAAGTATCATTGGTAGTGTTATCCACTATTCCTGCTGTGCTTTTGGGATCGTTGGCGATGTTGCTGATCACTGGTTCCACGCTTAACCTCCAATCGTATATGGGCATGATCATGTCGGTGGGAGTATCGATTGCCAATTCGGTTTTACTGATCACCAACGCTGAACATTTACGCCGCCATAACGGGAATGCCTTACTCAGCGCAAAAGAGTCTGCGGCTTTACGCATGCGGCCTATTTTAATGACCACCATGGCCATGGTGGCGGGTATGATTCCGATGGCTTCCGGGTTAGGAGAAGGTGGCGACCAGGCTGCGCCGTTGGGCCGTGCGGTAATTGGCGGGTTGATCGCTTCGACATTTGCTGCTTTATTCATATTACCATTGGTGTTTTCCTGGGTGCAGGGTAAAGCATCAACTGCCTCTGTATCGCTTGACCCGGAAGATCAAGAAAGCACGCATTATATTCCTGAATTGCATCATAAAGTATAATAAGATCTATAATTTATTATGAAGAAAATACTCTTTAATCAAATCAAAAATCTATCAATGAAATGGCGGTTATATAAATCATCTTATTATAAAATTGTTGTGTTTAACAGCTTATGGCTGACAGTTTTTTTATATGGTTGCCATTCGGGTCCGGAGCAACAAAAAACAGCAGCCACCGACGTGGCCCCTCCGCAGGAAACAGAAGTGTTTTCGCTGCAGAAAGGACGCCTGTCTTCATCGCTGCAAATCCCGGGAGAATTGATAGCTTACCAGCAGGTTGATTTATATGCCAAGGAAAACAGCTTTGTAAAAAATGTGTATGTCGATGTAGGTTCGGAAGTAAAAACGGGGCAGTTACTGGTTGTTATGGAAGCGCCGGAACTCGGCTCGCAGTTATCCGGCGCTTTATCCAATGTTAAGTCACGCGAAGCGATCTACACAGCAAGTAAAGCCAACTATGACCGGTTGTATGAGACCAGTCAGACGCCAGGCACTATTGCTCCCAATGACCTGGAGCAGGCTGCTGCCCGCAGGAGCTCTGATCTTGCCCAACTGGATGCCGCAAAAGCTTCTTATAAACAGATAACTGAAATGCAGGAGTATTTACAAATACGCGCTCCTTTCAACGGCATCATATCCGCGCGCAACGTAAATCCCGGCGCTTACGTGGGGCCTTCCGGAAAAGGATCCGAAACTCCCTTATTTACATTGCAGGAGCAGAAAAAATTACGTCTCGTGATAGCTGTGCCTGAAGCATATACCTCTTACCTGGATCATAAAAATGAGGTAAGCTTTACCGTAAAGAGCCTGCCTGATCAAAAATTTACAGCGCAGATTAAACGTATGGCCGGGGCTATTGACAGCAGGCTACGTTCTCAGCGCATTGAGATGGATGTGGCAAACAACGATAAAAAATTATTGCCGGGTATGGTGGCTGAAGTGAACCTTCCATTGCCATCTATCGACAGCACCTTTATAATACCCAAAACAGCGGTTGTAAATTCAACAGAAAGTGTTTTTGTTATTCGTGTAGTGGATAATAAAGCAGAGCGCGTAGATGTAAAGACCGGCAGGGAAGCAAATGGCAACCTGGAGATTTATGGTAATTTAAATGCCGGCGACTTGTTATTAAGAACAGCTACAGACGAAATAAAGAGTGGAAAGGAGTTGGGAAATGTAAAAACGGTAGCGTTATAAATTGCGGATCAATATAAATAATTTACCGTTTGTTCAATGTCGTTTTAGGTTAGATCCAATCTTTAAATAATCAATAATCAACACTCAATAATCAATATTCAAGGAGTTTCAGTTGAGCATTGAATATTGAATATTGACAGCTTGAATTAACGACATTGAATAATAACCAGGGATAAAGGATGCATTTCAATTCAGTAAGTTTTTGAATCATGAACAAGGTTGAAACCATAGAAGAATTTTATAAACGCAAGTTTAACTGGATACCGGATAATTTCCGCAATGAGATCGGGCATTTTAATGTATTTAAGCTGGAACCTTACGTTCCCGGTAAACCTACATCCATACCGTATAAACGCCGCGATTTTTATAAGATCATGCTGGTGATCGGTAACAGCAAAGTACATTATGCCGACAAAGTAGTGGAAGTACAAAAACAGGCATTGTCTTTTTCCAACCCGCAGATACCCTATAAATGGGAGCATTTGGATACTATACGCAGCGGTGTGTATTGCATTTTTGACCAGTATTTTTTTCACCAGTATGGAAACTTAAGCCAGTATGCACTCTTTCAGCCTGATGGTGATCATATATTCGAATTAACCGATGAACAGGTAGATGAAGCAGATGTAATTTACCAACGCATGTTCACGGAGATCAATTCCGATTATATTCATAAATATGATGTATTGAGAACATTGGTATTTGAGCTGATCCATTTTGCGCTCAAGATGCTGCCTTCTGCTACATTTGAAAAACATTCTGTTCATGCTTCACAACGTATTGCTACTTTGTTTTTGGAACTGCTGGAACGGCAATTTCCAATTGATGACAATCATCAGTCGGTTAATTTTCGCAGTGCATCTGATTTTGCCAAACAACTGAATGTTCACGTCAATCATTTAAACCGGGCCGTAAAAGATATAACAGAAAAAACCACTTCACAACTCATTGCAGAACGTGTTTTACAGGAGGCAAAAATCTTATTAAAACACAGCTCCTGGAATGTTTCGGAGATCGCCTACGCTTTGGGTTTTACTGAAGTAACACATTTCAATAATTTTTTTAAAAAGCATATGGAGTTAAGTCCTTTGAAGTTTAGAAATGTTTGATGATTTGAGCAGTCCCGTTAGGCAGGGCTGTTCAATTTTAAAAATAAAAAAGGCAGCAAACAAAGAAGATGTGGATAACTTTGTAATGAACTAAAAAACAGAGATATACACACTATGCTTACTACCTTTTTTGCAGACCTCATAGATTTCAGGCGCCCACAGGGACGAAGATACGAATTGGATAAAATATTATTGCTGTCCGTTATTGCAATTCTATGCAATGCCAAATCCTACCGGGATATCAGCCGGTTCATCAAAACAAAATTTGAAATGCTCCGCAGTGAGTTGTCGTTGAACTGGAAAAGCCCGCCAGCGTACACTACTATACGTAATATCATTCAGGGAGTGGATAAAGATGAGATGGAAGCTGCCTTTCGTGCTTTCACACAGTCCATGACACACTATGGAGCTGATGATAGTAAAACACTGGTTCATATTGCTGTTGATGGTAAAGTTCTTCGCCATAGCTTTGACAATTTTGAAGACAGGAGCGCTATGCAAAAACTGAGTTTTTTCGATGCAGGGCAATCACTGATATTAGGCCATGTAGCCGTAGAGGATAAGAGCAATGAGATACCCGCTTTTCAAACACTGCTG
>DASUGF010000063.1:0-8438 GCA_036274175.1 Parafilimonas sp.
GTTCGTAACTTAGTTTCTCGATTTCAGCCTCGCTGATTTTGAATGAAAGGGTGGCCATGTTTTGTGATTTCGTACTTACAAAATTGCCACTCTTTTTTAATAGACTATCAATTCACTTTTTTATCCCTTGCAGAGTATAACTAATTGCCGCGTCAGGCAGTTGCCGGCTGTGACGCCGATCGAACCTAAGCATCAAAGCCCAACTGCCGAAAAATCATCAGTACAAAAGCAACATCAAGGCGTAACCCGAAAACGTGCTGAATATCGTTTTCGGAGGTCTTTTTTTGGTACTTTTTTGGACAAGCAAAAAAGTACAGACAATCAATGCGTAGCATTTAAAAAGTCTTATAAAACGATTATTATAAATGCGCCAGCACTGTAATAATTACCAGGCCCGAAACGCCCGGTTTCTTCTTAATAGCTTTATGCCCTTAAGCTTATGCGTCTTTACTATAAAATAAACTGCCTAATTTTTAACGCGCAGGTCATACGAATAATCTGCAACATCAACCACCTCAATTTTTTTAATATCAGGATGGTTAGGATTAATCAGGCAAATAGATTCTTGCGGAATAATTACAGAAGGAATTTTTATTACCAGGCTGGCGTTTTCGCTTAATAATTTACTGCCTAAATCTCGTGTTTCATTAGGATGAGGAAAGTCTTTCCAGTTACCGGGCAGGTTAGCAATTTTTAATGCTGTTATCGAATCATCGGGAACAGAAAATGTAGTAAAGGATAAAGCTCTCTTAATATCATGTATGGAAACGTGTGCCGAATATTCCAGCAAAACTATTGCTCTGGATTCGCCGGCATAAATGCAGGAAATTCCAACATGATTCCATCTGCCGCCATTCAACCTTGCACCTTCACCTGTTATATCGTTGGCATATTTAGTGGCACCTATCCTATACAGCAGCATCGGATAAAATTTAAAATATGCCATATTCAATTCTGCCGATCTCTTTCTTCACTTCATCAATACCGTAAATGGTATCCATCAATTCAACAGGCGCTACATTCCCAAGGGCTGTGTTGCTTGTTTTAAGCCATTCATTAAACGAATCTTTATCTTCAAATACTGATTGTCCATAAGCAACTACATCTGCAAGCAGCATTATACGTTCGCTGGTATTCTGATCAAACTTCTCAGCCCCTTTTTTGCCATGCAGTTTCGCTTTTGATACAGAAAGTATATTGCTTAAAGTATCATAATCCAGGTTTGATTCTTCCTTAACTGTTTCAAGCTCTTTCTTGGAAATCCCGTTTTTTATAATAGCTATTTTGGCTGCGGCCGGTACTATATGCACTTCACTGTTCAGGAGATGACCTCCATGCATACGAGCCTCTCCGGCTGCAATTATTGTACTTCCGTAAGGCACACCGGCTTCATGTAATCTGTTGCTACGGTAACCTCTGGCTCGAACAGTACCTTCATCTTTTGCTTGCCGTTCACCGGCAGAGCTATAAATATTACTTTTTCTTTTGCTGCTTTCTGCATGTTTCTCCCTTTTTGCCATAGGTCTATATTTAGACCAAAATTAGTTTAAATTTAGATTATCTCAAAATCATTTTAATCTTTTATCTGTTCTTTTGCCTTGATGCAAAAGAACCAAAAAATCAAAGCAAACCCGATCGCTCTCCCCGCTTTGCGGGATTTTGCCGGGCCAACGCCTCCCTCTGTGCAGCTCTTTTATTAATAGCAGCCTTCCTTAGTTTCAACCAATAATTTAAATGTGTTATTGTTTGCTCAGAGCTGAACAGTCAAGAATTATTTTATGTTATGCATCAACCGCTTTAGGCGTTTCTTTATGCCGATCATTCGCTTTAGGAGGAATCGAAACAATGCGTATAAGTTATACCAAACTGTATAATACGCCTTGTGGTTTGCTGAACTTAAAAACCTTAATGTTTTAAGGCCAAAATTTAGTGATGCTGATCGAATTTAAGCATCAAGGCTTAACAGCGGAAAAATCATCAGCACAAAAGCTAAATCAAGGCGTGTGCACGGATGTACTGAAACCGACGAAGGAGGTTCGCGAAGGCAATTGAAAAACAAACATGATACTGAACAATATCATTCGTTCTTAAACTTTTTAATTCTTTTTCTTTCATGCAGGTAGCAAAATACAAGCACTTCCCTTCAATAGTCCGATCGAACCCAAGCATCAAGGCTCGACTGCCGAAGAATCATCATCGCAAAAGTCCAATCAAGGCGTGTGCACGAAATGCTGAACCAACAAAGAAAATTCACGAAACTGTTAACTAATTGCAGCGTCAGGCAGTTGCCGGCTGTGACACCGATCGAACCTAAGTATCAAGGCTCAACAGCCGAAAGATCATCAGCACAAAAGCTCAATCAAGGCGAATGAAAGAAATGTGCTGAAACCGACAAAGGAGGTTCGCGAAGGCAATTGAAAACAAATATGATACAGAGCAATATTATTTCCTTCCTGACTTTTTGGTTCTTTTGTGTCAAGACAAAAGAACATACAAAAAAATGCGCAGCATTAAACCTCCTTTATAAAAATGATTATTACAAATGCGCCAGCACTGTAATAATCACCATCCCCGAAACGCCCAGTTTCTTCTTAATAGCTTTAATCCCATTAAGCTTATGCTTCTTCACCGTATGCACAGAAATATTCAATTCAGTTGCAACCTGCTTGCTATCTAAGCCCTCTGCAAAGAGTAAGTGCATAACACGCCGTTGCTCCGGCGGCAGTTGCTGCAATGCAGCATACACTTCCCGCAGCACTTCTGCACGTACTATTTCATTGAGAATAAAATCTTCGCTTTCATGTTGTTTAAAATAAGTAAAAGCATACTGCTTGGCTATATTGCGTTTGTGTTGCTGGATATAATTGAGGCAGGCATTTTTTACAGCAATGTATAATACCGCTTTAATGTTTTTGTATTGGCTGAAATCAGGTTCTTTCTCCCATAATTTAATGAATACATCCTCTGTAATATCTGCGGCTGTCTCCGGGTCGTTGATTAAGCGGCTGGCGAAAAGGCATAGCGATGAATAGTATTGACAGAATACATTTTTTATAGTGGCAATATGAAGTAGTGATCTGTCATTCATAGCTAAGATCAGCCGTTTTACTGCTTAATACTTTTATCAATTTTACAAGCTCTGTGTTCTGTTGTATTAAAAGTTCATTTTGTATTTGTAAAGCATGTAAGGTTGTTTCAAGCTGTGTATGAAGCATGTTGTGATGGATGTCTGTTGAATCTTTGAAAACGACAACCGGCAGGCTTTCTGAAAGTAAATGTTCAACATTAACCTTGTATAATGCTGCTAATTTTTGTGCCTGTTCTGCTGTGAGTTTGGAAGGATTAATTTCTAACCTGGCGTATGTAGCCTGGCTTATGTATAAAATATCTTCTGCAATAAACTCCTGGGTAAAGTCATTGATTTCCCTTAGAATTTTTAGGGTGCTGATTGCCATAGCGGTAATGAATAAAGCTTATTAATCTTAAACATTGACATCGGTTGTTCAGAATTCAGCTCCTTATTCTTACCTTGAAATAAAAGAGCGCGGAACTCAACTTACCGCCATAGAGGTCGTAGGAGACCCGGAAACGAATAAGTGAGCCCACGCCCAAAGACGTGAGCTTTTCACTTATTATCCCGTTTCCATTGAAATTTCCTACGTTTCTATGACGAGACTCAAGCGAATGCTTCAAATTATTTCATGAAGAATCGCAAATTTATTACAGCAAGTTTATTTGCTTTTCTTTATTTCATCAGACCGTAAATATACATAAATTATACAAATATTATACACTACCTAAAAAAATTATACGCATTATGTATGTATGATTTACACATTTATGTTTATTTCTTTACAACGTGCCGGAAAAAAAGAAAAAGATTCATCGCGGGGAAATTCTTAGACAGGTTGCTGATGAAAGTGATTTTAGTGTAACGCAAATTGTAAAACGTGCCGGATATAAAACCCGGCGTAGCTTTTATACTCATGTGGAAGATTCTGATCTCTCTTTTGAAATACTTGAAAAATATGGCAGGGCTTTAAATCATAATTTTAGGGAAGATTTTCCTTCCATGCCTGAATACAGTTTAGAAGAAACCCCTCCGCCACCTTATAAATCCAAACCCAAAACTTTAGAGGAAGCATTCGAAGTAATTGATTACTGGCGCAGCAGGTTTTACGACGAGTTGGAGAAGAATAATAATCTGTTGGAGCAGTTGAATAAGAGAGATGGGTAAGGGGCACTTTGTAAAGTAAATGGCCAGTAACTCAAGGCTCAATATATAAAGATTTCTTTTGTTATTGGTAATTACTCGTATTTATATACATTGGAGTTTGCTTGCTCGCCGGTTATTTTGCGGTTTAATTGGTCTTGCTGATTTATACTAAAACATTCTGCAGCTATAAATTCCTGAGTGTAACCATTTATTTCTCTAAGCACTTTAAGCGTACTGGTTCCCATATTTTAAAAAGAATAAAACTGTTATAAAAAGAATTTTTTATGCGTAAAATTAGGTACATAACTTCTTTAGTATGTTGTCACAAAGTGACTAAAGCCGAATAGCGATTTGTTGCCGATTGTTCTTCCGTCCAGCCCGCATTTTCGCCAAACCCATTATTACATGCACACTTGATTGGAGAAGACACAACCTGATTGTAACAGCAGCAACGAAAATGTTTGCGTAAAGAGTAACAGGATTGTAACAAAATGCTTTTGTCGCACTGTCGCCTGAAACCACTTTGCGAATAATAACTGAATAGAATTCCAGTTGCCGTTAATTGCGAAAAAAGTGCGTTGTGTCATAAAACTAAAGCTGATTAGAATTGTTGAAGCCGCAGTTTAAACAAGTTGCATGTAACGGCCCGGTATTACTGAAGTGCGGATAGTAGCACTGGTTAAGCCGGTAGCCGAAGTTAAATTGAAAAATTAAAGGATGAAACAAACATACAAAAGTTCAATAGAGTTCCGTCGCAGAATATTGGCTTAGTAGAATTAGTGCAGCCGATAGGCTTCCGTCAAGCCTGCATTTTCAGTAATACTATTGTTGCCTGCATGTTGTTGTCACGTTACAACGTTTTTAACTAAGTCAAAGCAGTGATAAGGTGAATAAATTGTCCCACCTTTTCGCATTAGTCGCAAATTCATTTCCTTTATTGAGGTTATAATTTCCTTTTCTGTCAGTAAAACATTTTCGAGTTCCTGTAAGTCGGTAAAGTGTAATCGTACTTGGTCAGCGCCTGCCGCTCTGTAAGCAGATTCAAACATTTCTAAACTTTTGTATTTTTTGTATAATCTGTCAATGACTTTTTGGCCTTTGTCAAACCGTTGGGTTACTACCAAAAAACAAAAAGGTACTTTAGTTTTTTTCTCGCAACCTAAAACAAAAACCTCCATTGCATTTACATTAACGCAAAAAAATCTGGGCCATGTTCCACTATTAGTTGATGGCATACAACTTAGTGACCAGAAAGACATTTCTGTCTTTTTAAATGCAGGCAAACAATTAGTGATATAATGATTAAGCAACTTTTTAAGTTCACCGTAATTTTCCAATTGCTGAAATTTTTCAAAATTTTGCCTGTACTTGATTTTATATTTTAGTTCAATATTGGAATACAAGTCAAAACCATCATTTGAAAGTGTCACATTATTTTCAAGCCATTCATTCTGTTCTGTGGGAGGTATGATTAAGTCCAGGTCAGTATCGCCTATAACATTAGAAACAAAAGTTTTATTTGTCAACAGTATTCCGTTTAATTCAGCTTCTTGGATGGGTGCATTTAAAATTGTCGCGGTCAAAAAGGGTAAATTTGGGAAACCAAATCAATACTACCATGACAGAGTCATCTTTTATCGCAATGGCGCAAAAGCGATATGCGCAATTGCAATCCCTGAGCAAGATTGATAGTTTTTACGATTACGAAAAAGAGTTTGATAAGATATGGAAGGATTTGGGGAAGGAGGTATTAGAAGCCAGTATAAGTAAATTACCTGCTGACAGGCGAAAAAAAAACTCTATCAAAGTATGGGAAAATCAGCATAAGTAAGGAGCATCCTTTTTGTGATGGGGCAAACGGTTTTCAGATAAGCCCCTATTTACAGGAATTGATGATATATGCCGGTCAATTGGATTGTTATGAAAGGAGCAATGAGGTTTTAGAAAAATTCATAGATGTGGAAGTAAGTGTTTCGCAGGTATATCTGGTTACAGACTGTTACGGAAAATTGGCAGAACAGGAAGTAAATACGAGCCGCTCATTAGAACCTGTAAAAAAAGATGAAGTGCTGTATGTACAAGCAGATGGCTCTATGTTGTTAACGCGTAACGAAGGCTGGAAAGAGGTAAAAGTGGGCAGAATGTTTACCAGTGGATCCTGTATTGATCCCAACGGAGAGTCAGGCTGGATAAGGCATTCACAGTATGTGGCCCATTTGGGGAACAGCCGGGATTTCACCCAACAAATGGATAATTTAATAGAATCGTATGGAAGGCTGGGTAACCGCCTGGTATTTATTTCAGATGGGGGTATGTGGATAAAGAACTGGATAGAAGATGCTTTCCCCGAAGCGGTATCTATACTGGACTACTATCATGTTTGCGAACACCTGCATCAATTTGCCAATACTGACTTTGATGAGGATGCTGCCCGGCAAAAAGAACTTTTATTGAATAGTAAAGTAAAGCAGGTAATTGCCAATATAAAAAAACGGGATAAAGAAACTGAAGGAGCGATATCATTAATAAATTATTATGAGGGCAATGCCTACCGGATGGATTACAAAGCCTATAAAAATATAGGCGCCGGTATAATAGGTTCCGGGGCAATAGAATCGGCTCACCGGACATTGGTTCAGAAACGAATGAAACAATCGGGACAACGATGGACTAATGGCGGAGCTCAAAACATGCTCAATCTTCGCGTTCTTCAAATGAATGGACAATGGGGCAAAGTAGTTTCGATGATAAAAAAAGCTGCTTAATATTAAGCGCGACAATTTTAAATGCACCCGGATTATAACGGAGGCTTATTGCATCCAAAGAATGTTTTATCTTTACTACCGATGCATAGCTTTTTTAAACATATTATTGAGGATTTTTTCTTCGGATATATTGAGTATTTAATATGCTATATATTACTTTACTGCTTCTTTATTGTTTCTGCAAAAAAGAAAAAAACACTTTTGAAAAGACTCTCGATTTTCTCAAATCCTCCAAAATACCAGGTCTTAAAGAAATATTTTAAATGACAAGAGGGATTGGTGTGCCCATACCCCAACAGTTGATAAAAATTTCGAAATTCAATTACTAAATTTCTTATTCAATCTTATTAATCAAGTAAGTTTTTTATTGTTGCAATGTTTCAAACTCCGATATATAAAGTAGGATGTTGCAGAGTTACTAGTAAGAATTCTAAGTATGCCACATTGCCTTTAAGCGGATAAGTGAATCCATGCCGAAACACGAGCCCTTCACTTATTATGCCTGTGAAAATTTCAACACTTAATTATATTTTTTGAACTGGTAATGACTATTACAAAACTTTGTATTCCACAATAACAATCATGCCTTAATGAAATTAAGTAAGCCAGAATTATACAAAAAACTGCAAGAACCAATCCAGGCTATTGTTGACATCATCACTGCCAACAAAACATTAGAATTTCCAATTGAAATTTATAATTTTGAAGAGAGCCTTTTAGAAGCCAAAATACTGCAAATTACAAATGGCAAATATGAAATTATTGACTATGAAATAATCTCCTTTCCTTTTCTCGATTTTTATAAAAAGCGATTTTCCTTTGAGCCCACTGAAGATTTTAAAAAAAGTTCAGAATTTTTAAATGGAATTAGACAAGATTTTTATTCAAAAGGTTATGTTGCTAATTTTTCTGATTTGGAAGATAAATTATGGAAATTATTTGTAACAGAAGCTAATAAAAAGTATAGCTGCGATTTTAATAAATACCTAAAGGCTTTAGATAAAGAAGAGGAAACAGATGAGATTTTTAGTTTTACTGAAGTATATTCAGCCTGTTTGCAAAATTTGAATATACCTGTTAAGATATTCTACGAAAATTTACTTGTTCTACTTGGTCTCATTGAAAGCGATGTGGGCTATAATTTGCCGTTGGGAACCATTACGGGTGGCATAAGGCAAAAATGCAGAAATGATATTTCATTCGGCGTTGAGTTATTCAACTATTGCTATGCAGTCCCTGACATCAATGATAATATTTTAGCATCAGTTGTATCAGGGTTATTTGAAGCAAAACGAGGGTTTATTTTTGAAAATTACCTAACCCACATTGCAGCATTTGACCTGTTACTTGTTAAAATTTTCGTTTTATAAAGAAAATTTTCAGGTCATATTTCGTATGGGGGTACGGGACGAATTCATATAGCCTACGTATAAAGGCTTCGTTGATTTTGTAGTACA
>DASUGF010000064.1:0-13822 GCA_036274175.1 Parafilimonas sp.
GCACTTATTGAAAATTGAAAAAGAAAAAAGACATAAAATGAAAATTTTCACAATAGAAATTAATAAGGAAGATCAAAAAAACATCCAATTAAATTTGTTTGAAAAGTTATAAAACTGTCAACCTATTTTAGGCATGCACAAGTCAATAGTGAATAGTCAATGGTTGGACTATGGTCTATGGACAAATAATCGCAACATGATCAAAAAAATCGTAGTCATCGGTCCGGAAAGTACAGGCAAGAGCACTTTGTGTGAACAGCTTGCACAACATTTCAAAACAATCTGGTGTAAAGAATATGCCCGTGAATACCTGCATATAAACGGCGTAAAATATGACTATAATGACCTGTTGAAAATAGCACAGGGACAGTTGGCTGAGGAAGATGATTGTATAGTTGAATTAAATAATCAATATTCAATATCCAATATTCAATATTCAAAAAACGATTCACCACTCACCACTCACCACTCACCGCTCACAGCTCGCAGCTCGCAGCTTTTGTTCATAGACACCAACATGTACGTAATGAAAGTATGGTATGAATATGTTTTCGGGAAATGTGAACATCTGGTATTAGATGAAATTGCAAAACGGAAATATGATCTCTACCTGCTTTGCAATATTGATCTTCCATGGACTGCAGATGAAATGCGCGAATATCCCGATGAGCAGCCCAGGGTCGAGCTCTATCATATTTATAAAGACCTTCTCATTAACCAAACAACACCATGGGTTGAAATAAGCGGGAATTATGAAGAACGCCTGCAAACAGCAATAGGCGCTGTTGAGAAATACTGCTTTGTTTGATAGCTGTATTTCAAACCGGTCATCAAAATTTTTGATATCAGCTTTAGGCATGAGTTGCATATAATAAATGAATTTTCAATACATTTTTAAAAAGACGACATTTACAGTCACAAAAATTTAATGTATAAGTAAAATAAATTATTTGAACAAAGCATCGGATTGTCTGCAAAAACGCTCTATATCAAGAAGTCGTTATTCCGTAGAATTTCTAATTAAAATTTAACCTCAATGAGAAAGTATCCTCCTCCACAACTGTTTATCTTTTTATTTGCATTACTCTTCCATTTTTCAGAAGCTTTTGCACAAACCAGAACACTTACAGGTGTTGTAAGAGATTCGGTAAATCAACCACTGGCGGCAGCAACAGTAAAAGTTACAGGGCAAAAAAGTTCAACTACCACTTCAGCCGATGGAAGTTTTTCCATTAGCGTGCCTGCGGGCAACATTTCGCTTGATGTTAGCTATGTTGGCTTTTCGCCTGTGACAGTGCCGGTGAGTGCTGACCAGACAACTGTAACTGTCATGATGCAACAATCATCCAACACCATCAGTGACGTTGTTGTAACCGCATTAGGTATTACGCGGCAATCGAAAACGCTGGTTTATGCCACACAAACGGTAAAAACCTCAGAACTTACAGGTGTTAGAGACCCGAACAATATGCTTAACTCATTGCAGGGCAAAGTTGCCAATGCTATTGTTACGCAGGGTTCCGGCGGGCCCGGCAGTGCCGCTAAAATTGTATTACGGGGTAATCGTTTCATAGGCGATAATAATGCATTAATAGTAGTGGATGGCGTGCCTATTACAAATAATGTATATAGTACGGCCGGAAGTGATTTTGGCTCAATTCAAAGCTCTGATGGTGCATCCAATATCAATCCTGACGATATTGAATCTGTTACAGTGCTTAAAGGTGCTGCAGCCGCCACCTTGTACGGCAGTGCAGGTGCTAATGGCGCTGTTGTAATAACTACTAAAAAAGGCACGAAAGATAAATATTCCGTTACACTTAATGCCGGATATACATCTGAAACACCTTTTGCCCTGCCCAATTTTCAAGACGTATATGGACAGGGCAATGGTGGCGTATTGAATACAACTGTTGGTGATAGCTGGGGAGCGAAAATGGAAGGACAATCATACACAAACTATCTTGGTCAGGAAAGCAGATATTCACCACAGCCGGATAATGTAAGAGATTTTTTTAGAACAGGAGCTTCTTTTAATAATTCAATAGGCATTTCCGGCGGTTCTGAAAAAATGCAGACTTACCTGTCCTATACCAATAACGCTGTTAACGGCATTGTTCCCGAGAACAGTATGATGCGCCATACCGTAACGCTGCGCTTAACTAACCAGATATCCAGTAAGCTTTCAACAGATGCCAAGATAACTTACATAAATCAAAGGATTGATGGCAGGCCTCGTACGGGTGAAGAAAACGCTCCGGTTATTGATGCTTATCAAATGCCCCGCAGCATGAGCATAAACGATGCAAAACAATTTGAAGAAATAAATAATGTAGGTATTCCGCAGCCAACGCCATGGCCTTCCACGCTAACCTCTATTTATCAAAACCCATACTGGATGATCTATCGTACCAACCTGAAAGAACACAGGGACCGTGTGATGGGATTTGTTTCGGTTAAATATAAACTAACTGACTGGCTTAGCATTACCGGAAGGGCGAACCTGGATAAGATCACAGACCTTGACGAAGAACAATATTCTGATGGAACAATACTTTGGGCTACGCAAGGCGGAGGTAAATACCAGAAAGGGTATTATACAACTACCCAACAATGGTATGATGCTATTTTAAGCGGTAATAACACCCTGACAAAAGATTTTAAGATCAATTATAATGTAGGCGCTATTTTCCAGGATAATAAATTTAACCAGGATATTTCCCTTGCTGATGGCTTAACTGTTACCAATAAATTCAGTTTAAATTTTGCCAAGAACCTGTCTTCAAATTCTTATTTTGTACAGTCAAGAACAGAATCAGTTTTCGGCCAGGCAAACGTCTCCTGGAGAGATGGATTATACCTCGATGCCGCTGTAAGAACAGACTGGGCATCTCCATTACCTAAGCCTTATTCTTATACTTATTATTCTTTGGGTTTAACTGGTGTTATCTCTGACATGCTGCAACTGCCGGAATTTATTTCTTTTCTGAAATTGAGTGCCAACTATGCAGAGGCCGGCAGCGGCGGGGAACCACAGATCAGGTTCCCTGTTTATAACTATAGCCAGGGCGCAGGCAACGGGTTTTTATCCAGAGGTTCTACATTGCCGATCGATAGCTTAAAACCGCAGATATCAAAAAGTTTTGAAGCAGGCTTAGAGGCAAGATTTGTGCAAAACCGCATTGGCTTTTCATTGAGCTATTACAAAACCAATTCAGAGAACCAGTTGCTCACTATTGCCTTACCGGTGGCTACAGGGTACTCCTCTAAATATATTAATGCAGGTAAATTAGAAAACCATGGATGGGAATTAGTAATTAATGGTACTCCTGTTCGAGGTAAGAACTTTACCTGGGATGTGTCATTCAACGCTTCTATGAACAGGAACAAAGTGATAAGCATTGGCCCTGATCTGGATATTGTTTACTTAGGAGGCGGTTACGGCCGGGCCGCAACGCCCGTAGTTCAGGTGGGCGGAAGTTTTGGCGATCTGCTTGCTTATACCTGGGCTAAAAATGATAAAGGCCAGCTTTTGGTTGACAATAAGGGAAGACCGGTTAGCTCAGCAGCACAGGAATTTATTGGCAATTTTAATCCCAAAGAAATATTGGGCTTCACCAACACCTTTAATTATAAAGGAGTTTCATTAAGAATATTGCTGGATGGCCGCATTGGTGGTACCATTGTTTCAGGCACTGAAATGAACCTTGCATTCAGCGGCATAACTGCCGGTACTGAAAAATACCGTGAAGGCGGCTGGGTATTAGGTGGCGTTGATAACACTGGCGGTGCAGGCGGCGATTCGGCTATTAGTGCGCAGGATTTCTGGCAAATAGCTTCAGGCAAAAGGTATGGCATAGGCCAATTCTTTGCCTATGATGCTACCAGTTTCAGGCTAAGGGAAATCGCTTTAGGCTATGCTATCCCGATACCACAACACAGTTTCATTAAAGGTGCTAATATCTCTGTGGTTGCACGCAACCTCTTTTGGCTCTATCGTGGAAAATCTGAATTAGATATTCCGGGTTTAGCAAAACGGGATATGCCTTTTGATCCTGATATGAGCCTTGGTGTGGGCAATTACCAGGGTGTGGAATATGGCACGCTGCCTTCAACCCGCAGCATCGGCGTTAACCTCAGATTAACCTTTTAATTAATTTCACAATACATTGATATGAAAATTAATAAACCGAGTTACAACCTTATTGCAAGCGTCGTACTTTCTGCAGTACTGTTATTTTTGGCAGGTTGCACGAAAGACTATGATAAAATAAATACCAATCCAAATGCTGTCGCAGATGTGGATGCCTCCCAAATTCCGTTTCTTTTTTCCAAGGCACAATCTGCCGCGCCGGGCAGCCAGTGGAATTACCAGGTTGCAGAAAATCTGTTTGCAGATCAGTACGCACAATATTTTGCCTGTGTAGCCACCTATTTTCCGTCAGACCGTTTGGTGATACGGCAGGATTGGGTTGGCGCTGCCTTTAATCCAATGTACACTGATGTAATGCCTCAGCTGCAAAGCATTTTCGCTGCAACGGATACCATGTCTGCCGAACATGCCATTGCCAGCATTTGGTGGGTATATACTTTTCATCGTGTTACAGACTACTGGGGGCCAATTCCCTATTTTAGTGCGGGAACAGCGGCGGCAACGGTGCCATACGATCCACAGGACAAAATTTATGATGATTTCTTTAAGCGCTTAACAGAAGCTGCTGAAGTTTTAAAATCGCATACCTTAGAAACACCTTACGGCAGTTATGATATTGTATATGGCGGAGATGTGAATAAATGGATTAAATTCTGTAATACGCTTCGTTTACGTTTGGCATTACGCATTTCAAAAGTTGATCCCGGTCGTGCAAAAACTGAAGCTGAAGCTGCTGTTGCAGGTGGCGTTTTAACTACAAGCCCCGATGATGATGCCCTCGTTCAAAGAAGCACTAAAGGAAGTGACGGCAATGGTTTATCCATCATGAGCGACTGGAACGAGTTTCGCATGAGCGCTTCTATGGAATCCGTTCTAAAAGGCTACAGCGATCCACGCATCAGTGAATATTTTATTCCTGCGGTTAGCACAGGTACTTATGAAGGTGTTCGCAATGGCCTTACATCAACACAACTTACTCAAACGCCCAACACCGCCAATGCCAATTCACACGTGGGACCAAGATGGGCTTCTCCGGCAGCAGGCGGCCTGTCTACTTATCTGTCCACGCCTCAAAATGTAATGTGTACGGCTGAAGCATATTTCTTAAGGGCAGAAGGCGCCATGAATAGCTGGAACATGAATGGAACCGCAAAGGATTTGTATGAAGCCGGTATAAAGGCATCGATGCATCAATGGGGATATACGGACGATGCTGTAATTAATAATTATATCAACAGCACCGCTACGCCTGTTGCTCCGCAGGATTTTACCAATGCACCTCCAATGACCAACATCCCGGTTAAATTTAATGAAGCCAATGCAGCGGCAGCACGTGAGCAAATAGCAACACAAAAATGGCTGGCTTTATTTCCTGACGGAATGGAAGCCTGGGCTGACTATAGGAGAAGCCATGTCTTAAAATTATATCCGGTTGTAAACTCAGACAATTCCGATATAACCAATACAAGCACGCAATGGATAAGAAGAATTCCATTCCTGTTATCAGAGCAGCAAACCAATACAGATGCAGTTACAGATGCAGTTAAGTTATTAAATGGCCCTGATAATGTGTTAACACCGCTTTGGTGGGATAAAAATTAATTATTCTTTGTATTACTTTTAAGGCAGGATACTTAAGTCCTGCCTTTCTTATTTTATCTTATGCGCAACTGTTTCCTCGTTTTGGCATTGAGTTTTTTTATCTTCTCCTGCCGTAATAATCACGATAAACTGTTTACTAAATTATCGCCCGACAAAACCGGTGTTGATTTTGCCAATATATTGCAGGAAGGTGATCCTCAATTCAATATTCTTTCTTACCCATATTTTTATAATGGCGGTGGTGTTGCAGTTGGCGATATAAATAATGATGGCTTACCCGATATAGTTTTTACAGGCAACATGGTAAACAATCGTCTGTATCTAAACGAAGGGAAATTAAAATTTAAAGACATTACAAACCAGTCAAACATTGCCAAAGCCGGTGGTTGGTGTACGGGTGTTGTCATGGCTGATGTGAACAATGACGGCTGGCTTGACATTTTTATTTGCAGAAGCGGCCAGCCTTCATCCACGTTTAGAAAAAACCTCTTTTATATAAATAATCATGATCTCACTTTTACCGAAAGCGCTGCGAAGTATGGATTAGATGATGCCGGTTATTCAACGCAGGCATCCTTTTTTGATTATGATAAAGACGGCGATCTGGATATGATGCTCATTAATCAATCCAATCCAAAATATTCCAAAGGCCGGACTGAATATGTAGGCGTTCACGAACAGGCTGCAGATTCTCTGTTTGCCAATAAATTATTACGAAATGATGGGGGCCATTTTACGGATGTATCTAAACAGGCTGGTATTACTTCAAATGTATTAAGCTTTAGTCTTGGTATAAGTACCGCAGATATCAACGACGATGGCTGGCCGGATATCTATATCTCGAACGATTTTAAGGAGCCTGATTATCTATATATAAATAATCACGACGGAACTTTTACCAACAGCTTAACGCAAAAGATAGCACACACTTCTTTATATGGAATGGGCGTTGATATTGCGGATTACAATAATGATGAGTGTCCCGATATTGTTCAAATGGATATGTTACCTGAAGGCAATACTGCACAAAAAATGCATCTCGGCGCGGATAATTACGACAAGTTTCAATACTTGTTCTTAAATGGTATGCCTTATCAATATATGAAAAACAGCTTACAGAAAAATAATGGCGATGGCAGCTTTTGTGAAATTGGTGAGTTGGCGGGCATATCCAATACAGACTGGAGCTGGAGTGTTTTTTTTGCTGATTTTGATAATGACGGCTTGAAAGACCTGTTTGCTTCAAATGGTTATAAACGCGATGACACCAACATGCAATTCCTGAAATATTCGATGACCGTTGCCAACCAGATGAACCAGGGAAAACCATTGGATGTAAACGATTACATAGCACACATGCCCTCCATTTTACTTCCTAACTATATTTTTAAAAATGCAGGTAATGACAGTTTTATAAACAAAGTAAAAGATTGGGGCATTGATGTAAATACATTATCCAACGGAGCTATTTATGCTGATCTTGATAATGATGGCGACCTTGACCTCATAACAAATGATGTTGATACGCCTGCAGGCATTTATGAAAATAACAATCAATCTATTTCAAAAACAAATTACCTGCGTGTTCAATTTCAGGGTAATGCAAAAAACAAAGATGGTATTGGCGCAAAGCTGTATGTATATGCAAAAAATGCAAAACAATATTATGAGCAGTTATCAACACGTGGTTACCAGTCTTCTGTTATAGAACCATTGCATATTGGCCTGGGAAATTTTACAACCGTTGATTCCATAAGAATTACCTGGTCCAATGATAATACACAACTGCTTACCAACGTCAATGCAAACCAAACGATAATAGTTAAGCAAGCTGAAGCTTCTTCTAAATTTAATTACAACAAACCGGCACAGTCAACAATATTTACGCAGGATAGCGTTTTGTTTTATAAACATACTGACAATGTAATTAACGATTTCTCGCGTCAAATTCCGTTGTTATATTCTTACTCGCATAACGGGCCTTGCATGGCAGGCTCAGATGTGAACGGCGACGGTTTAACGGATATTTATATTGGCGGTTCAAAAGGTAATCCCGGAGCGATTTTTTTGCAGGACAAAAACCATAATTATCATATAACAACACAACCGTCAATTACTGCGGATGCTACATGTGATGATGTGGCCGCTTCTTTTTTTGATGCCAACAGTGATGGCAAGCCTGATTTGTATATTGTTTCCGGAGGCTATGACGATTTTGATGTGAATTCGCTTTTGCTGCAGGACCGGTTATATATCAATGATGGCAAAGGGTATTTTATTAAAAAGCAAAATGCATTGCCGCAAAACTTTGGCAGTAAAAGTTGCGTAGCGCCTTATGATATTGATGGTGATGGCGATATCGATCTTTATGTTGGGGGGAAAGTACAACCGGGCAACTGGCCGCAGGCTTGCAAAAGCAGTATTTATATAAATGATGGAAGCGGTAAATTTTCGGACGAAACAGATAAGTGGAATAAGCAACTAAGTAAAATAGGCATTGTTACCGATGCTGTTTGGACAGATATGGATAACGATGGAATAAAAGATCTCGTTGTTACAGGTGAATGGCTGGCGCCAACTATTTTTAAGAACAATCACAAAAGCCTTATTGTTTCAGGGTTGAATAAAAGTTTACAAAATGAAACCGGTTTATGGAATACAATTGTAGCCGAAGATTTTGATAAAGATGGAAAGATGGATTTATGTGCAGGTAATTTTGGCTTAAACTCTCAGCTAAAGGCTACTGAAAAAAAACCATTGGAATTATATGTTGCTGATATTGATAACAACGGCACATTAGACCCTGTTCTTACTTGTTATTACGGTGACAGCACTTATCCTTTTACTCCGATGGATGATCTTATAAGCCAGGTGCCTTCATTACGAAAAAAGTTTTACGATTACGACGCTTATGCAAACGCATCTGTCAAAGAAATTCTGCCGCAAGACAAATTTTCTTCAGCGGAAAGAAAACAGGTCTTCACTTTGCAAACTACTTATTTTAAAAACACAGGAAATGGTTTTGTAAAGCAGCAATTACCTGTTGAAGCTCAGTATGCACCTGTATATGCTATACAACTTGCTGATGTAAATCAGGACGGTTTTACAGATATGATCTTAATGGGCAACAATAATGCTGTAAGAATTCGCCTTGGCCGGCAGGATGCAAACAAAGGCGTCGTGTTATTGAATGATGGGGAAGGTAATTTTTCATACGCACTTCCAACCAAAACCGGCCTTGATATATCCGGTGATGTAAGAAGCAGTTTAATTATTGATAGGCATTTATTAATTGGTCTAAATAATCAAAAGGCATTAAGCTATATTATCAATAAATGAATTTTGGATGGTTAGTCTGAAAATTTATCTTATAGAATTATCATAAAATAGTCGTAAAACTAATTTACAAGCTGAGCATATGTCATTAAACGTTTTACGCACCGGCTTACAGGAAATTCTGCCGCTGCGAAACTTGTTTTTGCAGGAGAATAATTTCCAGATCAGGTATAATGCCTGCCATGAACGCGGGTGGGCAGACAGTTATACCATATTATACAATGAAGAAAAAATTGGTTATGGCGCTGTCAAGGGAAATGAAAATATTAAAGACCGGGATACCGTTTTTGAATTTTATATAATTCCTTCGTACAGACGCATATCTTCTGTCGCTTTTTCAAAATTGTTATCTGCATCAGGCGCAATATTTATCGAATGCCAAAGCAATGACCTGTTATTGACCGCACTTTTATATGAGTACGGGAAGAATATAAATTCAGACGTGGTCTTATTTGAAGAAAATACGCAATCATGGTTATACGTAGAGAATGTTCTTTTCAGAAAGCGTAATAGCGATGATATTATTTTCGATCATAAAGCAGAGCCTGTTGGCGATTATGTTTTAGAGCTGGATAATGAGATTGTTGCTACCGGAGGTTTTTTGTTGCATTATAATATGCCTTTTGCAGATCTGTATATGGAAGTAAGGGAAGATCATCGCAAAAGGGGATTCGGAAGTTTCCTCATACAGGAAATAAAAAAGCAATGTTATCTATCCGGGAGAATTCCTGCAGCCCGCACAAGCATCAACAATAAAGCGTCATGGGCAACGCTTACAAAAGCAGGTTTAAAAGAAGCAGGTTTTATGCTTTTAGGAGCTGTTGATTATAAAACGACGTAATACTCCACGAATAACAATCAGTCCTTGCTCCTGTAAAGCATTGATCAGGAACACCAGTAAATATGCCATAATATTTCTGCAATAAGTATAAGAATACCTGCGGGAACCAAACGCTTTAAAGTTGCTTTCAACAGTTGTTTCAGCGCCAGCTTGCCGGCCTCTTTGGCAAAATAATTAAAACCATAAGATATGATCAGGTCTATAATTCCATATATAGCAGTAATTCCTATTGCTTCAGAAAGTGCGGCCAGTAAACAATCAATAAATTCTTTTGACATGTTAACCTCCATGTTTTACGGATCATTACCGGGATCGGATGGCGGGTCACCCACGTGATGGGTTACAAGTGGTTTTATTACCCAGCCGCCCCAAAATCCTCCCTGCACAGGGAAAGCATCTTTTGCCCATATATCCGGGCGCCCCGATTCCCACGGATCAAGATAGTATCCGATGCCGCTACAGGATTCTACATAAACAAAATGATGCATTGATGTAATTGTAAATTTCTTCCTGGCACGGTATTTCACCACCTTCCAGCAATGCCATTGATGTGTCCGTAGCGATCCCCCAGGTTACCTGTGCCCAGTCAGCACAATTGCCCACCGGGTGCTTGCCATCTCCTTTGTCAATGTAATTGGTATCCCCACCGCACTGGTACCCATTATCCCTTGCATTGTTTACCGCATCGCGGTAGCAGAGATATATTTGTTTCAGCTCAGCCCGTTCCATCGAATCGGTGCATTCGCATTGTGCCCGCAATTTTGTTGTATTGGTGAATATAAAAACAGGTAAAATAATAATGGTGAGTAAAGTTTTCATGACCGTAATGGCAAGCTTAAAAACGGCTTCGAATTTTACACACTAAAAGTACTTTTTTTTAACCGTTATATCAATGAAAAATATTTGTTATCCTGAGCCTGTTTAGCATTATGCAATCAACTTCAGGCAGCAAAACAATTTTAATGAAAGTGCAGAGCGCGACATGCGACAACTGCTCAGATGAATACTGCCGCAACATGCGGACAAGCTGTTATTCTTTTAAGATCAATGTTTCTTTTAGCCTTATATCTCTCGAAGACGCGCCTATCATTATCCTGAAATCACCCGGCTCAATTACGTTTTGCAGTTCTTTATTCAGCATGCTTAACATATCAGGTGTGATGTTGAACGAAATTGTTGTCGATTCGCCTGCATTCAAATGAATACGCTGAAATCCTTTTAATTCCATCACTGGTCTTGATACAGAAGCAAGTATATCGTGAATATATAACTGAACCACTTCATCGCCTGCTTTGTTGCCTGTATTTTTTACAGTGCATGAAACAATCGTTGTATCTTTTTGGGTGATGTTATTTTTATTCAACTGCATATTATCGTATTCAAAAGTTGTATAGCTTAAACCAAACCCAAAAGGAAATAATGGCAGGCCAGTCAGGTTATAATAGTCATCGCCGCGGCCTGTTGGCTTATGGTTATATACCAATGGCAACTGCGATTCATCTATTGGAAATGTGATAGGCAAACGTCCTGCAGGATTATAGTCGCCGAATAAAATATCCGCTACAGCATGCCCGCCTTCTTCTCCGGGATACCACACATCAACGATACCATCAACTTCATCCATCCAGTTGCGCATGGTAATAGCGCTGCCGCCGGTCAGCAACACCACAACCGGCTTTCCTGTTGCGGCAACGGCTTTTATCAATTCTTCCTGGTGGCCGGGTAAAAAAAGCATGGCCCTGTCCTGGAATTCGCCTTCATGTATGCCGGCCGCGATAACCGCTACATCAGATTGCCTGGCAATAGCAACTGCTTCATTTATTTTTTGTTGCCGGTCATTCGCAACATCAACATTCCAGATTAGTTTAAGATGGGCATTGCCAACAGGTTCAAAAAATTCTATGCGTATATTGTATTGCTTGCCCTTTTCAAAATAATAATCAGCAAGCAACGTACTGTAGGTTTGTTTTTCCCAGTTATCAATTACAGGCTTGTTGTTGATGTATAACCGAAAGCCGTCATTGCCATCAAGCCCGATCTTAAATATTCCTGTTTCAGGTGATTGAATACTGCCTGTCCATCTTGCTGAATAAAAATCAAGAGAAAGTTTTTTATCCGGCGCCGACAACGTCCATAAAAAATTAATTTGTTTATCTGTTCTTTCAACAATGGCGTCACCGCTTAAATTAATATTGTTGAAGTAAGCTGCATGCAAACCTTCTTCGTTGTTGTAATGCAGGTATTGTGAAGGCACAACCACCCAGTCATCGCTTTTGATACCTGCGCCTTCAGCATATAAAATTTTTGTGTTGGCTGCTTTTTGTTTGATGCCATCCAATATATTTATTTTTCCATTCCCTGTTCCGCTATAACCGCCAAGCTTTGCCTTTGTTGTTTCCTCGCCGATCACGGCAATTGTTTTTATGTTCTTGTTCAAAGGCAAAACATTATTGGCATTCTTTAATAAAACAATTGATTCAACCGCTGCCTTCTTTGCAATGGTTTTGTGTGAAGCATCTTTCATCAATGCTTTTATCGAATCTTCCGAAATATAAGGCTGTTCAAACAAACCCAGTTCAAACTTTGCTTTTAATACGCGTGACACCGCGTCGTTAATTCTTGCCGTATCAATTTCACCGTTTAAGAATGGAGGGATAAAAAGTTTATAGTGATTATAATCTGTTTGAAAGATAACATCAAGCCCGTTGTTGATGGCATGCTTTCCTGCTTCAGCATAGTCTTTCGCTGTATAGTGTAATACCACATCGCCGCCAACTGCATTGGCATCTGAAATAACAAAACCGCCGAACTTCCAGTCGCCTTTTAATTTTTGCATCAGCAGCCAGTTATTGGTGGAAGCAGATGTTCCGTCCACTGAATTATAGGCGGTCATAACAGAACGCGAACCGCCTTTTTCAAAGCAAGCTTTAAATGGCTGAAAGTATATCTCATCCAATAACCTTTCATTCCAGTGAACAGGATAGCTGTCTCTTCCGCCATCACCCACATTGGCAACAAAATGTTTTGGCGTTGTTATAATGTTCATCTTTTCAAAAGCGTTCACAAATGCAATGCCCATTGCGCTGCTGAGATAAGGATCTTCTCCATAAGTTTCTTCTGTTCTTCCCCAGCGAACATCGCTGGCGATATTTACAACCGGTGTTAATATATCTCTGATACCTCTTGCTTTTGTTTCCTGTGCAATGGCGGTCGCAACCGTATGCATCAAGGCTGTATCCCATGTTGCAGCCAGCGCGATCGCCTGTGGAAATGAAGTGGCGCCTTCCCTTACCAAACCGTGTAACGCTTCATCAAATGTAATGATGGGGATACCAAGCCTTGTTTTTTCTATAAAAAATTTTTGTATGCTGTTTATCTTTTGTGCAAGTAACAAACCATTCTCGCTGGTGTTGTAATTCAGCATTTGCCCGCCTGCATCGCCCTTGGAGGAAGCGCTTACCTGCAAACCAAAAATGCCGTTTTTGTATTGAGTTGAACCGGCATTATCCAGGTCGCCCGGTATCATAAATAGCTGCCAGAATTTTTCTTCGGGCGTCATTCTTTGCAACAAACCTTTTACTCTTTCTTCAACTGGCAGTGAAGGATCTTTGTAGGGAAAATTATTCTGAGCAATGATGTTTGCCCGTACAAAAAGCAATAAAGCAAAAAGAGAAAAAAATTTTTTCATGGAAGCAAATATAATCAGGCGCGGTTTGAATTATTTTTTTTGGTTAAGCCAATAAACTTTGGTTATACTCTGCAAGGGATAAAAAAGTGAATTGATAGTCTATTAAAAAAGAGTGGCAATTTTGTAAGTACGAAATCACAAAACATGGCCACCCTTTCATTCAAAATCAGCGAGGCTGAAATCGAGAAACTAAGTTACGAAC
>DASUGF010000065.1:0-44695 GCA_036274175.1 Parafilimonas sp.
ACTGGCTGTAACCGTATAATTCGTTGCACCGGATGCTGTAGTGGGTGTACCTGTTATGGTTCCTGTATTTGTGTTGATACTCAAACCAGCTGGCAAAGCAGGGCTTACTGAATAGGTTATAGTTCCGTCTCCTGAAATTCCTGTAACCGTATTTGGGGTTATTGCATTACCCACGCAATAACTTACCGGTGTTGCTGAATAATTTAAGCCTGAAAGACCCTGAAGCACTGTTAGGTTCAAGGTAGTTTGCGCACTGCTGCAACCATTGCTTACGGTTACCACATATACTGCTGTTGCTGCTACTGCTGTTGGTGTGCCTGTAATAGCACCGGTAGTTGTACTGAAGTTTAAACCACTTGGCAAGGCAGGGCTTATCGAATACGTTTTAGTTCCTGATCCATTTGATGTCGGCGAATTGGTTGCAATAGCATTGCCTGTACAATAAGTCGGATTTTGTACCGTATAACTGAGTGATGTAACTGAACTCAGTACAGTAATATTTACTACTGCCGTGGTATTGCTACAACCATTGCTGGCTGTTATTGTATAATTGGCAGCAGTAGAAGCCGCAGTGGGTGTACCACTAATCGCTCCAGTACTTGAACTGATGCTTAAACCCGCAGGTAACGCTGGACTCACTGAATAGGTAATTGTTCCGCCGCCTGTAATGCCTGCGACAGTGTTAGGCGTTATTGCAAAATTTGTACAATAAGTTACCGGCGTAGCTGCATAGCTTAGTCCGGAAAGACCCTGAAGTACTGTTAGATTCAATGTTGTTTGCGCACTGCTGCAACCATTGCTTACGGTTACCACATATGCTGCTGTGGCCGCTACTGCTGTTGGTGTGCCTGTAATAGCACCGGTAGTTGTACTGAAGTTTAAACCACTTGGCAAGGCAGGACTTATGGAATATGTTTTGGTGCCGCCGCCATTTGATGTTGGTGAATTGGTTGTAATAGCATTGCCTGTACAATAAGTCGGATTTTGTACCGTATAACTGAGTGATGTAACGGATGCCAAAACAGTGATATTCAATACTCTTGTTGTATTGCTGCACCCATTGCTGGCTGTAACCGTATAATTCGTTGCAGCAGATGCTGTAGTAGGTGTACCTGTTATGGTTCCTGTATTTGTATTGATACTCAAACCGGCTGGCAAAGCAGGGCTTACTGAATAGGTTATAGTTCCATCTCCTGAAATTCCTGTAACCGCATTTGGGGTTATTGCATTACCCACGCAATAACTTACCGGTGTTGCTGAATAATTTAAACCCGAAACTCCCTGTATTACCGTAATATTTATTGTGGTTTGAACACTGCCGCAAAGATTAGTAGCTGTCACCACATAATCACCAGCAGAAGCAACAACAGTTGGGATACCTGTAATAGCGCCTGTGTTTGTATTCAAGATTAATCCTGCCGGCAAGGCAGGGCTTATTGAATAAGATGTTGCAGATCCTCCTGTAACTGTTGGATTATTTCCGATAATAGCTGCACCTGTACAATATACAGCAGGTGTGACGCTATAAGATAATCCGGTAAGCGTGGTGTAAATATTCGCAACCACATCTAATCTTGATGAACTTTCACAGCCGGAGCCATTAGTTTGTGAAGCATAATAATGTGTTCCGTTTACTAAAGCTGTTGTGGTAGCAAGCGTTGTGCCGCCGCTGGCAGTGGCATACCATTGAATGTTTGAACCTGAAGCTAATAAATCGGCAACCGTAGGATTGGCATTTGCACAAAAAGATTGAGAGGAAAAACCTGTTGGTGCAGCCGGTGCTGCAAGTATGGTAATACCCGGCGTTACAAATTTTACATTGCCTGGTCCAACACCACCCCCATTATCAGCAAACCAGGAAATGGCTTCATATACAACATCTGCTGTAAGATGATCTGTACCTGATGCAATTACCGGAGTCACAATGGGAAAAATATAAGTACCGGTTGCTCCTGGCGCCAGGTTCCCCGCATTTTGCCTCGAAATATTGCCCGGAGGTGATCCATAATCAGGATCGGCATCCCATTTTAATCCAATATTTATATCAGGTGTAGCATCTGTCCAGGTAGCTGTACCAACATTTGTTATTGAGACGGTTACACTTCTTGTTTTCCCGGCACACCAAGGTGAAGTGCCATAATTGATAGAATTGATCTGGCTTTTATAGGTTAATTGAGTATATGTAATCTTAATCTGTCCATTAGCTCCTGTCCCACCGTTTCTTGTCCCTGAACTTGTTCTAAGAGCGCCACCGCCGCCGCCGCCGGGAATATTTCCGGCAAGACCATCACCTTGGGTGTTATATCTTCCATTTCCTCCATTCCCCCCACCTGCCGGTGCCGTCGCACCATTTTGATCTGTAGCATCGCTTCCATCAATTCCAACTCCTGCTGAGGAACCTCCCCCGCCACCATAATCAGTGCCTGTCGTATTTCCATTTCTACCATCACCACCATTATTTCTTACAGTTCCTATACTTGAGGCCGCAGCGCCTCCTGTGGCGCGTGTAGCAGAATTATCAGCAACACTGTTTCCCCCTTTTGCCATTACAGTGGCATCAGATTGAAACCAACTATCGCCTCCAGGTGATGTAGAATTACTACCTGTACCAACAGTATATGTATAAGTTGTTCCCGCACTTACTGGAATTACTTTCATTGAATATGCGCCACCGCCACCACCACCAGCTACTCCGTTACTTGTTCTTTTACCCCCGGAACCACCAGCTCCCCAACACTCAACTGTAATAGAGGTAACTCCTGCAGGGCAAAACCATGAACCCGAAGCATTAAAAGTTTGTGTTGTCTGCCCCCATCCCACTTCACTCATCATCAATCCACACAACAGCACCAAACAGGCAATCACAGTTCTTTTGCAATCAGCAACCAGGGTAAAGATTCTCATATTAAATAATTTTAAGCACATTAACGGTAATGAAAAAAACAGGCAATAACGCAACAGCGCTACTCCTGCGTAAGGCTATGGCAGCCTTATATGAAAGCAAGAAAGTTGGTATAAAAAATTCCTTCATAGCGTACATTTAAACTGCCTGCACTGATTACACCAACACAATACAGCTTACACCACCTGTTATAAGAAGCAAAACAATTTTCAAAAACCTGGTTTGCCTGTTACCGATCTAAATACCGCTAATCCTTTTTCGCTCAGAATATCAACAAATGCAATTCAGTTTTGGATTAAATACGGATTACCCCTTATAAGCAATTAAATTTTGCGGTCAAAGTAAGAATATTTTTACCTGCCTTCCAAAAGCAGTAAATGATTTTTCAGTAATACAACCATATTTTAACGTAAATGCAGTGTATTGCCCGGTTAACGGGAGACTTCTCAAACAAGGGCTGAGTACAATCAAACCTTGCAATATTTCACACCTTTTTTATATGATAAAAAAAACTATATTTAAAACTGCAGGGTGCGCCCACAAGAAAATTATAATAACCGGGAATAAAATTGCATTTAATGGGGAAACCTAACTGTACGGCATAGTATTTGTCAACTGCGCGGCATGAGAAAAAACACCCCCGCTCTGCTTGCACTGCTTTGTGTAATTGCATCCTCATTGTTCTCGTGTAAAAAAGAAATGGATCCCGCTGCTGACCAGCAACAGGTAGCCGGCACTCCCTCCGAGGATTTTTATGTGGAGAAAAAATTACCGGTACAAAAACGTATCACCCGCAAGATCACAGGTATGGTAGGCGGATACCTTGAGGCCTTACCGGCATCTTATGCAAATCACCCAAACAAAAAGTACCCATTAATTATTTACTTACATGGAAAGGGCGGAATAGGAACCGGCAGCTATGACGATCTTAAACATGTTGAAGGCAATGCAATCCCGCATCTTTTAAAAAAAGGGGAATTCCCGGCAAATTTCACGGCAGATGGCAAAACCTATCAATTTATTGTTATTTCGCCCCAGTTTAACGGATGGACCCTATCTCCTGATATAGACGCTGTTGTGAATTATGCGATAAAGAAATACCGGGTTGATGAAAAAAGGATTTACATGAGCGGCCAAAGCATGGGAGGTGGCGGTACATGGGATTATGCCATCGATCACGGCAACAGGCTTGCTGCCATTGCTCCTATTGCGGGGGCTTCGTGGCCAACTGAAGACAAGGGAAAAGCCATTGCAAAATCAGGCGTTGGCGTGTGGGCATTCCATTGCAAGAGCGACCCTACCGTTCCTTGCTGGTATTCCGTGAATTATGTAGATTATATCAACCTGTGTAAACCGCTTGACCCGGCAAAAGTCACCTTATTTACCGGTCCTGATCATGGCATAGCCTGGAACAAGGCAACTGATCCCAATTATAAAGAAAACGGAAAAAATATGTATGAGTGGATGCTTTCAAACGTTGATAAAAATTAATGTGCGGTATCAACTAAAATGTGATGCAGAGGACACCCGCACAGAGAAAGCCCGTGCGCCCCGTTAGCTTCTGAAAACCCCACAGGTTTTGCCCATAGTGAACGGATGGCAATCAAACTTTTGAGGTTATCCCTGGCACAACAATAGTATCGTGCAAGGTTTTACGCTAACCAATCCAATTTACCGAATACGAGAACTTACAATTAATATAACACTAAGAAGATCATGTCCAGACTTCATACCCATTGGGTTATTTTTTGTGTCGCCGCGCTCCCATCATTTTCCTGCAAAAAAGATATTACATCTGACCTACAGCAGGTAAGCAGTAGTGTATCCGGCGATTCTTACAAGGAAACTTCTCCTCCTGTACAAACTCCGGTAAGTTATGCTATCAATTCCAATATTGGCGGTTATCTCGAAGCGTTGCCGGCATCTTATGCAAAGCATGCAAAGAAAAAATATCCTTTAATAATCTTCCTGCACGGGCTGGGCGAAACAGGCAACGGCACAACAGATCTGTATAAAGTGGCTGTAAACGCTGTGCCCAAACTTATCCAGGATGGACAGTTTCCCTCAAACTTTACAGTAAAGGATAAATATTTCCAGTTTATTGTATTATCACCACAGTTTAAGGACTGGCCACAGCCTTCAGACGTAAATGCAGTTCTGAATTTGGCCATTCAAAAATACCGTGTCGATACCATGCGTGTGTATGTTTGCGGGTTAAGCATGGGCGGCGGCGCCACGTGGGACTATGCCATTGATTACGGCAAAAGGCTTGCCGCCATTGTACCCATTTCCGGCGCTTCCTGGCCAACCACTGATAAAGCAGCTAAGATCGCGCAATCAGGCGTTCGTGTATGGGCTTTTCATAACCAGGACGATTCTACGGTACCTTCGTGGTATTCGATAAATTATGTTAGCTATATCAATAACAGCAATCCGCAGGTACCTGCAAGGCTAACACTCTTTCCTGTTAACGGCCACGATGCATGGACAAAAGCAACCGACCCGGGTTATAAAGAAAACGGAAAAAATATCTATGAGTGGATGTTATCGAAAAGATAACCCATCCCCCTAAAGAGAAGCAAATACGATCCTATACATCGGTCAGCGTGCCTCGTGGGGGAAGCATCAGAAAAAGACTGCTTTTTTTGGAGGGATTCCGCTTTTCCAAAATAACCGGGAAATGACGCCCTGAAAAACCGTCAATCAAAGAAAATAACTAATATAACGTGAGTTTTGGATGTTTTCTGCTGGGAATGAATGCTTATTGTTCCGTTAGGAACAAATTGTAGGTAGATATTCATACATCGGTCGCACCAGGCGTTCCGATAGGAACGCTTTGTGCTTTATGCTGATTAAGTTCTACCCACAAATCATCCCTAACGGGATGTTAGAAGACCCAAAACTCACGTTAATATAAAAGCTTCTGATTTTATTCAGTTAATAACCTGCATAAATCCGGCTGTTGTTCGCTTTATACGGCGAGGTTATAGCGAGGTTGTAGCGAGGTTATATCGAAGAAATGAGCTACAGGTTCCCTGAAAACCCTTTTTTCCTGTCCCGAAGGTGGTTCGTGTATGGCTTATGCGTCCGCGTTTCACCATCAACAGCCTTTACACGAAACCGAAGAGCCTATAACAACTACAAAAGCATGTAGCGAAAGACACTGCCAGGAACGCGTCACACCTCCGTCCCTGAAAGACGAAAGATGCCATAACCATGAAGGAAGTACGGAGGAGATACGGAGGAAGTACCAACCTCCACTCGCGCAAAGAAGCGTTCCGCTTAACACGGAATAAGCTTACAATACCGTTTACGCCAATTATCTTGTCACTTTGAAAGTATATTTTCCTGAACCCAGCTGCAGCACCACATACCCTCCTTCTGTTCCTTCCATTTTTATCCCGCTGGCAGCAGCAGGAATACTGTTGCCGTTTTCAGTGATTGCGTTTGCACCGGGAGCAGGAACATAGACTGTTGCTGTTGCATTTGCCGGAATTTCTACATCCATACTTAATTGGTTGGCGGTAATTTTCCAGCTATTACTTACAGTGCCGTAATAGGTGTCATAAGATGCGGACGCATTGGTAAATCCGCCGCCGATATGCGGCTGAATCTTTATGTGCTTATAACCAACACCATCTTCATAGGTATCGATGCCAGCCATTTTCCTGTACATCCAGTCGCCGATAGCGCCATAAGCATAATGGTTAAAAGAATTCATGCCTACATTTTCAAAACTGCTGTCCGGCTTAATGCCATCCCATCTTTCCCAGATGGTAGTAGCGCCCATTTTTACCGGGTACAGCCATGAGGGGTAACTGTCTTGCAGCAACAATTTATAAGCAACGCTGTCATATCCGAAGCGGGTTAGCACCTCGCACAAATAAGGTGTACCAAGAAAGCCGGTCGTTAAATGATTGCCGTAAGCTTTTATATTATTAGCTAATCTTTCTGCTGCTTGTGCGCGAAGGTTTTCCGGCAGCATATCAAAATTCAGGGCAAGTGTGTACGCCGTTTGTGTACCGGAAACAAGACGGCCATTGGGCGTCATATACTCTTTTATAAATGCAGCTTTGATTTTTTGCAACAGGTCTGAATAAACATTCACATCGTCATCTTTACCCAGAACTTTTGCGGCATTGACCAGCAGTTGCGTTGAATGCACATAAAAACATTGCGCGATCAGGTATTTATCAGTAACTGCTGCCCTTCCATCATTATCATCATCAGGATGATAGAACAGCCAGTCGCCAAAATGAAAACCCGTATTCCACAGATCGTTCACGCTTTTATTTTTCATAAAGTCAACCCAGGCCTTCATGCTGTGGTATTGATCTTCAAGTATCTTTTTGTCGCCATAAGCGAGATACATATTCCATGGAATGATCGTTGCACAATCTGCCCAACCTGTTGAGCCGGTTGCACCTGCACCCAGCACGTTTGGTATCACAAACGGCACACTGCCCGCAGATGACTGGTCCGCAGCAACATCTTTCAGCCATTTGGCAAAAAAATTATTTACGTTCCTGTTGAATGTTGCCGTGCGGGAAAACACCTGCGCATCGCCTGTCCAGCCAAGGCGTTCATCGCGTTGCGGGCAATCGGTAGGCACGTCCAGGAAATTTCCGTTCTGCCCCATTGTATGTTATGCTGCAACTGGTTGATGAGTGCGTTGGATGATGTGAATGTACCTGTTGGCCGCATATCAGAATATAGTACAACGGCTATAAAATCCTCCGGACGCAATGCTGCATTATAACCTTCTACTTTTATATAGCGGAAGCCATGCCAGGTAAAATGCGGTTCAAATATTTGTTCGGTATTATCCTTTAAAACATAAACATCTTCAGCCTTTGCTGCGCGAAGATTATCGTTATAAAAATTGCCGTTTTTATCGAGCACTTCTGCATGAAAAATTTTGATGGAGTCACCGGCATTGCCTTTTGCTTTAATCGTTACCCAACCCACCAGGTTCTGTCCAAAATCAATTACTTTTTCTCCTTTTGGTGTAGTAAAAATATTAACGGGCTTAAACGTTTCATGTTTTTTCACCGGCTCGTTATAGGTTGCCAGCAGATTATTTAAAGAAAAATCAGCCACCTTTACACCGCTCCAGTCTCTATCATTATAACCGGCAAGCATCCACCCGTTCTTATCCAACCTCATATCAATAGTTTCTCCGTTGTAGATTTCAGCATAGCGTATAGCGCCTGTTGAAGATTTCCATGTATCGTCTGACGTAACCAATTGCGTTGAGCCATCACTATAAGTTATTGCAAGCTGTAACAGTAATGCGATATCTTTTCCATATACATTAATATTGTTTTCATACCCAATAATGCCGCGGTACCATCCACTACCCAGCATTACACCAATAGCATTACTGCCATTCTTCACCAGGCCGGTTACATCATACACCTGGTATTGCAGGCGTTTGTCATACACTGTCCATCCGGGTGTGAGGTAAGCATCGCCTACACGCGTCCCGTTTATGTTTGCTTCATACAAACCATGCGCTGTTATGTATGCAGTTGCGTTTGTTATTTTTTTGGTTGAGGTAAATTCTTTTCTGAATAATGGCGACGGGCGCATCACACTGTCCTCGTTATAGCCGGGCTCTATCCATTTTGCTTTCCAGTCTGAAACATTTAATAAAGCTGTTTGAAAGAATACAGGAGCACTCCAGGCAGAAGCGTCGTTATTATTACTCCAGCTTCTCACCTGCCAGGTGTATTTTTTCCCGCTTTGTAATGCACCGCCTTTGTAAACAACATGCACAGATGAATCAGACATCACCTTACCGCTGCTCCACACCGGCTGCTTATTCAGCATGACTTTTATTTCATAAGCCGACTGCATGGTATTTCTTTTATCGCTTATTAACTGCCAGCTAAAGCGCGGTTGCAGCACATCAATACCAATCGGGTCAATTAAATTTTCTGTAAGCAGGTTTGAAACAGTTAACTGTGCAGAAACTACTGATGAAAACAATAATAAAATGGCGGCTAATGATTGGATTTTTTTCATGGCAAATTAATTGGCTCAATATAAAAATGATTTGCCGAAAATCTTATAAGCTCCTATGTTTAAATTTAATTATAAAGATTTCGTATACAGTTTTTTTTACCGCATAAGGCACATAGATACATAGAAAATACACACATAGGAAAGCTTATGTGATCCCTATGTGCCTATGATTCTTATGTGGTTCAAATGGTATATTGTATTCTTTTCGTTAAACATGGTGTTTGTAATTCATGAATTTAAACAGATTCTTATAAAACAATACTCCGGTAATTTTTTAGGTTCTGAAACTCAATATGGGTAAGGAATTCATAAAATCGACATTTATTTTTTTGCAACTCAGCCTAAAAGCTGAGTTTAAGAATAATAATTTCTAAATCCATAAATACTGGTTATCAGAATGTTGCAAAAAATAAATTTAAAATTTGCTCTAAAAATCCTACCGGAGTATTGATAAAATAAAAATTAACCGTCATGCTCTGTGCTGCTCTTAAGCCTGTAACAAAAAGAAGTTGAACGTCGCATAAATGAAACTTCATCCAATGCTCAAAAAAACAAGGAACTTAGAGGGACTTTCCAGGGGACAACTTTACCATTGTAAGGTTTCTTGTTAATAAGAGGTAGCAGCGATCAAATGCGTTAACGGCGTTTTTTAAAGTAATCTTCGGGAAAACTTCGCAATGCAGTCACAACTGCACAAAACCATTCCTGATGGCATACAACGCAAGCCCTACACGCGATTTCACATTTAACTTTTCAAACAGGGAATTACGATAGCCATCAACAGTTTTGGGGCTTACAAACATTCGCGAAGCAATTTCATTATAGGTCATCTCAGAACAGGCGAGTTTAAGAAATTCCTTTTCCCGGTCATTCATCAGGTCGTTCCCGTTCTGCTTTGCAATTTCTTCAACAGGATGCTGTAATGAATGCAGCAGTTTTCCCGTGATAAAATCCGTATAATAATATCCTTTATTCATTACCGAACGAAGCGCCTCGCTCAATTCTTTTGGCTCTACATCTTTACACAAATAACCCTTAACGCCTAAGCGCAGCATTTTCACTACGGTCTCTTCTTTTTCGATCATGCTGACTACAAGTATTTTTACAAGTGGAAAATGTTCGACAAGCCATTTAACTGTTTCAAACCCATCCATGGCAGGCATATGCACATCCATCAAAATGATGTCGGGCTGATTTACACTATTGATCTTTTGCTGAAGGTCTATGCCGTTATCGGCTTCAAACAGGACCAGGTATTCGTCACTGATCATTTCGATGAGACTTATAAGGCCTTTGCGGAAGAGCGTATGGTCGTCAACCAGTGCTAATTTTACCTGTGGTGTTTTGTGGGTTGCCATAAGGCAGTTCGATTGTTATGTTGGTCCCGCTTCCTATGCTGCTGCTGATGGCGAGGTCGGCATTAATTAGCTTTGCTCTTTTCTGAAGGTTATATAGTCCGGCCCCGGTTCCGTTTTTCAACGTATCTTCTACATTAAACCCATCACCATCATCGCTTACTGCTAATGTAACCAAATTTTCGTTAGCGAAAAGTTTAAGCTTTATTTCTTTGGCATTGCTGTGTTTCACCATGTTGTTTAATATTTCCTGCGCCATGCGGAATAAAATGATGGCTTTATCATCATCCAGCGGCATGAGGTTGCCATCTTTTTCAAAACTGGCGGTAAACAATTCTGTTTTGTTGATACGTTCAATTTCCGTTTCCAGGCCTTTGGAAAGCCCTATTTTGGCGATGCGGTCGCCGCTCAGGTTTACAGATAAAGCCTTTATATCTGTGATCAATTGCCGCACCAGTTCCTGTGTATCTTCAATCTTTTGCTGTGCCTTATTTATATCATTCCATTTAATAGTATAAAGATTCATTTTTATAATGCTTGCTACCTGTGCAATGTTATCATGCAGTTCGTTGCTGATCTGTTGTAATGTTTGCTCCTGAATTTCAAGCTGGGATTGAAGTATTGCCTGGCTTTTTTCGTATTCCAGCAGGGCGATTTGATGAAGATAAAGGTGATTTCTTTTATAATACCTGTACATTACAAGCACTATAAACGTGATGAAAATTATAAAGGTCAGCGATCCAAAAATTATCAAATATGTGAGTTCTGATATTTCCATTTACAAAAAAAATAAATACAAAAACAGAGATATTGAAATTCCGTGAGATAGACATTTAAAGATTGCAAAGCTTTATGGAATTCTTTATTGTTATTATACATATAATTTGTTGCGCCAAAATGGAAAAAGCCCCCCAGGTTTACAATCAAAATACCAATGCTAAACCAGAATATTTCATTCTTTAAAGGATTAAATATTATTTCCTGGTTTAAAATTTCATAAAGCTTGAATAATATTATTATCAATATCGCCACAAAACCCATAAGATAAGCCAGGCTGGAAAAAACGTAAAGATCCTGGCTAAATACATAATAGATTATTGTGAAAATGGTATAGCCAATTATTAAGCCCATTGAAATTTTTTTCCTTGTTTTTTCAGTCATATAACCAGTGATGAAATAGCCGTAAAAAATATATTCAACCGGGAACCAAAAATTATATATATGATTTGTTGGAAGGTCATTTTTGTTTAAATAAGCACAATAAGACTCTACGCTTAGTAACAACAGAAAAAATAAAGGCATTAACTTAAATGACAATGATCTTTCTTTAAAAAAAAGAAAACTTAATATAAGGCAGATAAAAATTTCGTATATAAAAAGTGGCATCGCCCAAGCGGTGATTTAATCAACTTTATTTCTCAATCATGGCCTGGAAGAGGGGCAACAACCCTTGCCGGCAACGCCTGTTTGCTGACCATCATCGCCGGGGCCCGGAAAGTCGCTGTACCCTGGAATTAACACAAATTCTTTCCCGCTGTTTACAGGTTTTTTTTCATCATTTGTTCCCCGTAACACTACAGTAAGGCTATCGGCGAGCGGATTTTCACAAATATCCTTCTGCCCGGTTAAATGCACAGCGAAGTTAATTTCCAGCAATGTGGGCGTTAATCCATCCTTTTCATTCAGTGCGAATAAAGCATCTATTTGTTCTTTTGTAACATACCAGGCTTCTTTGGGTTCAATGGTTGTCCTCCCGCCTTTGGGAGTTAAATACACCTGATTTTTAAAATCATCAATCATTTTACCAAGATCGTCTGCTTTAATTTCTCCCTTGAGGGATTTTGTTATTGTGTCCACGATTTTTACAGGCATAAAATTGTTTTTATTGATTAAATAATTTTTCACCAAACTACTAAGCATTCCTGACATTTATTTTCTGATTATCAAAAACCATATTATTCTAACCGGGATACCGGAAAAATCCTTATATAAAAGCAGTATTTTTCTTCTTGCTTATTATTGAAGTATGTTTTTAATTTTACAATGCGTCCTGAAATATCATATAGTATACACTTCAGACACGATGTCCAAATCTGTAAAAAGCATTTCACTTTTACTTAAAACTTCAAATTCCGTTGCATGGATACGTTTAACAATGGCCTTCATTCATTTTATTTTCATGGGTCAGGTGATGATAATGCGCTGAAAAGTATTAATTCATCTTTTCGGCAAAAAACCTTACGCATGGCTACGGGAACTGCGACAAGACCGCAAGATGCAGCCAAATTTTATTTAGATAAAACTTTTGAAAGTGAAGAAGATTCTTTGGCTTCATTTAACAAACCGGAAATCCCGGCAGCATCAAAAATAGACTTTGAAGTATTCAACGTTGAAGACATTCCTTTTACTGAAAACAAAATAGTTAAGTTTCGCCAAAAAGTAAATAATATTTCGGTCTATGGCTCCTACGTAAATGTAGAGATAGATAAAGACTATAATCTCATATCTGTTAATTCATCCCTTGCTCCTTTAATAACCGTAAACACAGTAGCCAAAATTTCTCCTGCAGATGTTTTAACTAAAGCAAAAGCATACATTGAAAATACAATTCCCATATCAGTAACTCCTTTATTATATATATATTTTTATAAGGGCGAATGGAAACTGGTATATGTATTGAAAAATGTTTTCAGCAAAAAAAAATATGCAGATTCGGAAAGCAATAATCCATTAAGGGAATCACCAGAATTTTTGAATTATATAAATGTGATCGTAGATGCGCAAACAGGTGAGATTTTAAAAGAATCACCCAGAGCCACAGGATTGCAGGCAAACGCTCCGGGAGATGACAATATCGAATATACAATATCTGTGAGGCTAAATGATAACGTTTTAGAACTGGCAGATGAAGAACTTAACGTCATCACTTACGATCTGAATTTTGACAGTTTTAATATGGAGGGTGTACTTCCCGGAACTATTATTACACAAAATGGAGGCAATTGGCTCTCGCCCGGAGTGAACGCTCACCACAATGCCTGTGTGGTAATCGGGTTTTTGAAAAAAGTTTTAAAAAGAAATGGTGTTGACAATAATGGAATGAGTTTAAAGTCAACAGTCCGGTGTGTTGAATTTCTTGGCATTAACTGGGAAAATGCGGCCTGGTTACGGAACAGCAACCAGATGGTTTACGGGCAAACAAAAGTAAACGGTGTTTCTAAAACGCTTGCGCTTTCGCTGGATATTGTCGCCCATGAAATAATGCATGGTGTTACTGAATTTACCTCGAACCTCGATTATGAAAATCAAACCGGCGCTCTCAATGAATCCTATTCGGATATTTTCGCTATCATAATATCAAATAATGGTAATCCTGATCCCTCCTCATGGAATTGGCAATTTGGAGATGCAATAAGCGGTATAGAGTTGCGGGATCTATCTTCCCCGGGAAAATTTGGCCAGCCGTCTCATATAAATGATTATGTAGACCTGCCGAATAACCGCGCCAATGACTGGGGTGGAGTGCACAAAAACAGCGGTATTCATAACAAAGCTGCATTTAACTTAATAACCTCTGTAGACGGTTCCGGTAATTTTGTTTTTTCAGGCGATGAGCCTGCGATATTATTTTACATGGGGTTAATTCAGTTATCTTCCACCTCAGGATTTAGTGATAGCTACAGATGCATTCTGAATGCTGCGGGTTCCTTATTTATATCACATCCTGAAAAAGATAAAAAAATGAATGCCATTCAACAAGCGTTTGAAAGTGTTGGAATTAATATTGTTTAAGCCACTGGGTTATTTTAAATCACTCTTCAAATTTAAATCAATGGATAATCAAGGAAGCTCAAAATAAATATGAATACCTTTATCCTTTATGAAACTCTTATTAGCCGGCGGCTTCCTTGGCAGCGGAAAAACAACAGCTATTCAACAGGCCTGTTCGTTGTTATTGAAAGAAGATAAAAAAGTTGCCGTTATTACAAACGACCAGGGCGAAGAATTAGTGGACAGTAAATTCATCAATAGCTTTTCCATCCCCGTGAAAGAGGTTACCAATGGTTGTTTTTGCTGCAATTACAACGACCTGCTGCAAAACATTTATTACTTCAGTAAAGAAATAAATCCTGATATTATTTTTGGGGAAACTGTAGGCTCCTGTACAGATATTGTTGCCACCATTGCCAAACCGTTGGCTGAAATGCATCCTGAATTTGCAGTGAATATTTCTGTATTTGTTGATGCCTGTCTCCTGCATTCGATCATCACAGGCACTTCTTCTTTTATTGATGATCCCGTGCGTTATATTTTTAAAAAACAAATGGAAGAGGCTGATCTTTTGATACTGAATAAAACAGATCTTGTAACAGATGCTGAGCTGGCAACCATTCAACAGGTGATTAATAAAGAATACCCATCCAAAAAGATCTTGCTGCAGAACTCCCTGGATAAAAAAGATATTCAGCAATGGATAAATTCTTTTGAGGAAGCAACCACAACACCAAGAATTTCACTTGACATTGATTATGAAATTTATGGCGCCGGTGAAGCAAAGCTTGCCTGGCTTGACGCTGTTTTATCTGTTCAAACCGAAAAACTGCCTTCTCTGAAAGCCTCAGCTTTGCTTGCAGAAATTATTTATGAAAAGATCAAACAACAGGAGCTTACTATCGGCCATTTAAAATTTTTAATTGATGATGGTATTGACCAATTCAAAATAAGCTATACGACATCCGGCCAACATCAGCCATCCATATTGAACGGCACATCATCGAAAGCTGCTGTTATTGTAAATGCAAGGGTTCAAACCGAACCGGAAATTTTGCAGCATATCATTTTTGAATCTATAGATGAAACATCTTTAAAAGCGAATTGTAAAATACAGGTGCAATCTTTTTCAGCTTTTAAGCCGGGCTTTCCCAAACCAACACACAGGATCGGGAATTGAGATTGTTCTTTATGCTTTTCATCCAGTGACATTAGCGGCACTCGGGACAATACGCAACTATATCTTCAAATTATTGTTATGATCAAGCCTTATTATTTACAACAATTTTCTTTACCGGTATCTCACCATACACCACTTTTACCGAAGCTTTGCCTTGCGCATACTTTACGTTACCAAAACCTTTTTCTGTCGAAAGAAAGGAAGTGAAATCGCCAACCCTGGAATCAACATATAAAGTTTGATCAACCGCATCATACCTTACGCCTGTAAGCGCCTGGAAATACCCATAACTTGACAGCGCCCTCGCATACCAATGCCCGCATTCGTATTCATTAAAGGGGTTGCGCACTTTTCCGTCATAGCGGTTGCGGCTTGCACGAACAATATCTAACCCTTCATTCACTTTTCCCATCAGCATTAAATGAGCCGCCACCTGGTGCTCGATACCTGTCCATACTTCATCGCTGTAAACGAAAGGCAAAGAAAGCTTGCCGCCTTTCGGCCAACTGCAAAGCAATAAACCACCTTCATCTCCTGAAGCGTAAGAAGGTCTTTGCGGATTGGCATGATCACTTAAATTTTTCTTGAAATTATATTTATGTACAGCCATTACGTGATTCCTGACCTTTGTAGTGTCTGCAAAATCTTTCAACCCGCACATACTTGCGATCCACGCGCCTAAAACACCGTCCGATAAACAGCCCGTTCCATACTGATATTTAGGCCCTTCCTGTTCCAACAGATTTTTTGCTTCATTTGAATATTCACCGCTAAAGGATTTTTTTGAAGCATCAACCGGGTTACCTGCTTTTAATCCTTCGAATTTTATTTCCTGGAAAAAATATTCGCCGTTGTATAAATTATTTTCCAGGTAAGTTTTTCCTTTTGAGAGTAATTCCTGGTACTGCGTTGCATCCTGTTTTAAAAACTTGCTCATCGCAATAAAAGCTGTCAACGCACCCAGGTAAAACCCGGTGCATAATGCTTCGGGCCCCCAGAATTCAATATCATAGGTATTATGATGCGGCTCTTCGATCACACCTTTACCACCCGGATCCCAGGTATTGATGCAATAGTCGAGGCTCTTTTTAACCATCGGGAACATTTTGTTCAGCCATTCATTATCGCCACTGATACGCCATTCACGATATATCTTCATTATGCCACCAAGCTGCCCGTCTGCAGCCGCATAAAAAACATGATCGGCCGGCTTGATTGGCAAGCGCGCCCTGAAATTCTGATGGCCTTCCGCGTTTTGACTTTCACAAAATTCTGTATGCCTTAAGCTACGTTCAAGCTTGGGAAAAAGATGCGGTATCGCCTGTGCATAATTCCATACATGTGTGCAGGACCCATGACAGCAACCCCAGCTATCACCACAGCCTTCAAAGCTCCAGAGCCTGCCATCAAACTGGCGCATTACCGTGGGTGATTTTAAAATAGAAAGATTGGAGGCAATAGCCTCCACTACTTCAGGCGGCAGTGTGCTTGTGTAAAAAGCATTCGTGAATAAAGTCGTTTTATTAAAAAGATCATCATAATTGGTTTTCCAGTAGTTACAAACTTCTTCAACTTTATTGAACTGGCTGCTGTACCAGGGTTTATAAAATGGCCCGTCAAAATCTTTATCATAAGGATCGAGCTGTAATTGCGATGGCGAAGAACAACAACCGGAAGATGGATCACAATTGGTTTTATCGGGCCCTTCAGTTCCGTGTGTTTGATCCGTATCGGGAATATACCAGCACATAAATATCCTGATGGATTTATTTTGCCCCGGCGCCAGTTTAAAAGGGATATATAAAGAAGCGCCGGGCGCCCCATCGTCAACAGGCGCTACAGATTTCGCTTCACCTGCTTTTATTGCATTCCACGCCATGGTAAGCGGATCGAACCATCCGCCGCGAAACCAGCAATGATCAACCACTGTAGCATTATCATCAGAAAAAATGGCAAAATCACCTTTTAAAAAAGCCTTGTCTTTCGTTCCCTGCTCAGAAAGAATGAACCCGTTTTTATAAGGCTTTATGGAATTCTTACCTTCTTCAACCCGCAGAAAATTAGCAGCGTTGTAAGAGAACACCGCCTCTATTGTTGTTGTGCCCGTATTGGTAAAAGTGTAATGCAATACACCAGCCGGCAGGCTTGAATTATTTTCATCAGTGGGAATAAAAGGGCTCCAGGCATTCAACTCCACTTTAAGGGGCAGGTCTTTATCACTCAGTTGAATGGTCGCAAAAGGAAAACGGGCTTTAAACACGGCATTCTGAAAACGCGGCAACCCTGTTGTAGAACCACCTGAACCATTGCCCGAATCAGGCCGCCCAAACTTTTTCCAGTCGGGAACAGGGCCTTCAACAATTTTGGCGCCATTGGCAATTCCTTTAACGGAGACCGCTGCAAAAAACTGCGGCTCATTAAAAACATCGGGCCTGTTGCGGACTGACATATTGGACACAGCTCCCGATCCTTCAATGCAAAACATACCTGCGCCCAGCCCGCCAACCGGGAAGGCAATACGGCTTAAATATTCGCCTGAATAATTCCCGTTGTAAATATGTGCACCTTTAATTTCTTCAGCATTAAATTCACCGGACTGCTTTTGCTGAACAACTTCATTAGCCAGCAAAGAAGAAGGCAGCACACCTGTTGCAAGACTACCCAGCCCAACATGTTTGATAAAATTCCGGCGGTTGGATTTATTTTTCATAACGCATAAATAAAGATGAAGTATGCAAGATACTATTTGATCATACAGCACAGCAAAGCATGGTTACATGCATTTGGTGATTTAAATTTAGCGCCCTCATATGGTAAATTAAAATGAATTTTAGATAATTTCTTAATGATAAAAAGCCATGTTTAAATACTTTATTATTTTTTCTATTTGTGTAATACCTGCTGCAACATTTGCAACATCTTTTTTACAACCAGCAACGCTTAAATGCGAGTACGTAGTAAATCCATTGGGCATCGATGCAACTTCACCCAGGCTAAGCTGGACATTTTCAGGCAATGCAAGAAACCAATATCAATCAGCTTATGAATTGATCGTAAGTGATAATCTGAAAGATGTTCAGCAAAACAATGGAGTCATTTGGTCAACAGGAAAAATCAGTTCAAAACAAAATATACAAATAGAATATACAGGCCCCACATTAAAGTCCTTTACAAGATATTATTGGCGTGTAAAAACTTATGATCAAAACAATGAGGCTTCCGAATGGAGTGCGATCAACTGGTTTGAAACAGCCATGCTGAATCAAACAGACTGGAAAGCGCAATGGATCGGTGATGGTTCAAAGAACCCGGCACGGGATGAAGATTATTATAAAGATGACCGCCTGCCTTTATTCCGTAAAGAATTTTCAACGAATAAAAAGATCGCTGCTGCAAGATTATATATCAGCGGGCTTGGATATTATGAAGCTTATCTCAACGGAAATAAAATCGGCAACAACATGCTCGATCCCGGCTTTACCACGTACAGAAAAGAGGTGTTGTACACAACGCATGATATCACTTCCATGCTAAAAAAAGGAAACAATGTTGCAGGCATCATGCTGGGCAGCGGCTGGTGGAATCCGTTACCGGTAAAGTTATTCGGCAGATGGGATCTGCGGCAATACCAGCAAACCGGCAGGCCTTGTGTGAAAGCCGAAATACATATCCAATACAATGATGGTTCAACAGCAATTATCGCAACGGACGAAAGCTGGCAAACAGCGCCCGGGCCAATTATTTTCAACAGTGTTTATCTCGGCGAAAAATATGATGCAAGGCTGGAACAAAAGAACTGGAGCAATATAAACGCAGATAAATCAATATGGAAAAATGCATCTGTAACCGCTGGGCCATCCGGTGTTCTATCGGCACAGATGCAACCGCCCATAAAAATTACACGCATCGTAAAACCGGTAAAAATTTATGAGCAGGGTAAAGACACATTTATCGTTGATATGGGTCAGAATTTTGCCGGTGTTACACGCATTAAAGTAAAAGGCGCTGCAGGCACAAAGATCAATATGCGTTTAGGTGAAGATGTGTGGAAAGACGGTTCGCTCAATTATATGACATCGGTGATGACTCAAATAAAATGGGGGAATGGCGGCCCCGGCGCACCTAAAATAGCGTGGCAGGAAGATAGTTATATTTTAAAAGGAACCGGTGTTGAAACATGGAACCCTCGGTTTACTTTTCATGGTTTCCGGTATGTGGAGATAACCGGCTGGCCGGGAACACCGACATTGAATGATATAGAGGGATTACGCATGAACAGCGACCTGCCGCAAGATGGGAATTTCAGTTGTTCGGATAGCCAATTCAACAAGCTGCACGAAGTAATTCAATGGACGTTTTTAAGCAATGTATTCAGTGTGCAATCCGATTGCCCGGCACGGGAAAAAATGGGTTATGGCGCCGATATGGTGGTGTCGTCCAATTCATTTATCTATAATTATGATATGGCCAATTTCTACACAAAAGCCGTAACGGATTTTGCCAATGAGCAAAGACCTGAAGGAGGCATTACTGAAATCGCGCCATTCACCGGTATTGCAGACCGCGGTTACGGCGACGATTCCGGACCGCTGGGATGGCAATTGGGTTTTCCTTTTTTACAAAAACAGTTGTATGATTTTTATGGCGATAAAAGGATCATCGAAAAAAATTATGCTGCTTTCGTGAAGCAGATGGATTTTCTGCAGTCAAAAGCAGTTGATGATTTATTTTACTGGGACATTGGCGATCATGAAGCGTTAGACACAAAAGCTGATGCTTTCAGCGCTGCCTGTTTTTATTATCATCATGCAAAACTTGCTGAAGAATTTGCGGGCATATTGCACAAGCAGGATGATGCTGCGAAGTATGCAAAGCTTGCTGAAGATATAAAGCATGCGATCATCAATAAATACAACGTACGCAATACCGGGCGCTTCGACAATGCCACACAAGCCACGCAGATATTTGCGTTATGGTATGACCTTGCTCCCAACAAAGACTCTGTGATGAAAGTGTTGATGAATGAATTTATAAGACATAATATGCATCTTGCCACCGGTATCTTTTCTACCAAAATGATGTTCGATATATTTCGTGAAAACAATAGGAATGATATTGCCTACACTATTGCTCACCAGGAAACATATCCCGGCTGGCTTTATATGCTGAATAACGGCGCCACCACTTTATGGGAAACCTGGACTTATCCTGAAAGCTCGCCTTCGCAAAATCACCCTATGTTTGGTTCAATTGAAGAATGGTTTTACCGTTCATTGCCCGGTATTAATCCGGCAGCGCCGGGTTTTGAAAAGATCATCATCAGGCCACAGCCTGCCGGTGATCTTATATGGGCGAAAGGCAGCTATAGATCGGTGCGTGGAAACATTGTAAGTGAATGGGAAAAAGACAAGAATACCTTTTCATTACATGTTGTTATTCCTGCCAATACAACAGCGCTTGTTTTTATTCCTTCAACAGAAAATACAGTCATTACAGAAGGCAATGCAACCATAAAACCATTGCGTTATGAAGGTGGTTATGCTGTAATTGAAACCGGTTCAGGTGAATATAATTTTTTGGTGAAATGATCTTTGCTATAAAGCACACTAAAAATAAATTGTCTTGTGAACTTTGTGCCTTTGCGGGAAATAAACAATGTTGTACTCATTGCTGAGCTCACAACTCAGGCAGAGATTTTTACATTATCATAAATTTCAGCAAGCGGCAGGCTTTCATCAATTGCTTTAATAAGAATACTTCCACCCAGGTCTTTGTATTCCTCAAGTTCCCAATGATTATTTGCATTCAAACGGAAAATTTCAATATGAATACTTTCTGAATCAACCAGCACGTATTCTTTTAAAGTTGTGATGGCACGGTACAATTTAAATTTTTCGCCGCGGTCATAATTTTTTGTTGACTTTGAAAGCACTTCAATAATTACAGAAGGGTTTAATACATTGTATTCATCGTCATTAAGCGTTATAATCTCTCCACAAATAATGGAGATATCAGGATAAGTAAATAAGGTGTTTTCCGGTATATGAATACGCTGGTCGCTGCCATAGGGCTGGCATTTTTTGCCTTTCAATTTTCCAAATAAAGTCCCGAATAAATTTTTTGAAATTTTATTATGCGGAACCTTAGTACCCGCCATAGCAAACACTTCACCCTGGTAATATTCATGCTTTTCTAAAGAAGCATTCTCCATTTCAAGGTAATCTTCAATAGAAATTTTTTGTTTGCCGTAATCTATAGCTGCTTCTTTAACTTCCATTGCATAAAAATACGAAATCAGGCTAATTGTTCATTCAGTGAACTATACAGGGTACAACACATAATGGAAGAACATTTACCAGGAAGTGTTTTGTTCTGCGGCCTGTTGAATTAGCTACAGACCACAACAACAGGTTATCTGTAATAATCAAAAGAGATTAATAAGCTGCCTGAAAAAATTAAAAAAATTAGAAACTTTTTGAATTAATTGACTGAAAAGCGCTATGCAGCGATAACCTGAAATAAAAATTATTTCGTTTAGTAAAAGGAGATTCCTCCCGCTTAAGCGGGACGGGGATGACGTTGAAAATGGTAAATTAAATAAACATTAGAAGCCTCTTCAACCTTGCAAATACTTTCTTATTTCTTCAACAAGCTCAGTTTTGGTTATCGGTATGCCCATTACTTTGTTATAAGCTTTGGCATCGACAAAAAACCTATCACGAATAATTTTTATAAGCTGGCCGTTGTTTATTTCAGGAATAAGAACCGTTTCAAAGCTTCTCAAAATTTCACCGAGATTTTTTGGGAACGGTCTCAGATGACGTAAATGTGCATGGCTCACTGCATGGCCTTCCACCTGTAACTGGTGGGTGGCACTTTTAATGGCACCGTAGGTGCTTCCCCATCCTAACACTAAAACTTTTCCTTTTGCCGGCCCGCTATCCAAAGTTTGCAATGGAATATAATCAGCGATATTCTCTATTTTTTTCTCACGGATATTCACCATGAGTTGATGATTTTCAGGATCGTAACTTACGTTACCCGTAACATCCTGCTTTTCCAGGCCACCAATGCGATGTTCGAGACCTGCAACACCCGGTATTGCCCAGGCACGCACTAATTTTTCATCGCGTTTATATGGCATGAATTTTTCCTCGTCTGCGTCCAGCCCCTCTTTAAACCTTACTTTAATTTCAGGTAGTTCAGCGCTTTTTGGAAACCGCCAGGGTTCAGCTCCATTGGCAATATATCCATCACTTAAGAATATAACCGGCGTCATATGCTGAACTGCAATGCGCACAGCTTCAAACACAGCATCAAAACAATCACTTGGCGTACAGCATGAGATAACGGGCATCGGGCATTCCCCGTTTCTTCCGTAATAGGCCTGCAGCAGATCGCTTTGTTCTGTTTTTGTGGGAAGACCGGTTGAAGGCCCTCCGCGCTGGATATCTATTATTACCAAAGGAATTTCAAGCATTACCGCTAAACCCATTGCTTCAGCCTTTAAAGCCATACCCGGCCCGGAAGTGGTTGTTATACCAAGACTGCCACCATAGCTGGCGCCTATGGCAGAACTGATAGCCGCAATTTCATCTTCCGCCTGGAAAGTTTTAATGCCAAAAGCTTTATGCCTGCTTAATTCGTGTAATATATCAGAAGCCGGGGTAATAGGATAACTGCCGAGAAAAAGTTGTAACCCGCTTTTCTGGCTGGCAGCGATCAAACCATAAGCCAGTGCCTGGTTACCCATGATGCTGCGGTAAATACCCGGCTTCATCCTGGCCTTCTCAACTTTATAACGCGTGGTGAAAGTTTCGGTAGTATCACCATAATTATAACCGGCCTGCAACACTTTCACATTGCTGTTAAAAATATTTTCTTTGTGGCCAAATTTTTCTTTTAGAAAATGTATTGTGTTATCCAGCTCACGGTTATACATCCAGTACAAAAAGCCAAGCACAAACATGTTTTTTGCGCGGTCTTTTTCCTTCATGCCTAACTCAGGAAATTCCTTTAAGGCTTCGCGTGTAAGCTTGGTAACATCAATTTTAATTACCTCGTAATTGTCAAGACTGTCATTTTCCAGGGGGTTAACACCATCTGTATAATTGGCAAGCCGGAGATTTTTTGTATCGAACCCGTCAATATTGGCAATTATTTTCCCGCCTTTTTTTATGCTGTTCAGGTTTGCTTTCAGCGCCGCGGCATTCATAGCCACGAGCACATCGCACAAATCGCCGGGAGTAAATACGCGGTCGGAAGAAAATCTCAACTGAAATCCGCTCACACCCGGCAGTGTGCCCTGGGGAGCTCTAATCTCAGCCGGAAAATCAGGAAATGTGGCGAGGTCTATGCCAAGGAGGGCTGTGTTATTGGTAAATTGGGTACCGGTAAGTTGCATCCCGTCACCGCTGTCTCCTGCAAACTTTATCACTACGTCACTCAGCAATACGTCTTGTCGTTCCATATGTATTAAAAAAATATGCGCAAAGTTAGTTATATAAAATTGATTTTATTTTTTGCCGACCAGGCTTTAGCATTTGCTTGAATATCGATTAATCACAAAATCCTGCAGAATTTTTCAAACATTACCGGTTATATATTTCAAATAAATCATCCTCAAAAGACCCTGGTAGTACTATATATTTTTATAGCAGCAAAGGCAATCGCTTTTTTCAAAAATACACAAATATCAATACTGTAAATTAACGATTTTGCAAATAAATTTCTTCTATCTTCACATTCTTAAAACACAACAATTATGGCACTTTTTGAGTCGGGGAACCCGACATTAACTCAAAAAATTTTCAATCGTTCACTCGAACAGCAGGATGCCGGAACAATGACAGTTCGCGGCGCTGTTAACAAGTTCGGTTTTCTTTTATTTATGGTACTGGCAGGCGCAGCTTATACCTGGTATTTGTACTACAACAACCAGCCACAAACCATGATGACTTTAATGTGGGTTGGCATTATCGGCGGACTTATTTCGGTTCTTGTTATTTCTTTTAAACCAACGTTGGCTCCTTACCTGTCTCCTGCTTACGGAATACTCGAAGGTTTTTTTCTGGGCGCTATTTCAGCCATTTTGAATGATGCTTTCAGCGAAAAATATCCCGGCCTTGTATTGCAGGCAGTTGGTTTAACCTTTGGAGTGGCCATCGCCATGTTCCTGCTGTATAATTTCCGTATTATAAAAGCAACTGAAAAATTTAAGTCGGTGATTTTTGCTGCCACGGCTGGCATCGCCATTTTTTACCTGATAACACTGGTATTGCGTTTATTTCACATAAACATTCCGTTCATGTATGACAGCTCCATGTTAGGTATCGGGCTTTCCCTTTTTATTATAGCTATCGCAGCTTTAAATCTTATTATAGATTTTGATATGATCGAAAAAGGTGCAGACATGGGTGCTCCGAAATTCATGGAATGGTATGGCGCTTTTGGCTTACTGGTGACCATGATATGGCTGTATATCGAAATACTCAGGTTACTAAGCCGGTTTGCGGGGAGGAAGTAATAGTTCCTCTTTATCCGGAGATGGAACTTAAAAGTTTTGAGGCGTTCGTTCGAGCGCCTTTTTATTTTGATATTAATGACAAAGCTGTTTGACATACTCTAAAAATTAAAACAACAATTGATTTATGAGCTTTTTAAAAAACATTTTAAAGACACAAGATGAACAAATAAAATCCTACGATGACTTTTGGAGATGGTTTCAAAAAAATCAAAAAGAATTTTTTAGGGTGGTTAAAAACCGTAAAGGCATCGAAGAAAAATTCTTCGATAAACTATCGCCTAAACTTGCAGAACTCAAGGATGGCTATTTCTATTTGACCGGCATGTATGATGACAACACTGTTGAATTAGTTTTAACAGCAGATGGGAATACTAAGAATATAGTATTTGTTGAGGAACTTGTTGATGCTGCACCAAAAATAGATGGTTGGAAATTTACTGCTTTAAAACCAGCACTTGATATAAAAGACGTAAGTATTGAAATGGGTGGTTATAAGTTTAATAATCAAAACCTTAGTTTCTATGCAAATGAGCTTCCTGAATACCCTGATGAAATTGATGTTGTCATAGTTCATAATGATTTTACAGAGGAGAATAAAAAGCAAATTTTAAATGGCATTTATATTTTCCTGGATAATTATTTAGGTGAGCTTGACTTTTTAAATGATATTGATAATCTGACCGCAGTTAGTAAAAAAGAAGCACAAAGAGAACTCATTCCAATTGAAAAACTTAAAGACTTCTTAACATGGCGACAAAAAGAATTTATCGAAAAGTATGAAGGAGCCCGGTATAACACAGAAAAGGACACCTACTCAATCCTGGAAGCAGAACTGGAGAGTGGAAATTTTTTAATTGCAGTTATAAATACTGAATTATTGAATTGGGCCAGCAAAGCCTCACATCCCTGGATCGCTGTATTAACATTAAAATATGATGGCAGAAATAATAACGGAATGCCAGATCAACAGGATTATAAATTGTTAGCTAAGATAGAAGAAGATATGATGCAAGAGTTAAAAGACAGCGACGGCTATTTAAATATTGGCAGGCAAACTACAAAAGGTGAGCGGGATATTTATTTTGCTTGCAAAGACTTTCGAAAACCATCGAAGATATTTTTTAAAATTCAACAGCGATACTCAAACAGCTTTGAAATTGAATATGACATTTACAAAGACAAATATTGGCAATCGTTTGAGCGGTTTAACAATAACTAATAGGGAAGTCAGGCCAAAAACAAAAAATTGCTAAAACTCAGGGAACAATATGTATCAGCAACAAAACATTAATTGTTCTTTGGGCGATTAACCAGTTTTCAATACTGAAACTATGCTGCTATTATTTCTCCGGTTTTGAAGTTGAGCGCTGAAAATAATACAACGGAATACCAACACAGGTTATACATAATCCCGGCAAAGAATTGATAACGGAAACTTTCCCGTGCATATGATTTATTATGTCGTTGTATAAAGTTGGAATAAGAAAGAAAGTAGTAAAAGCCACAAATAGAAAACTAGTAAAAGGATAGCCCGGGCTTTATAAGGCCTTTGTGTGCCAGGATATTTTTTTCTTAGAATAAAAAACGCCCGATGCGCTCATGTCGTAAAAAAACCAGGTAACAAAGATCAACATATCAGTAAATAATTGATCAAAGCCAATAAGGGCAGAATTAAAATAGTAAGCGATTTTACGCCTGTATTTTACAGCGGATAAATATTACCGATAAAAGGCAAATGAAAAGCATACGCCTGCACCGTTACCGATTATGCCACTTATGACTATGGCTATAGTTGTGCTGAAATTTAAGGTACGTTCAAAGTCTGCCGTCTGTAATAAATGAAAGCGGAAAATACGGTTTGTTGGTGAATAGTGAATGGTGAATAGTCAATACTGTGCGGATACTTAGCCCGGGCCATTATCGGGTAAAATGAACAAGGTACCAAACCCGCTATCCCGTAATAACCAAAAATTTCATAAATGCTGCGGGGCTGTTCTATGATGCTTTACTTTCGCCGTTTCAAATTTGTGTTCGTTTTCAAATTAAAAATAAAGAGATGAAATCATTGAAAGCATTCATGTTGATTGCGGGAGTCTGTTCTGTAACACTCATCCATGCACAGCCACCGCGCGGCATTCATTGGTCTGCTGATGGCAATAGTTATTATGAAATGGCTGCTGATGGCATTACCAGGATCCAAATGCCTTCTTTTACAAAAACAGTAGCGGCTACCACCCAACAGCTAACGCCAAAAGATTCATCGCATGCTTTAAAGGTGCGTAACTTTTTCTTTTCTGAAGACGGGAAAAAAATTCTTATTTATACCAACAGCAAAAAGGTCTGGCGCTATGATACACGCGGCGATTATTGGGTATTGAACACCGCTGATAACAGCTTAAAACAAATAGGCAAAACACTTCCTGCTTCTTCATTGATGTTTGCCAAATTCTCTCCGGATGGCAACAGTGTAGCCTATGTAAGCAAACATAACCTGTATGTAGAAGACCTGAATACAAATGCCATAAAACAATTGACGACAGATGGTACCGACCGTATGATAAACGGCACATTTGACTGGGTGTATGAAGAAGAATTTGATTGCCGCGATGGATTTCGATGGAACCCTGATAGCAAAAGCATTGCTTATTGGAAAGTGGATGCAACCGCTATACGCAATTTTTTAATGATTAATTACACTGATTCCATCTATTCTTTTGTAAAACCTGTTGAATATCCGAAAGTAGGGGAAAGCCCTTCGCCCTGTTATGTGTATGTTGTTAACCTGGCAACAGGAAATTCAATCAAAATGAACGTGCCCGGCGATCCGCAGCAGCATTATATTCCACGCATGGAATGGGCGGCTAACTCATCCCGGTTGATTATTGAACAATTCAACCGGAAACAAAATGAAATTAAAATCATGTACTGTGATGCAGTCACCGGTGCAACGGATGAAATCTATACAGAAAGCGATAAGGCATGGATTGATAATAAGAATGCATGGGCAAAAGATCCTAAAGGTTGGGAATGGATAAAGAATGGCAGCGCATTTTTATGGGTAAGTGAGAAAGACGGCTGGCGGCATATTTACATGATCAGCAGGGATGGCAAAAAAGAAACGCTGCTCACGAATGGGAATTACGACATCATCACTGTAAAAGGTTATGATGACAAAAGCGGTTATGTTTATTTTATGGCTTCGCCTGATAATGCCACACAGAATTATTTATACCGAGTAAAAATGGATGGCAAAAGCAAAGCCGAGCGTTTGTCGCCCGCCAACGAAAACGGCACACATGAGTATGATCTTTCTACCAATGGCTTATATGCATCGCACGAGTTCTCCAACATTAATACGCCGCCTGTTGAAGATTGGGTAAGCCTTCCAAAGCATACAGTTATAAAAGCAGCAGAAAGTGAAAGTAACGGGTTCACACTGCCACATGCAGAGATGTTCCAGGTTACTACGGATGATGGTATAACGATGGATGGCTGGATAGTAAAGCCTACCGACTTCGACTCAACAAAAAAATATCCTGTGGTATTTTATGTTTATACAGAACCTGCTTCACAAACCGTGACGGATGAATACGGCGCAGGTTTCAATTTTTTATACAACGGCAACTTTGCAGGCGACGGATATATTTATATAAGTGTTGACGGGCGTGGCACACCTGCGCCTAAGGGAGCTGCCTGGCGTAAATCAATTTATAGAAATGTCGGCCGCATCAATATCCGTGACCAGGGAATGGCGGCAAAGAAGATATTGCAATGGCCGTTTATCGATACCAGCCGCGTTGCCGTTTGGGGATGGAGCGGCGGCGGTTCTGCTACATTGAACTGCATGTTCCAGTTTCCGGAAATATATAAAACGGGCATCTCTATAGCCGCGGTGGATAACCAGCTTACCTACGATGATATTTACCAGGAACGGTATATGGGTTTGCCGCAGGAAAACATGGAAGATTTTATTGCCGGCTCGCCCATTACCTACGCAAAAAATTTACAAGGACATTTACTAATTATTCATGGGACGGGTGATGATAATGTGCATTATCAAAATGCGGAAATGATGTTGAATGAGCTTATAAAATACAACAAGATATTCCAGTTCATGCCTTACCCCAACAGGACGCACAGTATTAGCGAGGGCGAAGGCACCACTCAACATTTAAGAAATTTATATACCACATTTTTAAGGGAATATTGCCCGCCGGGAGGGAGGTAGGTGTCAGGCACTGAAAGTGTCAGACACCTGGATGGGCATCTAAACGGGCAAAAGGCGCATGGAAATTTTAAATACCATGCGCCTTTTTTGTATCATTGCCTTTCCATTTCGTTACCCAATAATAAAACCTGAACAAATGAAACTAACAAATCTGCTGCTGATTGTATGTATTTTTTGCTCGTTTAACCTCTTTGCGCAACCGCCTGCCGGCCTTCACTGGTCCGTTGATGGTAACAGTTATTATGAAATCGCCGATGATGGCATCACAAAAATTCAACTGCCTTCCTTTACTAAAACAATTATAGCCACTGCACAGCAGCTTACGCCAAAAGATTCTTCGCAGCCATTAAAAGTGCGCAACTTTTTCTTTTCAAATGATGGAAAGAAAGTGCTCATCTATACTAACAGTAAAAAAGTTTGGCGGCTGGATACACGCGGCGATTACTGGGTTTTAAATACGGCTGATAACAGCTTAAAACAACTTGGTAAATCACTGCCCTCATCTTCATTGATGTTTGCAAAATTTTCTCCCGATGGCAACAATGTGGCTTATGTAAGCAAACATAATTTGTATGTTGAAGATTTAGCTTCGAACAACATAAAACCCTTAACAACGGATGGAACTGACCGCATGATAAACGGAACTTTTGATTGGGTGTATGAAGAAGAACTTGGTTGCCGCGATGGTTTTCGCTGGAGCCCGGATAGCAAAAGCATTGCTTACTGGAAAATAGACGCAACCAAAATTCCAAACTTTTTAATGATCAATAATACTGATTCAATTTATTCGCATGTAGTACCTGTGGAATATCCAACAGCGGGCACTGATCCATCGCCATGTTATGTGTATGTTGCAAATATTGCAACAGGTAATTCAACAAAGATGAATGTGCCCGGCGATCCGCAGCAGCATTACATTCCTCGTATGGAATGGGCAGCCAACAGCACGGAATTGGTTATACAGCAACTGGACCGCAGGCAAAACGAAAGCAAGGTTATGTATTGCAATGCAGCAACAGGTGATGTGAAAGAAGTGTATGATGAAACAGATAAAGCCTGGATTGATATTAAAGCTATTTGGGCAGGAATATTTACGGTTGACCTGTCAGGCTGGGAATGGATTAAAAACGGCAACGCTTTTTTATGGGTGAGCGAGAAAGACGGCTGGCGGCATATGTATGCCATAAGCCGAGATGGCAAAACAGAAACTTTAATTACAAAGGGTAATTATGATATTATCTCATTGCAGGGTTATGACGAAAAAAGCGGTTATGTTTATTTTATGGCTTCGCCGGATAATGCTACGCAAAGTTATTTATACAGGATAAAGATGGATGGGAAATCGGCTGCAGAACGTTTATCTCCCGCCGGTGAAAGTGGCACACATAACTATGATCTTTCACCCAATGGCTTGTATGCTTCACATACATTTTCTAATATTAACACACCGCCGGTTGAAGATTGGGTAAGCCTTCCAAAGCATACGGTTATTAAACAAAATGATCAACAAGCCCGAAACACAGCCGCGTCCCCGCATGCAGAGATGTTTAAGGTTACAACAGATGATGGTGTAACAATGGATGGATGGATGGTAAAGCCAACGAATTTCGATTCAACTAAAAAATACCCGGTTGTGTTTTATGTTTATACAGAACCCTGGACGCAATTGGTTATTGACAGATATGGCGTAGCCAATAACTTTTTATACAACGGCGATATGGCTGCTGACGGTTATATTTATATATGTGTTGATAACCGCGGCACACTTGCACCAAAGGGAGTTGCATGGCGTAAAATTATTTACAGGAATATTGGCCGCCTAAACATCCACGACCAGGCGATGGCTGCAAAGAAAATATTGCAATGGCCTTTTGTTGATACTAGCCGCGTTGCGGTTTGGGGATGGAGCGGCGGAGGCTCTGCAACACTGAATTGTATTTTACAGTATCCTGAAATTTATAAAACAGGTATTTCCATTGCTGCGGTTGACAACCTTCTTACTTATGATAATATTTACGAGGAACGTTATATGGGTTTGCCACAGGAAAATATGAAGGATTACGTTGCCGGCTCTCCTATTACATACGCAAAAAATCTGCAGGGCCATTTATTAATTGTTCATGGCACAGGCGATGATAATGTGCATTACCAGAATGCAGAGATGATGATAAATGAATTGATAAAGTATAACAAGATATTCCAGTTCATGCCTTATCCAAACAGAACGCACAGTATAAGTGAAGGCGAAGGCACAAGGCAGCATTTGAGTAATTTATATACAACATTTTTAAGGCAATATTGCCCGCCGGGAGGAAGATAGGTGCCAGACACTTGAAAGTGTCAGACACCTTTGCCATAATAAGCAGTCTTTGTATAAACTTCTGTTTGCTAAAAAGACAATCTGCGTACATCAGCGCAACCTGCGGGAACTTTCTCCTTTTTATCATTCATTTGCAGGATGGTTTCTGAAAAAAATATGAAAAACCTCCGCGTTGTTTTTATGGGCACGCCCGAATTTGCCGTTGCATCGTTAGATGCATTGGTAAATGCAGGCTGCAATATTGTTGGCGTAATTACAGCGCCGGATAAACCCGCAGGGCGTGGCATGCAGTTGCAGCAAAGCGCTGTAAAAAAATATGCGGTTGAAAAGGGTTTAGCTATTCTTCAGCCGGAAAAATTAAAGAACCTGGATTTTATTAATGAGCTGCGATCGTTGCAGGCCGATGTGCAGGTTGTGGTTGCTTTTCGTATGCTGCCTGAGCTGGTCTGGAATATGCCGCCGATGGGTACAATAAATGTACATGCGTCATTATTACCGCAATATCGGGGAGCTGCGCCAATAAACTGGGCTATAATAAATGGTGAAAAGGAAACAGGTATCACCACATTTAAGCTGCAACATGAAATTGATACGGGCAATATCTTATTACAGGAAAAAATTTCAATTGGCGAAAAAGAAACTGCCGGTGAATTGCATGATAAATTAAAAGAGCTTGGCGCATCGTTAATTGTAAAAACAATTGAAGAAATTGCAAACGGTAGCATTAAAGAGAGACCTCAACTCACCAATCACCACTCACCACCCATCCCTGCATTTGACGGGACAGGCATTCACCATGCACCTAAATTAAATACAGATATCTGTAAAATTAATTGGAATAAAACTGCTGCCGGTATCTTCAACCTGGTGAGAGGCTTATCGCCCTATCCAACCGCCTTCACTTATCTTGATGATAAAATTTTAAAGATATACATTGCTGAAAAAGAAATAACAGAACACCATAACCAAATTGGTTCTGTACATACTGATGGGAAGACTTTCCTAAAATTTGCCTGTGCTGACGGATTTATTCATTGTACCGATATACAGTTGCAGGGAAAAAAACGAATGAATATCCAGGATTTTTTACGCGGCTACAGGTTAAACAAATAACTTATCCGCGTATTGAATATTATTTATTACATGAGGTCAAGCGCCAATACAAAGTTGGTAACAATGCCAGGTAAAGCTACCCATAATAATTGCGGATAGAAAACGATAAATGCAACTAAAACAATCAGCCAACCAACAAGGCGAAGCCAATAAGTGCCGGGGGATTTACGCTGTGCCATCAGAAGAGTTTTTGCAAAAATAATAGCAGGAGAGTAATGCAGGAAATATTTATTCAGGCAACAGGAAATTACTTGTAATCCATTACCGGATGACGTTCAAACGGATGTTTATTTTCGTCAAAAATATAACGGTAAGTGACCATAAGGCGGCTCCGTGACGCGCCAAGGCTTTTATAAATATTTAGCATTTTAGGGTTCCAGTCGCCTGCCCATCCCATCTCATACCTTTCATACCAACCACCAGGCTGAATTTGCAGGGATGCTTCATAGATCATAAACGAATCTATTCCTAAAGCCTGGAATTTTGGTACAATACCAAATGCAATACCTGTAAATATCCTGCACTTATTATTTTTTTTCATCCACAGTAAGCGTAGTTTTTCGACCAGCCCTAACTTGCCGTTAAAATATTTAAAGTATTCATTCAGGTCAGGAATGTTTATCCACATCGCTATCGGATCTTCTTTATAATAGGCAAACCATATAATGCGCTCATCCATTACCAGTTTCATCTTATTGAATAATTTCATCACTTCTTTTGCGGTTATTTCTTTCGCCTCGCCATGCTGCGCCCAGGCCGCATTATATACCGTAGCAAACTCCTGTGCATGCTTTTCTAAATTTTTTATACTTATATGACGCGCTTCATAACCGGGCTTACTTTTAAATTTAGCGTAGCGCTCCGCAAAACGGGGGGAAAGAGTATCCTTCACGCCCATTGCATAGTAATACTGGTTGTAATAGTTCTTGAAGCCGTAATTGTCAAACAGCTTTTCGTAGTAAGGCGGATTGTAAGGCATGCCGTAAAGAGGCGGTCTGTCAAACCCTTCCACCATCAGACCCCACCATTTATCGCGATCTCCAAAGTTGATTGGGCCATCCATAGCTTCCATGTCTTTGCTTTGCAGCCAGTCCTTTGCTGCATCAAATAAAACTTTCGCAGCATTATCATCATCAATACAATCGAAAAAAGCAACTCCACCGGTGGCAAACCCAGTTCCCTTATTAATATATTTTGAATTAATAAATGCGGCGATGCGGCCAATTAATTTATTATCATCTTTTAATATCCATCGTTTTGTTGTACCATATTTAAAAGCCTTATTCTTTGATGCATTAAACACATCGTTCACTTCATTATCGAGCGGGCGTATATAATTGGGGTTGTTTTTATTCATCAGCACATTCACCTTAATGAAATCCTTTGCAGTTGCCGTATTGTTCACTTCAATTAATTGCATGGCGCGAATGTAATAAAAACGGAAAAGCCGAGTCAACCCCCTAAATTTCTTTCTAACCGGATTATATATTTCAGGTGTAACTTTTAAACCGCTTATCCGTACCACTATAAATTCTTTTTTCGAAACATTAATTTTACAGCTTTTTAAAAGGCATTTATGACCGAGCGCGACTACAATGAATGCGTCACCTTATATGCTGATAATGTTTTTCGCTTTATTGTGAAAAATTTAAGGCATGAAGAAGACGCAAAGGATATTGTGCAAACTGCTTTTGAAAAATTATGGCGCAACCTGGAGACAGTGAACGTTGAAAAATCAAAATCTTTCCTGTTTACCGTTGCCTATAATCAAATGATAGATCATATAAGGAAAATAAAAAGGATCAGTTTAAAAGATGAATTTAAAGCAGAAACAAAAACCTATAACCACCCGGTATCGAATATTAAAAAAAATCTGCAGGATGCGCTGAATACGCTGAACGAAACGCAGAAAAGCCTGGTATTGCTAAAAGATTATGAAGGTTACAGTTATGAAGAAATAGGACAGATCACGGGTTTAAATGAAAGCCAGGTTAAAGTTTACCTGCACCGCGCCAGGCTTAACCTGCGCAATTATCTGGTAAAACCTGAAAACGTGTTATAAGTTTAAAACTGTTAAAAATGGAAACAATCAACAGAAATAATTACGAAGAATACTTCTTATTGTATGTGGATGGTGAACTGGATGCAGCAAATCGCTTTGCAGTTGAAAATTTTGTAAGGCAGAATGCAGATCTGGCTGTGGAGTTTGACATGTTGATGAACACTAAATTTCCTCCTGAAGTAATTGAATATACTGATAAAGAAAATTTATTAAGAACAGAAGGCAACAATATCAATGAAACGAATTACGAGGAATATTTCTTATTGTACATAGATAATGAATTAAGCGCTGCAAAACGGGAAGAAGTTGAGATGTTTGTCTTGAAGCATCCAAAGCTGCAGGATGAATTTATCACTTTAAAACAAGCTGTACTTGCACCGGAAATAATCAGTTATGGAGACAAATCAGACCTGTACCGTACAGCAAAAAGAAGAGCTATTTATTTAAAACCCTGGCAAATTGCCGCAGCAGCCATCTTTATTGGTGTTTGTACTGTGGGAGTATTGTTGATGCAGCAGGCAACTGACATAACTGTACAGGTAGCTGTTAATCGGCCTGTAAAAGATCAGCCCCAATCACATGACGCAACGGTGAAACCTGCCGATACTGCCCAACAGCAAATACAGCAACCGCAACAGATAATTGCAGAACAACCACTGCCAAAAAAAGAAAATAAAAATGCTATTGCGGTTGTAAAAAAGAACGGGCAGAATGTGATCAAAAAACCTTTGCAACGGGATGCGGGCAGCAAACCACAGCAGGTAGCTATAGAGCGCCCCGTAATTGCACATGATAATAACAATATTGTTAACCCACAAAAGGAACCCCCGGTTGAACTACATGGTATTGCTTCAATTCCGGAACAGAACAGTGAAAAACAAAATGATGTGGCTGCATTACAGGCACAGCAAACTGAACCAGACAAAACAACCAGCGATTACACTGTTTACCCGGTTGCCTATAAAGAAATAAATACCAGCGACGACGATCGCTCTCTACACGTGGGCATGTTCGATCTGAATAAAACCAAAGTAAAGACCCTGTTCAAAAAAGCCGGGCGCATGTTAGGGGGTAAATCAAACGATTTTGCAAACGAAGATGGCAAACTGCAGGTTGCCAATTTTGAGATAGAAACAAAAAAACAATAATCAATTCAAAGACATATAACAATGAAACAGATTTTATTGGCAGGGATAACTATGCTGTCATCTTTAACAACTATTGCTCAAACAGATACTACTATAAAAGGGAATAAAGAGGATACTGTTTTTGTAGGCAATTTTATCATTATCAAAAACAATAAAGACAGGAACACGTACAATGATAGCTTGCCGCCGAGACGCGAAGATTATACCATAAATATACCAGGCCACAAGCATTATTCCGGTCCCGAAAAGAATCTCACTACTAACTGGCTGATCTTTGACCTCGGCTTTTTGAATTACAACGATAAAACAGATTACAATAATCCGGGAGATTTTGCTGAGCCGGGCATAACGAAAAATGACCTGAAACTTATAACGGTTAAATCATCCAATGTAAATATCTGGCTGTTCATGCAAAGGCTGAATGTATCAGAACATATCGTAAATCTTAAGTACGGGCTTGGCCTTAACATGTATAACTACAGGTACAACAGCAATATTTCATTCCGGGAAGAGCCTCCTTTCGTTATAATGGATACGCTTGATTTTTCAAAAAACAAATTATATGCAGCTTATGCGACAATCCCTTTAATGATCAATATAAATCCTTCTCCTAAACATCGCCATGGTTTTAATTTCAGTTTTGGTGTTAGCGCCGGCTACCGTATGAACACGCATACAAAGCAAATAAGCGATAAGTTTGGCAAAGTAAAGAATCATGATAATTTTGATCTTGACCCCTGGCTGCTTGCTTACACCGCAGAAATGGGCATTGGTCCGGTACGGGTTTATGGCAGCTACAGCATAAACACTTTATTCCAGGACGCAAAGCATTATCCTTATACGATAGGTTTACGGCTAAGCAACTGGTAGATCTTTAAACTGTAATGAAAAAAGCCATTTGCAGATCGCAAATGGCTTTTTTCATATTATCCTTTTCTTTCCGCTATCTTTTTTGTCTTCTTTTTGGAAAGAAATTACCTGTTTTAACTTTTGTTGACTGCCCTTCCGGAGCACCGTAATGCGTCATGGCGCAACGGAAACCAATGGTAGAACTGCTTTCATATTCCTCCATAAAACGGCGGGCGCCCGGGCTTAACCAATAAGGCATATCCAACCAGCTTCCGCCTTTTACAACCCTGCTTTCATCGCTTATGAGGGTAGTAACACCGTAGCCATAGAATGCCCGGCTCGTAGAATCGCCATCCAAATAATCTATCGCGTAAGCCCGCTGGTAGTTACGGCGGCTTTCCAACGCTGAATCATTTTCGGGTATCATTTTGATCCTGCCTAAGCTATCTCTTAAATTACCTTCGCCTCCGCTTTTATCAATCTGCATAAACACGTTACCGCGGTAAGGATTGATATCGCTTTCGTCCAAACCGGTAAGCGGCCTGTAAACATCTGAAACCCATTCGGCCACATTACCGCTCATATTATACAATCCAAATCCGTTAGGATAGAATGAAGTAACCGACGCCGGAATAGCAGAACGGTCGTTCAACCCACCAGCAGTTCCCATATAATCTCCATTTCCACGTTTGAAGTTAGCCAGCATAGCTCCCTGCATAGCACCTTTTTTGGTAGCACGCAGGTTGTCGTAACCGTCATTTTTCCATGCATAAATCTGCTTATTGGCTATCAATTCTTCCCCTCTTTTCTTTTCCGATTTACGCGGAGCAGGATTTTCAGATACCAAACCGAGGGCAGCATATTCCCATTCTGCTTCAGTCGGCAACCTGTAATCCGCCAATAATATACCGTCCTCAAAAGAAACTTTTGTCCTCGGCCTGCCCTGGGCATCTTTTAGCGGGTTATTCTTTTTCGGCTTGCCGGGCACGCCTTCATACTCACCCATCAGGTAGGATTTTGTATTAAAATTATCCTGGCCGCCACCATTCATTTCCTGCTTAATGAGGTTTTTATTCTGATATCCTGAACCTATCAGCGCTAATTCGTTTACCCTGTCTGTACGCCAGATACAAAAATCATGGGCCTGGCGCCAGGTAACACCCACAACAGGGTAGTAATTATAAGAAGGATGACGGAAATAATACTCAACATAAGGCTCATTATAAGCTAACTGGGTGCGCCAAACCAGCGTATCAGGTTTTGCACCATCTACAACCGCCTGGTATTGAGGATCTGAGAAAACATTTTCGATCCAGTGGATATATTCCCGGTAATGAACGTTGGCTACCTCGGTTTTATCAATAAAAAAGGAGTTGATGGTAATGCGGCGCGGGATATTATTCCAGTCGCCCATAACATCCTCCTGTGTTGCACCCATGGTAAATGTACCACCCTGTACAAAAACCAATCCCGGACCGGTTTTGATGTCTCTTGCCTTGGCAACATAATAACCACCCTGGTCCTTATCATTATAATGCCAGCCGGTCACATCGCTTTTCCCGTCTTTTTTGTTCCATGAACTTTTGTTTTTCCCCAGCTTGCCACAGGAAACCAAAACGCTGGCGGACAAAAAACAAAATATTGAATTTTTAAGCAGCCTCATCATTTGAAAAAATTAAACTTTAGAATCTTAAAGAACGAACTTAAATGTTAAATATTGTTTTGATTAAAATTAATAGGGCGCAAATTTAGAAAAAATAACCGGTAAATAAGGTTACTCCGATAACTTAGGGATGCTGCCTGGTTCAAATGGGTCATTTCTATATTGAAATAAATCTAACCTGTTATTGATGAATAACTTTACACATATTCTAAATTATTATTTTAAAATTATCCGGAAGTTAAAAAAATTATAAGTATAGTTTCACCATCTGCCGCCAATGGCGGGGGCGGTGTGCCTCATCATCCCAGATGTAAATTTCGGGTTGAATATCTTTATCAACAAGAGCATAATATAACTGTACATTATTTTCAAAAAAGGGGTCTTCCTTGCCTATGACTAGTACGATCTTCATTTTTCGCAATAACCGCAGAATAGCTTTATCTGTGAGGTTGGGAATGAACATGGAAGGCATATTAAAATAAATGTCTTCGTTTACAACACCGTTCAGCAGATCGGGGAATTTAGCCGATGACAAGGTAAGATCATACCGGGAACTCATTCCGACCACTTTTGAAAAATGCCGTGGGTGCCTAAATGCAAGATTTACCGCATGGTAGCCGCCCAGGCTGCAGCCTGCCGCCATGATCGATTTATTTTTATTGCACGACCGGATAAAGGGCAATACTTCCTTCAAAATATATTGTTCATACTGCAAATGCTTTTTGATCTTATCTGCTGGTGGAACATGGCTATAAAAACTCTCAATATCATTGCTGTCAACACAGAAAATCTGCAACTGGCCGCTGTTTATCTTATCGCTCATAGCGTTTATGATCTTCCAGTCCTCATAATCATAGAAATGTGCCGTGCGGGTAGGGAACATGATCACCGGCGTTCCTGCAAAACCAAACACCAGTAGCTCCATGTCTTTCTGAAGGCACTTGCTGAACCATTTCTTATAAAGCCGCTGCATATTACGAATGCGTTTATTTGTCCTGAATAACCAAAGAAAATTGCTTTAAGAGTATATCTTTCCAAAGCGCATATCCCGCACTGCTTAAATGTAAGCCATCCGCAACAAATAATTCAGGATTGGGTTTTCCATATTCATTCAGCATATTGCCGTAAAGATCAATAAATTGTGCCTGCGGATAGTCGGTTTCAATTGATTGCCTGATCAATTGGTTGGTTTTTTTTATTTGCTCATTGATATTCCAGCGGGACAGGCTTGGTTTAATTGAGATATAGAACATCATTGCATCCCCGAAGCTGTTTTTTACCTTACTGCAAAGCTGTTCAAAAAAGCAGAGTACCTGTTTAGGTTGTTTCCCATCCCCGAGATCGTTATCACCCGCATATATTACCAGGTAATCCGGATAAAACGGTTTCATAACCCTTTCAAAGTAATATACACAGGCTTCCAGGGTAGAGCCACCGAAGCCAAGATTCACCGGTTTATACTCAGCAAAATCATCGTATAGGTTCTCCCACATAGTTATGGAGGAGCTGCCATAAAAAATCATTTCCGGTTCGTATTCCAGCTTACGTGATTTTTTTTCCAGCTTTTGAATGTCCTGTTCGTACCAATTCATACTATGTCAAAAGCTGCAATTACTGCATTAAATCTATAACTGACAATTTAAATTTAACATCAGACAGGTAAGATCATGAATTTTATTCGTATCCGTGACTGGAAAACCCGGAATATATTATTTCCATTTTTACTTAACGCCATCTTAATGCCGGGGAAACCGGCGTTAATGATTGACATAATAGACTTGATCCTTTATCCAGCATGCAAGCTGTTTACGACTGGTCTGATCCCTTTGCCGGCTCTTCATCCCGCTCTACGGTTATAGTACATTCACCAATCAGTGCCGCAACAGCCCCTATTGCTGCGAGCACAGGTGCAAATACAGCTCCTACAACACCAAGCGTTAAAGGGAAGCTCATCAGTTCTTTACCATTCTTATCATTAATCGTAATCTTTCTAACATTACCTTCTTCAATAAGTTCTTTTACTTTTTTGAGAAGGTTCTCGCCATTTAATTTGAATGATTCTGTAAGGCCCATATAAAATGTTTTATTGATTAGCGTGATCACAAACTTATCGGTTTTATTATAACCGGAATGTTATTTTCAAATGTGTAACTGTTCCTGCATCATTTCAATGTCTGATGTCTGATTTGCTCACCATTTCCAAACGTTTCATTGCTTGTATCCTCATTGCATGCAGGACTATTATTATTCAATCGCTTCGGAGTTTAGAATGGCATCCTTTGGAGCCGTATTAATTTCCGGTCGGTGGGACACTCGACCGGTAGCTGACCCTACAGGCGGGTGTCGCCACCCGCCTGCGAAAATTTTAAATGCACCAAAATATATCTTATATTAAGTCATTCAAAGCAGTTTGTTAACTTAGTTGCTGCGTCCTGATATTATCCAACCTGCCCGCACCAACTTTATTAAATAAATTATCGCCGTATGAATAAAAACATTGTTGCATCATTTATTGCTGTCATAAGCTGTTTGAGTATAAACAACGCTTTTGCTCAAAACAATACGCTAACGGCACGCGAAAAGCAGGAGGGTTGGAAATTACTTTTCAATGGAAAAGATCTAACAGGCTGGCATTCTTATCTTGACAATCAGCCGGGTAAGGCATGGCAGGTGGAAGACGGAGCGATTGCTTTAAAAAAAGAAGCTCAAAATGTTGATAAAGATTTTGCTGATCTTGTCTCTAATGAAGAATACGAAAACTTTGATCTTAAATTAGAATTTAAAACAGACACCTGTGCCAACAGCGGGGTTTTGTTTTATGTTCATGAAGCGCCGGAATACAAAAACACCTGGGAAACAGGACCCGAGATGCAGATAGATGATGTGGTGTGCGGACCTGATCATCTTTCGAAAATGAACCGGATGGGCACACTGTACGATTTATATCCTGTGGATTCTCAATATGCGGGACCGTCCGGCGAATGGTATGAGTTCGAAATAAAGGCCGACCATGGTCATCTGCAGCTTTTTGAAAACGGGCACAAAGTAGTTGATGCACAGATGTGGAACCAGCATTGGAAAGATTTAATTGCAGCCTGCAAGTTTAATGACATGCCGGGTTTTGGAACATTTCATAAAGGGCATATCGCATTCCAGGGAACAGAAAACGGGAAGATCTGGTTTAGAAACATCAGGATCAGGGAACTGTAAAGATTCTCAATCTAATGCTAAGTTAACTGTGAGTGGTCAATGGTGAGTGGTGAGTAGGAACACTGCCACACTCACAACTGACCACTCACCACTCACCTGAAACAACTCATCTATCAATTTAAATAATCATTTATGGAAAATCATGATGATAAATCTTCTGAAAAAGAAATAAGCCGGAAAGACTTTATTAAAAACACAGCCTTAGCCACAGCGGGCTTTTATATTGTACCACGGCACGTATTAGGCAGAGGCCATGTGGCGCCAAGTGATAAATTATACATCGCTGCCGTCGGTTGTGGCGGAGAAGGAGAAAGTGATATTCGTCATTATGCAACAGCGCCTAAAAAGAATGCAGTGGTGGCATTCTTGTGCGATGTAGATGACCGGATGGCTGCACCGCGACGTAAAGAATTTCCGCAGGCAAAATTTTATTACGACTGGCGGGAGCTATTTGAAAAAGAAAATAGAAACTTTGATGCCGTTTCTGTTGCCATACCGGATCACAACCACGCCATCGTTGGTTTAAACGCCATGCAACTGCATAAGCACTTATATCTTCAAAAACCATTAACGCACGACATATATGAAGCCCGCATTCTCACACAGGCTGCAGCGAAATATAAAGTAGTTACACAGATGGGCGACCAAGGCGCCTCTTGTGAAGGCATGCGCACCATGCGGGAATGGTTTGAAGCCGGGTTAATCGGCGACATACAAAGTGTTTATAACTGGACCAACCGCCCCGTTTGGCCGCAGGGGATTCCATGGCCGACTGTTCATCCACCTGTGCCTAAAGAATTAAAATGGGATCTCTGGCTGGGCACTGCACAATACACGGATTATTTTGACAACCTCGTTCCATTTAACTGGCGTGGCTGGTGGCGTTTTGGAACCGGTGCGTTGGGTGATATGGCTTGTCATATTATCGGACCCGCATTTAAACTGCTTTCATTAGGTTACCCCACAGAAGTTAGCTGTAGTGCTACAACCGTGTACTCCGGCATTTTTAAAGAAGGAGATTACCCGGAAAGCATTCCTCCGTCAACCAGCCTTCGTTATAGATTCAAATTAAAGGATGGCCGTGACCTGAAATTATATTGGATGGATGGCGGCATTGTACCTGATCGTCCTGATGAATTAGAGGATGATGTAAACATGAACGAGGCACTGGCGGATGTGCCCGAGGAAAATGATTTTGAAGGCGGCAGTTTATTTATCGGCACCAAAGGAAAAGTTTCCTGCGGCTGGGGCGGAAGCCATCCGAGATTGCTGCCGCTTTCATTAAATAAAGACGTGAACATTCCAAAAAAATATCCGCGTGTTGAAGGGGATATGGATGGGCATTGGTGGCAATGGATTGATGCCTGTATCGCAGGTTACGGGAACATGGAAGTGGACTCGCCGTTTGAAGGCTATGCAGGGCCACTGACAGAAACCGTATTGATGGGAAATTTATTACTGCGCAGTTTTAATCTTCGCAAAACGGTAAAGAGAAAAGATCCTGTTTACGGAGAGATGGAGCAGATTGAAACACCGGGGAGGTATATTGCCTATAAATGGGACGGCGAGAATATGCGCATCACCAATTTTGAAGCAGCCAACCAGTTTGTAAAAAGAGAATACAGGAAAGGCTGGGGGGAATTGAAACTGGAGTAGTGAATGTTGAATGGTCAATAGTCAATGAATCAGAGAATACGCAATAATCAATGTTCAATATGCAATGCTCATTGATAGAAACTCACTACTTGAATATTGATTATTGAGTGTTGAATATTGAATATTTAAAAATTGAATCTTGAGGTAACCGGCATTGAACAGCTATGATAGCCTTTTTATATTTTTTATTAAACCCAACATAAAATATCAATTTTTAAACATAACAAACTATGCCTTTTATAGATCTGGATTCATTGAACGAAAAAGAAGTCTTCCCGGGTTATCATGGCAAAGGAATACACACCGGCAAAGTAACTTATATGTATTGGAAAGTGGATGCGGGCGCTTCTGTGCCTGAACATTCGCATATGCACGAACAAGTGGCAAATGTATTGAAAGGCGTATTTGAACTGACAGTGGCTGGCGAAACATTGTTACTCGAACCGGGAAAGGTGGCGGTTATTCCTTCGAATGTTAAACACAGCGGTCGTGCCATCACCGATTGCGAATTGCTGGATGTTTTTTACCCGGAAAGAGAGGATTATAAATTCTAACATCGTCGAGCATCGTCTTCCGCTCGGGGGGAGACGATGCGTTATCTAACGCCGAACAAAAATCCTGAACAAATGAACTCTCCCATGTTGGTGTTGTCACCAACATGGAGTTGCACAAACGAAACAACATATGTTACGACAATCAAATTTGCTGGTCACAAGACCAGCAAAGGAGTTGAACACAACGAAAACCCATAGAAGTTTCGAAACTCGAGAAAACCTGTTTAAAAATTTATTCTTGTCTCTTCGTGCACTTCGTGGTTCTTGGCGGCCTTCAACACACATTAAACGCTAATAAAAATTTGAAAAGTTTTTAATAATGAACCTTGATCTCACCAATAAAACCGCACTTGTCTGCGGTGCTTCGCAAGGCCTTGGCCTCGCCGCTGCAACAGAACTTGCGTTTATGGGTGCGAATGTTATCGCAGCCAGCCGTAATGAAAATAATCTCCGTTCCGCCATACAAAGTTTTGATACTTCCAAAGGACAGCAGCATGACCTTCTCGTTCTGGATCTTTCTGATCCGAAAGCAGTAAAGCAAACAGTAAGTGCATTTTTGGATAAAGGCAACGTTATTCATATTCTCGTAAACAATGCAGGCGGCCCCCCTTCTATGCCGATGATTGAAACAGATATGGATGAAATTGAAAAATCTTTTCGTACACATCTCATTAGCAGCCATGTGTTGGCACAATTGGTTTTCGCGGGCATGAAAGCAGCCGGCTTTGGGCGCATTGTAAATATCACTTCAGCCTCTGCCAAACAACCCATTAATGGATTGGGCATTTCCAATCTTGTACGTGCCGCTTTAGGCAACTGGGCTAAAACCCTGGCTAATGAAATAAGTCGTTACGGTATTACTGTAAATAATGTATTACCCGGTTATACGAAAACAGAAAGGCTCGATTACATGCTCACAAAACAAGCGGCAGAACAAAATACAGATAAAGAAACTGTTTTAAAAAAAGCGGCGGCCAACATACCCGTCGGAAGAGTAGGCGAACCGATGGAATTCGGTGCTGCTGTTGCCTTTCTTTGCTCACCGGCGGCGGCTTATATCAATGGTATTAATCTGCCGGTTGACGGAGGGAGGATAGGGAGTTTGTAGATGGGTAAATATTTTTTCATTAT
>DASUGF010000066.1:0-504087 GCA_036274175.1 Parafilimonas sp.
GCAGCCATTATTGTTATTTATTTTGTTACAAAGCGGCTAAAACGTAAAAATACACGTGCCGAAATTGTTAACTGAGACAACAGCTACTGATATGAGGCCTGGTAAAAAACCGGACGGAATGCAACATCGGCTTTTATTTCGGCAACTAATAAATTCAAGCCAACACAGGAATCTGCTTTTCATAACAGCTATAGCGTCTAAATGGTTACTGCTTCGCTTTGGCAACAATTTAAAATTGTTTGCAAATAAAAAAGCAGCTACAAATCTTCATTCATAACTGCTTAATTATTAAGTGGGCCCAGATGGACTTGAACCAACGACCCCCCGTGGTCTGCTGTCCGCGTGTTTATACAAGCTCCTGCAGGAAGAAATCATATGAATGTATTAGTAGCCGTTAACGCTATTACAAAAGAAGTAATAACGCTCATCAATACTACCTATCAGTATTGTCCGGTTAACTTGGGCTAAAGCCCGTTGGATAAGGATTCCGCTATATAGCCCCAGGCTTAAGCCTGGGGCTAGTGAAAACAAGCCCATCAAGGCTTTAGCCCAAGAATTAAATTTTTAGCCGGACAACAATGACTACCTATATAACTTCAGATACACTCATCCAATTCTTAAAACAACTGAAAGAAAGATTCAGCGATAAAACCAATAGCTATTATATTAGATAATGCACGATACCAACGTTGCTTGGAAATCCTGCGATAAAGAAGAAGTGTTACAAAACGGCGGGGTGAATTCGCAAAAACAAAATACCAATATAACCGCTTATGTTCCGATCATGCGGTATGCAGAAGTCTTATTAGACCACGCTGAGGCCGTTAATGAAGTGAGTGGCCCTACGATGGCAGTTTACAATGATATCAATGCTATAAGAGCAAGAGCCAAAATGCCTCCCCTCCCGCCTGGGTTAAGCCAATCACAAATGAGAGACAGGATCAGGCACGAGCGCAGAATAGAACTGGCATTTGAGGGATTCCGGTATTTCGATATTAAAAGATGGAGAATAGCGGAGCAAGTATTGAATGGTGTAAATGATGGGCTTGTTACACGCCAGTTTATAAGTCCAAAGAACTATCAATGACCGCTTCCTGAAGCGGAAACACTTATCAATGCAGCATTGATACAGAACCCGGATTATCAATAATTCGCTATTCAGTTGGCAGCACTGTTGCAGTCACGATTAGTAGGCTTTACAGTATTTCTTTGGCGATTCCAGGCTTCAGGTAAGCAATCTTTTGAAGAGGAAATTTTTAACGCCCTCCGATGTTTTCTCATACCCGGTTGTTTGGTAGATTAACAAGGGAGCTGCAAAGCTCCCCTGGTCTACCGCATAAACAACCTTTTAATGAATGCAACAGTCCATTACAATCAAATAGTTATCCCACTGGTGCCGGATAATCAAAATAGCATATAAACAAGTCAAAATGAGCTTTGTTTCCGGGGTTGTTACCCGGTTAGCTTTGAGTGATCATTAGCGCTTGGAAATTAACCCGAAGGGATGTGATCGCAATGACAGAGCTAAGATGGTGAATCAAGTGAACGGCCAACTAGTGGTAAGTCAACATAATAATGTCGCAACAAATTCTTCCGTGTTTCTGTGTGATCCGTGGCAAATAAAAGCGATAATTTCTGCATGACATAACACTAGTAAGATTTTATTAATTGAAATAAGAAATTGTCTCATAAGAAAAGCAATCGGCTGCTGTTTCTACAACTGGCCCTTTTAATTGTTTAGTAAAAGTGTTTTAGTATATGAATGAAGAATTGATTTTAGGTGTTGACATTGGAGGTTCGCACATTTGTACAGCAGTCGTTGACCTAGCAGATGGATCAATGAAAAAAGAATCATTTTGTAAAGAAAAGGTCGATGCACAGGAAGTCAGCGAGGTAATTTTTGATCAGTGGGCAAAAGCATGCCAAAGGTGATTAAGGCTTTTCTGAAATTAAATCCTATCAGTAGAAAATTGAATTTAGATTTTTACTGAACGATGATTATACATCTTAAAATTTAAAACAACGATTATGACCGAATTAGAAACAACATTATCTTTTGATCTTGCTGATTATAGCAGTCCGATCGCAGGCATCTTTCATCAGCCATCCAATGCAAAGGAGTGGGAGCAATATATACTTACAGAAGATCAGGTTAAATCATTCGAGGAAAATGGTTTTATTTCCGGTATCCAAATCCTGACGGAAGAACAAGTGGACATACTGAATGACGAACTGGTAAAACTGCAGTCCCTAACAGCGGAAGAAAAACGATTGTTCTATCACTATGAAAGCAATGAATCAGAAGATCCTGATAAAGTGCTTTTTCATGCCATTGGCGCATGGCGGGTTACGCCGGGTTTCCACGACCTGATCTGGTCACCCGCATATCGAATGGCAGCTTACCAACTGTTGGGTCAATCATTCAGGCTTTTTCATGATCAATTATTCTGTAAACCGGCGAAGCACGGCGGCGTAGTAGCCTGGCACCAGGATTTTTCGTATTGGACATTTACCAAACCAATGCATCATCTCACCTGCTGGATAGGCCTCGATGACGCTACTACGGAAAATGGTTGCCTTTATTATGTGCCCGGCAGTCACAAATGGGGGTTACTGCCTATAACCGGATTGGCCGGAAACATGGATGCGGTAAGGACAGTATTAAGCCCGCAGCAGCTTGAAGTATTTGATAATAAAATCGCAAATGAATTGCCCAAAGGATATGCAAGTTTTCATCATCCACTAATGATGCATGGCTCTTATGCTAACTATTCCGACAGACCGAGACGGGCTGTTGTAATTAATGCAATGGCTGACAACACACTCGGAAATACAGCAGATTACGAACGACTGGATGCACTGCATAACTTTCCTCTTATGGAACAGGACAAGGTTCTGGACAGCCGGTTTTTCCCGCTCTTATTTGATGGCGATAAGGAGTTGGAGTTAATGTCTAATACTACTCCTAAAGTCAATTCAGTAAAACTGTATAATGCAGGTAACTTCTGACCAGAACGTTATCTTCAGCAATGAAAATCTTTCTGGTAAATATCAAATATTATTATGAGTAGAAAATTTTTGCTTCTTGTATTGATCGCGTTGTGTAGCCTAAAGCTTGTTGCTCAGCAACAACAAGTGGATACTTCTGTAAAAGAAATAATCCTGGTGTTTAAAACCCATTTTGATATTGGCTATACAGATTTTGCTGAAGCAGTGGTGCAGAAGTATAGCTCTACAATGATGGAAAATGCGCTGGCTATTGTTGAAAAAAATAAAAACCTGCCTTCGGAAAAACAATTTGTATGGACAGTTTCGGGTTGGCCAATGGAGCAGATGGTGCAACATAGCGATCCGGCGCTTAAACCGAAAATAGAGCAAGCCTTAAAAAACGGACGTTTTGCAGTGCACGCTTTACCGTTCAGCATGGAGACGGAATCTGCTGACCCGGAATCATTGGTTCGTGGAATGAATATTTCTTCGTCAGTCAGCAGGAAAGAAGGCTTGCCTTTGCCACGGGATGCGAAAATGTCCGATGTGCCAAGCCACTCCTGGATATTGCCCACTTTACTTACAAATGCCGGCGTCAACTTTCTTCATATAGGTTGTAATCCTGCTTCGCAATCACCGCAGGTGCCGGTGTTGTTTTGGTGGCAGGGCCCCGATGGTTCTAAGTTGATGACCATGTATTCGGAAAAATATTATGGCACATCATTATTGCCACCTTCCGACTGGCCTTATAAAACCTGGCTGGCGCTGATGCAAACCAATGACAACGATGGCCCGCCTACACCGGAAACGGTCGATAAATACCTGGCTGATATACACAAATATGCACCGAATGCCAAAGTGCGGATCGGACGGCTTTCAGACTTTTATAATGCTATCATCAAAGAGAGTCCTCAACTTCCCACAGTAAAGGGAGACATGCCCGATACCTGGATACACGGATTCATGTCCATGCCAAGAGAGGTAAAGGATTCCCGCCGGGTCAACAGTGACCTGCTTGCACTGGAGTCAGCAAATAAACTTTACAACCTGTGGACAAACAAAGGATATGATATCAGCAAGACCTTGTATGAAGCTTATGAAAACAATCTTCTTTTTAACGAGCACACTTTCGGAATGGCGATGAGCCATTTGGAGAATGGAACCTGGAGTTATGGGGATGAATTCAAACAACAGCGGGCGGCTGGTGTATATGATGCTATTGAAAAGTCATGGAAAGAAAAAAGCGATCGTGTTTTTGCGGCTGATAAGGTTGTTACTTCTTCTTTAGAACGCCAATTAAAGGAACTCGCCGCTGAAGTAAAATGGAAAGGGAGCAGAATTTTTGTTTATAATGCATTGCCCTGGCAAAGAGACGGTCTTGTTACGTTACACGCGGGATCTGAATCCAATCCCGGCAACGCTGTAAAAGACATTGAAACAGGCGAGGTGATGCCAATATCCAATGAGAAAAACGTTATACAATTTGTAGCCAAAAATATTCCTGCATCCGGTTATCGCAACTATGTGCTGGTCAATGATTCCAGTCTTTCATCGAACGAAATAAAAGTAGATGAACAAGCAAACATCATCGAAAACAAGTTCTATAAAATACAGCTCGATCCTGCAAAAGGAGCTATTACATCTGTTATTGAAAAAACAACAGGAAGAGAACTCGTCAATCAGAAAAGTGAATATGGTTTTGGGCAATACCTGTATGAGCGCTTTAGTAAAAAGGATGCTGAAAATTATACTGACAGTTATGTTAAGGCGATGGGTAAGGAATGGGCGAATGCTGAATTGGGTCGTCCCAATTTAACCGAAGGACCTCACGTAACGGAGAAAGGAAGCTCTGCAAAAATCATGTTTACAAGATCGGCTGTTGGCGCCAGTGCCACCATGCTCTTTGCACCTAATCAAAGCATCCCGCATGATTACAGTATTACCATATCCCTTGTTGCAAAGCAGCCATATATTGAATTGGTTTGGAATATTAATGCTAAACCCGCAGAGCCCTGGCCGGAAGCAGGATGGATCAGTTTGCCATTTAATGTGGATAATCCTTCATTCAAACTGGGAAGGCTGGGAGGCATTGTAGATCCGGCGACAGATTTTGTAAAAGGTAGTAATGTCGACTACGGTTTTTTGAACACTGGTATGGCAGTGATCGGTAAGAATGGAAATGGCGTAGGATTATCTTCTCCTTACGCGCCGGGCGTCAGCCTTGACCGCCCCGGTTTGTGGAAATACTCAATTGATTTTGTTCCGCAGCGACCCAACGTGTTTGTTAACCTGTATAATAATCTTTGGAGTACCAATTTTACGGAATGGATAGAAGGCTCCTGGTCAACAAAAATCTATTTGTGGAGCGTAGATCAATTCAGTAATGAAAGTTCTATTATTACTCCTTCAGAAGAGTTTCGGTCACCTTTAAAAACTGTAATGGCGTACAATGATGGAGGTAGTTTGCCGGTTGCTGCTTCAGGCGTACAGCTTTCCATGAAGGGTGTTGTTGTTACAGCGTTTGGAAATAATCCTGATGGGAAGGGAACTATATTGCGGTTATGGGAACAGGCCGGGAATAGTGGGCACTGCATTGTAACGCTTCCTGCAAATCACCCTTATAAAACTGCCCGCTTTTGTAATCTTCGTGGAGAACCATTATCTGAAGGATTTAAGATAAAGAACACGATTGATGTAAACATTAAAGCTTATGAACCTATAAGTATTCAACTGCAATAACCGCCATATCAAAAATTAAGGCTTATGATAAATGCTGAACTAGATACAACTGCAAGAGACCATACGAAAGTCATTCGGCTGGAAGATTCACCGGAAAAAAATATCAATAAAAAGTTTATTGCACTGGTGAGTTTTGTTGCGGCGCTTGGAGGATTGTTGTTTGGATTTGATACAGCAATCATTTCAGGAGCGATCCCTTATATCCGTACATTCTTTGGTTTGGATGAATATATGTTGGGATGGTCAGTGAGTTCAATACTGATCGGATGCGCTATTGGAGCAATGCTTGCGGGAAGCCTTGCAGATAAGTATGGACGACGTGTCATATTGATCGCCTGCGCCATTCTTTTTGCTGTATCGGGCATTGGGGCGGGATTGTCCAACCAGTTATATGTATTCATTGTATTTCGTTTGATTGGAGGATTAGGTGTTGGCGCTGCAGCTATGGTGTCACCGATGTATATCGCTGAAATTGCCCCGGCAAAATTGAGGGGAAGGTTGGTTGCTTTTTACCAGTTGGCTATCGTGTTTGGAATTTTGATTGCTTACTTCTCCAATTACGCTTTCGACGGATTAGGTGTTAATAACTGGAGGTGGATGTTTGCTTCACAGGCAGCTCCTTCTCTTTTATTTTTCCTGTTACTGCTTTTGGTTCCTGAAACGCCAAGATGGTTAATAATGAAAGGGAAGAACAACGATGCAAAAAAGATACTTACAAAAATTTCAGGGACCTTATCGGTTGAAAATGAAGTGGCGAAAATTAAAAATAGTTTTCACAAGGAAAAAAGCATCTCTTTAAAACAGTTATTCAACAAGACATACAGACCTGTTTTGTTTCTGGGAATAACCATTGCAATATTTCAACAGGTTACAGGCATCAACTCGATTATTTATTATGCGCCCGTCATCTTTAAAGAAACCGGGCTTGATAGTTCTTCTTCCTTGATGCAAACCATTGGAATTGGTATTGTCAATATAGCCTCAACACTTGTTGCAATCGGGTTGGTAGATAAAATAGGCAGAAAAAAACTTTTAATGATTGGTAGTGTGTTAATGGGAATATCACTTGTTGCTGTGGGGCTTTGCTTTCACTACAAGTATTTTGATCATTATGTTGTGCTAATCTTTATGCTGCTTTACGTAGCATCATTTGGTTCTACTCTTGGCGCTGTTGTATGGGTATACCTTTCAGAAATTTTTCCGAACCTGATTCGCAGTCTTGCCTTATCTATTGCCACGCTATCCTTGTGGCTGGCCGATTTTGCAGTAACGCTCACCTTTCCTGTTATGACAAAACATTTAGGTACTGCATATACCATGTTTTGTTATGCAGCTTTATGTGCAGTATCTTTTGTTTACATATCGTTTAAGGTAAAGGAAACAAAGGGCAAAACATTGGAAGAAATGGAAACTTTATTCATCTCATAAATGATTAAACGGAACAAAAAATCAAAACTGGCTTAGATCAGTTGCTATTGACGCTTATGGGGCAACCGAAGCCTCAATTTTATCATTTCCTGTTGGCTGAATTGCTGTATAGCCGGAAGATGCCGTTGATCGCGAATTGGTATTTCCAACTGCACCGGAAATGACACACTTTCCGAAGTGAAGCATATTGCCTTTGAAAATTGCTACAACATAACACTTGACGGAAACAATAGTCTCGGAATGTTGCACGGTAAAATGGGTTTCTTGTTCGCAGGAAAATTAATGATCTACATGCAAGCGTTGCGGTTTCTTACTGATCATTTAAACAATGATGTTTATTATGGCGCGAGGTATAAAGGACATAACATGGTAAGGGCAAAAAATCAGATAATGCTGTTAAAACGGCTGCAGGAACTCGGGTAAGGTTCAATTGAACAATAATATCGCGTAAACCTGTGTGCCAGACCTTGTATGCCACCTAACGTCAAAATACCATGCAAACATGCTAAAATGAGCCTTGTTTTGCGAATGAAGCCCGGCTACTTTTGATTATATTTTTAAAAATTGCGCAAAGCTGTGAGTCTCGAACGATGTATATTAGGTACTGCCGGATTGGGTGGCGTATGGGGATCTGTTGATCCACAGGAGTCTGTTGGTGCGTTGCTGCTTGCATTGGAAAGTGGCATTAATGCCATTGATACTGCGCCCGCTTATGGAGATGCCGAAAAATATGTCGGGGAAGCCCTACGTAACTGGCATGGTAATAAACCTCAAATAAGTACTAAAGCAGGGAGGCTGAAAAGTTTCAATGCCTCTGAAGGAATTTATGATTATAGTGATAAAGGCATTTGGCGTAGTATAGAACAAAGCCTGGTTATCCTGGGAGTTAATGCTGTTGATATTTTATTTCTCCACGAACCAGACCGCTTGCAAGGTGAAGATGTTGATCGCATAATTCAGACACTTCACAAAATAAAAGAAAAAGGATACGCTAAGAAAATTGGATTAGGAGGAAATCCTCCTGATTGGTTTTTGACTTATTTGCAACCCGAGGTGTTTGATGTAGTGATGGAGTTCAATAAACTAAGTGCATGCAATACTACTGCCATAATAGAAAGTCTTCCGTATTGCCTGGCCAATAGCATTGAATATTTTGTTGCAAGTCCATTGCATATGGGATTGCTTGGTGACCGCTTTACATCATATGTGAGTAATCCTCCTGCATGGTTGTCTCATGAGATTCTGGAAACTGCAATTTCAGCGAAGAAAATTGCTGATGAAAATAAACTTGATTTGCGTAACCTGGCGCACCGGTTTCTTTTGTCTTTGCCATATTTTTTCAACGTTGTTGTTGGTGCTTGTAACAGGCAGCAATTACACGAGACCATAACAGATTTTTGCCAGGGGCCTTTGGAAACAACATTAGTAGAGAAATTATTAAATATAACGAAAGGAAATAGCTTACATGTACAAGATAGATAACGAAGTTTTTAAGATCTTCAACGCCCGCATAAGAACATTAGAACCATCCTGTGCTGTTACTCCGTTCCAGGATGCCACCATGGGACCCTTTGAAACCTTTGGCATTGCTATACTTACTCTGGAAGATGAAGATGGTACAATAGGTGAAGCACCTGTGTTTAGCTCCTATAATAACATATTGGAAAACTTCATATTCCCTATATTATTGCACAATCAAAATTGGCCGTATAGTGAATTATACCCGCGTCTTTATTGGTCTATACGCAATGAAGGTTTTAGAGGGCAAGCTTCAGCCTTACTAGGACAGATAGACCTTGCATTATATGACCTGGCAGCACGTCGCCATAAAGTTCCCCTGCATAAATACCTGAATGCTGAAAGAAATTGTGTGCGGTTTTATGGTAGTGGTGGCGGCACTAATTATTCTTTGAAAGAATTAGAAAATGAGCTGACTGTTTTTCTTGAAGCAGGTACCGGTTGTTATAAGATGAAAGTGGGTAAGGATTTCGGATTAAGGATGAAAGAGGATGTAGAGCGCGTAAAGTTTGTGCGAAGTTTAATGGGGAAAGATATAAGACTTGCCGTTGATGCCAACCAAATATGGACTTGTGAGCAAGCCTTACAGTTCATTGATATGGCTGGTTGCCAGGACCTCGCCTGGTTTGAAGAACCTGTTCATTCTGCTGCGCTTGATCAGATTGAAAAAATATGCAGCAGCACGCCTGTTACTATTTCATACGGCGAATCAGAACGAACCTCAAGAACTTTCCCCACATTAGTAAACATGGGTGTAGGCCACTTACAGCCGGTTCCCACACAGATTGGTGGCGTTAAAGAATGGATGGAAGTAAGGGATCTTGCTCAAAATTCGGGAATTCAATTTTCATCAGGCGGGTACTCCTGGTTTACAGCATCTTTAATGGCTTCTGCTTATGATGCTTGCCAGGTTGAATATTTATATGCTATCATGCGTGGCCTGGAAAAATATTTCTCTGTAATGCCGGAATGGAAGAATGGATGCTTCATTCTACCGGATAACGAAGGAATTGGTGCGCAGGTAGATTGGGACTTCTGTACCAGAACTAACAAAATTATTTTCGAAAAATCCTGGAGCAGAAAAGATGTTAGGCGCTATTCTCCCCTGGTTTCTATATAAACAGTATTAATATTTTTTTTGTGAACGTTACACTTTCCTGGTTAGACTATTCTGTTCTGTTGCTTTATTTGGTAGCACTACTCACAGTTGGATTTCACCTGGCAAAAAAAAATACATCAGATGCAGATATATTTCTGGGCGGCCGCTCTTTAAAATGGTGGCAAATAGGGTTCTCTATGTTTAGCGCCAATGCAGGACCCACCATGCTCATCGGGTTTGCAAGTATTGGTTTTTCACAGGGAATGGTGGGTAGCAATTTTGAATGGCTTGCATGGGTATTCCTGTTAATGCTTGCTATGTTTTTTCTTCCGCACTACCTCGCTACCAAAATCAGTACGATGCCGCAATTCCTGCAAGTGCGATTCGGCAAGAACTCCTACAATTTCCTGGTGATCTACAGCCTGATCTCTATACTGGTAGTTTGGTTGGGAGGCGCCTTGTATGCAGGCGGCCTGATCATTTCGCAGATTTTTGATTGGCCGCTGATGCAGTCGATGATAATAGTTGCCGTTATTGCCACAAGCTTTACAGCTATTGGAGGTTTAAAAGCTGTGGTTCGCACGGGCATTTTTCAATCCATAATTATCATCCTGTCTTCGATTATCCTGGTTTATATGGGTATTCATAAGATCGGAGGAATTTCAAAGTTGATCGAGTCTACGCCAGATCAATACTGGGTATTGTTCAGGCCGGCTTCTGATCATGAATATTCATGGGTCGCCGTATTGGCTGGTTATCCTGTGGTAGCCATTTATTACTGGTGTGCCGATCAGACAATTGTTCAAAAAGTACTGGCAGCAAAAAATATTGAAGAAGGGCAATATGGTGCGATGTTTATCGCCGCGCTGAAAATTATAATGCCGCTTATTTTCATCTTTCCAGGCATTATGTGTTTCGTTTTGTTCAAAGATGTTGCGCAACCTGATAATGCCTATGTTACCATGATCAAACAATTAATGCCACATGGGTTATTAGGCCTGTGCGTGGCTGCTTTAATTGCTGCTTTAATTGATACTGTTTCATCAGCGCTTAATTCTTTTAGTACAGTTTTCACTTTGGATGTGGTAAGCCGGTTTAAAAAAATGGATGATGCAGCACTTCGTCGCTTTGGTAAGCTGATCACCGTAATTGCTGCGGTTCTCGCCATTGGTATTGCATATTTGTATTCACATTCAGGAAAGGGTTTTTTTGACTTAATACAGGGATTGGTATCCATATTGGCGCCACCGCTTTCTGTTGTCTTCCTTGCAGGCATTACCTGGAAACGCGTTAATAGCCTCGCTGCTAACACCGTTTTATATGGTGGTGGATTAGCCAGCCTTATTATTGGAGTTTGTTATGTGGTAGGATACCCTTCTAAAGAGTTCTGGCCACATTTCCTTTTGTTGTCTGTGTATATATTCCTTGCCTTGGCTGCCATAATTATTGTTATTACGCTCTTGTCCAAACCAGACGCAAAAACATATTTGCCATCATTAGTCGAGACCAATAAGAAAACAGGATATCATGCCGGCAAAGTGTGGCGAGGATGGGCTTTGTTAGCGGTTGTTATGGGAATTATTTACTGGATATTTAACTAATGTTCTTATTGCTATGAACAAATTTTCATTTTTACTGCTGGCGATTTCAATGGCGTTGTTTGCCTGCAGCCAATCTCAAAGCGAAAAATCTTCTGGTAAATTGACAGAAAAAGTATTTGTGGTAAATATTATTCCCGGTGAAAAGCCTTTGCAGGAATACCTGAATTACCATCAGCATATATGGCCGCAAGTGGAAGCCGGCTTCAGGAAAGCCGGTTATAAAAACATTGAGTTATATCGCTACGATCATGTATTGGTAATGACTGTTACTGTGCCTAAAAACGCAGACTTAAACGCCATGGGCAAACTGGCGGAATCTTATAGCCCCAAATGTGCAGAATGGAACAAGCTAATGAGCGGTTATCAGCAGGGTATTCCGGGCACTGCCCCTGGTCAGAAATGGGTGGAAGCAAAATCATTTTATCAATTTAGCAACTGATTTATCCGGATTGCTTGAATGATAAATTTTAAAATTGATGCAGAGCTTTTTAAATGGAAACTTTATTCATCTCTTAAATACATTAATCATGAACAAAGAAAATGCTTATGTAAGCAGTGAAGGCATTAGCAAAGAGAATGTGACCTTCTATACAACCTACGGTTTCCTGGTTGCACCGGCATTATTGTCGGGAAATGAAATCGAAGAATTAAAAAAAGAAACGGCCGCTATATTTCGTGGAGAGCGTGGATATGTGGACGGAATGATAGAAGTTGACGAAAATGAAAGTGACAACGATGTATTGAAAAAATACGTGGCCATTCACTTTCCACACAAGATTTCACCCGTGATTCATTCATCTTTATTTCATAAAAAGATTGTCGGGGTGCTTGCGAATATTATCAGTTCAAATGTGAAGTGCATGCAATCTATGTTGTTCGTAAAGGGGCCGGGCAAGGCAGGCCAGTCATGGCACCAGGATGAATTTTATATTCCTACAAGAGACAGATCACTCACAGGTGTTTGGATAGCCATTGATGATGCAACGGTTGAAAACGGGTGCTTATGGATCATTCCCGGCAGGCCGGCTCATATCATGCGAAGGGTAGAAAATACAAGTAAAGAGTATGCAGATGTGGATACCGTTGATGTGTCTTCATATAATTCAGAAGACCTCATTCCTGTAGAAGTAAAGAGCGGATCGGTAGTATTCTTTAATGGGTACACGCTGCATAGTTCCTTAAGAAATAAAACCAAAGATTGTTTCAGAACAGCGTTGGTAAATCATTATATGAGTGCAGAATCCATGCTGCCCTGGGATCAGGATGGAAAGCTGGAACCAACAGAAGATATGAGGGATATCGTTATGGTTGCAGGAGAAGATCCTTACGCATGGAAAGGAACTGCAGATGCTAATAAGCCCTATCTGCGGCCGGAAGTATTAAAAATAAAAACTGATCTATAAGTTTATGGATATCGAATTTTATTGCCCCCGCTGGGGAAGTGAAAATCTAAGCTGGGACTTGTTTTTAGAGAAGGCTGTTGCTGCCGGTTATGATGGTGTTGAATATGGCATTGGCAATACAGTCAGTGAAAAAGAATTGGATGAGGTTTGGAACCTTGCCGGAAAATATAAAGTGAAAATCATTGCTCAGTGCTGGGATACCAGCGAAGCTGATTTTTCAAAAAACTTAGATCTTTATTGTGCCTGGTTTGAAAAAATTAAGCCTTACCCGATCATAAAAATTGATTCACAAACAGGAAGAGATTTTTTTAGTTTTGAACATAACAGTGCATTGATAAAAGCAGCATCCCGTTTCACTGCAGAAACCGGCGTCCTGGTTGTTCATGAAACGCACCGCAATAAATTATTATTTGCTGCACATATTGCCATAGAATACCTGCAGAAGATACCATGCATGAAAATTACATTGGATGTCTCGCATTGGGTATGTGTGGCAGAGTCTTTCCTGGAAGATCAGCCGCAAGCTATTAAACTCGCCACAGAAAAAACGGAACACATCCATGCAAGAGTTGGTTACCCCGAAGGTCCACAGGTGCCCGATCCGCGAATAGATCATTGGCAGGATGCGTTGAATGCACATTTAAACTGGTGGGACCAGGTAGCGGAGCGAAAAAAGAAGGAGAATGCTTTATTAACGATCACACCGGAGTTTGGTCCATATCCTTATATGGTTCCTTTACCTGCAACAGGAAAACCTATCTGCGATCAATGGGCCGTGAATGTTTATATGATGAACCTGCTGAAAGAAAGATACAGTTAAGGCGTGTGTTATCGAACATCGAATTATAAACAATGACGATGCTTCAAATGAAAAATTTTTTTGGTATTGCTTGTATTAAGCAGTTTTGGTTCATTTTAGTTTTTTCCAGTGAAAAGTCGTTTCTTGATTCATCATCCTGCAACTTTGGTCAAATGAAAAAATATATCGTTTTCTTTTTACTGCTTATTTGCAGTGTACAATCTTTTACGCAGGAAAGTATTACCTGGTATGATCCTTCAGGTTTTACATCTGTTATTGACGGGCGTGGCTGGCAAACAGGTTTAGCGAATGCCTATGACAGGCTCCCTGCCAAAGCGGAGCATACCGTGCGGCCGGAGGTGTGGGGTCTTTCACACAATAGCGCGGGCGAATACATCAATTTCATTACAGATGCCAACACGATCATCGTGCGTTATACTGTCGCGGGAGATAAAAACATGAACCATATGCCCAGTACAGGCGTTAGTGGTGTTGACTTGTATGCGCAGGACATTCAAAACAACTGGCACTGGTCGGATGGCAAGTACAAATTTGGCGATACCATTACCTATATATTTTCAAACATCGCTGTTTCACCAGCAATCAAACAATTCAGGTTATACCTGCCATTGTACAATACGCCAAAATGGCTGCAGCTTGGTGTTGCCGGCAACAGGTCATTTTCATTCATACAACAAACAAAGCAACCGGCAATAGTTTTGTATGGAACTTCGATACTTCAGGGCGGTTGTGCCAGCAGACCCGGTCTTGCATGGTCTAATATTTTGGGCAGAAAATTAAACACGCCTGTAATAAATCTTGGCTTTTCCGGGAACGGGCGTCTGGAACTCCCGGTAATTGAACTGATGAATGAATTGAACGCAGCGCTTTTTGTGCTCGATTGCCAACCCAACCTTACTGACAGCAAAATATATTCAGCAACGGAGATAGAAACAAGAATACGGGCATGCGTTAAGAGTTTGCAGGCGGCACATCCTGCCATACCTGTTTTGCTTACAGAACACTGTTGTGGCTTAACGGCCGTGAATGTGGATACGGCAACAATAAACCGGTATTCCCGGACGAGCAGTGTATTGAATAAAACATTTTATGCCATGCAAAAAGAAGGAGTAAAAAATATTTATCTGCTCACGGCGGGAGATATCGGCTTCGATATGGAATCGACTGTTGACGGAACACATCCCAATGACATCGGGATGATGAAGTATGCTAATGCTTACACAAAAAAGATCACAGAAATTTTTAGTAAACAACGTGGCGGCGAATCAAAATAAACGCTGCCAAAAGTTTAAATCCCGGCTAAGCGTATTGAGCATCGGTGCCTATGCCCGGAATAGAAACCTATCACCGATTAATGGGACGTGTATGTGTATATGATGAACCTGTTGAAAGACAGATATTGTTAAAGGACTATGGATTAAAATCCATAGGTTGAAGCACAGTTGACTGAAAGTCATTGGTGCTTGCTGTACACCACAGGCCTGAAATGAACCACATAAGACACAATAGATACATAGATTTTCACATAGTTCTATGTGATTTCTATTGTGTTCTATATCCTATGTGGTTCAATGGGACACTTTCTAAATTTACCAGGTTTGTAAAAGATAAGGCCTTGCAATAATGTGCACTGTTTAATCTACCGTGTTGACGTCAGTTAAGGGAATGCATTATCGGATATTGAATTGTAAACAATAAGGATTACTTCAAATGAAAAAAGTTTTTTGGATATTGCTTGTATTAAACAGTTTTGGTTCTTATGCGAAAGGAAAATCATCCAACCAGATTTCCCTGCATAAAGAGTATCATGTATCAGTTAAAGGCGATGATGCTAATGATGGTTCTGTATCAAAGCCTTTTAAAACGATCATGGCCGCCGCTAATGTAGCCATGCCCGGCGACGTTATAACTGTTCATGCCGGCGTTTACAGGGAGCAAATTATACCACCGCGTGGTGGGAATTCTGACGATGAACGAATCGTTTACCAGGCTGCCAAAGGAGAGAAAGTTGAGATCAAAGGTTCCGAGATAATCAAAGGTTGGAAGAAGTTGGACAATGATACCTGGGTTGTAAAAATTGCCAATAATTTTTTCGGAGCATTTAATCCCTACAAAGAGCAGATTTCGGGTGATTGGTTTTGGCCAACGCCAAAAGACCGGAAATACCTCAGAGGTGCTGTGTATCTGAATGGTGATTGGTTGATGGAAGCAGCCAGCAAAGAAGAAGTGCTGGCAGCGGCGGATGAAAAAAATCCGCTTTGGTCCGCCTCGGTTGATGAAGACAGCACTACGATTTGGTCTCAATTTAAAAATGTAAATCCTAACAATCAAACAGTCGGGATCAATGTGCGGGAAACCGTGTTTTACCCTGATAAGCCCTTTATCAACTATATAACCGTAAGAGGCTTTATTATGGAGGATGCTGCTACCAATTGGGCGCCGCCGACAGCCGAACAAAAAGGTTTGATCGGCACACACTGGAGCCGCGGCTGGATTATCGAAAATAATACCATTCAATATTCCAAATGTGTGGGCATCGCTTTAGGGAAATATGGAGATGAACATGATAATAACCAAACCGAATCCGCAGAAGGCTATGCAGGCACTATTAAAAGAGCATTGGCTTTTGGTTGGAATAAAAGCACTATCGGCGGGCACATTGTACGAAACAATACAATCGCTTATTGCGAACAGGCCGGTATTGTTGGCAGTTTGGGTTGCGCCTTTAGCGTGATACAAAATAACACCATTCATGATATTCATATGCGGCGCTTATTCAGCGGGGCTGAAATGGCTGGTATCAAATTTCATGGAGCGGTAGATGTTCAAATCACCAACAATCATATTTACAGAAGCGAAAAAGGCATGTGGCTCGATTGGATGGCGCAGGGAACACAGGTAAAAAATAACCTGATGTATGAAAACGATATGGACCTGTTTTTAGAAGTAGATCATGGCCCCACCCTTGTTGCCAATAACCTGATGCTTTCCAGGTTAAGCGTATTGATGAACGCCAATGGAGCTGCTTTTGTGCACAATTTGTTTGGAGGGGTTTTCAATGTAGTTGGTTACGATAGCAGGTTAACACCTTATCACAAACCTCATTCGACATTCGTAGAAGCGTTGCATGATAATCCGGGCGGTGATGTTCAGTTTATCAACAACCTGTATGTGATGCAGGGTAATGCAAGACAATATGATAAAGCGCTGATGCCGGTAATCATGTCCGGCAATGTATATACTAAAGGTACCAACCAGGGGCAACCGAAGAATTATTATGATTGGGGAAGCCTGAACGATTCTTTGAGTGCTCTTTGCAAAGAAAAACAGGTAAAAGAAGATTTGAATAAACAGGATTTTGATGCGGGCGCTAAAATCGTCAAGGAAAGAGATGGCATTTACCTGGAAATTAACCTGGATAAAAACTGGCTGACAGCGCAAAAAAGAAAATTGGTTACAACTGCCACGCTCAGGCATGCGCAAATTCCTAATTTGCCTTATGAGAATCCTGACGGTTCGCCATTAACAATAGATGCGGACTATTTTGGAAATTTGCGAAACGCATCGAATCCTTCACCCGGCCCTTTTGAAATAAAGAGCAGCGGCCTGCAAAAAATTAAATTGAGATAAGCAACACTGATAAATTCACACTATGTTTTCCGGGAAACCTATATTAAATGCACCTCATTTGGTTCTTAAATGTTTTCTCTTTTTAGTAATCCATTTATCTGTCCCTGATCTGCAGGCACAAATTAAATCAGCCGGGGAGATCATAAGCAAATACCAGAATGTATTTGACGCCCCTCCTGTAAAGATTCCGGGTAGGGTTTCAGTTGATGCGCCTTTGCTGGGAAACGGGTTTTCAGCGGTTTCCATTGCAGGCCCGCCGGAGCAACAGGTTTATTACCTGGCGCGTAACGATTTCTGGAGATTAAAGTCGGGATTCAACGAATCTTTTCCTGCAGTGCTGGGAACACTGCGAATTGATATTCCTTTATTGAAAGGAGCTTCGTACAGAATTGAACAGGATTTATACGATGCCTTAACCAAATCTGTATTCACCAGGAAAGATACATCGGTAACCATTCAGTCTGTGGTAACTGCAACAGAGGATTTATTACTGATTACAATTACAAACAGTGGCAAATGCGCTCTTGCTGTGAATGTATTGTTAGAACCACCAACTAATGATGAGAACGGTATTGACCCTTCGCCTGAAAATAAGTTTCCCGATACTGTCATATCTGGTAAAAACATACATGGTATGCATTGGATACAGAGGGGTTTTGTGAAAGATGTAACTATTAAAAGCATGGCGGCCGCAGCTCTTAAAATAATGGGTGAAACCTCCAACGAATTTACAATTGGTCCGGGACAAAAAGCTATGCTTGTATGTGCTTTGTCTAGCAGTTTTAAGTCTGCAAATTGTTTGAACGCGGTTCAGGAAAAAGTACGGGAGTTTAACGTAGGATCGGCTGAAAAAATTCAACAAGAACATCTTGAATGGTGGCACCGTTACTGGAGCGAGGGTTGGGTGGATATTGAAGACTCTGTGATTGAACATCAATACTACAGATCCCAGTACAATATGGCTTCCTGCAGCCGCGACCCGGAATTTCCACCGGGTATTTTTGGAAGCTGGATCACGCAGGAAACGCCGATGTGGAATGGCGATTATCATTTAAACTATAATTACAGCGCCCCGTTTTATGCCTTGTACTCATCCAATCACCTGCAGCAGGCTTTGCCTTATGAAGCGCCTCTGATTGATTTTATGCCACGGGGGAAATATTATTCATCAACAATTACCCATATCGCTAACGGTGTTTTGTATCCTGTAGGGATAGGTCCTTTAGGGATTGAAACAACCCGGAAGAATGACCTGATGGCCAAAGACGGTTACATTAAACCTGGCGATGTGGAAGATGAAGGTTTGTTCTTTGGACAAAAAAGCAATGCTGCTTATTGTGCGGTTAATTTGTCTATGGCATTCTATCGCACATATGATGCCTCGCTTGCAAAGCGGGTATATCCATTTGTCAGATCGGTTGCAGTTTTTTGGCAGCATTATCTTAAGATGGAAAATGGCACATACGTTATTGAGAACGATGCAATACATGAAGGCACCATCGGTACAAAAAATCCCATTCTTTCTTTGGGATTGGTGCGAATGGTTTTGCAAACCGCTATAGACATGAGTGAATTTCTGGGCAAGGATAAAGATTTGAGAAACGGCTGGCAGGAAAAACATGATCATATTGCCCCTTATGCCACGCAGATCCTTGATGGCAAAACTGTTTTCAAATACAGCGAAAAAGGTACTGCATGGTGGCCGGATAACACGCTGGGTATTCAGCATATATACCCCGCCGGCCAGATTGGGTTGAACAGCGATAGTTCTATCCTGCAAATAGCGCGCAATACCATCGGGGTAATGGGCAGGTGGACAGATAATAATGGTACGAATAGTTTTTTCCCGGCAGCAGTAAGAATAGGTTATAATGCTGACACTATTTTAAAAAAGCTGCACGATTACAGCTTGCATATTTATCCAAACGGTTTTCAACTCAACAATCCGCATGGTATTGAAAATTGCAGTACGGTTCCTAACGCTATTAATGAAATGATGTGCATGTCAAACCAAAACGTGTTACGTGTTTTTGAAGTTTGGCCTAAGGAAAAGGATGCGTCATTTGTAAATATTAGAAGTGAAGGAGCTTTTTTAGTTTCATCCGTTATAAAAAACAAATTGGTTCAATATGTAAAAATCATAAGTGAAAAAGGGCGGACGTGCGTATTACAAAATCCATGGCCAGGTAAAGAATTACGCATAAAAAGCAATAAAAAAGAAGCGCTGAAATTGAGCGGCGCCCGCATAGTTATACATACATTGCCGGGAGAAGAACTGGTAATATCGGTTGAGGATTAAAGACCGCAACTGCCTCTGCTTTTCAAAACGACGGCACAGCAATACCGGTGATTACACGGGCTCTTTTTCGGCATCTGTAATATATTGTTTCAAAAAGTCGCGCGGCGACATTCCTTTTATATCCTTGAAGTGTTTGTTGAAATTAGAAAGATTATTATAACCGCTATGATAACAGGCTTCCGTAACATTATGATGACCTTCAAGCAAAAGTTTAGCCGCATGGCCGATACGCACTTCTTTCACAAAATCTATTAATGTGCGATTGGTTTTTGATTTAAAGAAACGGCAAAAAGCAGCGGGTGACATATATACAATACCAGAAACATCGGACAACGCAATTTCATTTTTGAAATTTCCGAAGATGTAATCAAACACCCTGGTTATTTTCTGCGCTTCGGCTGAGTTTTCAATAACGTTGAAATAAGGGGATGATAATATCTTGTACGATGCAGACCTGGAAAGTAAGTCAAGCAATTGCAACATTAAAGCCGCTCTTGACAAACCGTTTTCATCCAACATTTGCTTCATCAAAGTTTTCGCCTTGATTATTGTTGCACCGGAAAATGATATACCCTTTGCCGCATCGGCGAATAACCTGTTTATTTGTTTTGCTTCCGGTCTTTCCAGCAATTGCCTGCCAAGGAAATCAGGAAAAAAATGAATGACGATCGCCGGGGAAGGCAGTGACGGATTAACCGCTTTATAATATTGCCAGCAATGTGGCAGGTAACTCCCCAGCAGTACAAGTTCCGGCCCTTCAAAATCCTCTATATTATCACCAATAAAGCGTTTGCCGAGACAATTTTCGATCAAGGCAATTTCAAAATTTACGTGAGACTTTAGCGAAGTATATCGCTTAAGCTCGAGGATATCCGTTCGGACAGTAAAAGACTGATCCGGCGGAAAAGTAAAGTTTTCGTATATATACTGCATTGTCTATGCAATTTTATGGCGGATTAAGCAATCAATAAAAATCCAAAACCAAGTGACTGCCCAAAGAAAAGGAATCTGATTTATTTAAACACTTTCTTTTATTCAATGAGTCATTTGACTCATTGAATAAGCTTATTACCTACTGTAGTTGAAAAAGTACTTGTTATCGGATAAGCAAAAATAACATCATTAGCAGTCAAAAAAGCTGTTGTTGCTGGCTTGTATGAATAGGAATATTGTATCCTGTAATTCGTATAAACTTAAATTTCTAAAAAATGAATCAACGACTAAGATTGCTGCTAAGTGCGCCGGTGTTGTTTGCCCTGGTACTTACTTCCCAATTTTGTGCTGCACAGGAAACCAGCAAAATAAAGGGAATTGTAACTGACTCTCTCCAAAAGCCATTGGCGGGAGCAACCATTATCGAGGTAGGCGGATCTGCGCGCACTGTAGCCGATGAAAAGGGCGCTTTCGAACTGAATGCATCGCCCAACAGTAACCTTCAAATTCTTATGACGGGTTACGAACCTCAAACAATAAGGGCTGTAAATGGCATGACAATTACGCTGTCTCCAAAATTCACCAGCCTTGATGAAGTGGTGGTGGTGGGTTATGGCAGCCAGCGAAAAGGAAACCTGACAACAGCCGTAACTTCTATTAATACCCATCAAATGGCTAATATTCCTACTTCAAATTTATCTAATATTCTCGCTGGCAGGGCATCGGGTGTATTTGTGCAAACAGGCACAGGTGTTCCGGGTAGCCCTTCTGCAGTTCGCATTCGTTCCTCCTCTTCCTGGAACAGTGCAGGGCCGATTTATGTTATTGACGGCATTGTGAGAGACCAGGTTACATTTGATGCTTTAGATCCTAACCAGGTTCAGGATATAACCGTTTTGAAAGATGCTGCATCTGCAGCTATATACGGTTCCCGTTCTTCTGACGGTGTTCTGCTGGTTACTACCAAAACCGGGAAAAGAGGAAAGCCTTCTGTGCAATTAAATTCGGTATTCGGTGTTTACAATAAACCGGGAATAGATGTTTCATACATAAGCATGGATAAAAGCATGGATATGTATAATGCAATGCACACACAGGCCGGAGATGCACGGTTTAATGATTATGACAGGGATTGGATGCATAAAAATAACCCCGAAGGCAATTTGCATTATGATGAACTGTACGAGAACCCCCTTAATCAACGATACTCTTTGAATGTATCCGGCGGTAGCGATTTTATGACCTATTTTGTTGCAGGCTCTTATTATAACGAAAACGGGTTTATACCCAACATGAATTATAGCAAGTATAATTTGAGAAGCAATGTCCAAATGCATGTTACCAAAGATCTTTCCATAGGGCTGAACCTGAATTACAATAATGGTTTAAGAAAAAGGCCTGCAAGCGAAACGGATGGCGTTGATTATAATATAGCCTTTTTAAAATACATCATGTCGCCGCTTTCTTATGCTTATATCGATGGAAAGCCTATAGCTACAGATTGGGTAACTAACCCGGTAGAAGCGATTGAGAACGGTGGGTATCGGAATACCAACAATCAGAATCTTGATGCCCTTATAACTGCTGAGTACAAAGTGCCCTTTATAAAAGGGCTTACTTTAAAGGGTGTTGCCGATTTGTATTCAACCAATGGTTTCACCAAAGCTTACGGCATACAGCCCCTGTTGTATAAGTTTAAAAAAGATCCGGAGAGCGGTATTCAACAGATGTATACGAATGAAGTGATCGGTACGCAATACGCCACTTCACCTGCAAAGCCTTATATCGGCAATGAAAATGACAGAACCCACTCGTACCAGATAAACGGTATTTTAACCTATGACAGGCGTTTTGATGCACATCATATAAATGTAGTAGGCGTGTATGAACAAGCCGATGGTTATCACTCTTACTCTAGTTTGTACAAGTATAATTTCCCGGTTATTCAAACCGATCAATTACCTTTTGCAAGCCCCGTTTCCGGCGATACAAAAGCTAACGGATATGAGAATCATTTGGATTCGAGAGTATCGTATGTAGGCAGGATAAATTATGATTTTAATTCAACATATCTTGTTTCTGCTTCCATGCGCGCTGATGGCTCTTCTAAATTTTCAAAAGATAAACGTTGGGGATATTTTCCTGCCTTGTCTTTAGGTTGGGTATTGTCAAATGAAAATTTCTTCAATATCAATAATTCAAGAGTTATTGACTTTTTAAAGCTCCGTATGTCTTATGGTGCAACCGGTAATGACAATGTTGCTCCGTTCTTATTCAAAGAATATTATAATACTTCTACTAACCCTTATTATTTGGGCGATCCCGGCGCTCTACAGCCAACTTTAGTGTATAATGGAATGGCACAGCCAAATTATACCTGGGAAAAAGCTAAGTCATACGATGCCGGTTTAGAGCTTAACTTATTAAAGCATTGGAATTTTGTTTTTGATATCTGGTCTAAAAATACCTACGACATTCTGGGGCAGCGCATCCTCCAAACACCTGTTGAGTTCGGTTCAAGTTATCCCCTTGAAAATTATGGAAAGATGAACGCTAAAGGATTGGATATGGAGTTGGCATATGTAAATGGGAAAATCGGAAAAAACTTTCTCTTTGATATAAGGGCAAACTTTGGATTAGCTACTACTGAAGTTGTTTTGAAGGACAAGCCGCTCGGCGCTTTGCCTGCTGAAGACCCGGTTGGCAAACCCCTGAACTACCTGGTGGGCTATCATGCAACAGGAATATTGAGAACAGATGCTGATGTTTCCGCATTACCGGAAGGATACAAAATTTTCGGTGTGTCGCCGCAAAAAGGCATGATGAATTTCCAGGATGTAAGTGGAGCAAATGGCAAAGCCGATGGTATAATTGACAATTATGACAAAGTAGTATTAGCTAATTATTCAAATACTTCTGCCGGTGGATATGGAGCAACGGGTAGCTCACTTAATGCGCCTATATCTTATGGCTTTATGATAAACATGCAGTACAAAGGCTTTGCGTTAAATGCTTTGTTTAGCGGATTGGCGGGCTATAAAGTAAGTTATAACGATCCCTGGAACAGGGCAAACATGGCTAATATACCTTTTCCTGTTTATTATGATGATTCCTATTCAGAATCTAATCCTGATGGAAAATTCCCCATGTTATATAATGCCAGTGGTAACCAGCGTTCGGATTATTCTGTGCCTTCAGAGCTTAATACTTTTAATGGCGCGTTCCTGCGATTAAAGAATGTAAACCTTTCTTATGACCTGCCGACAACCTGGTTACGCAAAGCAGGGATTACCGCTACGCAAATATTTGTTGGCGGTACCAATTTGTTCTGCCTGCGCGAATTTAAAATATACGATCCTGAAGTGTATTCTTACGGCAGTTATCCTGTTATGAAATCAGTTTCGGTAGGCTTAAACCTTCAGTTCTAATCATTCAAATCTTAATTATATGAAGAAGTATTTCTTTAAAAGCATATTGATATTATGTATCCTCCCTGCTATTTTTAGTAACTGTACAAAAATTTTGGACAGGGAACCTTTAAATGCCGTTACCGGCGACCAGTTATGGCAATCCCCGAAAGCTGCAAATGCCTATTTAGATGGAATTCAAAACGACTTAATGCCCGGCTGGCCTTATGGCATGGGAAATCCGGGAGGGTGCTCAAGAGTTTACAACAACTGGTTTTGGGACAGTTGGGTAAAGAACTGGCAATTTGTAAACTTTGGCAATGGCAATGGCACCGATGAAGCTATTTCGCCCCACAGGTATTCTGATAAAATTCTGTTAGGAACAGCAACATACGACTGGCTGGAAAATTATGATAATACCGCTGCAGGCGTAAAGCTAAACTGGGCGATAAATACTTATACAGACATTCGCGGATGTAATAATATAATTACAAATATTGATAAGGCTACTTTTGATCAAACTGCAAAAGATCATATCAAAGGCCAGGCGCTGTTTTGGAGAGCATGGGCTTATAACAAGTTAGTAAAAGACGTAGGTGGTGTTCCGTTAATTTTAACGCCACAGGAAGCCGATGCTGATCTGACTCAGGTACAGATGCCGCGCAATAAAACTTCTGAATGTGTAACGCAGATATTAAAAGATTTGGACGATGCTATTGCGTTATTGCCGGATAGCTGGAGCGCTGCAGATTTAGGCCGTATAGATAAAGGTGCTGCTATGGCTTTTAAAGGCAGGGTATTATTATTTTTTGCAAGCCCGTTATTTAATGGATTGGGAGGTGTGGCAACCTGGCAAAAAGCCTATGATGCCAATTTAGCTGCCAAAAACTTTTTGGACTCCAAAGGCAAAGGCCTGTATCCTGTATATGGCGATATCTGGAACGTGGAGTTGAATAAGGAACAAATTATGTTCAGGCGTTTTGGCTATCCCGATGCTTTTTATGCAGCCCCCGGAAATGCACCAATCAGGTATTCTAAAGATGACTGGGATAATGATATGCCTTCACTGGAATTGGTAAATGCATATCCAATGAAAAACGGAAGTAAATTTGTGGGTTCCGCAGCAACCTATCCTACCTTATTTCAAAACAGGGATGACAGATTTTATGCTACTATTCACTATAATGGAGCGCCTGTACAGTTCTCACCAAAAATGGTCACTAAAAAAGAATATTACTGGTCTTACCTGGTTAACCCCACATTTACAGCAGAAGGTGGTGTAATTGGTACTTTTAATGCTTTAACTCCCGGCTGGGTTGGTGAAGGCATGGGTGAATTAAATGGTTTCTTTTTAAAACTGAAGGGTGTTGACCGTGATGCTACCGAAGTAGAGGAGTCAGATGTAGATTGGCCTGAAATACGGTATGCAGAGGTGCTGATGAATTATGGTGAAGCTGCAAACGAAACAGGCAAAAGCAACGAAGCATTGCAGGTATTATATGCTATTCGCAAACGTGCCGGCATTGAAGCCGGAAATGGCAACTATGGAATTACAGCTTCGGGGCAGGATGAGATTAGAACAGCTTACCAGGATGAACGTTTTGTGGAATTTGCTTTTGAAGGCAAGCGCTGGGATGATTTAAGGCGCTGGAAAAGATTTGATCTGTTAAGAGGTAAACAACGCCACAGCCTGGCTATTACGCTTAAACCCGGAGAAACTGATCCGTTACCAATGGACGACATTAATAAAGTATATAATAAGTTTGATTATACGGTTATTACTACCGATGCAGCTAATTTGGCTATTCCTGATAAAATGTATTTGTACGGGCTGCCATATAGCTTTTTATCCCGTAATCCTAAACTGGAACAAAGTAAAGATTGGGGAGGTGGTTTTGATCCATTCCAATAAGTGTAAATGAATGTTTGCAAGGTTATTACTGAGGAAGTGCGCAGGCACTTCCTCAGTTTACATTAACGACCCCAAACAAATAGAGCCGAAAGCCCGCTTGATAAATGCTCTTGCCTAAGCATGCAAAATAGAATTGACCTTACAGGAAAGAACGTATTGATCACAGGCGCTTCACAGGGAATCGGCGCAGGCATAGCCGAAGCTATGGCTGCCTGTGAAGCCAATGTGCTGATTAATTACATAGATGATAAAAAAAAGGCTCTTGCTTTTGCAGAACGGTTAACCGGACAATACAATGTGAATTGCAAGGCATACTATGCTGATATCAGCGTGCCTGAACAAGTGAATGGGATGTTTGATTTTATGGACCAACAAATGGGCAGCATCGATATACTTGTGAATAATGCCGGTATTGAAACTATCAACGATTCGCTCGACATGCCGTTGGAGGAATGGGATAAGATAATGAATGTAAACCTGCGTGGTGCGTTTTACTGTACTCAACTGGCTGGCGGAAGAATGCGCAATAAAAAGCAAGGGGTTATTCTGAATATTTCATCTATTCATGATAAGGTGGCAAGGAAGGGCCTTGTACATTATTGCAGTTCAAAGGCAGCATTGAATATGCTCACCAAATGTTTGGCGCTTGAACTTGCCGAACATAATATCAGGGTAGTGGCGGTTTCTCCGGGTGCTATCGAAACAGAAATGAATGCAAAAGAAATTGATCAGTTCGGGCGTGAACGCTTCAATAACTGGATACCTCTTGGAAAAGTTGGTATTGTAAACGACATAGCCTGGATGTGCAGTTTCCTGGCAAGCGACAAGGCTGCTTATATGACAGCTACAGAAATTTATGTGGATGGTGGATATAAGGAAAGCACCATCCGGTATGATTCAAGAAAATAAACAAGTAATGAATAACGGATTAATTGAAACTTATTATACAAAGGAAAACGGATACCATCCTTTTTTTATTCGTGAGCATTGGCAGGTGGCGCAATTGAATTACCTGCCTCACCTGTCATTCACTACTATTGAAGGGCTCGATCCTCACGAGCATACTGATGAGATTTTTGTACTAACTAAAGGCAATGCTGTATTGATCGCAGCAGCCATCGAAAACGACAAGGTGAGCTTTGAATGTGTTGTGATGAAGCCTGGTGTTACGTATAATATCCCGGGTAATACCTGGCATAATATCGCCATGGACAAAGTTGCCGGGATGATGATAGTAGAAAAGAGTAATACCCACTTAGGCGATTTACATTATTACCCGCTATCCGAAAGCGACAAGGAAAATCTTAAGAATCAAATACTGGAATTGATAACAAAATCAAACTAACTAAAACAATGGATGTAATTACGCAAAACAGCGCCTTGCTTGAATGGCAAACGGATGAAGAATTGTTTGATCTTATAGAGACGGAATTATATACACCTGTAGCAGGCGATATCCTTGATGAACTAGGATATTATCATCAATTTTTACCACAATCTGTTCAGCCTATGCGTTTGCAGGATAAGCTGGCAGGCAGGGCCATGCCGGTGCTCATGATCGATGTATTCGGGCCGCAGAAAAAGCCTTTTGGTAAGCTTACAGAGGCATTGGATCAACTGCGCAAAGGCGAAATCCATATCGCCACCGGCGGTACTATGCGCTGCGCTTATTGGGGAGAAATACTAACAGCCACTGCGAGCATGAGAGGTGCACGGGGAGCCGTGATAGATGGATATCACAGGGATACACCCCGGATTCTTGAACAATATTGGCCGGTATTCAGCAGAGGCAGGTATGCACAGGATTCTTCTGTAAGAACACAAGTGGCAGACTATCGCTGCGACATAGAGATACAGGGGGTTTGGATATCTCCGGGTGATCTTGTCTTTGGTGATATGGATGGCGTATTGATCATACCTCAAAAAGTAGAAAGAGAGGTTATTACAAGAGCTATAAAAAAGGCCAGGGGAGAGAAACTGGTGAGAAAAGAAATTGAGAATGGGATGAGCAGCACCGCCGCTTTTGCTAAATACGGAATTTTATAAAACCAGGTAAGAATGAAATTAGGATTAGGCTTTTACCAACACATGTTAAACCGCCGGCATTTTGATTTTGCCAAACAATGCGGCTGCTCTCATGTGGTCGTTCATCTGGTGGATTATTTCAATAAGGGCAGCCAGGAAAATATTAATAACCAGCCAATAGGCAATGGAGCAGGCTGGGGCATTGCAGGCAAATCGAACCATTTATGGGAATTGGATTCACTTATCCGGCTGAAGAAGGAAATAAATGCAGCAGGCTTGGAATGGGAAGCGATTGAAAATTTTGATCCTGCCGATTGGCATGATATATTACTCGACGGACCTAAAAAGAAAAAGCAGATCGGGTTGCTTAAACAACATATCCGGAATGTCGGTAAAGCCGGTATCCCTGTAATTGGTTACAACTTTAGCCTGGCCGGCGTGTCCAGTCGTATCACTGGTCCCTTTGCGCGTGGAGGCGCTTTTTCAGTGGGAATGAATGGGGTTGATGATTGCATAATTCCAAATGGTATGGTGTGGAATATGATATATGATATGAATGCAAACGGCGGCTTTCTTCCGGGTATCACTCATGATGAACTTTGGCAAAGACTTGAATGGTTTTTGAAAGAAGTGATCCCGGTGGCGGAAGAGGCCGGTGTGAAACTCGCAGCGCATCCCGATGATCCTCCTGTGCCCACTATAAGAAACACCCCGCGCCTGGTGTATCAGCCATATATGTACCAACGCTTATTGGATATTTGTCTCAGCCCAAATAACACGCTTGAATTTTGTTTGGGCTCGCTGGCGGAAATGACGGAAGGCAATGTCTATGATGCCGCAAGACAATACGCCGATCATATCAGCTATATTCATTTCAGAAATGTAAAAGGAAAAGTACCCGGCTATAAAGAAGTCTTTATTGACGAAGGCGATATTGATATGATCGAGATTATCAGGATCTTAAAAGAAAAAAGATTCGATGGCGTGCTCATTCCCGATCATACCCCTCAAATGAGTTGCGAAGGCTCATGGTATGCCGGTATGGCTTACGCCTTGGGATATATGAAGGCACTTATTCAAACCGTTTAAGTTATTGCTATGTATTTTTTTGCAGGAAGTTATACAGAAACTAATTCACCGGCAGCGGTTCCGAAGGGCCTCGGAATTGTGTCCTGTTCTTTCGATCCGGAAAATGGTTCTATTCGGATCATTGATAGCCAGTTTCAAAGAAACCCGGCTTATCCTATTGTTTCTGCTAATGGAATGTTTCTGTATGTTGCCGAAGAAATATTTAAATCGGAAAACCCGCAATTGGTTTCGTACAGAATTCATGAGAATGGGAATTTAATCATGCTGAATGCGGTGCCGCTGCCCGGCGATTATGCCTGTCATTTGGCAATAGCCAGCCAAACAATTCTGGTGGCCAATTATGGGAGCGGCGATATCCTCGTCTATGCTTTGGAAGAAGATGGGAGCATAGGGCCGATGATGCAGCGGATAAAACATACAGGTTCGGGCGTCAATAAAGAGAGACAGGAAGCTCCTCATCCTCATATGATATACCCGATTGACGATCATACCGTCTATTGTGTCGATCTCGGCATCGATATGGCAAAAGCGTACCGGTTTGTATCGTCCGAAAAACGTTGGGAGCCGGCAACAGAACCTGATATCAAAATAAAACCCGGTGCCGGTGCGAGGCACATGGATATGGATTTGAAAAAAGAGTGGCTGGTATTGATTGGTGAATTGAGCGGTGAGGTTTTTTTATATCGCAAAACGGAAACAGGATTTCAATGCGTGGACACCGCGTCAACAGGAAAAGGAGAAATGACTGCAGCCGCAATCCGGGTGCATGCTGATGGACGCTTTATTTATTGCTCCGAAAGAACGACAAATTGTATTTACACTTTTACAGTCTCCCCTAACAAATTGCAACCCATTGGAGCATTCTCCAGCGGTGGAAAAACACCAAGGGATATCGCTATTGATCCCACCGGCAAATGGCTGTTGTCAGCCAACCAGGACGAAAATATGATTGCTGTTTTTTCTATAGATCAACTTACCGGCGAGCTGCGGTTTGCAAGTGAATGTTTTGTTCCAACACCAAGCTGTATTTGCTGGCAAACTCAAAAAACACCTGCTATCAACAATTAAAAAGTTCAACAGCCTGATAAAAAGAAGAAGTATACTAACAAAAATTGTTTGCAGACTAACTCCGCAAAAATTAAAAATAGAAGAAGGATGAAATGTTGGAAACTTATTTTTTGCATATCTGTTTATTTGCCCTTTATCGCCATCGCAAAGACTCAGCCTGTTTACCAACCGGTTAAAGAATTGGCAGAGCGCAGGGTTGCATGGTTAGCACCACACCTCGCGTTCGACTCAATAGCAAAGGAAGATGGGAAGGATGCTTTTGAACTTTCATCAAAAGATAATAAAATAAATATTGCTGCTTCCAGTTGCAATGCCGCGGCTATGGGGTTGAATTGGTACTTAAAATATTACTGCCGCCGCAGTATGTCACATCTTGGAGATAACCTTTCCGCAGTGGATAAAATTCCTGTTGTTGAAAACAAGATCAGGGTTGCTGCAGAATTTCCCATTCGGTATGCATTGAACTATTGCACCATCAATTATACGATGAGTTTTTACAAATGGGCGGATTGGGAAAGAGAACTGGACTGGATGGCTTTAAATGGTATCAATTTAATGTTGACACCTGTTGGAACTGAAGCCGTATGGCAAAACACATTAAAACATTTGGGATTTACCGATAAGGAGATTTCAGATTTTATTGCAGGTCCTGCCTTTACTGCGTGGTGGCTAATGGGCAATCTTGAAGGATGGGGCGGCCCTGTTTCTCAAAAGATAATCGACCAACAAGTCGCATTGCAAAAGAAAATACTCCGGCGTATGAAGGAACTTGGAATAGAGCCGGTATTGCAGGGCTTTTATGGAATGGCGCCTACAACGCTTAAAAAGAAAGTAAGCGCAAAAATTATTGAACAGGGAAAATGGGCAGGCGGTTTTCAGCGACCTGATTTTTTGTTACCCGAAGATCCTCTGTTTGAAAAAGCAGCTGGCATTTATTACATCGAAATGAAAAAATTATATGGAAGTGATATTCATTACTTCGGTGCTGATCCGTTTCATGAAGGTGGTAAGAGCAATGGCTTGGATGTAACGAAATCAGCCATGATTATACAGCAAATCATGCAGCAATATTTTCCAAACAGTACATGGGTCTTAATGGGCTGGCATGATAACCCATCCAAAGAATTGTTAAGTGGCCTGGATAAAGCAAAAACATTGATCATTGAGCTGTTTGGTGAAAACACTAATAACTGGGAAAACAGAAACGCTTATGAAGGAACTCCGTTTATATGGAGTAACGTGAGCAATTTCGGTGAAAAGGTTGGGCTGTATGGAAAGCTGCAGCGTTTTGCTGCTGAAGTTTACAGAGCAAAACACAGCAAGTTTGGCAACTACTTAAAAGGCGTTGGTATTATACCGGAAGGAATTAATAATAACCCGGTTGCCTTTGATTTGATGACAGAACTGGCATGGCATACAGATAGCGTGGACGTAAAAGATTGGATAAAGAATTACGTTCAGTATCGCTATGGAGTTAATGATGAGAAATTACAGCAGGCATGGCAGTTGTTATTGCAGACTGTTTACAGCAGTCCTGATGTTAGCCAGGAAGGACCGCCCGAATCAATTTTCTGTGCGAGACCTGCGGAAAATATTAAATCAGTTTCCACCTGGGGTACCCGCAAAAGAAATTATGATCTGTCCGCATTTGAAGAAGCTGTGAAAATATTTGTTGCTGCAGACGATAAAATTACTCATACTGAAACTTACAGAACTGATATGATAGATTTGGTAAGGCAAGTGAATGCAAACCATGCCGACGCTACATATCAGCAAATGATGAATGCCATAAAAGCGAAAGATCAGAGTGAATTTAAAAAGTCGTATCAACAATTTGAACAAACGCTTTTAGAGCAGGACTCTTTATTGCGTAACAGTCCTTATTTTTCTCTGAGCCGGTGGCTTATGCAAGCCAATGATTTTGGAACAACATCATCTGACAAACGACTTGCATTACGCAATGCCAAAATACAGATTTCCTATTGGGGGCCGGATAATCCAAACAGTGATCTGCATGATTATGCAAATAAAGAATGGAGCGGGTTGCTTTCTTCACTTTACCTGGAAAGATGGAGGAAATTTGCACATAACACAATTCAAAAAATGAATAACCAAAAAGTTGATGAAGATTATTTTAGTATAGAAAAAAAGTGGGCGGATGATAAAAATCTTTTTATAAACGAACCATTATCCATCAAGCATCAAAATGAAATAATCAGGGCTATCCTCGAAGGGCCGAAAGAGCATTAAAAAATAAAAAGGAGATATTTAAATGGTTAGCATTTTTATAAAGAACATGGTAGGTAAATTTTTTATCTCGGCATTATTCTTAAGCATATGTTCCTGTATCTATTCACAACAAGTTGAAGAAAATACTACAGGTTCGTGGTTATCGGCTCATGATGAAAAGACCCAATCAACCATCAACAGTTTTTTAAAAGACCTCGATGGAAAGATCCGCGTGTTGGTATGCAGGTATGAAGACAATCTGCCTCATACAATTGCCTGCTTTGATAATAACCATTTGCAGTTGGATGATTGTAAATGGCAGGAAGAACTTACCGTTAACCGCTTAAATAATGATGAACTGAGCTGTGTGGTCAAATTCAAATTACTCAGCGGTGAAGTGAAGTCTGCAGGAGTGGCATTAGCGTTTGATTTCAGCTCATGGACGAAGAACAATTATGTGTTTGCGCCTGCCATGTTATATGGCGGAAATCGATTTAAAATTTTGCCGATTCCATATCCACCTTATATACGGGATGCGAAGGATAAGCCGCTCGACATGCCAGTAACCACCACCAATATTTTACATTTTAACCAGGATGGATCGCATGCCAAAGTGGAAATGAATACAGGCAACGTAGCTACGCCGATGATGGGTTTTTTTGATCAACAAAAGCATCGCGGTTTTTTGTTACTAACCGGTCAAAATACACGCTTTGGTAATAACGGTTTGATCGTTGAAGAAGATGCAGGAGAAAACACATTAAACAAAAGGATCAGTTTTATAGTTAATGCACCGGGTGTTCGAAAAGAAAGATATGTAATGTGCGGCAGAGAAGCATCTGGTGATAAAGCTGCTGACTGGAAAGCCGGTGATGAAATAACACTCCGGTTTAATGTCTACAATTTTGATGCGAACGATATGCCGGAGTTTTATCAAAAAGTTTTTTCAGTGAGAAAAGCATTGAGCGGTCAAAACAGTTTTTCCAATATCACGCCATATAGTGAAGTTGCTAAATTGATCGTTGACATGCATAATAAGAATAAGTGGTTTGAAAACGACAGTACTGCTTATTATTGTCACAGGCCCGGTGATAGTAGTCCTTACTCTTATCAGATCGGCTGGAGCGGCTTGCCCACTTTCTCTTTCCCTGAATTGATAGAAGCTACGCCGGAACGATTGAATCGTGTAGTGAAATCTTTTGATAACATGCTTTTCAAATCCCAGGCGCCAACCGGATTATTTTATGCGGCTAATCATAACGGAAAAATCTATGGCGATCCACATGGGCAAATGGATGTATTAACAAACATTGCCATGATACGGCGAAGCATGGAAGTATTATATTTTGGAATCAAGTCATTGGATTTACTAAAGAAAGAACATCACAAAGACTTAGTTAACCCTCAATGGGAAACAGGTTTAAAAAGATGTGCAGATGCATTGGTGCAAGTTTGGACGAAGTATGGCCAGTACGGACAGTTTATTAACGTTGATAATCTTGAAATGGATATTAATGGTTCTTCTGCCGGTGGTTACGCCGGTGCAGGATTGGCGTTAGCATCTGTTTATTTCAATGATAAAAAATACCTGGAAACAGCAGAAACTTCAACCAGGTATTATTATGACAACCACTTTCTGAAAGGTTATGCCGGCGGCAGTCCTGCAGAAATTTTACAAGCGCCCGACAGTGAATCACTGGCTAATATGCTCGAAGCCTGCATGATACTTTTTGATGTAACTCAAAACCAGGAATGGATTGAAAAGGCAACATTCATTGCGCATTATCTTTCCACTTTCATGGTCTCCTACGATTATCAATTTCCAACAGGCAGTGCTATGCAAAAAGCAGGCACACATGCTGCAGGAAGCCTTATGGCCAGTGCACAAAACAACCACAGTGCGCCCGGTTATTATATTTTGCCTGGCGATATGATGCTTAAACTGTATAGAGCAACCGGCAATGAAAAGATTGCTGCTCTTTACAAAGACCAAACACATAATGTCATTCAGTATGTTGGCGCGCCGTATAACCCACTACGGAAACCGAACGGCTTTGTAACAGAACGAGTTCAGATTTCAGATTGGGAAGGTAACAACCAGGGCTTTGTTGACTCCATGGATTCAAATACAGCATGGGAAATATTGGCGGCGCTTTCCGCTATGATGAATCCGGGTATTTATCTGCATACCGATGATTCAACTTTTTTAGTAATGGATCATGTTGACGCTAAAATCACCGAGCGAAATCAATCAGCAGTAACGATTAGCATAACAAATCCTACACAGTATGATGCAACAGTCTCTATTTTCTCTGAAACTGCAGCGGAAGCAAAGAAACCATTGCCTTTAAATGGTTTTATCAAATGGCAAAAAGTAAATGTAAGATCCGGTGAAACAAAAATTGTTCGTATAAATAATACCAATTGATCACTTCGATCTAACTATATCAGAGCAATACTTCTAACTGCATATTTTTAAGGTAAGAACCAGGAGAGATATTTACATTTAAGTAAAGGCTGTCAAATATCATCAGTCCTCGTTACCGTTCATGCGAAGCAGGAACTGATCCGTTATTTTTGATACTGACAATACAAAAAGCGAAACAGGAAGAAAGAATTGCGACCGGTATAATTATTTTGCTGTCTCAGGCAATTCGTAAACATTCGTTTTGCGCAGCATTTTGAATCGAAAAACCCTTTGTTATTTAGAGCCGGGCCGGACTCAATTGTTAACAGGCAGTAAGCAATTTATCAAAGCATATTTCTATTCAGAAGACTCTATTGTAAGAAAATCTTCTTCCGGCTCTTGGCCTTCTTTTATAGCAAAAACAGACGCAAAATGGTACCCGCATGAATCAATCATTGAATACATGATTAACAGGATAGGCCAGGTGCTTAACGTTAACATGAATGAAGTAAAATTAGTTAAGGCAGTTCCTCTCTTCATTGGCTTTGACGGCTTGCTGCTTCAGTGCCGGCAAGTGTGCGGCACAGCTAAGCTTCTTTTGGCCGCAGGCGCTTTTACCTTTCTTGCCAGTGTACAAAAAAAGTTTTAAGATTTTAGCCAGTTATTCCAGCCTGAGCTTTTTTAATCTCGATTGAATTGCGCCTTTGGTTCTGCCGAAATGCTTTGCCATATCACGAATATTTAGACCTTCTGCATACATGGTCATGAGTTCATGGTCAAGTTCTTTCGTCCATGGCTTATAGGCATCTTTATTTGTTTCCCTTATTCTTTCAACCGAATAGGTTTTAATTTTTGGAAGTTCGTCAGGCTTCGTTATAATTTTTACTTTAACTGTTTCAGCAACAGTTGCTTTTTCTTTTTCCTGTTTTGCAATTGTCCGCATCAAATGAATTTGCGGAGATAATTGAAATCCTACAGGCACTAATGTTTCAGGAATATAAATAGCATTTTTGGTTCTTGTTACAGCAACATACAACAGGTTAATTTCTTCATTCAGTTTTGCGGTGGTGATAGTTTTTTCTTTATCTTTTAAAAGCTGCTCTAATTTTTCTTCAGTAATAAAATCGTTCACCAATTGTACGGCATCATATTCCATTCCCTTGCAGCGGTGAACAGTCGAGAATATCATTTCAGCTTTTTCCTTATCATCGCCTTCAACATGTTTTTCTTTAATGGCTTTTATAATATCAGGAATTTTATTGCCATACTCTTTTACAATTTCTACCATCATTCCTAATTGAACATCTTCTGTTTTGTCAATATAATCTTCCAGTTCATCAATATCTTTCATGGCAGCGATCAGCTTATCTTTTATGAAGCTATGCTTACCATTATACAAATTAAGCACGTCGTAAAGTGAAGCGCCTTCATCAGCATACGTGTAGGAATTAATATTGCCTTCAAAATAAATATGCTTGACCTTTCTTTTTTCTGTAACGTATTCAATTGCTTTAAGCAACAGGCCAAGGTTTGTTCTTGCAAGAACAGCTTTTGTTTTTGATTCTTTACCCGAGCCATTGCCGGTAATCTGTATTTCCGGTTTGTGATTTAAATGCTCTTTGTAATCTAATACCCTCATTGCAAGGTTTGCAATATCCTGGTTGAAACGGAAGCTTATTGATAGTTGATAAGTTTTGAACTCGGCTTTTTCAAGTGAATTTACAGCATAGCGCCAGCTATAAATCTGTTGGTGTGTATCACCAACAATTACCTTTGTAGCTTTCTGCTTTAAGAAAATATCAAGCATGGCGGCAGATGCATCCTGTGCTTCATCAAAAAGAATATAATCGTAATGAAGTTTAGGATTTGAAAGCTGAAATTTCTTCAGATAGAAATCATGCGTTACTTCAATTTCACCTTTGTCCATCCTGCTAAGAAGCAGGCGCGTTTGATAAGCTATATAATCATAAAAAGTTGATACAAAAGTTCTCGCTTTAGAATCGGAAATAGTATCTAAGTAATTAAGGTCTTGTATCCTTGGCTTATTGCTATTGCAATAGTAAGCAATGAATTTATTAATATGGTTGGCGATAATATATTCCGTGTGTTTTTCGCCATTGCCTTTCAGATTAAGCAGTTCTGCAATCTCATTGGTTCTATACTCTTGTTTTCTTACGTTATAGCCATTTGCAAAAACAATATGTTTATAAGCAAGGGAATGAGCCGTTTCAACTTTTACATTATTCAGTCCTTTTTCTGCAAACTTCTTTGCGGCTTCCAGCTTTACCGATTTATTAAATGCGAGGTAAAGAATTTTGCTGTGCTTTGGCCTTGAGGCAGCATATTCTATAATGGTTGTGGTTTTGCCGGAACCTGCAACAGCATTTATTTTAATGTCACCGGTTGAATTGATAATTGCATATTGTTCTGGCGTAAGCTCCATCGTTGTGCAAAATAAAATTTCTCTATGCACTAATCAAAGAAGTGCTCAACTATATAGAAGAAGAAAGAATCAGACAGTTCAAGATTGGTTCAAAATTATATCACTTAAAATCTCAAATAGACTCTTTTGAAAAAAGAACAAGATAGTAATTTAAGGATGTCAGGCTCTTTCACATCGTAAGCCATGTCGTTAAAATGATAAATCAGGCATTTTCAATTCGGGATGTTTGCAAATTGTTTGCAAATAAAAAAGCAGCTACAAATTTTCATTCATAACCGCTTGATTTTTAAGTGGGCCCACCTGGACTTGAACCAGGGACCCCCTGATTATGAGTCAGGTGCTCTAACCGGCTGAGCTATAGGCCCGCACTATTCGTGCAAAAGGAGCGCAAAAATAAACAAATCGCTCAATTTTCAAATTTCATTTTTCGAACTATAATTTTGCCCGATGCAAAAGATAAAAAATATCATTTTTGACCTGGGCGGGGTAATACTTAACCTCGATTTCAAGAAAACAGAACTTGCCTTTGCCGCATTGGGCATTGGTAATTTTAATGAATACTACACCCTGCAAACCGTTACACCCATCTTCGAAAAACTCGAAATTGGAGAAATAACACCTGAGGCTTTTTGCGATGAGTTTAGAAAACTGGTTGAACTCCCGCTTACTGATGAACAGATCACGGAGGCGTGGAATGCTTTATTACTTGATTTTCCCCCTGAAAAAATAAACTGGCTAAAGGAAATTAAAAGCCGCTATAACATTTACCTGTTGTCCAATACAAACGAGATTCACTATAACTGCATTACTAAAATATTCAAAGAGCAAATAAATGACGGGAGCTTCAATGACTTGTTCATTAAAGCTTATTATTCACATAAAATGGGTTTGCGTAAACCCTCAAAAGAGATTTTTGAAGTAATCCTCAGGGAACAGAATCTCGATGCGGAAGAAACAGTTTTTATCGATGATTCAGAAGCAAACATTTGGGCAGCCAGGTCAATTGGTTTACAAACCATTTACCTGCCTTCACCTCAAACCATTCTTGAACTGGATTTATAATCGCGGATTTTTGTTGCGCTCAACGCAAAAAATCATCACTCGCACCTAGTGGTAAGTCAACATAATAATGTCGCAACAAATTCTTCCGTGTTTCTGTTTGATCCGTGGCAAATAAAAGCGACAATTTCTGCATGACATAACACTAGCTTATTTTATTTCCTCAAAATCAATATAGTCTTCTGCGGGCGGACGCACATTGGTTCTGCTGCTTTTTTGCTTCGGTGCACTTTGCTGCTCCTGCTGTTGCTGCTGATGCATCTGGTTTAATTTACTGCGAACCTGTGATGATGTTTTTGAAACAGGAAGGATAAAATCGAAGATCAGTTTGTATAATAAATACACTATTAAAAATGTAACAAGCCATTTAATCATAATGTAAAATTAATTATGGATTGCATATGATTACAAAATGTCATCCAATTTCACAACAGCTTAACCAGCAGAGAATTTGGAAAATCATAAATACTGTTGTACATTTGCGACCGGAAATTATTTAAGGAAGGGAACGGATTCGTTCCCTTCTCTTTTTACCATATGCAAACAGATTCAGTTTTAAATAATATCGCGCAATTAGTAAATCAATTCCTCGGAAGTGAACCCGGCTATTTTTTGGTTGAAATAAAAGTAAAAGCAACCAATAATATTAAGGTCTTTATAGATGGGGATAATGGCATATCAATTGAAAAATGTGTTCAGTTCAACAGGCAATTGTATAAAATTATTGAAAACAGCAGCCTCTTTTCTCCGGGCAGTTTTTCATTGGAAGTGTCGTCTCCCGGTGTTGATAAACCTTTAAAGCTTCAGCGGCAGTACCTGAAAAATACGGGCAGGAATGTAGATGTCTTGTTTAATGATGGCTCCGTAAAATCCGGCCGGTTATTACAGGTTTCGAATGATGATATTATTGTGGAGGAAACTGTTGGCAAGGGTAAAAAAGCAGAAACGAGGCAGTTAGTTATTCCATTTTCAAACATAAAAACAACAACCGTTCAAATCGAATTTTAATTATGCGATGGGCTACTAGAAACCCAGGTCGCAAGTGTAAATTGTAACCGTATGGCAAGTATTAACTTAATTGAAGCCTTCCAGGAATTTAAAGAAGCCGAAAATATCGACAGGCCTACCATGATGAAAGTGGTGGAAGACGTTTTTAAAACATTGCTGAGAAAAAAATATGGCAGCGATGAGAATTTTGACGTTATTGTAAATGCCGAAAAAGGTGACCTTGAAATTTTCCGCAGGCGTTTAATTGTAGAAGATGGCGAAGTGCAGGACCCGCTGGCAGAAGTTGCTTATACTGATGCAGTGAAAATTGAACCCGACTTTGAAGTGGGCGAAGATTTGTATGAAGAAGTTGATATGCTTGATTTTGGCCGCCGCGCGATTCTCGCTGCCAAGCAAACATTAGCGAGCCGCATCAGCGATCTGAAAAAAAATGTACTGGTTAAAAAATACGGCGACAGGATTGGTGAGATCATCAATGCGGAAGTTTACCAGGTATGGAAAAAAGAAGTGCTCCTGATGGATGAAGAGGGCAATGAATTGATCCTTCCAAAAAGTGAGCAGATACCACAGGACTATTTCAAAAAAGGCGAAAACATCAGGGCAGTTGTAGCCCGGGTTGATATGAAAAATAATACCCCGGTTATTATCCTTAGCCGTACCAGCCCGGAATTTTTGGCAAAACTTCTTGAAATTGAAGTGCCGGAAATATTTGACGGTCTTATCACTATTAGAAAGATCGTTCGGGAACCTGGTGAACGTGCAAAAGTTGCGGTGGAAAGTTTTGACGACAGGATTGACCCGGTTGGCGCCTGTGTGGGTATGAAAGGCAGCCGCATCCATGGCATAGTTCGCGAATTGAAGAATGAAAATATTGATGTTATTAACTGGACGAATAATATCCAGCTACTGATACAGCGTTCATTAACCCCGTCCAAAATAAGTTATATGGACCTGGATAATGAAAATAAGCATGCTGATGTTTATTTAAAAGCCGACCAGATATCTTTAGCCATCGGCAGAAGAGGTGTTAATATTAAACTGGCTTGTGAACTAACAGATTATGATATTGATGTATTCCGTGAAAACGAAGGAGAAACAGAGGAATATGATATTGACCTCGATGAATTTACAGATGAAATAGATGCCTGGGTTATCGATGAATTAAAACGTGTAGGTTGCGATACCGCCCGTAGCGTAATGGATTTGAGCATAGATGAATTGGAACGCAGGACAGATTTGGAGAAGGAAACAATAGACGAAGTTAAACGAGTATTAAAAGCAGAATTCGAAAAAGAATAATATTTGCAGGTATTTAATCTGTACAATTAAAATTAATTGTATGAACTGATTGGGTGCATTTAAATTGCTGCCTGCATCAAACAAAAAAAATTTAATGGCTGAAGTTAAGTTACCAAGGTTATTAGGCGCTGCCAAGGAATTCAATATTGGTCAGGATACACTTATTGAATTTTTGGTGGGAAAAGGTTTTGACAGGGATGAATTAAAGCCCACGGCGAAGCTATCTATGGAAATGTACGAAGCTTTGCAACATAATTTCCAGGGCGATAAAAATGCAAAAACAAAAGCAGACCAGATTGAAATCCCAAAAAGTGTTCAGGCAGAGAGAAGAAGAAAAGAAGAAGAAGAAATAACATTCAGAAAGGAAGAGCCAAGACATGTTGTTGTGGAGGCAACAGCTCCTAAAGTTGTTCCTGAAAATAATGTTGTGGAGGCAAAGCCCGAGGTACCAAAACATGAAGAGCCCGTAGTTGCAATAACCAACACAGAAGAAATCATTGCTGAACCCGTTAGCCCGGAAACCGAAATAGTGAAAATTGAAGCCCCGGAAATTGAGGGTCCGAAAATTCTTGATAAAATAGATCTTTCCACCATCAGTTCTTCTACAAGGCCAAAAAAAGTTGAAAAGAAGCCTGAGGCGCCTGCCGAGCCGGTTCAGTCTGAAAAAATCCACGAAGAAGAGCCCGTGGAGGCTGTTGAAGATTTTCAGGAAGAATCAAAAGCAGAAACGGAAGACCCGGCAGTCATAGAAAATATAAAAGCAAAAAAGCTTGAAGGTCCTAAAGTACTTGGTAAGATTATTCTGCCGCTAGAAAACGATACCAGGCCAAAGCCTGCACCAACACCCAGGGAAGAGAAGCGTAAGCGGAAACGTATTCCTATTGATAAAAAAGGTGGTGGTAATATACCGGCTGAAAGGAGACCTGAAATAAATCCTCAACAAAGGCCCCAGGGTGGCGGGCCTGGTGATAATCGTCCGCGAAGAGACTTTGGTGGCGGACCAGGTGGCAGAGGCCATCATCCCCAGCGTGGCGGAGGCGGAAACAGGGATCGGAGGCCTATGCCGGACCGGGAAATTGATCAAAAAGAGATACAGGAAAAGATTCGTGAGACACAGGCAAGATTGGCAGGGGCAACCGGCAGGGGCAAAAGCCTGAAAGCAAGGCATCGCCGCGAAAAAAAGCATGAGGCCGCTGAAAACCCTGAAGCCGGTGAATCAAAAGTTTTGCAGGTAACCGAGTTTGTAACGGTGAGTGACCTTGCGAATTTAATGGACGTAAGTTTTGCCGAGGTTATCAGTAAATGTATGAACCTTGGAATAATGGTATCTATTAACCAGCGCATTGATGCCACAATTATAGAATTGGTTGCACAGGAATTTGGATACCAGGTGGAATTTATTGGCGTGGAAGATGCGGAGGAAGAGGAAGAAGAGATTGACGATGATCCTGATGAATTGGAATCGCGTGCACCTATTGTTACGATCATGGGGCATGTTGACCATGGTAAAACTTCTTTGCTTGATTATATACGAAGCGCTAATGTAGTGGCAGGTGAGGCCGGCGGTATTACCCAGCATATCGGCGCCTACCAGGTAACGATCGATGGCGAAAAAAAGATTACTTTTCTCGATACACCGGGCCACGAAGCATTTACAGCCATGCGTGCCCGCGGAGCTAAAGCGGCTGATGTTGCCGTTATAGTGATTGCAGCTGATGATGCTGTAATGCCCCAAACTAAGGAGGCTATCAGTCACGCCCAGGCCGCAAATCTTCCTATGATCTTCGCTATCAATAAGATTGATAAGGATGGGGCTAATCCCACGAAGATTTATGAACAGTTATCCCAAATGAATATTTTGGTAGAAGAATGGGGTGGTAAATATCAAAGCCAGGAAATATCAGCCAAGAAAGGATTGAACGTAGACAATTTGCTTGAAAAGATCTTGCTGGAAGCAGAATTGCTGGATCTTAAGGCCAATCCTGACAGGGAGGCTTCAGGAACCATCATTGAAGCATCACTCGACAGAGGCCGCGGATTTGTGGCGACCGTGCTGGTGCAAAATGGTACATTAAGCCAGGGCGACCTGATGGTTTCGGGCCAGCATTATGGAAGGCTGAAGGCATTAACGAATGAGCGTAATCAGCGTGTTACAGATGCGCCGCCCTCTACTCCTGTTCAGATATTAGGTTTAAACGGGGCTCCGCAGGCAGGTGAAAAGTTTAGGGTGTATGACGATGAAGCTGAGGCAAAAGAAGTGGCTATAAAACGTTCCCAGATCATCCGGGAACAAGGTTTAAGAACACGCAAGCACATTACCCTGGATGAAATAGGCCGCCGCCTTGCCCTCGGTAATTTCAAAGAACTGAAGATTATCATTAAAGGTGATGTGGACGGATCTGTGGAAGCATTGAGCGATTCATTGCAAAAACTTTCTACAGAAGAAATAGTGGTAAGCATCGTACATAAAGCTGTTGGCCAGATATCTGAAAGCGATGTGCTGCTGGCAACCGCTTCTGATGCAATTATCATTGGTTTTAATGTGCGACCTTCTTCACAGGCAAACAGGCTGGCTCAAAATGAAGGCGTTCAAATTAAAACATACTCCATCATCTATAATGCCATTGAAGAGATCAAGAGCGCAATGGAAGGGATGCTGGAGCCTAAAGTAGAAGAAAAAGAAGTAGCCACCGTTGAAATCCGTGAAGTGTTCAAATTCGATAAAGCTACTGTAGCAGGTTGTTATGTTACGGAAGGTAAAGTAAAAAGGGACAGTAAGGTTCGTCTTTTCCGCGACGGAATTCTTATATACCCAAGGCAGGAAGGCGCTTTTGCAGAGCTTGGCAGCTTGAAGAGATATAAAGACGATGTAAAAGAAGTAGCCTCCGGTTATGAATGCGGGCTCACCATTAAAAATTTCTCCGACATTAATGCCAATGATACGATCGTGGCATACGAAAACGAAGAAGTAAAACGCACGCTGTAGTTTTTAACCGGTTATTGTAAACATAATTTTCACACCAATTCTTTGTTAAAAACCCTTGCATGTTCATGCAGGGCTTTGCAATATTTTATTTTTGGGCTGTATGAAGAAATTTCATCTGTTTTTTTTGCTCCTTTCGCTTTGTTTCACTGCAAGAAATTATGCTCAGACGCAGAGAATTGTTGCTGATCAGATCATAGCAAAAGTTGGCGATAAGATCATCTTAAAATCAGATATTGATAATGCGATCTCTGATTATAAAAGACAGGCCCAGGATGTTCAATTGCCGCCAAACCCGGAATGCGCTTTTTTGGAAGGGCAACTAATTCAGAAAGTGTTGGTTTTGCAGGCGCAAAAAGATTCGATTGTTATTAGTGATGATGATATTGATGCTCTTTTAGATAACCAGATAAGGTATTTTATCAACCAGTATGGCTCACAGGATGTATTGGAGCAGATTGCAGGTAAGACGGTTTACCAGTTAAAAGAAGATTTAAGACAGCCTTTCATAGAGAGACAATTAGCTGATAAAATGCGGGCTAAAATATTGGAGAATGTTAAGATCACTCCAACAGAGGTCAAAGCGTTTTATGACAAGATCCCAAAAGATAGCCTGCCTTTTTACGAAAGTGAATTGGAAGTTGCCCAGATAGTTATTTATCCAAAGCCAAATAAAGATATTGAGGATTATATAACTGCCCAGTTGAATGACCTTAAGCGGCAGGTGGAAACCGGCCAGAAAAAATTTGCTGATCTTGCAAAGGTGTATTCACAAGACCCGGGCAAAGAAAATGGTGGTCAATTCAGCATCAATCGAACAGAGAAAAATATAGACCCAACGTTTTTATCGGCAGCCTTCAAGCTGAAGGAAGGGCAAATATCCCCGGTGATAAAAAGCAAATTCGGCTTACATATTATTCAAATGGTGAGCCGTGCAGGCGACGATGCTGTTGTCAGGCATATTTTGATCATACCTTCTGTAACCAAAACCGAAATAGAGGAAACAAAACAAAAATTGGATAGCGTACGTTCAAAAATCATAGCCGGCACCAGCAACTTCAATGAAGCTGTAAGCAGGTATAGCGAGGATGATTACACCAAATACAATGCAGGCAGGTTTGTTTCTCCTATAAACGGATCTACTTCCGTAACTATCGACCAATTAGATAAAGACCTCGTTGTAAATTTAAAGAATATGAAAGTGGGTGATATCACCCAGCCGCTTACCTACACCGATGACCGCGGTAAAACAGGGGTTCGTATTGTTTACCTTGTTCATCAAACATCGCCGCATCGCGAGAATCTTAAAGATGATTACGATCGTGTTGCACAAAGAGCTTTGGGAGAAAAAAAGCAACAGGTGCTTGACAACTGGTTTAAGCAACACATACCGGATTTTTATATTGACATTGATCCGCAGTATAAAACCTGTAAGAGTTTAAGTTTTTGGTACACATCCGAAAGTACCGCGTCCAATTAATTTTTTCAATCCCGGGTAATCCGGGATTTTATTTGGCAAATTAGATGTATGTACATACATTTGCATGGAATTTATTATGAAACTGGAAGAAGCAATAAAAAGCAGTAAATTCAGGAACGAAGTGCACAAAGCAGGATTAAACATTCTTTATACGGCCTGGTGGCTTAAAACAAGTATGAGCAAAGAGCTGAAGGAATACGGGCTTACGCATGAACAATATAACGTACTCAGAATTTTAAAAGGGAAACACCCGGAACACATATGTGTTAAGGAGATTGCGTGCAGAATGATCGAGAAAAGTTCAAATGTTCCAAGGATCATCGACAGGCTTGAAGCAAAAAAACTGGTGAAACGTACTGCTTCAGATTCCGACAGGCGCGAAACAGTTATTGTGTTAACACCCGCAGGCATTAATATTTTGCAGCATAGTACAGACAGAATAAATAAGTTAATGGACAAAATAATGGTCATTGACGAACAAAAGGCTGCAGAACTGAGCCAATTGCTGGAAGACATCAGGAAAGGGGAAACGTAAAAAATTTTTTATAAATGGATGTACGTACATTAAAGGATAAAAAAATTATCAATTAAATTCATCAAATCATAAAAATAAACAACTATGGCAACTTACAAAATTGACGCTGCACACAGCGAAATAGGTTTTAAAATAAAACACCTGGTGATAAGCACAGTTAGTGGCAACTTTTCCAAATTTGACGCAACTATGGAAAGTGAGAAGCCGGACTTTACGGATGCTAAAATAACATTTGAAGCAGATGTTCACAGTGTTTCAACCAACAGCGAACAAAGAGACGGCCATTTGAAAAGTGACGATTTCTTTCATGCGGAAGAATACCCGAAAATAACTTTTACTTCTACTTCAATAGCAAAGAAAGGCGATAATGAATATGCTTTACACGGGGATCTTACCATACGTGGCATAACGAAGAATATTGCCTTAAAAGCAGAGCATGGCGGCAGTGCAGTTGACCCTTGGGGACAAAACAAAGAAGGTTTTGAATTAACAGGCAAGATCAGCCGTAAAGACTTTAATTTAAAATGGAATGCTCTGACTGAAGCCGGTGGCGCCGTAGTAAGTGATGAAGTACGCCTGATCATGAATGTTCAGATGATCAAGCAGGCTTAATTTCCTCCGAAGCAAACGCTGCACGCAGAACACGAAATGAAAAAGAAAATAATGAATATCGAAATTATATCAGGCAGCCCGCGCAGCAATAGTGTTACCCACAGGGTGGTGTTGTATCTTAAAAAATATTTGAGTCAAACAACAGAGCATAATATTAACATTATTGATGTGCGGGACTGGAAAATCAATGTTTTACAACAGGAGATATTTAGAAACGAGGAGACGGCGCCTGAAGCCTTGCAGGCTTTGGCCAGGCGCATGTTTGAGGCGGATGCATTTATAATGGTTACCCCCGAATATAATGGCAGTTATACTCCGGCATTAAAAAACCTGTTTGATCATTTTCCAAAGCAATCGCGTAAGCCATTTGGTATTGTTACGGCTTCACCGGGCGCCCTTGGCGGCATGCGGGCTGCTTTGCAGTTGCAAACGCTGGTTTATGCTTTATTTGGAATCGGTTCACCACACATGCTTATCACGCCCATGATCGATAAGAAATTTGATGAACAGGGCAATCTTATTGATTTGTCCTTTCAAAAGAATATTGATGTGTTTGTATCCGAATTTTTATGGCTTGCAGAGCATGTTGTGCAAGAAGCCAAACAGCATTCATAACATGCTTTTATAATTATTAGTTATAAATTTGCGCCTTCAATTCCCAAATGAGCGATGAAATAAAACATGAATGCGGGTTGGCCCTCATTCGTTTACGAAAAGATTTTTCTTATTATCTCCAGGAATATGGAACGGTTATGTACGGGCTCAACAAGCTGTACCTGCTCATGGAAAAGCAGCATAACCGCGGACAGGATGGAGCAGGCATAGCTGCCGTAAAATTAAAAACAGAACCGGGCAGCCCCTTTCTACACCGCATACGCAGCAACGCCCAGCAGCCGATCGCTGACCTGTTCTTTAAGATTGGGACAGAGATAAACGAGTTGGAGAAATATCAGCCTGATATAAAGAAGCATCCTTTGTTAATGAAAGGGCATGTGCCTTTCCTGGGCGAGCTTTTATTGGGGCACCTCCGGTATGGCACCCAGGGAAAAAACAATGTTGAATTCTGCCATCCATTCATAAAAAAGGATTTGGTGCCGGGCAAAAATCTTGCTCTTGCGGGAAATTTCAACCTGGTAAATAAGGATGAATTATTTGATCTGATAAACATAAATCCGGGAGTTTTTCAAAAACAGAGCGACCTCGCTGCGATGATGGAAGTGATCCATCATTTCCTTTCCATAGAAGAGAATAAAAATCCTGGTAATGCCAATATTGCAGCTGCTTTAAAAAAGGCGGCTGGCTTGTTTGATGGTGGATTTACCGTAGGTGGTTTAACGGGTGATGGTACCGCCTTTGTGTTGAGAGATGCACATGGCATAAGGCCCGCATACTATTATGTAAGTGATGAAGTAATCGTGGCGGCAAGTGAAAGGGCTGCCATTCGCACGTCTTTTAATGTAGGGGAGAATGAAGTACATGAACTTTTGCCCGGAAGGGCTCTTATCATAACGCCTGATAATAAATGTTCAATTGAGCAGGTGTTGGAGCCGCAGGAAAGAAAAGCCTGCAGTTTTGAAAGGATTTATTTTAGCAGGGGGAGTGACGAGAAAATTTACCGCGAAAGAATTGCTTTGGGTCATCATTTAAGCAAGGCGGTATTGGAAGCTGTGGATTATGATCTGAAAAATACCATTTTCTCCTATATACCCAATACGGCGGAAGTTGCCTATTTTGGTTTATGCAAAGGCATGGAAGATTATTTAAATCAAACCAAAGTAGAAAGGATTTTAAGCTGGGGCGCCGATGTTACTGAAGAAAAATTACAGGCCATTATAAACCGTAAGATCCGCCAGGAAAAGATCGCTATAAAGGATGTAAAGCTTCGAACATTTATTACAGAAGACAGCGGCAGAAATGAAATGGTGCAGCATGTGTATGATATTACTTACGGCACTGTCCGCAAAAATGAAGATACGCTTGTTGTGATAGACGATTCAATAGTGCGGGGCACAACGCTTAAAGAAAGTATTGTCCGAATGCTGGCAAGGTTGCAGCCCAAAAAAATAATTGTAGTTTCTTCCGCCCCCCAAATACGCTATCCTGATTGTTATGGGATAGATATGAGCAAATTGGGCGATTTTATAGCTTTTCGCGCCGCTATTGAGTTACTGAAAGAAAAAAACAAGGTATGTATCATTGAGGATGTGCATCAAAAAACACTGGAACTGGAGCGATGTAATAAACTGCATATTGAAAACGTGGTACGCCACATTTATAAACCCTTTACCACCCAGGAGATATCTGATAAAATTGCTCAGCTCATTACACCTAAGGGAATGGACCTCCCGGTACAGGTTATTTATCAAACCATAGAAGATCTGCACGAATGTTGCCCCACCAATACCGGCGACTGGTATTTTACCGGTAATTATCCTACGCCAGGCGGCAACCGGGTAGTAAACAAAGCTTTCCTTAACTATATGGAAGGTAAAGATGTAAGGGGGTATTAAGCATTTTGAAAATCGATTCTTAAAGGATTTAACACGATAATTTATTGTAAAATTCCTACTAAATTTATAGGATATATGGATTTAAATCCTTTATTTTGGTTTATTCAAATCGTAACTACCACCAAAATCCATCTTTATGATTTCTAAACTCAGTTCTGATGAGGTACTTAGTTTTCTCATTATTGTAAGCGTAATACTCATCACGGCACGTGTTTTAGGAGAAATTTTCCGGAAATTCAAGCAACCTGCTGTAATCGGGGAAATACTTGCCGGCGTGCTCCTGGGCCCTTCCTTACTTGGTACATTGTTTCCGGATTTATTTCATAGCTTATTTACCAGCGAAAACGGCGTGCCTTATAAAGCATTTGACGGATTGGCACAGATTGGTATTATCCTGCTAATGTTTATTGCCGGATTTGAAGTCGACCTTAAACAAATACGCAAACAGGGAAAAAAAGCAGCTTCGATTAGTTTAATGGGTTTATTGTTTCCTTTTGCATTGGGTTTTATAGCGGTCTGGTTTTTTTACGAGAACATATTTTCGGATGCATCGCATGCCAATAAAGTTATACCGGCCATGTTTTTTGGCACAGCCTTATCTATTACAGCGCTTTCCGTAATTGCCAAAATATTGCTTGACCTGAATATCCTGCGTTCCAAAATTGGAAACCTGGTTTTAACGGCTGCCATGATTGATGACTTCCTTGGCTGGATATTATTTTCCATTATTATTCAAATGATGGGAAAGTCAGATGGTTCATTTGCATCTGTATCCATGGTGCTTGGCTTCACCGTTTTTATTCTTACCATAGGAAGATGGCTGGTTGATAAAATTTTGCTGGTTGCCGATAAATTTTTATCTATCGGGGGCCTTATTACCATCGCCGTGAGCTTGTGTCTTTTAAGCGCTGTATTGACGGAGTATCTTGGAGTACGCGGTATTTTCGGGGCTTTTTTAATGGGCGTTGCAATAGGAGATTCAAAACATTTCCCCGAAAGACTTCAAAGCATATTACACCAATTTGTGGTAAATATCATCGCTCCATTATTCTTCGCTTCCATAGGATTAAGGGTAAACTTTGTAACCAACTTTAATCTTGAAATTGTCGCAATCATCCTGTTTATAGCCTGCTTTGCAAAATTAGTTGGCGCCGGTATAGGAAGCCGTATGAGCGGCATGAGCAGAAACGAATCTTATGCTGTTGCTTTTGGAATGAATGCCCGCGGATCACAGGAAATAGTACTCGGAACACTTGCTTTACAGGCAAAAATTATCGACGAGCCCATTTTTGTGGGTTTGGTGGTTATGACAGTAATAACCATTCTTATTGCCGGGCCATTAATGAAATATTTCCTGGCAAAAGATGAACCCCGGGGCAAAAGCGCAGCTAATATCGAACCTCATATAGCTGTTATAAACCAGCAGGGAAATTCGGTTATCACTACTGCAAGCTAATTAACTTTAAAGGGGGTTGAAACAATCCTTTTTTTGGCAAGATGGATAAATAGAATATTTTACGATTGCAATCCTTTAAACCATGGTTTCTAAACTTAGTTCTGAGGAGGTTCTTAATTTCCTGATCATTGTAAGTGTAATACTTATCACAGCACGGTTATTAGGAGAGATTTGCCGGCGGTATAAGCAACCGGCGGTAATAGGGGAGATTATTGCCGGTATAATACTGGGCCCCTCGCTGTTTGGTACCATTTTCCCGGGTTCTTTTAATGCAATATTTATTGCTGAACCAAGATCATACGCGGCATTTGACGGGCTTGCCAACATGGGCATTATTCTTTTAATGTTTATCGCCGGCTTTGAAGTCGATTTAAGGCAAATTCGCAAACAGGGCAAACAGGCCGCCTCCATAAGTATTATGGGTCTTATTTTTCCATTTGCTCTTGGCTTCGCCACTGTTTATTTTTTTTATGACCGCATATTCTCTGTCCCATCTCTTAATAAATCCATTCCTGCAATGTTTTTTGGCACCGCCTTGTCCATCACTGCACTGTCGGTAATTGCGAAAATTTTGCTTGATATGGATATGCTGCGGTCAAAGCTTGGCAACCTGATCCTTACAGCAGCCATGATAAATGATTTTTTAGGATGGATACTCTTTTCCATCATCATACAATTAATGCGAACAGGAAAGGAAGACGGGTCATTTTCCTCTGTAACAATGGTGCTTATCTATACCGTTGTTCTTCTTACTGTGGGTAAATGGATCGTAGATAAAATTTTGATGGTGGCAAAAAGATTTTTATCCATCGGCGTTATGATAACGCTTGCTGTTTGCCTTTGCCTCTTAAGCGCTGTCTTCACCGAATACCTTGGGGTTCGAAGCATTTTTGGCGCCTTCTTAATGGGGGTAGTTATCGGTGATTCAAAACATTTTCCTGAACGGTTACAACAGATTTTACACCAATTTGTAGTGAATATTATAGCACCCTTATTTTTTGCATCCATTGGATTGAGGGTAAATTTCGTTGCCAATTTTGATATGGAAATCATTGCCATCATTTTGCTTATCGCATGTTTGGCTAAAATAATAGGCTCTGGTATCGGCGCAAGATTAAGCGGCCTTTCCAGAAATGAATCTTATGTAATTGCTTTTGGGATGAATTCCCGCGGTTCGCAGGAAATTGTCCTGGGGGCATTGGCGCTGCAGGCTAAGATCATCGACGAACCTGTTTTCGTTGGATTAATTATCATGACAGTGATCACCATTTTAATGGCTGGGCCGGTGATGAAATATTATATCGGCAGGCATGAACAGTCGGTTAAAGCCATAAACCCGGATTCACAGGTGCAAACTGTTAGCATTTAATTAAAAGAAACTATTACTTTTAAGAATGTGGTTCGCTTTTCGTAAACAATCGCTAATACATTTGGACGTAAAATCATTGAACCTTATCTTTGCGCTCCTTTAAACAAATACGGCAAAATCCGTAGTAATAATTAAGTCATGAAAAAAGATCTTCATCCAAAAAGTTATAAGCTGGTTGTGTTTCGCGATATGAGTAACGGTTATTCTTTTTTAAGCCGTTCCACGGCTTCTTCTAAAGAAACTGTTAAATGGGAAGATGGTAATGAATACCCGCTTATTAAGCTTGAAATTTCGAATACCTCGCATCCTTTCTATACAGGTAAAAATGTATTGGTAGATACTGCCGGGCGTATCGACAAATTCCGCAAACGTTACGAAAAGAAAAAATAAAGAAATTCAAATCCCTCCGGCAACCGGGGGGATTTTTGTTAACAGCCGATTCATCTTCCTATTACAATAAATTATTTCTTTGCAAAGAGCAAGTATTATGAGCCAAACCACATCTTATCCCAAAGAAAAAATTAATATCCTTTTCCTGGAAAATATAAGTGACAAAGCTGTCGATCTGTTTAAAAGAAATGGTTATACCAGCATAAAAAAGATCGGTGGGGCATTGTCTGAAGATGAATTAATAAAGCAAATAAAAGACGTACATCTTTTAGGCATCCGGTCGAAAACCCGGATCACTCCAAAAGTGCTTGAGGCAGCAAAAAAATTACAGGCTATCGGTTGTTTTTGTATTGGCGTAAACCAGGTTAATTTAAAAGCGGCAACCCATCAGGGAATATCCGTTTTTAATGCCCCTTACAGCAATACACGCAGCGTTGCTGAATTGATCATTGGTTTAAGCATCATGCTTATCCGCCGCATACCAGACAAAAACAAGGCAGCACATGAAGGTACCTGGATGAAGGAAGCCAAGGGCAGCTATGAATTGCGCGGTAAAACTTTAGGTATCATCGGCTACGGAAACATCGGCTCGCAGGTAAGTGTACTGGCGGAAGCTTTAGGGATGAAAGTTTTGTTTTACGATGTGGAAACAAAGCTCCCATTGGGTAATGCACAGGCTGCAAAAAGCTTAAAGGACTTGCTGGCACATGCTGATGTTGTCTCATTGCATGTGCCGGAGACTGCACAAACAAAAAACCTCATTAACAAGAACAATATAAAGCACTTTAAGAAAGGAGCTATCCTTATTAATTATGCACGGGGTGAAGTAGTTGAGCTCGATGCGTTGGCAAAAGCGCTGAAAGAAGGTTTATTAAGTGGGGCTGCCATCGATGTTTACCCTGTCGAGCCTGAAAAGAACGGCGACAGATTTTCCACGCCATTACAGGGCTTGTCCAATGTTATACTTACGCCACATATCGGCGGATCTACCGAGGAAGCGCAGGAAAATATCGGCGAAGATGTAAGCAATAAATTATTCCAATACCTCGAAAAAGGCGTTACCACCGGGTCTCATACCGTTCCGGCCATTAGCCTTCCCCCGGTTGAAAAAGCGCACAGGATATTGCATATTCACAATAATGTGCCGGGTGTTTTAAGCGCCATCAACACGCAGCTTTCCAATAATAATATCAATATTGTCGGGCAATATTTAAAGACCAATGATGATATTGGTTACGTTGTGTTGGATGTTGACAGGCAGCTCTCCAAACAGGCAATGGAACTGTTGAAAGATGTTAAGGAAACAATTAAAGTTAGGATGCTGTATTAGTTTGAAGTCCGGAGACTTCAAGCATAAACCTGCGAAGTCCGGAGACTTCGCAGAGCAAGATGCAAACACTCAATATTCAATGTTCAATATTCAATGCTCAGGGAAAATTCCCAAAACTTGAATATTGATTATTGAGTGTTGATTATTGATTATTTTAAAAATTGCATTTAGGCCTCGTTTTCACTTTATGCAATTAATTTATTCCGGCATTCAGCGCTTTCAAAATATGTTTTCCCCGACTTTTAAAAGCAGCCGTTTCGTGGTTCCATCTTTCTTCAATGATCAGCCTTAATTCATGTTTTATTTCAGGATAAATTCCGGAAAGGTTAAACAGTGTCGTCATTGAAAATGCTTTTATAGCAACAGGGGTGGTTGGCGATTCAATAAAAGCAAAACAACTGTTCATCAATTCGCCATGTAAAGATTCCGGTATTTCAAGTTTTTGTAAAATACGAACACTATTTCTAATAACAGCGTTGTGTACATCCTTGCGGGAAAGTTGGTCAACCAGGTCTTTTATATAAGGTGTAATGAGCTCAGGACTTCTTTGCGCAGCCCAGCCCGCACTCCATGCTGCCCTTTGGGCAAGCCTGTATTCGTTGGAAAGAAAGCATTGCATTAATTCCCTGAAATGTTTGGGAGACGAACATGCATAAGCTGATATCTTTAGAGCTTGTGGTTTTGAGTAATTCTTTTCTTTTAATAACTCTTCGTGAATATTCATTGTTACCACGTGAATCGTGAGACGTGAGACGTGAAATGTCAAACGTGAAATGTCAACATGAACGCCCAAATTCCTAATTCCAAATTCCTCTTAACGAAGTGTTCATTAACCTTTCAACTTATCAACCTTTCAACCAATCAACCTTTCAACTTATCAACCAATCAACCATTCAACTTATCAACCAATCAACCATTCAACCAACCCCCAATTCCACCTTCATCTTCCTGATCTCCTCCACATCAACCGAAATATTCTCCAGATCCTCCTCCATGCCTGCATTGGTAAACTCCATTTCAGAAGGAATATTCTTTCTTGCAGAGGAATGCAATTCTGTTGCTCCGGTGTAAGCCGCTAAATCTTTAATATTGCTGCTTCTCACACCGCTTCCGGGCATAATAATGATCCTTTCATCTGCCTGTTCAACTAATTTTTTGATCAGCTCTTTTCCGTCAAAAGCATTGGGAACCTGCCCGCTGGTAAGTATGCGCTGGCAACCGCATTCAATAATATCTTGTAGTGATTGAAACGCATCTTTTGTTCTGTCAAAAGCGCGATGAAAGGTAACTTCCAAAGGATATGCTATATCAACCCAGCGCTTTATTGTTTCTGTATCAACGGTGGCATCTTTTTTTAATGAACCGATTACAACACCATCAAAACCTAACTGCTTACACAATACAATATCTTTTTGCATTACATGCAGTTCATCATCACTATAAAAAAAATCGCCCCCTCTTACACGAATAATAGGAAAAACAGGAATGGATACTTTTTCTCTTATTGTTTTTAGTGTGCCGAAGGAAGGCGTGGTGCCGCCATCTGCAGGGTTTTCGCAGAGTTCCAGCCTGTCTGCGCCGGCACCCGAAGCGAGCAACGCTGATTGAATATTGAAGACCGCAATTTCGAGAATAATACCAGCCATGCCCCCGGCCCCTGAAGGGGAGTATTTCATCACGTCTATAAAATTTGATTTCATAATTATAACACCTAACTCTTTTCTTTTTCGTTTCCCAATTAAGGAAGTAGGTGTTTTCCGTCGAACAACTCATTGTGATCGTCTGCATAACAGACAGCATAATTAAACCCTTTTTGTACGGCGTAAGCGCCATAGTTTCCATTCTTATCAATCGCGATAAAAGCTACCTGGAGATCTTTTATTTTTTCCGATGTATTGCGCTTAACAATTTTTTCTGCCGCCAGTTTACAGGCATCTTCCGGGGCAGCACCATGCCGCATCGCTTCAACAACCATGTGCGAACCGCAAATTTTGATCACTTCCTCACCAACGCCGGTTGCCACAGCGGCGCCTACCTCGTTGTCCACATATAAGCCTGCACCAATAATCGGAGAGTCTCCAATGCGGCCACGCATTTTAAAAGCCATACCACTGGTGGTGCAACTACCGCTTACATTGCCTTGTGCATCGATGGCAATCATTCCTATGGTATCATGATTAAAAGAACCATCGCTTAAACGGGCAGGTGCAAAAGCGCTTTGGCCTTTTGTATTTTCAATATTGATCACAGGTTTATATTCTGATTTTTTCAGCCAATTCCTGTAAGCTTTTTTTGCTTCCTCACTCAATTGCCCGTCTTCCAGCGGGAATCCTTCCTGCACGGCGAATTGTTGCGCGCCAACCCCCGCAAGCATCACATGAGGCGTTTTTTCCATAACCCGTCGCGCCACCGATATCGGATGCTTTATTCTTTCCAGGAAACAAACGCTGCCCGCATTGCCATGTTCATCCATAATAGAAGCATCCAGTGTAACATATCCGTCGCGATCCGGAAAAGCATTTAGCCCTACGCAGCAATTGACTTTTTCTGCTTCGGTTACCATAACACCGGCCTCTACCGCATCTAAGGCGCGGCCATTCTTTTTTAATATTTCCCAGGCTGCTTTGTTAGCATTGATGCCGGCATCCCAGGTGGAAATGACCAATGGCATTTTGCCAGTAAAATCCCTATTATTCCTGCCAAAAGGCTGTTTATTGGAAGCAAACACTTTTGGTGCAATCATTGAGCTAAAACCTAACGTTCCAATTTGCAATAAGCGGCGTCGATGTATCATGATGTTGTTTTTAAAATTCGAAAGATACAAACCTGGCAATTCAAAACGGAATCCTCGCAAGGAAATTGGATTAAAAGGAATAAATCATCCAACAGGCGATAGCCGCATGCAAATTGTTTGATTTATTCTAAGTAACATTTTTAAAAATAAAATTAATTGGATGCGAATAATCATAGCAGGTGCCGGTTTTGCAGGCCTGAAGCTTGCAAGAACTTTAAGCAAACAGAAAGGTATAGACATTTTATTGATAGATAAAAATAATTATCACCAGTTTCAGCCCCTGTTTTACCAGGTAGCAACGGCAGGCCTCGACGCAAGCAATATTTCTTTTCCCATCCGTAAGATTTTTCAGAAAGTAAACAATGTGCGCTTGCGGATAGCATCGTTACAGGAAATAAAACCCGATGAAAATAAGATCATAACAGATATCGGCGATTTTGATTACGACATATTGGTGCTGGCAATGGGCGCAACCACCAATTTTTTCGGAAATGAAAAAATTAAAGACAACGCGTTTCCGATGAAATCAACCACAGAGGCCTTGCAATTACGGCATCATATCATTGAAAACTTTGAGCAGGCCCTGCTCGCAGAAAACGACGAAGAATTACAGGCCAGAATGACTTTCGTGGTAGTGGGAGGAGGCCCAACAGGTGTAGAACTAAGCGGCGCCATTGCTGAAATGCGCCGGTATATTTTGCCGAAAGATTATCCTGAACTTGATTTTTCGAAAATGCGCATTTTGCTGGTGGAAGGAAGCCCCGAAACCCTGGCTGTAATGAGCGATAAAAGCAGCGGGCAAAGTCAGAAATACCTGGCTTCTTTAGGCGTTACTGTAAAGACGAACACTGTAGTAAAAGATTACGATGGGCTTACCGCTACCTTATCAAATGGTGAAATTATAAAAACCAGGACCGTGTTGTGGGCAGCAGGCGTAAAAGGGAATGTGCCTGCGGGGTTTGACCCATCCCTGATAGAAAGGGGAAACCGCATTAAGGTGGACCGGTACAATAAAGTTATTGGCACAGAAAATATTTACGCCATTGGTGACATCGCTCATATGGAAACGCAGAAATATCCTCATGGCCATCCGCAATTAGCGAATGTTGCCATCAACCAGGGAAAAAATCTGGCTATCAATCTACGGCACCAGGTAAATGGCAATAAGCACCTGCAAAATGAATTTGAATATCGTGACAAAGGGTCCATGGCAACGGTGGGTAGAAATCTTGCGGTGGTAGATATTCCGAAACCTAAAATTCATTTTGGCGGCTGGCTTGCCTGGCTGGTGTGGATGAGCCTTCATCTTATGCTGATATTAGGCGTAAAGAACAGGCTACAGATATTTATCAACTGGATGTATAAATATTTTACCTACGATCAGAATTTACGGTTACTTATACGCGGCAGTTACCGGCCGGAGAAAGAAGTTAGTTCCCGACCCGCCTCAGGCGGAGAAAAAAGAGACGGACGATAAGGGCCCTGTTTCTGTTGGACAAACAGCAGTTACACATGTTGCAGTTACAGTTACCAACACCGGATAAATTTAGTACCGCATCAGCCAGATTCGCCATTTTAATTTGCCACGGATGATGTAGAGCCGCAAGAATCTGTCGCGACATTATTATGTGACTAACAGTAGCGTTTAAACAAAACAATAAACGTTAACAAAAGTGTCGCTATAAACAACACAGCATCAACAGCAGTTGGATAGGGTTATTCAATTTCTTATAATCTAAATGTTGACTTTATATTACTACGCCACCCATCAAAGGATCAGTGATGCCGGCTTCGCCTGTTTCAACATGACCAGCGTATCTTCTTTCGAAGCCATTCATATCTTTTACTGTAATGCTCACGTCGTACCAGTTTCTGCTGCTGCTTAAGTCAATGGGAATGGTTACGGTATTTCCGGCAGCGATGGTTTGCGTAACAGGTTTTGCTTTATAAGCATTGTCGGTTATGATCGCCACCTGTTGTTGAGCAGATGTGTTGTTGATCTGCAGCTCAATATTTCCAGAGAGTTTTTTTGTACCTGGTTTTTGCTGGTATATGCAGGCAACTTCTATCAGGGGGTCAATTTTATTCCCGGTGAATTCCCTGTAAAAACCATTCGGTCCGTTTATGCGGAAATGATAATTGCTGCCTGTGTTCCATTCATCAGTAAGATCATCGCCGGGAAGCACTGTATAGTTTCTTGGCGGGGCATTATCCGTCATATTATACACAATAAAGGGAGCGCCCGCTGATCTTTCTCCAAATACATCTTTCCTGTTGGAAAACTCTATCCTGAAAATATCCTTATCCTGTTTTCCTTCCACGTACAACTGGTAAGGTATAGCGCAGGCAGGCCTCGTGCCCCGCTCCTGCTTTGGCATATATGGCGAAGCAGCCGGGTTGGCATTCAATTGTGCTACATCTGCTTTTGTTAGTTTTTTATACCCTGAAGGCATGGCCCTGAATTGCGCCTTATGAATACTTTCAAGGAAAGGTATTTTTTCAACAGGTGCAGGAAGCGGGATATTCTCTCCATTATACGGACGAAATGCAGAAGTAAGATCGCCACTCACAGCTCTTCTGAAACCGGTTATTTCGTTGGAATAAATTTTTTTGCCGGTTTTATTGGACAGAAATGCTTCCAGGAATTGTATGGGCGAAGTAAGATCACATACTTCAGAATTTACCCATCCGCCGCGACTCCAGGGCGACGCTATTACAAGCGGTACCCTGAAACCAAGCCCTATCGGGCCTTCAGCCTGCTTTTGCATCCGCTTTTCATCCTGTTGTATCCAGCTTTGTTGTTTGTTTACGTACTCTTCTTTTGTATTAATAGAAGCAGATGCCTTACCGCTGTTTTGTTTATACGGATCGGGCGGAACAAATGGCGGCACATGATCGAAGTATCCATCATTCTCATCATAGTTTAAGATGAAAATGGTTTTCTTCCAAACCTCCGGGTTTTGCGTAAGTATATCAAACACCTCGCTTAAATACCAGGCGCCGTACCAGGGCGAGCCAGGGTGATCAGAAAAATTGGAAGGCGCCACCACCCATGATACAGTAGGCAGTTTTCCATGCAGCGCATCTTCTCTCAACTGGTACAATACGTCGCCCTTTGGCACTTCCATTTTTCTTGTTGTGCTGTCATCCTCGTAAGTGATGGTGTCAAGGCTACGGTAGTCGGGATCGCCGCTGTTATTACAAAAAGCTTTTTCATGCAGGCTTTTCTGCAAATCCGGCAAGTTGTCAAAATTTTCAGGTGTGTATTGATGCACCGCATCCTTTACATAGCTATAGTTGTCCTGCAGGTTTTTAAGTTGCTTCTTTAAATCGGGCAAGCTGGCATCAGCAGCAGGCAGTTTGTTTATCTTATCCTGCAATGCTTTTATCTCTTCCGGTAACGTATAAACCGCTTTTGGCAGATAAGCCATGTGCCCCTGCGCAAATCGGATATTAAACTGCCGAAACCATTCAATAGGATTATCGGTAAAATTAGCCAGCCAGTCTTCTTCCTCGCCTTCAAAACCGGTATCTATGCTTACTTCGTTCTGGTATATCTTCCACGAAATATTATTTTCTTCGAGGTATTCCGGAAAAGTTTTCCAGGATGCTTCGCGGTCGTAATCCACATCGGAATTGTACACATTGGCGATCACATTTTCATCATGTTTTTCGCGGATGGTGCCCGTCCAAAAATGCAGGCGGTTGGGTGTGGTGCCTGTAAGCGAGCCGCAAAAATGTTGATCACAAATAGTAAATGCATCTGCCAGTGCATAATAAAAAGGTATATCAGCACGGGTAAAATGCCCCATGGTCAAAGGCATGTCTTTACATTCTTTCCTGCCCGATTTTTTTGCGTCGAGCCATTTATCATGATGGCCTTCATTTCTTGCCATCGTCATATCATCCCAGCTATGGGGCAAAGAGCCCAGCCAGGTTATCCTGCTGTCTTTTAAATCCAGGCGGAAAGGCGCATACGTTTCGCCGGCAGCATTGGTTTGCGCCCATACTTTGTTTTTATCGAGAAGTGTAATTGCTCTCGGATCATTAAAACCACGCACACCCTGCAATGTGCCATAACAATGATCGAAGGAACGGTTCTCCTGCATCAGGAAAACAATATGTTCTGCATCGAGATAGGTAGTGCCGGGCTCCGGGTTAATCGCAAAAGCTTTTTGGATAGATGCAGGTAAACTGTTCCATAAACCCATGCCACCGGATAATAATGCCGCTTGCCTGATAAATGCCCGTCTGTCGCCCATGATTTTAAAAATTGATCAATTTGCGATAAACCTAAATAAAAAATGCCAAATATGAATCGCGGACTTTCTGAATAAATAAAATAGACGATACCACCTGTACCGGTTTACCACATCCATATTACTTTTCGGCAAGATCGCCCGGTAATCTTATTAGACATGACGGTTTAAGTTAGGGCTTGGCGAAGAACTGGTATTTGAAACTCGTCCGCCGGGAACTGCTGCCATCCGCCGCGGCGGAAAAGTTCATTGTTATTGATGTCGCCAAATTTATAACGTCAAGCTGATAACTGCTGCCCAATAGCCATCCGCCTAAGGCGGAGATGCAGCGTTACGTCAGCCAATTTTTTGCCAAACCGCTTTGTTTGCAGAAGTTTTATTGAGCATTATTTGTAGGTTTCAATTGCAGAGAGTAGTCGTCCTGCAAAGTCTGCAAATAATGAAGTAGGACTGAGCGTTTCTGTAGGAAAAGAATATTTCCCTTCAGTCTTTCCAGCTTCTCTTTTTGATAGGATTAAACTTGCTGATGAATACAAACCTTCTGCCACCAATTTTTCGCAAAGTAGTTGATACCGCTTTGCGTAAGATGTGTCTTTAAACTCTGGAAAAATTTTGAAATGTGCTTCTTCAACTTTTACGTTGCAAGTTGAAGAAGCGCAATCTTCAAGTAACATTAAATATCCGAGAAACGGTGGCTTAATGCCTTTTGAATTTTTAGTGGATAATCCTGACTTAAAGAAGTTGGAAAGCTCAAATGCTTTTTCTCTATGCGCAGTCCAGAAATCCTTTGCAGAACCAATGGATTCTTCTGTCCGATTATTAAAGTTGTTACCAAAAGAAGGTCCCACTTGTGATTTTAATTCGAAAGCTGCAATCAATCTTCCTTTATAGACTACAATTGAATCCCACATTTTTGTTGGTCGGAAAAATCCAGGAATGGTAAGATTCTTTTTGCCGATTATAACAATCGAATCGTCAGGCACTCCACAATGTTGAGCGACAATTTTAATCAATACAGAAAACCCATCAAGATTTTTGCCTGCGATTACTGAACCTCTGCCACCCGCCTGAGAGGCAAAGACTGATGAAGTCCTTGAAGTCCAAAACTGTTTAATGGCAGCAGAAACAAGTTCATCAAAACTATTTGGAAGAAGTTTGCTCATTAGCGGTTGTGTCAATTAAGTTAAGTTCAATCTTGCCCGGCTTTGACAAGTCGAGCGATTTGTAAAGCCGCCTGAGAGAAAGCTGTGCATAGGATTTGTCAACTTCAATGCCAACGCAATTTCTGCCAATATGCGATGCTGAAAGCATAGTTGTTCCTGAACCGAGAAAGGGATCAAGCACTGTGTCTCCAACAAAACTGAACATTCTAACAATTCGGTTTGATAATTCTTCCGGATATGGGGCAGGATGGCTCTTTGTTGATGCTCCGTTAAAATCCCAAATCTGTTTATACCATTTGTTAAACTCTTTTTCGGATATGATAGATAGAGTTCTTTGCTCTTGGGTTGGTTTGCGATAACCACCATTCTTACGCAACATTAAAATGTATTCAATGTCATGTTTAATAATTCCGTTTGGCTCATACGGTTTGCCAAGAAATTTGGTGTTTCCGCTTACTTCAAAGTTTGCGTTTGATATTTTGTGCCAAAAGATAGGAGCTAAATTGTCAAACCCGATTTTCTCGCACCGCACCTGAATATCTGCATGAAGAGGAACAACTTTGTGCCTTCCATTTTCGCGTCTTGATAGCAGCACATCTCCTACCACGACAACCATTCGTCCACCAACCGCCAGTTTACAATAACACTCTTTCCATACTTTGTCGAGTTGGTCAAGGAACATTCCATAATCATCAATATGTCCAAGTTGACTTTCATGCTCATTGTATTCCTTCAGGTTCCAATAGGGAGGGGAAGTAAGAACGAGATGAACAGACTCATCAGGAATCATTGAGAGATTCCTTGAATCAGCAATATAAATCGTCTGTCGGGTTGGAACATTGGAAACTTCTTGCCGAATCTTTTCGAGCTGAATTTCGTCCTTCGCAAGTCGAGGAATTATCTTATCTAAGCTTTCTTGTTCTGTCAAAATCATTCGCCCAAATGTAACTTTTAATTTTAAAGCAGTTGAGATGTTTCAGGTCATCCACTTTGATTATTTTGGAGCCGAAGAATTTCTGCCAACACCAATCTTTCAAAAAGAAGATCAAAAAGTAGCGCCAGGTATAACCGTTACAAAAAAGTATACAAAGTCGTGATTGAACGGAAGTAATTTCAGCACCAGCAATTCTATTGAGCTTTTATTTTTACCTTCAGCTTTAGTATTAAATAGACTTCTGTATCAGTCGAGAGGATGTTAATAGCATGCCTTCATCAATGGTGAGCCGCTAACCGCTGACTTCAGAACTTGCAACAATGCCTGATCAGGGAAAACTATACCAACTAATTATCAAAGAACAATGGTCAACGATAATTAATCTACTTTGTTCTCATAAAAGAAATATCCAATGGCATGATATTGAAACAAGCGGCCCATAACATTTGAAGAGCCATTTTAAAAAAGTTCAATACTATTCTTTTGGACAAGAATGATATCGAGCGCAAATGAAGATGGTTATATTTTCATACCACGTTAAAAAAAGGAAATGATCTTAAATATTACAACCACACATAAACCAGCTACAGACCTGGGTTATTTACTGCATAAGCATCCTGACAAATTCCAGACGTTTGAATTATCGGTTGGAAAAGTTCATGTTTTTTACCCTGAGAGTGGGGAAGAAAAAACAACAGCAAGCCTTTTACTTGATATTGATCCTATTGATATGGTACGGGGGACAAGAAACTTAAGTGGCGAAGGCTTTGCCCTCGGACATTATGTAAACGACCGGCCTTACGTTGTATCATCGTTTATGAGTGTTGCGCTTTCCAAAGCATTTTCTTCTGCAATGAACGGAAAATGCAAAGACAAACCCGAATTGGTAGATGTAAAATTTCCGTTCGAAGTTTCCATTGTATCTGTCCCGGCTCCTAAAGGCGGAGAAATATTAATAAGAAAATTTTTCGAACCGCTTGGCTACAAAGTGGAGTTGACAAGACATCCATTAGATAACAAATTTCCTGACTGGGGTGAGAGTAAATACTACACGTTAAAACTTACAAATAATATCACTATCAAAGAATTGCTTTCTCACTTATATGTTCTGATACCCGCATTGGATAATGACAAGCATTATTTTGTGAGTGAAAGTGAAGTTGAAAAATTGCTTCAAAAAGGTGAAGGCTGGTTGAAGGAACATCCTGAAAAAGAGCAGATCACAAGAAGGTATTTAATCAATCTTAATTTTCTTTCAAGACAGGCATTGGAAAAATTGAGTGAAGGTGAAACTGCAGATAATGCGGAGGACGAACGTATGGAGAAAACCGAAACACAAAAAAGAAAGGAAACACTTCATGACAAGCGAATAAAATTAGTAGCGGAAAAATTAGTTGAGTCAGGAGCGGAACGGGTGTTGGATTTAGGTTGCGGAGAAGGAAAACTGATCAGGCAGCTAATCAAACACAAACAGTTTACGGAGATCGCGGGGATGGATGTTACTTATAATGAGCTTTTGAAAGCAAAGGAGAGGCTTCATTTTGATGAAATGTCATCAAAGCAAAAAGAGCGGATTAAATTATTTCACGGTTCGCTTACTTACCGGGATAAAAGGATTGAAGGCTTTGATGCCGCTGCAGTTGTAGAAGTGATCGAGCATTTAGATTTAAACCGGCTAAAAGCATTTAAACGTGTCTTGTTTGAATTTGCAAAACCCAAAACGATTGTTCTCACCACACCCAATAAAGAATACAATGTATTATGGGAAAGTTTGGATGCAGAATCTATGCGACATGAAGATCACCGTTTTGAGTGGACGAGAAAAGAGTTTACGGAATGGGCAAACGGAATAGGAGAAAACTATAATTACACGGTGGAGATATTACCAATCGGAGATGAAGATGAAAACGCTGGCGCTCCATCACAAATGGCAATATTCAGACATGGAAATTAAAGTCCCCGAACTTTCCCTTATTGCTTTAATTGGAACTTCGGGTTCCGGGAAAAGTTTTTTCGCTAAAAAGCACTTCAGGAGAACAGAAGTCTTATCGTCCGACGAATGCAGGGCATTGGTATCAGATGATGAGAATGACCAGGCGGCAACCACTGATGCTTTTGATGTTTTATACTACATAGCGGGCATACGCTTAAAACGCGGTTTGTTAACGGTGATCGATGCTACAAATGTTCAAAAGGAATCCCGCAAAGATTTAATTGAATTGGCAAGAAAATACCATTGTTTGCCGGTAGCAATCGTATTGAATTTACCCCAAAAGCTGTGTGAAGAAAGAAATCAAAGCAGGCCTGACCGAAACCCGGGATCACATTTTATTCGTCAACAGGCGCTGGAGCTTAAAAAATCTCTAAGCCGTTTGAGGGATGAAGGGTTCAGGCAGATTTATATTCTGAAATCTATTGAGGAAGTAGAATCGGTTATTGAAATAAAACGGGAAAAACTATACAACGATAAAAAGGATGAAACGGGTCCTTTTGATATTATTGGCGATGTTCATGGTTGTATTGATGAATTGCAGGAACTCCTGGTAAAATTGGGTTATGCTATCAACATGGTTGAAGCCAATCAAACAAATTTTGGGTTTGAAGTAATTCCTCCTGCAAGCCGGAAAGCCATTTTTGTCGGGGACCTGGTGGATAGAGGTCCCGATTCTGTAAGTGTTTTACGGTTGGTGATGAGCATGGTGAACTCAGGTGTAGCTTATTGTGTGCCGGGCAACCATGATTTGAAGCTGCAAAAGTTTTTGCATGGCAAAGATGTTCAGGTAAGACATGGCCTGGAAATAACTGTTAAACAGCTCGAAACAGAATCGGCGGAGTTTAAGAAAGCTGTAGAGCAATTTCTGTATGGCTTGATCAGTCATTATGTTTTCGACAATGGAAAACTTGCTGTGGCTCATGCAGGGATCAAAGAAGAAATGCAAGGCAGGGGTTCGGCTGCGGTGCGTGCTTTCTGTTTATATGGTGAAACAACGGGAGAAACTGATGAATTTGGTTTACCCGTCCGGTATAATTGGGCAAAGGAATATAGGGGTAAGGCCAAAGTTGTTTATGGGCATACGCCTGTGCCTGAAGCAGAATGGTTGAATAAAACTATTAACATTGATACGGGATGTGTATTTGGCGGGAAACTAACTGCCTTCCGTTACCCGGAAGAAGAATTGGTTTCAGTGAAATCCAAACAGGTTTACAGTGAGCCGGTAAGACCCGTGGATTTTAACCGGGAGGAAAATAAATTAAGCTCACAGCATGAATATGATGATGTGCTGAACATTGAAGATGTTACAGGCAAAAGGATCGTTCAAACAAGGCTGCGAAACAACATTACCATCCGGGAGGAAAATTCGATTGCCGCTTTGGAAGTAATGAGCCGGTTTGCTATCAATCCAAAATGGCTGATTTATCTTCCACCAACAATGTCGCCTTGCGCAACGAGTGAACTGCCCAACTTCCTGGAGTATCCCACACAGGCTTTAAATTATTATAAGAAAAGAGGAATAGAGAAAGTTGTATGCGAAGAAAAGCATATGGGCTCAAGGGCTGTATTGATTATCTGCAAAGATGAAGAAGCTGCGATTAAACAATTTGGAATAGAAGATGAAGGAATCGGGATCTGTTATACAAGAACAGGAAGAAATTTTTTCAATGATGCAGAGATAGAAAACGCATTTATCAATAGAGTTAATGAATGTCTCACCAATACAAACTTCTGGGAGAATTTCAATACGGACTGGGTTTGTTTAGATGCCGAGTTAATGCCGTGGTCGGCCAAAGCACAGGCATTAGTGAAGGATCAATATGCTTCGGTTGGAGCAGCAGCCCGTGCAGCATTGCCGGAAGTTGAAAAAGCATTGCAAATAGCTTATGACAGAGGCGTCAAAGATGCCTTGCCTTTTTCAGAGAAGTTTTCTGCCAAGAACAATGCCATTACGAAGTATGTAAAAGCCTATCAAAACTATTGCTGGCCTGCAGATACTATTGATGATTACAAATTAGCGCCATTCCATATCCTGGCAACAAATGGCCAGGTTCATATTGACAAAACGCATCAATGGCATATGGAAAACATTGCAACAATATGCAAGGGTGATACGAAACTATTCCTGGCGACACCTCATATAATCGTAAACCTTAACGAACAGGCGGGTTATAATGAAGCAGTTAATTGGTGGCTTGACCTAACCAGTAAGGGCGGTGAAGGAATGGTTGTAAAACCTTATGATTTTATTGTTTATGACCCGGAAGGAATGCTGCAGCCGGCCGTAAAATGCAGGGGAAGTGAATATCTGCGAATCATATACGGGCCTGAATATGACGCTCCTGAAAACATTGATAGATTAAAGAACAGGGGTCTTTCAAGAAAACAATCCCTTGCCATCAGGGAATTTGCTTTAGGCATCGAAGGGCTCGAACGGTTCATAAGAAAAGAACCTTTACGGCGAATACATGAAAGTGTATTTGGCGTATTAGCTTTAGAAAGTGAAGAGGTTGATCCAAGGTTATAACTTCATTATATACCCTTTTTAAAGTGTTTGCATCATTGCACCAGGGCCGTTAAATCGAAAGCTGTATTAGCCAACCGTCATTTGACTGTATGCTTTTATCAATTGAATTTTATTAAAATAAAAAACGGTTTATGTCATATGGATAAATATTGTAAGGTTCTTTCTCTCTCTCTTTTTCATTTGACGCATACACAGTCTGATTCTATTTCTTAGATACTTTCACCTTCTAGTGTGGTGTCAACTAAATTATGGCGTGAGGAATACTCGCGCAGAGGACGCAGAGATAACAGAGAAAGCTCTGCTTGCACCATTAGCTGTGCGACAAAAATCTTTCGCTGTGCACCTACAGCCTGTGGAAGACACGACAATTTTATGTTGACGAGGCGCTAGCTTCTATCAAAGAGCTATATTCAGGTTTTTGAAGTGATCCGGGAAGATTTTCTTCCAAAGGGAAAAAACTTTAGATAACGACGACCCGGTAAATCAATTTTGTACGTATTATTTTCCGTTTGATATTTTCCTTCAACTTTCCAAACAGGCATTTCTAAATAGTAACCCAGGAAAATCCATCGTGTGCCATCGGGCTTTGGATAAACTTTACCTACTTCGTATTCATTTTGTTCCATAAAGTTTGTTGTTCATGGAGAGATATAATTCTCTTTAATTCAAAGCAATCACCTTAATGTCCTGGTGTATAGTAAGCGGAAAATATTATGCCATAACATATTGCCGGCACAAAATAATCGCATGTATAGGATGATCATATTCTTCACAAGACTTATGCACTTCATTATTTTTCAGGTCCCTTATTGCAGACATGATGATCGCATCCGGGCAGAGGCTTTTCGTAAATAGAATTTTTTAGCTTAACACAAAAAGCATTGACGTTAGACATTCAAATCTGCATTACTAACTGTCTCTCTGCAAATGAATGTTGCTCAGCAGGAAAAATCAATGTTTGAGCCGGAAGTTTTTGTGGTTATCGTACAGGATATCGCCGTAAAAGCTTATTTCTCTGCTTTAAAAAACATATCAGCGATTTTTCCCAGGAACCGTGCAATGTCATCGCATTCATCGTTATGTAACTTCCCTAATATTTTATGCCAGCGGCCCTGTGTAAAAGTCCAGTCATGTTTGCAAATGAGTTCACCTACCATGTGGTTTTCCATAAAAACAAGATAATTTTTTGGCGGTTGCAGGAAATCATTTGTGTGAAGAAATCCATTATACGTTTTGTCACGAACTTTAATGATAAAAGATATTTTTCTCATCTCAAGAGACTGGTTTATCCCTAAATTATTTTAAGCAATAATTCTTTGCAAAGGACATTTGATTAACGCGTCTTAAAGCCCGTTGGATAAGGATTCCGCTATATAACCCCAGGCTTAAGCCTGGGGCTATTGAAAACCAAGCCCATCAAGGGCTTTAGCCCAAGAATTAAAATTTTAGTCGGACAACAATGAAAACAAATAATAAATACTTCACAATGTGTGACAAATGATCGTTTGTTTATCAACATATTTTATTGCACAAACTATTATATGTAAAAACTAATGCCTTTCCTGTAAATGGAAAGGCATTAATAACTACACGCTTATTATTTAAATGACTTGCGCTAATTCGCCGTGTCGGGGCAGATCATGGCTTTCACTTCTTTTACTTTGTTTACCGGGAACCGACTAAGTGCAGAGTGCTCCATTACTATATCTTCAGACTCAGCTTCGTGTATGCAATAAATAGTATCGTCTGTTACAAAAGATTCAACCCATTTATAAGGTTTACCCATACTATCAACCACATTAACTGAAGTTTGAGAGATGGCCTTTAATTCATCGGCGGTCATATTTCCTGCGCCGGGCAACTTTCTTTCAATGACAAATTTTTTCATGATTGCTTGTTTTTTGTTTCCACAAAACTGCCGCGATATTGTACGGTCCGTTTAAGGAGTTCTCCCTATTTATTGATATTACCTTCCCTATTTAAGAATACCCCGCTTCGCTGCTTCGCCAACTGCCTTGGCCCGGGAGGGCACATCGAGCTTAAAGAGAATAGAAGAAATATGGTGATCAACTGTTTTGGGTGAGATATATAAACTCGTGGCGATCTCTTTATTGGAGGCGCCGGTTTTTAATAATTGGAGGATGTCCAGTTCACGCGTTGTAAGCTGGGCCGGGTTGGATATAGTGCTGCTGCGCAAACCGCGTGGAATACTGCGAATACCGGAAGAACGCATTTCGCTTTTTAATTTTTGATAGGTAGCATCAGCATGTAAGGTTTGCAACAGGTTTAATGCTTCGCGCTTTTGTTCTTCATTGCCGCTGAACAAGGCAAACGCTCTTTCATAGGTACAGCCTTTTGTTTGCCAGAAGGCAGCCGCTTCCGCAGCTTTGCCTTCGTGCAGAAGTTTATACGGCTCGTACAGAACAGGCAATTCCAATTGTACACTCCTTGCTTTTTCCATCCAGAAAACGGCTTCGCTGTTCAACCACATATTGTCAACCTGCGCAATAAGCGCCTGTGCAATTGCCAGTTCTTCATCGCTTAACACTTTATTCCCTGAAAGCCATTCATATTCCAGCAAGGCAATTACAACCGGCACAATACGTTGGTGTTCCTCTGTTAAGAATGCCAGTTCTTTTGCTTCTTTCAATAAAACCAACCCATCTTCTTCGCCACGGCGAACCTTAATAATACCCCTGACGGTGATGGCGCCAATACGTACAATACCAGGTTGTACCGGGTTTGACAGGTGATTTCCCGCAAGCTCTGCTGCCGCTTCCCAATTTCCCCGTTCCAGCAGCATCCTGGCTTTCCACATCATGTTGTACGAAGCCCAGGAATGCAGGTCGCGTTCACCACAATATTGAAGGCCTTCTTCGAGATATTTCTCAGCAGTGTTGTACTCTTTATGTGTTACGCTGTTACTGATCAAATTAGTGTACGCACGGGCAGCATGTTCGTCTAATGAATTTTGTAAAGCGATCTGCAGGCTTTCCAGCAATTGTTTTTTACCTTCTGCGATAAGGCCGGCCACTTTCATTTTTACAGTGCCGATATTGTTCAGCGCATGGGAACGGATCTCCTCATCCCCGATTGCCGCAGCAATCGCAATAGCTTTATTGCCCCAGTCAATAGCATCTTCCACATTTTCTGAAAGCATGTATAATTGTGAAAGATTGCTGTATGCCATAGCTTTTGCTTTTGAAGATGGCAGGTCTTCAAACAGTTCAATCGCCTGCGTTCCGTACAGCTTTGCTTCTTTCTGATGACCGTTATACCACCAAAGCCTGGATAAAAAGCGCAGGCTGTTGCCTGTCTGTTCCTGGTTATTTATCGCCTGCCAGATATGAAGCGCTTTGGTTTGATAAAAAATAGCTTCTTTAATTTGGTTGGTGAGATAACATTCATACGTGTAGGCTTCATACAATTGCACAAGGTCGTTGTTGTTTTTGCTGGTGTTGTATTCAATAGCAGCGAGGTATAATTTGGCCGCTTCCACATGAGAACCGAAAGCTGCTGCCTGTTTTGCGGCGAGAGGTGCATATTGAATAACAATATTATTCAATGCACCGTTTTTGGCATAATGCACTATACGTTCAATAGCGCCGCTTTTTTCAAAGCTGTCACTAAAAAGTTCTAAAACTTTTTTGTTCAGTTCCAGTCTTTTAAATGGCGATAATGACTCCTCGATAGTACGCCGGAAAAGTTCGTGTTTAAAAACTATACGGTTGTTCCTGAAAAGCAGGATGCCACTGGTAAGACAAAGATCAATCGCTTCCTGCCATTGCGGATCTATTTTATCCAGCCAGCTATACTCCAGCCCTTCCGGCATTATAGCCAGTAATTCCCACATACGCCTGGTACTTTCCTTTTGGCGGTTATAAAGGGCGAGGACCGCATCTTTAATATTTTCGGGAACACCCTGGCTATAGCTGGCTAAAACTTCATTTACATAAAACGGGTTGCCACCTGTAACGGCATAAACATCTTCCCCGCTGTAGCCTTTTTCATTCGCCAATGTTTGCACTGTTTCCCTTGATAAAGGAGGAAGCGCAATACGCGTAAAAGTACCAGGCGGCAGTTCACCCAGTACATTGCGCAAAGGATGTTGCAATGTGATTTCATCATCCCTGTAAGTAAGCATGAATAAACAAGGCGTTTGCGTTATCCTGCGGGCTACATATTTAATAAAATCGAGCGAAGCTTCATCAGCCCAGTGAATATCCTCAATTACCAGCACTACAGGTTTATGATAATCCGTAAGCGCCTTTACAAAATCTGCAAACAATTCCGTACGCTGTGTTGTAGTATTTATCCTGCTGGCAAGTGCCGGGTCTATCTGTTGTGCAAGGTCATATAACACGCCCAATGGGCGCGGCGTAAATAATGAATCGCACAAAGCCATGAACACCTGGCCTTTGCCCCGCACTTCTTCCAGGAAGTTGCGCACCAGCGAAGACTTGCCTATACCTGCTTCACCCAATATTAAAATGGAGTTACCTTCTCCCGCCAGGGTTTTACCAAAACCGTTTCGCAACGTTTGAAAGTATTCATCACGCTCAAATAAATTCATGGCAACTATTGTTTGATGAAGACGTTAGCAAAGGTGCTTTATGATTTTATTTACCGACAAAATTTTCTACTAAAGTTAAGTTAGCGTGAGTTGTCAATGGTGAATGGTGAGTAAAGTGCTCTAAATATGATGCCCGCTCACAACTCACCTCAAATGCGAATGTTTACAATTAATATAGTACCAGTTTATCCTGCCTCCTCTAAAATTAGGGACACCTATTTTCAAAATTAGGGAATCTTCCTTACCTCTTTCGTGAAGCAGTCAACCAGCTTTGTGTTACGAAACGCAAATGTTTAGCATGCAACTCATCGTTATCAATTTAAAAAACAATTCAAAAAAACTTTTATGAAAAAAACCATTTTCAATTGCCATCCCTTTGTAATGGGGTCAACAAGGGTAAAGCAAAAAAGATCAAACGGCTTTCGCCTACGTAATGCAATGCTGTTTATCGCTATGATCAGTTTTATCATCAGTACAGGATGTAATAAAGATGATGACCGGCACATGCCCGGGAATGTTCTGGATAAATATACCGGGTTATCACAGCAAACCATCCAGGAATTAAAAGCAGCACAAACAGCTACTGAACGGTATAAAAATATCCAAAATGCCATTGCGGATGGTTATGCTGATATAGAAGTGGTAGTGGAGCACATGGGTTTTCATTATATGAAAGCTTCTTTAGCTGACACCCTGTTTGAATATAATAAACCGGAGATACTGGTGTATAATAAAAACCATGAAGGGCAAACAGAATTGGTAGCCGTTGAATACGCGGTTCCGATCTCTCTTATGCCTGATACTGCACCTGCAGGTTTTACCGGTTCAGGCGATGTATGGAAGTATGATACCGGCTTTGGTCTGTGGTTGCTTCATGCATGGGTTTGGGCATATAATCCTGATGGCGTGTTTAATCCAACTAATCCATCTGTACACCTTCATTAATCAATCTTTTATACTAATTAACTATTCTTAAATTAATCAATTATGAAAAAGTATTTTGTTATTACGATCGCCTTCTTTTTGTATGCAACGTGTATATCTGCACAAACAACAGACACTTCAAATACGAAGTTTTACATTGACGTGCACCATTTTGCTCCCGGCTCCGTTTCTTTTGAAGATGTAGCCGCAGCGCACGCCAAAGACCTCGCCACCGAAGGCAAATACGGTGTGCAGTTTATTCAATATTGGGTGGATGGAAAGAAAGGCGATGTGTATTGCCTTGCTTCCGCGGCCGATACCAGCGACATTATTCAAACGCACCGCGAAGCGCATGGGCTTTTACCACAGGAAATTTACCAGGTAAGTGACGGGGTTGCTGCAGCAGCGAGCCAAAACAACGGCTACTTTTTAGATATACATTATTTCGGCGCCGGTAAGGTTACCGCTGCGGATGTTGAACAAGCGCATCAAAAAGATCTTGCCGTTGAAGATAAATACGGCGTTAAGTTTATTAATTACTGGGTAGATGAAAAGAAAGGCGTAGTATTTTGTTTATCGCAGGCAGGCGATGCTTCAAAAGTGATACAAACCCACAAAGAAGCACATGGATTAGTACCGGATTCCATTGTACCGGTACAACACGGGAATTAACACATTGTTAAATAAATAAGCTGAATAAAAGGCTGTCTCTATTAAAATATTGAGGCAGCCTTTTCCATATGGCAACCTGTATTAATAAATTTAAATACATTCGCATGATGGTTAATACAACAGTTACAGGTTTGCCTTTATCTTTTATAGCAATTTATTTTTAAATGCTACTATTGAGTATGCAAAATTTAAACGCCAGGGATATTTTGTTTGAAATTGATGAAGAAAGAAGAACTCCGAAATATCTTCAGATAATCGATTGCATTACCAATGCTATTAAACAAAATAAATTAAGGAAAGGCGATAAAATTCTTTCTATCAACGAATGCAGCAATGAGTATTCTCTTTCCCGCGATACCGTGCAAAGGGCATATGATGTACTTGAAGAAAGGGGCATTATCAGCGCCATAAAGGGTAAGGGTTTTTACATAAACAGTAGTGATGTTGCTACAAAATATCGTATACTGCTGTTGTTTAATAAAATCAGCAACTATAAAAAGCAGATATATAATTCGTTTATAGAAACGCTGGGCGAAGATGCGGTTGTTGATTTAAAAATACATCATTGCAATGCAAAGGTTCTGGAAGGTTTAATTATGGACAACTGGTACGACTATAACTATTTCGTTATCATGCCGCATTTTTATGAGAACATTGCTGAAGTTTATCAGCTTATTCTTAAAATTCCGCCTGAAAAACTGGTTATACTGGATAAAGATCTTACAGATGTGAACAAAAATTATACAGCAGTTTACCAGGATTTCCGAAATGATATTGTTGAAGCGCTGGAATCCGGCTTAAAGATTTTAGAGAAATATAAAAAACTGGTACTGGTGCATCCGAAAATAATCCCTTATCCATTCGAAATTGTTATGGGCTTTCGCAATTTCTGCATGCAATATAATTTTAGTAACCAGGTGATTCATGAAATAAAACCCGGTACAAAAATCGAACAGCATACCGCATATATTGTAATCGAAGAAACGGATCTTGTTCAGCTTATAAAAAATTGCAAATCACAAAAATTAAAAATTGGTAAAAACGTGGGCATTATTTCTTATAATGAAACTCCGCTAAAGGAAATTTTAATTAATGGCATTACAGTTATCTCCACTGATCATGCAAAAATGGGTGAAACAGCCGCAAAACTTATCCTCGAAAACCGGCGGGAAAAAATAAAAAACCCGTTTACATTAATCCTCCGAAAATCTTTATAATTATTTGCTAAAAGCAGATCGTTTACAATGAAATTATTCAATGCTTTTATCTTTTTCTTGCTTCTTTGTAGCTGCAATAAAAAACATACATTATTTATAAAACTTTCTTCTTCACAAACAGGCATTGCATTTAATAATGAAGTGGTTGAGAACGATTCCATCAACCCGCTCGATCTTGAATTTTTATATAATGGCGGCGGTGTTGCTGTTGGCGATTTCAACAATGATGGATTGCCGGATCTTTATTTTACTGCGAGCACAACATCAAATAAATTATACCTCAACAAAGGCAGCATGAAATTTAAAGACATCACTCCTGTTGCAAATGTTGGGGGCAGGGGTGAATGGAGCAATGCTGCTTCGGTGGTTGATATTAACAATGACGGGCTTGAAGATATTTACGTGTGTACTACTATCAAGTCTGATCCACAGCAAAGAAAAAATATTTTATACGTTAACCAGGGTGTAAACAAAGACGGTATTCCCCTATTTAAAGATATGGCCGGTGAATATGGTTTGGCGGATACAAGCTGGAGCGTTCACGCAGCTTTTTTTGATTACGACAATGATGGCGACCTGGACATGTATCTTGTAACAACCAAGCTTGCAAAAAGGCAAAGTGTTGCATTTAATGCCAACATTGTGAAAAACGACAGTGTTGATGTTGATAAATTATACCGTAATGATTGGGATCCTGTTTTAAAACATCCCGTGTTTACAGATGTTTCAAGACGAGCCGGCATTAATGAGCATGGTTATGGTTTGGGAATAAACGTTGTTGATATTAATAATGACGGATGGAAAGACGTTTATGTTACAAATGATTTTTTTGGCAGCGATCATCTTTGGATCAATAATAAAAACGGAACTTTTAGTGATAAGGTTGGCAGGTATTTTAAGCACACATCCCAAAATGCCATGGGCAATGATGTGGCCGATATTAACAACGACGGATTGCCGGATGTGGTTGCTGTTGATATGAACCCGGAAGATAATTTCCGGAAGAAAAAAAACATGAGCCGCTACAATTATTTTGTTATTCAGAATATGCTGAACATGGGTCTGGAGCTGCAATATGTACGGAACACTTTGCAATTAAACATGGGTCCGCAGCTATTAAGTAATGATTCTATAGGCGACCCCGTTTTTTCGGAGATCAGTTTTTATGCCGGTATTGCTCAAACAGATTGGAGCTGGAATACATCCCTTTCTGATTTTGATAATGACGGTTATAGAGATCTTATTATCACGAATGGATATCCGAAAGATGTTACTGACCATGATTTTGCAGCATTCAGAAATGGCGCTTCATACATTGCATCAAAACAACAAATCATTGACCAGATACCCCAGATAAAAATTCCAAACTATGCATTTAAAAATGATGGCGATCTAAAGTTTGAAGATGTTACAACCGATTGGGGTTTTACTGAATCTTCATTTTCAAATGGTGCTGTTGCCGTTGATCTGGATAACGATGGTGATCTGGATTACGTCATCAACAACATCAATGATAAAGCTTTTGTTTATGAGAATACGACCAACACAAAGGATAAAATAAATAAGAACTACCTCGAAATTGCATGTAACGGAGGCAACAATAACAGGTTTGGATTAGGAGCTGATATCAGCATTTACTACGATCATGGCAAAATGCAATCGTATGAAAACACGCCATACAGAGGTTATCTTTCTACAATTGATTGTAAACCTTTTTTTGGATTAGGAAATGTTGCAACAATTGATTCGCTGGTTGTGAAATGGACAAACAAAAAACAGGTTCTTTATAATATAAAAGCAAACCAATTAATAAAGGTTGACATTAAAAATGCAGTTTCCTATGCAGCAGATTCATCTTCTTTTTATAAAAACGCTTTATTTTCTAACATAACCAACAAGGCGAAAATTTTTTATACGCATAACGAAATTGATTATGTTGATTTTAGCAATGAAAGATTGCTGCCGCACAAACTATCAGATTATGGGCCCGGGCTTGCTGTTGCAGACGTAAACAACGATGGCCTCGACGATTTTTTTGTCGGTGGCACAGGTGATTACACAGGAAAATTTTTTATACAGCAGTCCGACGGGAAATTCCAGGTGAAGGATGTAGACTTTGTTGGTAATGGTAATATTCGCAGGCCTGAAAACATGGGTTTATTATTATTTGATGCGGATAATGATGGTGATGATGATTTGTATTGTGTTAGCGGCAGCAATGAATCGCCGGCAACAACAAAAAATTACGAAGACCATCTTTTTGTGAATAATGGTAAGGGAGATTTTGCAATTGACACTTCTGCTTTGCCCATAAACTACACCAGTAAAAGTTGTATTAAAGCTGCTGATATAGATAATGACGGCGACCTTGATTTGTTTATAGGAGGAAGAGTGCTGCCAGGCAGTTATCCTTTGCCGGTAAGCTCATTTATTTACAGGAATAATTCAAAGCCAGGTAAGATAAGGTTTACAGATGTTACCAATGAATTAGCCCCTCAATTAAACAATATAGGTTTAATATGTGATGCGCTGTGGACTGACTTTGACAATGATGGATGGACTGACCTTATACTTGCAGGTGAATGGACACCCCTTAAATTTTTAAAGAATGATCACGGTAAATTAAAAGATGTTAGCGACAAAACAGGTATTGGCAATGAAAGCGGTTGGTGGAACAGTATTGTTGGAGGCGATTTCGATAATGACGGCGATATAGATTACATCGCTGGTAACCTTGGAGAAAATTCGTTTTTCAAAGCAAGTGAGCAATATCCGGTGAACATGTATGCAGGCGATTTTGATGGCAACGGAACACTCGATCCGATTATTACAGTTTATCTCAAAGATCTGCATGGAAATAAAAAAGAATATCCTGCATTTAACCGCGATGATCTTGTTGACCAGATTCCTGCATTAAAGAAAAAATATCTTACTTATAAAGAATTTGGTTCAGCAGATATTCATGATATTTTTCCTGATTCTTCTTTAAAAAAAGCTTTGCACCTGCAGGTAAACTATCTTCAAACATCATATATAGAAAACCTTGGCAATGGAAAATTTAAACTGCATGCTTTACCCCCATTGGCACAAATGGCGCCTGTGTTTGCAATGATAGCGGATGATATAAATGATGACGGCAATGTAGATGTAATGCTTTGCGGAAATGATTTTGGCAACGAAGTAATGAATGGACGATATGATGCAATGAATGGCCTTGTTTTATTGGGCGATGGCAAAGGAGATTTTACAGCAGAATCAATTTTACAAAGCGGTATGTATATTCCCGGTAACGCTAAGGCATTGGTAAAATTAAAAGGCATTAATAACAGTTATATGATAGCCGCCTCTCAAAACAGGGGGGCATTACGATTATTTCAGTTGAATAAAACGTATAAAGATCTTGTTCGACTTAAAGCAAGCGATAGAACAATTTTCATTCATTTAAAAGACGGAAAAACGAGGAAGGAAGAAGTGTATCATGGTAATTCTTACCTGTCACAATCTTCACTGTTTATTCCGGTAAATGATGTGATAACCTCAATCGATATCATTAATACCAAAAACGAAAAAAGAACTTTAAATTTTAAGTAAACATGAAATTATTAAGCTACAAGATTTAAAGATTGACTTCTGTTTAAAGCACTCCCTTATACTTTGCTGCATCGTCTATAACCAATATCCAATCCTTTCCATAACCTTTTGATGGAGGATCGAATTTTTTCTCCCCTTCGTTATTGATGTTGCCTATATCTGTTGTTTTTCCACTGCGTGGATCGTACCAATATGCGTGCAATACTTCACCTTTTATTTTATCCAGATACACGGTAAAAGACAAACCTTGCGTAGTATAAATAAAAGCGTAATCGTTGCCGTGTGTGGCTTGTATGCGTTGTGCTGGTGTTAAATCATTTTCTTTTATTAATGTTTGATCAGGAATTCGTTCAAGCATTGGGTGTGATTCTATAAGCTTTCTTACATATTGCATTTGGCTTGCACCGGGCAAATTCAATGCGTCATACCAAAACATGTGTGGTCCGTTTACTGGTTCATGTTTTGGAGAATACATTTGCCAGATATCATGACAGCCATAAGTATGCCCGAATGCACCTGAAAACAGATCGAGATAAGCATATTTACGCACATCATAAGCATTGCTTGTACCCAGATCTTTTGCATTAAAACAAACAGGATGATCTTCATAAATAGGCTCTGCATCCATCACAGGTTTTGTTGGTGTTAAGTTATACGCCAATTGAATTTTATTATAGTTCGCAACATCCCTGCAATGGCCGTTTTGAAACATATTAAACGCCAGCCAGCTTTCATGATGAAACCATGTGGCTGAACCGGAATCGCATGGCTGCGGGTGAAAAGTGATGATGGCTTTATTACTGGTTGCTTCCATTATACCTTCACCCATTGCATTCCAGGTGGCAACATCATTTGCATTACGCGGCAAGCGATCGCCGCCTAAAACCCAAATGATATTTGTTTTGTGTTTATAACGGTCACCGATCCATTTGCCATACAGCTTTGCGTTGTTTGTATTAAAAATTTCCGGGCCTGTACCCCAGCGATCTTTAAAAACTTTATCACCCCAGGTGGGCAACATAGCAATATTCATATTATAATCATTGGCTTTGTCAACAACATAGTCAACAAATTTGAAATATGCCTCGTTTGGTTTTGCCGGATCGTTGTCGATCAGCGGCCAGTCGCCGTTTGCGTTTGGAGAATCCAGGCCATTCAATTCAGCAAGAACAACTGCCTGCACAATTGTAAATCCCTGTTCAGAACGTTTCTTAAAATAGGTATCAACATCCTCTTTGTTCAGGCGATGAAAAAGCTCCCATCCCGTATTCCCCAACCAAAAGAATGGCTTACCGTTTTTTAAGAGATAACGATGATTATCGCTGACGGTGAATTGTGAGAAACTTTGTAGTGCAATGAGCGTGAAAACAAGAAAAAATAATTTTCTCATGATTTTGATCTTATTCATTTGCAAGCTTTAAGATAGTTTCTTCAATGTATGATGGCATATAAAAATTTGTTGCCTTAACCCTGCTTAAAATATCCTTTACACTCGGCACTAAATTTTCCTGTTTTGCTTTTACTATAACACCTAAAGAACCTGTAACAGTCAACTGCAATTGCCTGGCAATTTTCTTTGCCTTTTCATCATCCAGAATAACTATACTGTCTTTTAAATCAAGTGCCAAAGCAAGAGAAGTAATTTCACCTTTGCCAAGTCTATATTTCTCTAAACTTTTGATATTGAATTTTGTTGCGGGCTGGATGTTAATCCATGAAGGAAGTGCTTCTCCAAACTCATCTGCAACTTCGGGAGTGATCATAACCGCAGTATACATTGTATGAAGCAAATCCAGTAAATCAATTTTCGAAAATAAAACGAGGCAGCTTGTATCGGCTATAACGACGCTATGCATTTTTAACTTCATCTATAAGTTCGTCAGATCCGTAATTAAATAACGAAACACCAACGCTGGCAAGGTTTTCGATAAAATATCTTTTAGAAACTTCGGCCATTATTGCACCTTCGCCTAAGGAAACCTTTGCTTCTCTATATAATTGTGCAGCTATTCTAAATTTGAATTCTTTTTCTTCTATGTCCACATCATCAGGTATTTGCATTGTAAGCGTTTTCATAATTATTCTTTATTATAAAGTTACAATTAACATTTGCAAATTGATCCGGTTGTCATTTTATAACATACGTTTTGCCAGCCTCTGCATTAAATGAATAAACATTATTGCCTTCGTTATGCAACGCGATCGCTTTGTTATTCAAATATATTTTATAAGGATTGTTAAGCTTTATTTTACATACTGTATTTTGTCTTGCAATTAAATCTGCTGTTATAAGCCGATGATCGCTCCAATTAATATTCACAACAAAATCACCACGCGCCACTAAACCTTTTACAGAACCCCGGGCAAGAATAGTTGGTAACACAGGCAGTAAATCAATAATACCTGTATGCGATTGCAATAACATTTCTGTCACTGCAGCAGTAATACACGTATTGCCGTTAAGAATAACGCCAGGCACTTCGCTGTTAAATAAGTTTGGATAAAGGCCAAGGTTATTTACAGGCGTTTTTGCATTGGCATCTACATAATGCAATTGGTATTGCAAAGTTTGCATGGCACTGTCACCTTCATATAATCTTGCCCGGCAGGCAGCCTTCCATGCAAAGCCCCAACTGCCATTGGTTTTGGCGCGCAGGCTCAATGCTTTCTTTGCTGCATCAGCCAATGCAGGCGTTGTTAGAGGCGAAATTTCAGAACCGGGAAAAACAGCATACATGTGTGATAAATGGCGATGTGCAGGATCGGTTGAACGCCAGTCGTGCTGCCACTCCAATAAGTTTCCGTTACTGCCAATTGGATAAGGCATCAATTTATTGCAAGCATTTTTTATGCTGTCGAGACTTTGAGCTGTTGCCACAAGTAAAAGGCAAAGGAAGATTTCTCGGCGTGAATGCCGGCGTGTTTGCCAATCCCATTTATGAAAATCATTGGTGGGGCGAAGGCGAGGTGAAAATGTATTTAGATGGCGATAAGGAATATCCAACATTAGCGGGTACGGGTACCGAAGATTATATTGGTACAGGTTGGGGACAGGGAGAATTTTATAATGACTATGCAGGTTCCTTATATGCCAATAAAGATGGTGATAACGGTTGGTGTTTTTATCGTTATCACATTCCCGACCCAATATTTTTTAAGCAGGATATAAAAGTTGTATTACCTGAAATGGGCAGTAATAAAAAAGAACTGGTTGCAGCATTACAGGCAAAAGGCGTTCCTTTAATTCCCGTTACCATTGATGACCAGCAAGGTTACCCAAAACCTTTATATGCTCCTGGCAAAATCGTGAATCTGAATGATACAACTCTGCCTGCCGGTTATGTTATGTTTTATAGGAGTGATGATGTTTCTGCAACCGCTTATTTTTATCTTGATAAACCAATCAGTGATTTGCCGCCACTGCAATCATTACAAATAAGAACTTACAAGTTGAAAAAGAAAGAATAGATGGCATTAAGAGTTACCGGCGATAAGACCGTTTTTATCTTATCAATTTTTCTTAATCATTACAAAATATCCTGTTCCAACACCATTGGCTTTTGCATCGGCAGATGGCAACACTATTTTTCCGGCCTGAAAACTTTTACTGTACACATTGTAATAGCGGTATTGAGCAGCAATCTGTCCTTTTTCTTTATCAAAAATATTTAGCCATGCAGGAATAGTTGAGCGAAAATTGGAATCAAGTGTTTCGTATGCTATATATACGGTTGCATCCTCATCTATATCAAAACTTAAAAAATTCCCGGCCGCTGTATCCTTTTCGTTAATATCAGTTTTAATGTACGTCAATCCTTCATATCTGTCCAGGCCACTGAAATTAATTTCATCTGCAGCGGTTGTTAATATGGTGTCTTTACTGTTAAAGCTTGGCGACTCGCCCACCATCATTTTTGAAACAGGATAAATCGTTCCATTTGCTGAAACAACATTTGTAACCAACACATCACTCCGGCTTTTAACCGGAATTCTTAACTGGAAAACCTGTTGCGTTGTATCATTGTCTTCATCGATCAGCTTAACAGGAATTGAATAATTATTGGCTGCTTTTACCGGAATCCCTTTTAATGTACCATCAGGATAAAGCAGCAGGCCCGGAGGCAAAGTTTTTTTATCAGCATAATAAAACAATTTGCCGTTTCCTTTACCGTTTAATTTTGCACTATAGAATTTTCCAACCTGTGCATCGTTTAAAAATTGCCACGACATGACTGGCTTTTCATTTACCCTTAAAATAGTTTCAGCAGTTGATGTTTTGCCCTTATTATCATAAGCAACGGCTTTAATTATATTGTCGCCTTTAAGCGCCTTTAGTGTAAGTTTATATGGCGCCCTTTTAAATGTTTTAACCGTTTTATTATCATACAACACTTCCACCTTTGCAATAGTTCCGTCAGCATCATGCGCATCAATATCAACCGTTATTTTTTCTCCTGCTTCCGCAGTTTGTTTATATGAAGGTGTTTTAAAAAATACGGTTGGATAAATATTGCCATCATTGATCTTTGAATAAGCCCAGCCTGTCAGATCCTGGGTGCTGGCTGCATCCCATTGCACGCCGTGATCAACGCCTTTAAAATTTGAATACCGCGGATTTACACCGGTAACCCATGTTGCGCCCGTATCGTCTACAGCCCCGTTTAAATGACGAATATCCGCGACATTTTTTCGCAGTGATCTTGAAAAATAATCTGTCTCACCCTGGTTGCTCCAGATCGGAACATCTTTTACTTTGGTAGAGTCGCCATGAAAACTCATTCCCATCGTAATACCCGCTGCAAAATAGTTTGGATATTGCTGAATGATCCTGAATGTACCATCTCCGCCCATGGAAAAACCGCAAACGTATATGCGTTGCGGATCTGCATTGTTATTGGCGATAAGATCATCCATCACCTTCTTTAAATTTTCAAAATGCTGTCGCCATCCGCGTGAAGTAGCTGGCGCTATAATGTATGTTGGCACAGGTTGCGTATTGGCTGCAAAATTGTGCCACATGCGAACAACAGGATCAACCGCGTTTCTCAAAGATGCGTGGTAATCTTCACCACAACAGCCATGCATTGCCAGCACCACGGGGTACTTTTTTCCCTTCTTCATATCTGAGGGCGTGTACAAATAATATTCAGTTGAATCTTCCTTATGCCAGCTCCATTGCGGCAAACCTTTATAGTCTATTGATTGAGAAAATCCTTGAATTGTAAATGGCAACAGTAAAATTAAAAAAAGCCGTTTCATGCGCTAATATATTTTTATCCGCTTCTTGAATTGTGTAAAAATATTATAATGAGGATATAAGCTATTCATATTTCAGATGAATATGCATTACTTTATCAGCATTAACTTCAAAATCTGCATAACCAGATTGTTCGATAAATGATTGTTCAAAACTTATTGGTTTACTATTTACAGCTACTGATGTTGCTTTTGTATTTCTAGGAAGCAATACATGTAGCAACATTTTATTGCCACCGGTTGTTGCAGTAATGTTGATGTTTTTATTGATCCTGTCAAGATGATATTGATAACTGACATATCCTTCAGATGCAGCAAACCGAATAGTTACGTTAACCGAATCTGATTGCGTCGTCATCCATCGGGGTGCAATTACAGGTTCATTGAAAGCCTCGGTATGCGATGCGTTTTTTATACCGGCAAGTCCTTCAATCATCGCATCCATATTAGTTGCTGCAGCCCAGTCATCAGGCCCGCCAAATGAAACAGGATTTACAGGGATATAATGTTTTTGATTGGATAAGGTAATTGCAAACACTGTATAAATATTATTATTCCGGGAAGCGGAGAGAATGATACTCTTTATTTTCTTCTCCGGATGCGGATTGTCCAATGCGCACCAGCTTACACCTACTCCTTCACTCACATCATTCTTTCCATACCATGCAATGCCGGAACGATCTGTTTTTAATTCAGAAAACCACCAGTAAACAAGCTGCTTGCCCATTATCATGTAATTAAAATTGCGGCTGCCATCCTCATATAAAATCGTAACGGCGCCGGCTACATTTTCCGATGAAGGTTTGCCGGCTGTATGCATTACATAAATGCAACCGGCTGTATCATTTACAGGTATCTCAACAGAAGGCGGAAAACCTTTTTGACTGGACACTGCAATCACAGCATTATAATTATTTTTTGCAGGGTCGATCACATTAAATTGTATACTGTCCAATAATTGTTCGCCAACAGGAAGCTGATGTAAATCATCGCCTGGTTTACCACCATTCATCCATTTATGTTGCGCACTATTATTAGTATTCGAGATATCCATATTCGCATAAGATGAAATGTTCAGTGGCTTATAAACCGGTGGTGGCGGAGGAGGAGGAATGGATCCGGTATAAGCAAATGAAATGCGATTGCCATATTTTTTACCGAGTTCAAATATGCGGTTTAAAATATCTGTTGCATAATTTTCATAACCATTTTCATAAGCACCGCGGGCAAGCTCGCCTGCATTATGGCCACCAACACCGGCATTCATGTATTGCCATACAGCATCATGCAGTGTGAAACCTTTTTGAAACGGCGGGTAAATTGCATACCATTCGCCAGGTGAACCAACCGGCAAATTATTTTTTAAATTGATGTAGGTTTCAATAATCGCTTTGCTTTGCTCATGCGTGATGTTCCTGTTTAAAGAATATGTATTGGATTGCGCAATTTGCGTTTTTTCATCAACGCCAAGATTGCGATGCACAGTTGAATCCTCATCAATAAAATGTGTAAAAAAACGGCCATTCCATGTGAGCTTATTTAAACGGTCAGTCATCTTATCCCCACGTTGTTTATATTTTTTTGTATTGACGGAATCACCTGCGAAATCAAGCATTTCAGCCAACTGGTAACATGCAGTTATATAACCTGTATTATCGCCAAAGAATACGCCAAATTTTGTTTTGTTTGGATCGATGATCATTGAATTGGTAATACCAAGATCAGGCATATATTCATCTTCCACGGCAAAATCCCAGCTATCGATTGTATACGCTCTTTTTAATAATCCAAAACGTTTACTCCAGCGGGCAGGATCGTTTGGCGCATAATCCAATGCTTTCTGTGCGGAAGCAAGATTCAATTTCATCCATGCCGTATCTGCATCAGATTTCCAAACATCATAGATCGTATTTACATAAATATATTCCGGATGATTCTCTGTTGGCTGGCGGACAAAAACCCTATCTCCAATTTTTTTGCTGTAACCGGAAAATTTATCCCTCGTTAAAAAATAATCAGGATTGCTCATATACTGCACAAAACTGTAGATCATGCCATCTTCTCTCTGCGACTGCCGCATAATATCAATCAGTTCTCTTCCATTCGGCATAAAATATTTCATGCCCTTCATTGTATGAAAATTATCCAAACCCCATTGCACGAAAACATGGTATTCTTTGCCGTTCCACCTTACTGTATCAACACCGGAATTGTTATCAACAAACATACCTTTATAAAAAAGATCGAACATGCTTTTATAATAACCGCCATCATCAATGTTTGTTTTTGCATCAATATAAAAAGAGAGTGAATCAGTTATTTTGTTTTGATCATATATGCGTACAACCTGTTTGCCCAAAGCGCCCCCAACCGTAAAATTGGTTATTGGTTTTATAGATAATGAAAAATATTCTTTGCCATTGCCATCAAATACTTTTATACTATTTCCTTTTGCATTGGCTATCGCAATCTTTTGAAGCGGTTGAACTGATGTTGTACCGGCAAATGGTTTTAATGAGATATCATCATACAAAAACAAAAAAGGCTTTGTTTGCTGCGCAAGCAAATTAAATGCAGGAAACAGCAAGACAATCAGTATAATTTTTTTCATGCCTGAAAATAAGATGAAGAATTTATATAAGTATGCTGGTGCATACTGCTTTTTGCGTTGTTGCAAAATATACGTGTATAAAATTGATTACACGTATATTTATAAAAAATTGTATGACTACTAAGCTTACATTAAGCATCAATGAGGAAACGGTAAAGCGTGCAAAGCTGATATCAAGAAAAAAGGGTAAAAGCATTAGTAAAATGGTTGAAGAATACCTCAATTCACTCAGTGAAAAAGAAGAACAAAAGGGATTGGTTATGGATAAGATTGATAAGATAATGGCGCCTTACAGGAATAAGATGCAATTACCGGGAAACAAGAGTTATAAGGAAATGATCAGGGAATGGCGTTCTGAAGATTATTTGAATGAACAGGAAGAAACATATAAATCCAAAAACAAAAAAAGGAAAAAATGAATGTTGCTTTTCTCGATGCGAATGTTTTCCTTGACGCGCTTCTGCAAAGAGGCGAATATGAAGATGCCGGAAAAATTTTAAATGATGCCAATAAAGGAATGGTAACAGTTTATACGTCTGCTGCCTGTCTTCAGAATGTGATATATTTTCTTTCAAAAGCAAAAATCACTAACAATAGCATTGTAGATATAATGAATGTTTTGCTTAGATACGTTGCTTTAGCTCAAACAACTGAGAAAAATTTTTTGCTTGCCCTGCATGCGGGTTTTACCGATCTTGAAGATGCTATTCAATACTACACTGCACTTGGTGTAAAGGATATGGATTATTTTATCACATCCAACATAAAAGATTATAAAAAAGCATTGCCCCGGTTGCCGGTTGTAACGCCGAAACAATTTCTGGCATCATACAATAAAACCAAATAGCAGATTAATTGCTCACTCAACAACGATCACCTTATCACAGTTTTCTCTTTTAATGGTAAGAATGCCGCCCTTATTTAAAGCTTTCCATAAAAAACCCTGTGCTGTTAATTCTTTTAATTCGGTTGCAGATTTTAGATTAAATAATACTGCAGAAGGTTTCTTTAGCAAACGTATCTGCTCATTACCCGTGCTGTCGAATGTTCTATAAAAAACCCTTATGGTTTTGATATCTGTTTTTCCAAGCCAGTTCACATACCATTTATCAGGAAGCGGTGCATACACAGCTTCTTCTATAACAGAAGTTGAAGAAAGAAGATGTTCTTCATCTGAAGGCGCAAGCTCAGGTATAGCAGCCATGGCGCGAAGGAAATGACGAACATAATCACCATAGCCATCAGTGAGCCAGTTGGCATCGTTCGGATAACGGTTTTTGCCATCATCATCAACCATGTAAGTTGCCCAGTTAAGCTGGCGCACTGCATTATCGTAATGAAACATATTGCCTGTCAGTTTCATGTATTGCAATTCTGCAGATGCCTGTCTTGATGTATGGCTGTTGCCCGGCTGCAGGTAAGCGGTTTGTTCATTCACCACAGTTACACCATATTTTTTCCACTGTTCATTGGCCAGTTTTTCATACACCCAATCAAAAACCTTTTTTACTTCTGGTTTCCAGTTCGGAAAATATTCAGGATGATTCATCATGAATTGTGTAAATGTAATTGCATTGATCTGCGTGTCGCTCCATCCAGGTATATCTTCAAAAAAAGGTCCCCATTTATTATTCTGCAAAGGATACTTTTTCATCCAGTTGATGATCTTATCAAAAGCCTGCTTATATAATTGCACTTCTCCAACATTCAGTTGCTGCAGTTCCAGAAATAATTCCAGCGTGCCGCTCCAGTTGGTTGTGTAGCTGCTTAATCCAACATGTTCTTCACTGCGATTGTTATTCAAAAGTTTTCCAACCTCGCCGGTAACTGCATTGACTTTAAAAGGCAAGGGCGAATTATTTTCGTCACCATCTTTTGTATGCTTAGCTAAAGTGTTGGCAATTTTTATGGCTGCATCTAAATATATGTCATCGGTAATATTAGGATAGCGCTCCCCATCCGTCATTTTGTAAAGATGTAAAAGCTCTATTCCAAATGCACCGGCCTTATCGGGCTGCGTATAATTTTTGCCGATGATCATATCGCCGTCATACATACCTGAATAAATAAGCGTATTATACGGATATGGAATGTTAGCCCAATCATCATTGGCTGACGAAAAACCATGTGAAAGATAATAATCAGCAATAAACCGCATGTTCTCTTTGATGCGCTCATTACCTGTGTAAGCGTATAACAATCTCCATGACGAAAGCGCCATTGCAAACTGATCGCCACCAAGACCTCTCGGGTCATTTTCAGGAGTATTCCAAACCTGGTGATTCATGTAATAAGGAATGCCATTCATATCAATACGCATGGTATCCCAGAAATTCCAGACAAGATTTATCACATGGCTCCAGGCTTTACCCGGCTCATCATTTGACCATGGTATGATATTTCCTGCAGCATCTGTCTTAATATTATGATAGATCAATTTTTCTGTCTGTGCAGATGCTTGCATACAGAACACAAAAAATAAAAAGATGAAAAAAATCCTGTTCATTGCAATAGATTTTTAAATAGCTCAACTCATTTCCCAATCACTTTATTAAAAAGATTCTCTGTCATTTTCTGTACGCGAATGTCACCTTTACTGAAATCAACCAAATGCCCTTTGTATGCTCCGTTTGGATTTAATTTTTCCTGGTACAAAGGCGGTTTTGACAACAACATATTCCACCAGCAGGTTGCAGCATCAAAAACAAAATTTCCTTTAGGCATTTCATAAATGGTTGCTGCATAATCAGCGGTGTCTTCCCTTGTGATCATTGTTCCTGTTGCAAGCACTTTTATCCCAGGTTGGTTGCCGATGGGAAACCCATGATATTCCCAACCAACAAGATCTTTAATATAATCACCTTTCTTCATGCCGGTTCCTTTAAACAGCCAATGATCCGGTTCAACGCAAGTCCAGTCACCCAGACCAACACCATAAGATTTGCCGCCCATAAGTTTCTCTTCATCTTTAAATCTTTGCACACGGCCCATGATCCTGTTTGGTAAGCCATTGCTATCAGGTTTCAAATACACTTCACCGCTAACAGCATTGCCGCTTAAGAATAAAATGTTCACGCCGGCATCTCTTGCAGCAGATACATTATCATACATCTGCCTCGACCAATACTCATCATGGCCAACAGATAAAAAAGCTTTTGCACGCAACAATTCGTTTGGGTTGGTATGTACATCAAGATTCGAAATATACGAGACATCATAACCTTTCGATTCCATCCAGTAAGCCAGCGGAAATTCCCACATCAAAAATTCGCCTGAGCCAACAAATTGCGGATCACCAACACCCACAGGCAGCCCGTTGAAATAAAAAGTATATGGACGATTGAAACTTATCTCGGGACCTTCACCTGAATTCCATGGATTGTGTTCACCATTTTCAAAATGCCAGTCATAACCTGAGCGCCACTCCGGCCAGCGGTTATAATTCTGCCAGGTAAAATCTGAACATTGAAAAAGAAAATCTGTTTTACGGTCATCCTTTACAATAAAAACTATGTATGACTGCATGCCTGAAACCGCTGCAGTCATCTTGCCAATATAAACACCACTTACCCAATCAGCAGGGATCCTGATATCAAAACTTTTTGCCCATTTACAATCCCGGATATTTTTTTCGCCATCATCCGGAGTTGGCTGAGGTTGTGCTTCTATCGGTCCAAGACGCATCATTTTTCTTGCACCATTTCCGCCATAATAACCCATACGATAAATATCAATTGTAAATGATGACGCAGGGTTTGTACTTACATATACGCTCAGTGTTTCACCTGCCTTGATACTGGTGTGAGAGCAGTAGCCTTCCATATCCTGCTGCCTGCAAAAAAGATTAGCTTTATATGGCTTTGTGAGTTTACAGGTATCTGCATGCACTTTTGTAAGTATCCAATCAGTAGTGCCTTCCTTTTCATTTTCTGTTACAATGATGTTTTGCGCTCTACTTGTTTCAGAAAAAAATAAAAAGGTTGTAAGTAAAAAAAAGGATGAGAGAAAATTCTTCATGGCTATCATTTCTTAGTATAATTTTTTATTCAGTACTCATCTTCTGTATTATCTTATCCCGTAATGATTGCCTGTACTCCCGGACAGTGATAGCAATAGTGCCGATCAATACCAATAATCCTCCTGCCACAGATACCAGGCTGAGCTTCTCATGCAGCGCCAGCGCAGCAATCGGAATTCCAAAAAAGGCGATGAGGAAATTGGAAAGTGCAACCTGTATGGCCTCTAAGTTTTTCAACGCAGTAAAAAATAATATCATCGATAAGAAATTATGAAACACGGTTAATAAAATAAGGCCTGTCCACGTATTGCCCGTGAAGGATGGGATGTTTCTAAATACATCGCCTTCATAATGCCAAACAAGAGGCGCAAGCAATATCGCCATAAAAATGTATGTATAGAACAACATCTCCATTTCCGTATAACCTTCAGATATTTTTTTACAAATGGTATTATAAAATCCGCTGCCAAGAACACCTGAAAAAATAAGCAGGTTACCAATAAGATATTGAACACTGAAATCAGTCTGCATAATATCTTTTAAAGAACACAGCGCAACACCTGCTATGGCCAGCAAGAAACTTATCCAGCGCAATGGGCTCATTTTCTCCCTTAAGAAAACAACAGCTAAAAGTGCGGATACAACGGGCAGGCTTAAATTAATAATTGCTGCATTGCTTGCAGTTGATTGCTGTGTTCCGATGGTCATTAGTACCTGTGCAGGAAACTGGCCGAGCAATGCCAATACAGCAAAAACTTTCAGATCGCTGAGTTTCCTGTTTTTATTCGTCTTTACGGTTTTATAAACAAAGGGCAGCATAAAGAGCGCGGCAAGCAACATGGGTATAAATACGGTACTGAATGCACCTACCTGGTCCTGTATTAATTTTATGCAGGTAAACTGCAATGACCACATCAGGTTACAGGCGAACAACAAGCTCCATGATATCAAAGATCTTTTCATTCAACGGTATTAATATTGGGTTCTATATTCATTCGGGATGATAAGATATTTGGAATATTGTTTACAATTATAGATATTTTTTGTAAACAATTTTAAATTATTTTTATTGGTTACCGTACATTTTACTAAATTAATTTTTATGGAAAACACGAACCGGTTTAACAATAAACATATTTTAATTACAGGCGCGGCGCGAGGTATCGGTCTTGAAATAGCCCGGCATTTTGCTGCGGAAGGCGCCAATCTTTCACTCATAGATTACCATGAAGAAAATTTAAATAAAACGACTGAAGAATTAAAGACCGGGTCATTACATATATGCTCTTATGCTGTTGATGTCAGTGACCGGGCGTCTGTATTTGATACTGTAAAAAGGGCCGATGACTTGCAACCAATTGATGTGCTGATAAACAATGCCGGCATCGCTTCCGAAACGCCTTTTCTGAATATTCCTGAGGAGGAATGGAAGAAAATAATTAACATCAACCTGGCAGGATCTTTTTTCGTGGCGCAGGCTGTTTGTCAACGAATGGCGTTGCGTAAAAAAGGTGTTGTGATCAATATGAGCAGCAAAAATGGCCTGGATGGAGAATTTGGCTATGCGCATTATAATGCCTCCAAAGGCGGAATCATTATGCTTACCAAAACCATGGCGCTTGAACTTGCCCATTTAGGCATTAGAGTAAATGCAGTTTGCCCGGGTTATTTGCAAACCCCCATGTCGATGGAGATAGACAGTCCTGAATTTGTACAGAATTTTGTTGACAGATATATACCCCTAAACAGGCCGGGAAGAGTAGAAGATGTGGCGCCATTGTTTTTATTTCTTGCAGGTGATGAAAGTAGTTTTATCACCGGACAGGTCTTTATTGCGGACGGCGGGCAGTTAGCCGGCCAAAAACCGGGCAATGATTTATTGAGTAAGATCAATTTTGAATTCTAATCATTGTTGTCCAGCTAAAATGCTGCAACCCTCATGAAGCTTATTTTGACCTCACCCCAACCCTCTCCGAAGGAGAGGGAGCCGGAACCCCAATCCGGCAAAGGATTTCAAAGAGTTTAATATTTTTACCCGGACTATAATGATTTTTAATGTTATGCCAGGCAAGAATTGACATCTTTATTTGCTACCAAGGACGCAGAAACACGGAAAAACTTGTTGGGATATTATTATCTTGACTTACCACATCAGGTAAAATATTTACTCCAGGTCAAGCACAGCAGCCTCGCCTCGTGCAAGATGTTTTACAAGCGCCTGTTCCGCTAATTTCAGGTTTTTGCTTTTGAGTGCTTTTACAATTTGCCTGTGTTCCTGGTCAGTTTGGTCATAGTCATCCATATACACCGGGGTTTGGTGAGCTTGAGATGAAATAAGGGAATATTGCTGGTTTGATAAGCTTCCATCAGCTTTTGATTATCAGCCGACAATATTTATAAAACACTGGAAGTAACAAGGGAGGTTTTGAAAATAATGTGATTAGTCTTTATGTAAACCTGCCTTTACTTTTCAAGTAATTGCAAGCACATCATTAAAAATTAAAAACAGAACTGATTTGTCTTGCTAAGCAAATTCTTGTTCCGTCAGGAACATCTTATCGGTAGATCATGATTGTTTTATAAGCACCAAGCGTTCCTATCGGAACGCCTTGTGACCATTTCATTTTTGGTTACCCATGAAGCGTTCCTCCGGAACAAAGTAATAGTTCGATATACTTTTTGAAGATTGAAAAGTCGGCCCGGTGAACGAAAGACATAATGTGTCGTTTTGGATAATATTGATTTATCATTTCAATATATTATTGTCCGGTTAACTTGGGCTAAAGCCCGTTGGGTAAGGGTTTCAGTTATATAACCCCAGGCTTAAGCCCGGAGTTAGTGAAAAGCAGGCCCATCAAGGGCTTTAGCCCGGGAAAAATATTTTAGTCGGACAACAATAATTTCAATATAAAAAACAGTAAACAAATTTCTCGAACCTTGTTAATTCTTCCTGTACAAAGTAGTTACCGAAGATGCAGGTAAAATAAACGTATCCGATGAATTAACATCGGCAAGCTTTTTACAATCGTTGCTGGCAGAAGTAACATACATTTCAAATTGTGCGGGCAAACCTGCTCCCGATAATTTTACCGGCTGATCCATTGTGTTATCATTGATCAAAATAATAGAAGCGGTACGCGCTGTATCGTTCTTAAAGGCCAAAGGATAAATGTTTGTTTGATCATTTGCTGAAGCGCTGATCCTTACATCACCTGGTCTCACATAGCGATAGTAGTTTTTTGAAACGAAATATCTTTTGCTTTTTTCTCCTGATGAAGACATTAACGCAAACTCATCTATTGTTTGCTGGCTAAGCGCCCAATGCAGCCAGGCAGAAACATTTCCAAAATTGATAGCTGTGTACATTGCTTTTCCGAGATCCATCGCACCTTTCATGTCGTTACTGTAGCCGGAGGTTTCAGTCATCCACAAAGGCATGTTATACGGTGCGCCCCAACTATACATGGTCTCCCAGGTTTTTGCGTCAGGTGAATCTGCCGTTACGCCATCCAACGCATAGCCATGTACGGCAATAATGCTTACATATTTCCTTGCTTCTGCATCATTCAATGTTGGCTGCACCATGCCGGACACGCCATCGAGGTAACCGATATCTTCCGGCATAAATATTTTTGTATTGATGCCATCATCAGCAAATCTTTTTCCAACAACTTTTATTAAATCCCTTAATGCTTCCCCATTAAAAACACAGGACTCATAAGGCTCTGTAAAGCGCGGTTCATTTTGCAAGCTAACCCCATACACTTCCATGCCTGTTTCCTGTTGCAATACCTTTATGTAGGCAACACAACGCTCCGCAAATTCTTCATACATATCAGTGCGCAATTGGTTGTTTGCACTGGTTGGATTAGGATTATAGGCAGGCGCATCTGCTTTATCGCCATTCACATTGTTATTGGTTTTCATCCATGCAGGCCCGCTCCAGCAACTTATGATAAGCTTGTTCAGACCAGCGGCTTTCATGTCTTTTAAATATTGAATATGATCATTAAAAGAGCCATAATGAAAGTTGGAAAGGTTAGTTGAGTTTGGATCGTTATCATCATTTACATCTTCGAAATCAGTTGGTATATTATCCCGCAAAATTGTCAATCCAAGATCGTTGATGAGGTCATTTACAAAACGATCGCTGGTGAATGGACCGTTGCTCCAGTAAACATCCTGGGCGCCAAAACCGCCAAATCCTTCCATCGTTTGGAATTTCTTTGAGGCATCAATAGTAACCTGTGCAACGATTGTATTGACAGAGGTTGATGCTACTACAGGGCTCGCCTTGCTATCGCTCACTGAAACTTTTACTGTATATGACTTGTTTATTTCGCTGTAAGAATGGTCTTCCTCTGCAGCGCCATTCTTTGTTGTTCCATCTCCAAAATCCCAGCTATAAACCAGGCCATCACCGTCCTCATCAGTAGCGGTTGCCTTGAATTTATACGTGAACGGATTGATGCTGACAATAGTTGCTGATAAACTTACCAGTGGCGCATGATTAGGGGTTGATGTTGTGCCTGATTTTTTCGAACAGGCTATAAATATCATGGTGAGCAATAAAATATTTTTCATTTGATATTGATTACAATGGCTCGTTTAAATAACTGTCGCCCTCAGGATTTGAAGGGCGACAGTTTATATGAAACTAGTGGTAAGTTTAGTGTAAGTTGTCAGTGGTGAATGGTGAGTGGGTTCCCAGATAGAACGGTAATACGCACAACTGACAACTCACCACTCACAAACTAACCGTCATACTTTACTTAACATAGCACCAGCATGAACTTATTAATAGCCGGGGTTTTGAACCACATTAGGATTTACATCAATTTCACTGTTTGGAATAGGTAAATTCAAATGTTTGGGTAACTGGAAAGACATCGTAGATGTATTTGAACTGAAGAAATTGTTGTCAAGGCTTATAACACCTTCTATCTGCCATCTCCGCAGATCGATCCAACGCTGCCCTTCACCGGCAAGTTCAAGCAAGCGCTCGTTGATGATCCAGTTCATAATAGTTGTTTTGTTTGTTTCTGCGGTGGAATAATTTGCAGGTGCAGTGCCGCCGGCAACCATATCCCTGGCACGTGTTCTAACCTGGTTAATCAGACCAATCGCTTCTGCCGTAGAACCGCCTGATTGAAGAACAGCTTCCGCTTTCAACAAAAGCACATCAGCATACCTGAGTATGCGGGGATTATTGGTAGATCCCACGCCTGACGTTCCAATCTTATCTCTCGAAACGTATTTTTTTACAGTTCTGTCAGCAGGATCAATGGTAAGCGGAAGCCGCGGATCGGCAGGGTCAAAGGCGTTTAACAATTTATTGGTGCCATAAAAAGGCGACTTACCAAACAAGGCATAATTGTTATCATAATAACCCCAAAAAACCGACATATTCCCAACGGCATTATCAAAGTCGTTGGATAACCATACATTGTCAAAACCAAATGCCTGGGTGGCCTGGTATTCAAACAATGATTCGTTATTATTTTCTGCATCAGAAGCAAAATTGTCGTCAAATTTTGGAATTAATGAAATGCCTGTGATGTTATTGAATGCAGCAATTGCAGCAGTATAATCTGCATTGTTATTGGTAGCCGAAGCCCTGAATACCAAAGATTTCCCCAGCATGCCATAAGCAGAGTTTTTTGACACCCTTCCCCTGTTAGCATCATCCCAGCTTTGTGGCAATAAACCAGCAGCCTCAGTAAAATCGCTGATGGCCTGATCCAATAGTTGTGTGCCGGTAGTGTTGGGAGGAGTGAATTGATCCGTTGATATAACTCTCACGGTGTCTAAAGGAGATGTGCCAAAATAATTCCACAGGTTGAAATAAGCGTAACCTCTTAAGAACAGCGCCTCACCTTTGTTATACTCTTTCAGGTTGGGCGTAACATATATGCCATCGGCAACATTGTTTATTTTCTCTAAGAGCACATTGGCACGTGCATTCAACTGGTATAGTACTGTATAAAAATAACTTACTCTTCCACTGCTTGGTTGTATGGAACCAAATTGTTCAAACTCTTCGTTGCTTTGATTGGTAGTAATATCATCGCCGGGTAATAAATAGATCGGCATTGTTGAAGCATTTGCATCGCCATTGTACCAGTAAACATCATTTATCTTGGCATATACGCCATATACAGCTTTTTGAAAATCGGATTCCTGTGTAAAAAAGGATTGCTCTGTAGGACCATGAGGCAACAGATCAAGGTTTGATTTATCGCAACCATAGTAAGTAACTCCGCTCAGAATTGTCAGTGTTATTACAGTTGCTTTCAAAAACGTTTTCATATTCAAAAAAAATTTTCTTGTTGATTAAAATGTTGCATTGATTCCAAAAACATATTGCCTCGTGGTTGGTATAACATTGATTCCATTGGGACCGCTACCGGAATCAGCTTCGGGATCAAGACCTGACCATTCGGTTATGGTGAACAGGTTTATCCCGCTGGCATAAATGCGTAAACCCTGTAGGAATTTTACCTTGTCTGAAAAACTTCTTGGAATTGTATATCCTATCTGGAGATTCTTGAGCCTTAAATAACCGGCGTTTTCGACAAACCTGTCTGATATTCTCGTGGCCTGTGCAGGATCACCATATACAGCACGGGGCATGGTGGCAGATGGATGATCGGACGTCCACCTGTTAAGCACTGTGGTCATTTGATTTGCCAGCCCGCTCATCGATTCAAGACCCGCCCTGTTGCCGTTATATCTTTGCACATCGCCTACACCCTGGAAAAATACACTGATATCAATTCCTTTGTAATTAGCACCAACAGTTAATCCATAATAATAGCCCGGGATTGTTTTACCAAGATAAGTGCGGTCGCTGGAATTAATAAGGCTGTCCGGAGCAGGGCTGTGCTGCTCTTTTTCACCGGCACGGGGGTTGCCATATAGATCCTGGAAATACATGTCCCCTGGTTTATATTGATACCCGGTTGAAAGATCCTGCGGGTCTTGTCCCACAACGACATCCGAATGTGTTTTTCTCCATTCGTCAATTTCTGACTGGGTTTGAAAAATGCCACCCGTTTTATAGCCCCACAAATAAAACATGGAATATCCTTCCTGGATTCTTCCCAACTCATCTCCCAAAGGAGTGCCCTCGTTTAATTTTTCCACTTTATTATTAACAGTGGTCAGGTTTGCATTCACATTAAAGCCTACTTCACCGAACCGGGTATTGTATCCCACCTGGAATTCGAATCCTTTGTTTCTAACTTCTGCAATATTCAAATCAGCGGGACTTTCAATACCTGTATTCGGAGGGAGGGATACAGATTGAATAATATCATACGTGAGCTTATCATAATATTCGGCTGTAAAGGTGACATGATTGTCGAATAGAACGGCATCAATGCCAACGCTGGTTGTTTTTGCTTTTTCCCAGGTAAGCGTAGTATTGGCAAAAGAAGGCAACGAAGCGCCTTGTACCCGGTTACCCAGGGGATCGCCATTACCCGAACCAAGGGTATAATCCGGAGTAAGTGAAACAGCCGATAAATATTGATAATATCCGGCAGATTGATAATTACCCAGTTTTCCCCAGCCACCCCTTATTTTCAAATCATTAATGAATTCAACTTTTGGGAAAAACTTTTCGGCACTGATACGCCAGGCAGCTGCAAAAGAAGGGAAGTTATCCCATTTATGGCCGGGCGCCAATCTTGAAGAACCGTCATGCCTTAATGTTGCATCCAAATAATATTTGCTGGCATAATTATAACTTAAACGGGCAACGTATCCTATCAAATCATCTTCCTGCAAAATGCCCGAAGATCCCTGCGTAAAAGGTGGCTGATTCGTAATGTATCTGTACTGGGGGTCGGAATAATTTACCTGGCCGCTCAGATCTGTCCACTCCCATCTGCCAAATTGCTCGGAAGCGCCTAAAAGAATATCTACATTATGATCAGTATAAAATGTGTGCGTATAATTAAGGGTGAGCTCCTTGTTTAAATTCGTTGTTCTGCCTTGTCTTTCTCCATAGCTGCCCTTTGCATTTCCATCCTGGTTCGAGTAAGGATTATTGGGTGTTTGAGAAAAACGCCATGAATCAAAATCGCTCCATGATTTCCTGAGATTAAAATAATAGCTGCCTCCAAGAGAACCTTTAAGCCTGAGACCGGGTATAGGTTCTACCTGCACATAGGCGTTTCCGAGAGCATTCTGCAATTGATATGTTGTATTATTTAAATCCTGGAAGGCAAATACATTGAAACGTGATTGCGGCCCCCAGATAAGCTCCGGATCGCCGTCGAAATTGTAAACCGGCCCTGCATTTAATAAAGCAGGGTCATAGTCCGGGTTGGGTATAAATGTTCCTGATGCAACCTGTGCAAAACCTGTAACATCAGTTGGGTCATAAAATGGCTGGAAGGGAATGGTTGACGTCATTGTGTTCACATCGCTCTGTGTGTTATCCAATGATGTTTCCTGGACCAATCTTAATGTTAATCCTGCCTGAAAAATTTTTGAAATCTTTGCATCAATATTTGTAGCTATAGAATAACGTTCAAGATAATTTCCTTTTAACGGGCTCTCCGTTTTTCCGTATCCACCGGAAAAATAATAATTGACGCCCTCATTTCCGCCGGACACCCTTACGCTATAGTCCTGCATGGGAGCATTTTCATTCAATAGTTGTTTTTGCCAATCGTATGTGGGCCCGTTACCTGCATATTGAGAGCTGCCCGGATCATACAGAGGACCAAATTTTTCTCCAATAGACGTATTCGCATCAGGATATGCATTATATGCTTCGTTCACCAGGCTGAAATATTGCTGTGTATTTAAAACAGGAATACTCTTAGGTATGTTTTGAACGCCATAAGAAGCATTGGCTTCAACTTTGGCTTTACCCAGTTTGCCTTTTTTTGTTGTGATCAATATTACGCCATTGGAAGCCCTTACACCATAAATGGCAGCAGCCGATGCATCTTTTAATACTGAAATAGATTCAATATCGCCCGGATTGATTAAGGAGAAAATATTTATAGGCGAACGTATATCGCCTATACCTCCTGATGTAACGCCTGCGCCGCCTTCATATATAGGCACACCGTCTATCACATATAAAGGTTCAGAATAGCCAAAAGTGTTTACGCCTCTAATGCGTATTACAGGCCTCGCCTGCGGCTCACCTCCGCCGGACTGTACAAATACGCCCGCCGCTTGTCCCTGCAAGGCAAGTTCGGGAGTCATGGACGTGCTTTTTTCAATTGCTTTCGCATCCACGGTGGAAACGGCGCCGGTTAAATCTTTTTTCTTGCGGGTTCCATACCCGATAACCACCACTTCATTTAATTGCGACGATGAAGGTTTGAGTACAATATTTATTACAGGGCTACTGCCGGTTGGCGCTTCAACCGTTGTATAGTTTACCGAACTGAACATGAGAACAGCGCCTTGCGGTACAGAAATTTTAAAATTTCCATTTGCATCAGTTGCGGTTCCGCCTTTAAGGCCTTTTGCAGTAACACTTACGCCCGCAATCCCGGTATTGGTTGCGGAATCGGTAACTTTTCCTGAAAAAGTTACATTTTGCTGCGCCTGTACATTATAATACAGACAGCTAATCACAAGTACACAGAAGATTTTCAACAGTGAATTGTTAAGTTTTAACATGGGCATTCGATTTTTATCTAAATAAGAAATGAGGGGCGAAAAGTCGGACATTTAATCTTTGTGACTATCCTGTACTATGCTGATGGGGTCTTCCGCAGTATAAGCCTATGGCGGCTTTTATACTTTCATTGATGATGGAACAGGCGCTTAATTAGTGGGGTAAAGATCAGTGTTTCTGATAAATTAATTTAACCGTTGATAACAAATTGCCGGGATAAAAAAAATTCATTTAGATATCTGAAAATTTTCAACGAAGCTAAATGCCTGGTCATCTATCTTCATGATATTAACCCGGGAGAACATACATTATTGCATATAATGCAAACACTTTACACTGCACTATTTTTATACGGAACACTCTTTCATCACAACAGCAAACATTAAAAAATTAGTTTTACTGAATGTTTAATTTAGTAGTTATTCGTATTCTGAATAACCTGCAAATAACATATGAACATCGTCTATCACCAGTTAACCGGCAAAGAGGTTATAGATCAACTTGAAACAAGCAAGGATGGTTTATCAACCAATGCGGTAAAGCAACGGCAGGAAAAATATGGTAAGAATAAGATCCCGCAGCCAAAGTCGAAAACACTGCTGCAGATATTTCTTCACCAGTTTTTAAACCCTTTGATCTATGTGTTGATCGGCGCCGCTATTGTGTCCCTGGTTACAGGCGATACTTCTGATGCCATTTTCATTTTTGCTATCCTGCTGATCAATGCTGCGCTGGGTACCTACCAGGAATGGAATGCAGAGAGCAGTGCACAGGCCTTACGCGACATGGTGAAAGTGAAATGCCGTGTGAAGAGAGATAATAAAATAACCGGGGTCGATTCAGAAGAACTTGTCCCCGGCGATATCGTGTTACTTGAATCGGGTGTAAAGGTGCCGGCCGATCTCCGGCTGGTAGAAGTAAAAGACCTTTCTGTAGAAGAAGCGTTGCTTACAGGTGAATCAATTGCCGTTAACAAAATTCCCGGTGCTTTAAAAGGCGGTGAAGAACTTTCTTTGGGTGATCGTATCAACATGGCTTTTGCCGCTACCACTGTGCAGAAAGGCCGGGGGATTGGCGTGGTTACTCATACAGGACAACATACACAGATCGGTCTTATCGCCGATTCATTACACACAACAGAAGCAGAGAAACCACCGCTTGAACAAAGAATGGAATCATTTTCAAAAAAGATCAGTATTGTCGTGCTTGTGTTTTGTGCGTTGCTGGGTGTTTTAGGTTTTATGAAAGGCATGCCTCCGAAAGAAATATTTTTTTTAATGGTGGCAGTCGGAGTATCCGCCATACCAGAAGGTTTGCCTGTGGCGCTTACGGTTGCCTTATCTATCGGAACCAGGAGAATGGCTAAGCGGAATGTCATCGTGCGCAAACTGCCCGCAGTAGAAGGCCTGGGCAGTTGTACCATGATCGCTTCAGACAAAACAGGCACGCTTACAATGGACCAGCAATCTGTAAAAAAATTATACTTACCGGATGGTAAATTTTATGACGTAACGGGGCAGGGATATAATGGCGAGGGAAAGATCATGCGCGGTGAAGAGCCGATAACAGAGATCGATGATGGGTTTTCAAAATTTATGGTTGCCAGTATCATCGTGAATGAAGGCATATTACGCAAACTGGATGATAAATGGGAATATTCGGGTGATGCAGTGGATGTTGCATTAAGGTCATTAGCATATAAGATCGGTGAAGACCCGTTATTCTTTAAGAACCAGGCGGAGCTGGTTGAAATGATCCCCTATGAGTCTGAGAGAAAATATTCTGCCGCTTACTTCAACCATAATGATGTATTGCAGTTTGCAATGAAAGGCGCCGTGGAAGTTGTACTGGAAAAACTTCCGCCGGAACAACAGGAAGAGATCAATGCTATCGCAGAGCAAATGGCGGTTGATGGTTACCGCGTGCTGGCATTGGCAGGAAACACTGTTGAAAATAAAAATATAAACCAGCTTCCGCCATTACAGCTGCTTGGACTGATCGGCATGATAGATCCGCTAAGGCCGGAAGTGATTGACGCCGTAAAAAAATGCAGGCATGCAGGTATCACCGTGGTAATGGTGACAGGAGATCACCCGGCTACCGCTTTGGCCATTTCAAGGTCTTTAGGTATTGCTGAAAGCAGTGATGACATTATTTCGGGCGCAGAACTCTCGCAGTTGAGCAGGCAGGACAACAAAATCGTATCGGTTATAAAGGACAAAAAAGTATTTGCGAGAGTAGCACCATTGCAAAAGAAGCAAATAGTAGATATTATGAAAGCGGAGGGAAATTTTATTGCTGTTACAGGCGACGGCGCCAACGACGCACCCGCATTAAAATCTGCACATATCGGGGTAGCAATGGGTATGGGAACTGATCTTGCCAAAGAAGCTTCTTCCATTATTATTACGGATAACAATTTTGCGTCTATCACTGCCGGTGTTGAAGAAGGCCGTTTTACATTTGATAACCTAAGAAAAATTATTTACCTGCTTATTTCAACCGGCCTGGCCGAACTCCTGACCGTTGCATTAGCCATTATTGTAAATGTGCCTGTACCTTTTATTGCCGTGCAGCTTTTGTGGCTGAACCTTGTCACTAACGGCATACAGGATATAGCGCTGTCTTTTGAAAAGGGCGACAAATCTGTGATGCTGAAACCACCCAGGAAACCAGGTGAAAGTATTTTTGATAAACTGATGAATAGTGAAATGATTATATCAGGATTGACAATCGCAGGTGTTGTATTTGGTGTCTGGATTTATCTCATCAACCATGATTATGATGAAAAGCATGCACGCACTATGATAATGATGCTGATGGTTTTATTACAAAATTTTCACGTACTGAATTGCAGGTCTGAAACCAAAAGCCTGTTTCACATACCCATTGCAAATAATTATACGCTCATTATAGGCGTGGCATTAGCACAGCTTGCGCATATATCTGCTTCCTATATTCCCGGCCTCAACAATATATTACAACTGGAGCCTATTAAATGGAGAGAGTGGATGATGCTGTTACCTGTAGCGCTTTCCATTTTGCTGGTAATGGAAATATTTAAGTGGATATGGAGAACGCTGTCTGAAAAAGAATTAAGCAAGAATTTAAAAAGCATTTGAGCTTTTTGGTTACCGGCTAATGACTGTGCTTTCCCTTTTCCGCAATGTCTCCTCAAAAAGCAACGAGCGCAGGCAGGGACGTTGTGGCTTCAGTAGTACAATGCCCCATTCAATTCATAGCAAATATGAATCTCAGGCATAACAATAACATAAGCTGCCCGTCTTTCCTACAACTCCTTCCAAACATATTGCGCAAATTCTTCTAAACCGGGATCTCTCGCACCCATTAATAACACAACACAATCATCCGTTAAATGCGATTGGACGGCTTTAGAAAAATCATTCCGGTGTTCAATAAAAAAAGCGTTTTTATTTGAGGCTTTTAAATCGCTAATTAAATCACTGGCGGAAATATCTTTTACTGCAGTGCCGCCGGCATAAAATATTTCACTCATCCATATTTCATCCTGCGGCCGCAATGCTGCGGCTATTTCAGATACATAATCCTTACGCAAAAATTTTGTTGGCGTATAACCATGCGGCTGAAACCACGCGATCAATTTTGGCGCTACAGGCTGACAGGCTTTAATACTTGCAGCGCATTTGGCAGGGTTATGCGCATAATCATCAATAAGCCAAACACCATCTTTATTGCCAATAACCTGGTGGCGCCGGTAAATACCTTCATATTCTTTTAAAGCTTCAGCGGCAACTTTTAATTCAACACCGGCAAGAGATGCTGCGGTTGCTGCTGCCAATGCATTTTCCATGTTATGCTTCCCCAAAGCCTTAAGACTAAAGTTTGTGCCCTTTATTGTAAATGAAATAACAAATCCATTTTGTTCAAAATGTTCGGCGATGTATCCTGCCTCAACATTTTTATCAGCAGCATAATCATACAAAACATTTTGCGATAACTCCCGTGCAAGCACATGCGACCTGTTTACCGAAAACATCCTGCTATTGTTTCTAAACTTGCTGAAAAGTTTTATTAACTCGGGCAGGTCTTTATGATCCTTATCGATGTTTAATAACAAACCAATTTCCGGGTGATATTGAATAATACTGCCATCGCTTTCATCCGCTTCAATGATCAGCCACTCCCCTCCTCCAACTTTGGCATTGCCAATTTTACCTTGTTTAATCAATCGCGTTAATCCGGCGCCGCTGATCAAACCCGGTTCCAAACCTGCATATTCAAATATTTCAAACAGCATCGCAACGGTGGTGCTCTTGCCTGACGTACCACCAACAGCAATTGTCTTTTTGCTTTGAGAGATCAATGCAAGCAATTCACTGCGTTTGATAACGGGAATATTCAACTGCTTTGCTTTCTGCATCTCCGGAACGGTATCTTCTATGGCAGTAGATGCCACAACAAGTTGTGTGGATGTATTTATGCCGGTGCCATTTTGTTCAAAACAAACAATACCTTCTGCTTCAAGCTTATCTTTTGTGTCATTAAAAAACCCCGGACTAAAGTACCTGTCGCTGCCACTCACATTTTTACCAGCGCCTTTTAGATATTGCGCCAATGCACTCATGCCTGTGCCTGCAATGCCAATAAAAAATATGTTTTGAAAATTTTTTAAAGTAATGTTCATAAAGCGGGCAATATAGTAACAAGATGTGAGTTAATGGTTAATGGTCAACGGTCCACAGTCCACAACGCACAATGTTCATTGAAGAACCCTATAAATGAATATTGTTTATTGAGCATTGATGATTGCAGATTTGCGATTGCAGATTGCAGATTGCAGATTGCAGATTTAATACAAATACAATTGCATATTTCCAATTTAATATACAACGCACAATGTTATTGAAGAATCGTATAAATGAATATTGTTGTCCGACTAAAATTTTAATTCTTGGGCTAAAGCCCTCGATGGGCTTGGTTTTCACTAGCCCCAGGCTTAAGCCTGGGGTTACATAGCTGAAACCCTTATCCAACGGGCTTTAGCCCAAGTTAACCGGACAATACTGTAAATGAATATTGTTTATTGAGCATTGATTATTGAATATTTAAAAATTGCACTTCTGGAAACGACAATGATTCGCTATTTAACGGTTAACGGTCAACAGTTAACAGGCCATTATTCATAACAATTTTATTAACCGGGATTAACCTGTTTTTAAGATATTACCACGCTGCCATTAGCCAGCGGAAGATCAACATAGAATGTAGTGCCTTCACCCGGCGATGTGGCGAACCATATTTTACCTCCGGCATTTTCCACGATGGCCTTGCAGATCGCAAGCCCTAAACCGGTGCCTGAGGTCTTGGTTGTAAAGTTTGGATTGAAAATTTTTGAACGCAAAGATTCATTGATACCGCTGCCGTGGTCAGTAATAGAAATGATCACGTTGTCATCCCTTGTATATTGCTTGATTTGGACACGGGCGGTTTGCACTTCATCTACTTCATCTGAAGCTTCAATCGCATTTTTCATAAGGTTGGTAAAAAGACGGTTGATCTGCGATTTATCTAAAAACACTTCAACATCACTGCTGGATGCAGTGTAACCGATAGAAAGATTTGAATTAGTATTATACAGGTTCACAAGGTTCTGTATCAGTTCAGTTATATTAAAACATTCGGGCCGCACATTTTCGATATTGGCGAATTGTGAAAAATCGCCGGCTATTTTTGAAAGCTGGTCAATCTGTTCTATTAAAGTAGAGGCCAGTTTTTTTGAGAGCTCCACTGCATTGGGTGTATCTTCTTCCATGGCTCGCTGTAAGTATTGTATGCTCAGCTTCATCGGCGTTAGCGGGTTCTTTATCTCGTGCGCCACCTGCCTGGCCATCTCCCGCCACGCTCCCTCCCGTTCACTCCGGGCAAGGGCTTCCGCGCTCTCTCCAAGCTCCTTTACCATCTTATTATATTCACTCACCAGCATTCCTATTTCATCATCATTATCTTTCCAGGAGATCTCTTCGTTGGCAGCGCCGATTTTAATTTGCTTCATTTTTTTGCCGATCAGTTCAAGCGATGAAGCAATACGTCCCGTAAGCGAAACGGCAATAGCGCCGGCAAAAATGAAAATGAGTGCGTTTAAAATAATGAGCGTTACCAAAAAATCTGATATCTCTTCCTTCAACTCATTTTTAGTGCCCAGCAAGGGAATATTCAGGTAGGCAATCGTTTCATCTTTTCCATTTTTTACAGGCGTATAAATTCCCTTGAAAGTAAAATTGCCGATCTTTTCTTCCTGTAGAAAACGTGTGCTTCTATTATAGTGCAGTTCATAAAATGCCCGTGGATCTATTCTTCCACTCAACACCTCTCTTGCATATATATAAGGCTGCGATGAAACGAGGAGGGCACCATTTCTTGCATAAAAATTAATATCCGTATTATGAACAGACGCAATGTCCATGATCTTTTTTTCAACCTCCCTTCCTTCATCTATATCATTTATATTAAGAACATCAGCAGGTATTGTTTCAACCTTAAGCGCCTGTTCAATCTCACCCGCTATCATGCGGGAAGTGCGAATAAGCTGGTTCTCTGTGCTGTTGTTGTATCGAAGGATAAAAAATGAAATGGTGGCAATACCTATTATCACAAACGAGACAAAACTTACCCCGATTATCGTAGCCTGTATCTGTGTTCGTATAGTAAAGCGGAAAAGCTTGTCAAAGTTGATTTTTTTATCCTTGTTATTTAAGGCCCGCCTGCCGCTATGCACTGCAAACGCCAATACAATAAACAACACAAACAGGTAAGAAAAGAGCGTAATGAAATTAAAGAACCAATTGTCTTTTTTTGCAATGATGAGGAGTTTATTATTACCTGCATTATACCAAAGCTGGCTGTAGCCAAGTGAATCCTTGTAATAATAACCTGCACGTGGGATTTGAAGAGCGTTTACCGAGTCTGAAAAATTAAACCCGGTAAACGATGTTACCAGTTTGCGGTTATCATATACTCCAAATACATACCCGCTTTCCGTTAGTGAAGAAATATCATTGGTTTGTCTGAATAGCTCGGGCACCAGTGTAACATTTTCATTTATCCTCGGTTGCACCCATACAAACAAAGACCCGAGATACACAGAATCCTGCACAACTCTCTTTTCATAAATATAATTATAGCTATCAGGGCGGTTACGATAAAAATAAAGGCCAGGTGTGGAAGAAGGTTTGCTCTTGTTTTCCAGCACTGATTTTATTACAAGATAGCTTGTGGAGTCCTCGTTATACAAGGGCATGCTATTTTCATCGAACACATACACTTTTGTATTAAATTTCGTGAGATAAGCATTAAGATTTTTTTCAACAAGGCTGTCTTTTATAAACTTATTACTATACGGATTTTTAAACCTGTAAAAATTGTTCTGCAAAAATTGATCAGAAAAATTGTTGAGTGCTATGCGCACAAGAAAAGTTCCGGAAGAGTCCGTCTGTTCCTGGATGCCTTTTGCTGTATTGATGCGAAGGTCTTTTTCTTTAATGCTGATCTGGTAAACAATAAGTGCGGAAGCCGATGCTGTCAGCAATAATGCCCATACGATAAAGTAGGGCGATTTCACCAGTGAAGTAAAAGAAGGATTATTCCGATACCTGATAAAGGCTACCAGCAAAAGCACAATAAATGTAGCAAACAGCAACAATGCCGCATTGGAAAAGAAAATATGAATGGATATTAATAAAAAACTGCAGGCTGCAATCAGGATGCAATGCCAGAAAAAATGTATCCTGGCAATGGACGCTAGTTTTACAAGCAAGCCTGTTATAAAAAGCCATACGTATAGCAATATGCAGATAATGGTAAAGCCTATCAATGAAAATATTGAAAGGGAGAAAAAATTGGCACCGCTAAAACTGATTGTTGAATGAATAACCAGTCCGCTTATGATATCTGCTATATAAAAACTTAAAAGCGGTATTAATATAAATGATGAATAGATTAAACCGCGATACAACACAGGAAATGCCCTCAGCTGCTTCAGCGAGGATACTGCTTTTTTTCTTAAAAAAAGTATTATCCATAAGATGATCACTACGTTCAGCAACAAATCACCAAGCGACCTGTTTACATAGCCATCATTATAAATCTCAGGGCTAAACAAAGGTGTTATTAAGTAATTAAAGGGGAACCGGAAGAAGAAAATAAGTAACCTTAATGCTAAAAAAGAAAGCAAGAGAAATGCAAGACCATACCTGTAATTAAGCCTTGCCATTTCTGAAGCCACGTTATTTATAAAAATGAATAAGCATAATAAAGCAACTACACGCAAAAAAACGGAAAGCCCTACAGGTGTGTCAGTATAAGAATAATTTTTTTCCCTGATGCTGAATAATGTTTTGCCCGCAGAATTGGCTACAGGCGCGCCATCGCCGGCATCAGTAATTTCATAGGCGTTGCCTATTTCTTCATTTACAGCAAAATGCGGTTTAAGGTATTCATTCTGCATAAAATAATTCCAGTAAACCGGTACGAGTGTAACAAGAAAATAATTGGTATTCCCCTTTACAAAAGAGGCCTTTACAAATTCAAAAACACCGTTTTGATAATTTAATAAATAGCTGCCGTCGGGCTTTAATAAGTCTTCCGGCGCCACAGACATTTTGTTGGTATTCCAATAGATCTCTACCGCATTTCCAAGTTCATTGAGCTGGTATGCAAAAATGCCCTGTGCATCTGTTAATAACCGTTCTTTTTCCGGCGAAGCTGCGTCAGATATGATCGCATGGATAGCGGCTGAATCATTCAAAAGATTTCTGAAAGATTTCTCCTGCCCGTGCATGTATTCACGTAAAATACGGGCAACCTTTTCTGCAGAAGAACTATAAGATAAATAGTTCGTAAATATGAATGAAAGCGTATATACCCATGCCGCAGCCAGGAAAAGCCAGGCATTTTTATTAATTGCATGTTTTAATGTTTTTGTCAAGCAATCTTATTTTCTTTTTTAACAATATTCCATATCGCATCCATTTCTTCAAGGCTCATATCGTAAAGATTTTTACCTTCTTCCCTGGCGATCGTTTCCATTCGTGTAAAACGCTGAATGAATTTTTTATTGGTTTGCTCCAATGCATTTTCAGCATCTACCTTCAAAAACCGCGCATAATTGACAAGGCTGAAAAGCACATCGCCGAATTCATCTTCCACCGCTTTTTGATCCTGGCTTTTTACAGTTTCTTGCAGTTCATTCATTTCTTCCTGCACTTTCAGCCATACATCTTCCGTAAGCTTCCACTCAAAACCAACCTGCTTTGCTTTTTCCTGTATCCGGGCAGCCTTTACAACCGCCGGCAACGAAACAGGCACACCGCTTAATACGGAAGATCTGCCTTCGCCCAGCTTGATCTTTTCCCAGTTTCTTTTCACATCTTCATCATCATTCACTTTTATATCGGCATAAATGTGCGGATGGCGTATTATTAATTTATTACAGATCGTCTCAAGCACATCATTTAAGGTAAACCTGTTTTGTTCCGTGGCAATACGCGCATAAAAAACGATGTGCAATAAAATATCGCCCAATTCTTCTTTTATCTCCTGCCAGTTCTCTTCCGTGATGGCATCCGCCAGTTCGTACGTTTCCTCTATCGTCATGGAACGGAGTGTTTGAATAGTTTGCTTTTTATCCCAGGGGCATTTTTCCCTGAGCTCGTTCATTATCATCACCAGCCGCTCAAAATTTTTACTATAATCCATTGTAAACCTATTTATCAGGGTATTAAAAAAAGTTATGATCAAACTACGGGAGACCAAATTTCACTAAAAATACACAACTGATTTTAGGCAGCAATATATACCTTGCCGCACATTTGCCGTTAATGATGAACCAAAGAATTATTATGTACAAAAGCGTAGCGGTCTTAACATTTCTTTTTATTTTCTGTATTGCGAAAGCACAGTATTATTATAATGACATCGTGGATTTCAAGGCGTCGAATAATATTTATCTTAATCTTAAGAAAAATAACATACGCGAGGTATCTGCCACGAGCCTGGAAAGCGATCATACACCCACGCAAGGATTTGTGTTTTCAAAAATCATAAAAAATAACGGTGCGCTTGTTGTAACGCATACGGAAATGGAAGCCGGTGGTGTTTCAGATGACTACGATACTTATGCAAACGGTTTACTGGTAAGATCTTCAGACAGCGCCGACAAAGTGCTTACCACAGTGGAATATGTTTATGACAATGACGGAAAAATTTTGCAGGTGCAAACGCAAACCGATGATACAACGATGAACGTGCACAGCACAGAACTGCATAAATGGTTTTACAATGCCAACACGCCGGATTCAATGATGAGGATAAAAGACAAAGCAGACACTACCATCATCCGTTTTAAGAAAGATGAGAACCAAAATATAGCAGAAGAATTATGGATGAAAAGAGGAAGGGTTATAGAACACTATTATTATTATTACAATGACAAAGGACAGCTTACCGATATAGTCCGATTTAATAATAAAGCGCAGCAAATGCTGCCGGATTTTCTATTTGAATATAATGATAACGGCCAGGTTTCGACACTTACGCAAATTCCACAGGGTTCATCGGACTATGTTATATGGCAATATGTTTATGACGAGCGCGGTTTGAAAATAAAAGATGTTTTATTTAATAAACAGAAAGAATTGCTGGGAACGGTGAGTTATACGTACAGGTGAAAAGGTGAAACGCAAAACGGCAGATGTCAAACACGTGAAACGTGAGACGTCAAACGTGAAAGTTTTAAAGACATTACAGTTCGCTCGCAGCTCGTAGAGCCTGAACGCTTCACTCACCACTCACCATCTGTAACTTACAAATACGTGTTATTCAATAAATCTTATCTTGTGCCGCAACTTTACAATAATTTTTTATTCCATGAGGCGGCTGATTTTATTGATTATCATCACCTGTAGTTTTATTCCATTTTTATCAAAAGCAGGCGATCACCGGCAAGATATAGCGCAAGATCCATCCTATATTCATCGCACTATGAAAGAGGTTACCGATGTGATCGTGCATGATATTTATTCTCCTCCCGTTGCCAGCCGTATATATGCTTATGTAAGCGTTGCAGGATATGAAGCAGCCATTGTATCGAATAAAAATTATAACTCTTTTGCCGGTCAATTGCATGGATTGAATGCCTTGCCCAAACCCGATGCATCCAAAGAATACAGCCAGGGTTTATCTGCAGTACATGCCATGTTGCTGGTGGCTGAAGCAATGATCATTTCAGAAGACACCATCAAAACTTTTCATAACAAATTATTGCAGGAATATAAGAACAGCGACATACCTAAAGCTGTTTATGATAGTTCATTATCTTATGGTAAACAAATTGCTGCTGCCATACTTGCATGGGCTGGTAAGGATTATTATAAAGAAACAAGAGCGATGGGAAAGTTTGCGGTGCTGGACGATTCTATTACATGGAAGCCCACACCTCCGGCGTATATGCAGGCTATTGAACCATACTGGGGGCGCATGCGCACTTTTATATTGGACACTGTAAAGCATTTTAAGCCTTTGCCTGCAGTAGATTTTTCAACAGAGACCTCAAGCGAATTTTATAAACAGGCAAAAGAGGTATATGACAAAGGCAACAACTTAACCGATGAGCAAAAATGGATCGCGAATTTTTGGGATTGCAATCCTTTTAAAATGAATGTTGAAGGGCATGTAATGTTTGCAACAAAAAAAATCTCACCGGGTGGCCATTGGATGAATATCACAGCGCTGTCCTGCAAACAAACACATGCCGACGTTGCGAAAAGTACGGAGGCTTATGCATGTGTTGCGGTAACTATTGCAGATGCGATCATAAGTTGCTGGGATGAAAAATACCGTAGCATTGTTATTCGCCCGGAAACATACATCAACAATTATATTGATCAAAACTGGATGCCTTTATTGCAAACGCCGCCGTTTCCTGAATACACCAGCGGGCACAGCGTTATATCTTCATCGGCCGCGGTGGTACTTACCAAAGTTTTCGGCGATCATTTTTCTTTTACTGATTCAACGGAAGTAGAATTTGATGTTGCGCCACGCAGTTTCAAGTCATTCAACCTGGCTGCTGAAGAAGCCGCTGTCAGCCGTTTTTATGGCGGCATACATTACAATGCGGCTATTGTGAATGGAATTACGGAAGGAAGAAAGATCGGCAACTATGTGTTAGCGAATATTAAGATGGAGAAGTAAAGTTGTTCGAATTATTTTTTGGTTACAAGACAATTAACTCCGATTGAGCACGGTTGTGCCTGTCCCGACGAGGAGCGAAGCGACGGAACCCGGGATCACTTGCTTGTGCGACATATTTTTATGGCATCGCCGATGCGCCCGTCCAGAGAGTACAGCGATTCTGAATAACAGCATTTGTGGTGCATGATTTCATGGTAGCAATGAGGTGCGCGCCATCTTAAACACTCATAGGAAATAAGCCAACCAAATATTTTAGCTCCGTTAGGAGCTTCGTGTTTATAGCACGAACAGATATTGCGTTTCAAGCGGCTCCACCGGAGCCACCTAATTTTGTACACGCAACTCCGATGGAATTGGTTCATTCACCATAGAATTTTTTCTATAACACGCGGATATTACTGAGCCTTATATAATAGCAGCGATGAGTTGACGATGTAAATAGTTGCTGACTGAATAGTTTCGCAAATGCTATAGATGCTAGCTGTATTTGCGAAATTGAGTTTCGTATATTTACGAGTTGGCAGTAATGCTAAAAGGCCGTGCTTTAACATAAGAGCCGTACTGACAAGACAGCAATAGACGGTCTATTTTCCGAAAATTTCTTTGCGGTGATTTAAACCCCAATTCCTTAATTCTTTAATGACCTTTTGCAAGGTTTTGGAATATTCCGTTGGCATGTATTCTGTGCGGACAGGAAAACCATTGACAATTGTCCGAGTTATCAACTTGTTTACTTCCATTTCCTTTAACTCTTTCGCTAAAACTTTGGTGCTAAGTTTCGGAATACTGCGTTCAATTTCTCTAAAATGTTTGTTGCCTTCCCACACTGAAATTAAAATTAAAATCTTCCATTTTCCGCCAATAATATCAAGCGTATCCTTTACAGGCACTAATGCCGACAAACATTCTTTATGTTCTTTCTTTTTCATTGTTAAACTTTTATTGATTACCCAAAGGTAACTGATTACAAATAGAAACCATAAGTAGGTAATTTTGCATTTCAAAACGAAAGAGAAAATGAGAAAAGAGATTTTATAAAAGGCAGCGGCGCGGGTGGATCAGTGCGTGTCGCATGTAACGCTTTCGTATCAAGTTTAACAACTAAAAATAGTAAAATGAAAAAGCAAATAATATTCACAGCAGGAGGACATCGTTCTGAGGTTGCTGGAAATGCCATTTACCACTTAATGCCCAACCAACACACTCATCACGTTGGGCACTTTGTGTTCCTGGACTACATTCCGCCGTTTGTAAGAAAAGACAAAATGATACCTAATGTTGGTTTTGCACACCCACATCGTGGAATTGCAACACTCACTTATGTTTTGAACGGTGAAGCAGAGCATTACGACAGTCGTGGACACCGTGCAACTGTGTATTCGGGCGGCGTGCAATGGATGAAAGCAGGAAACGGCATTATTCACGATGAAACAATGAATGCTGACACAAAAACTACAAGTCCATTAAATCACGGATTTCAATTTTGGATAAATCTTCCTGCAAAAAACAAAAAAGAAAATCCCGACTATATGGCTGTTCAGGCAAACGAACTTCCTTTGTTGTGGTTGGACAACAATAGCGGTTGGCTGAAAGTGATTGTTGGTGAATATGACGGACAAAAATCAAAAATTCCAACTTACGCCAAACAATATCTTTATCAAATTCGCTTAAAAGCCGGAAAACAATTTACACTTCCTACGGAAAAAGGGTTGGAATACGCAATTTTTCTTCCACTTCAAGATGCTACAATCAACGACAAAGTTTACGAAGCAGGTAACTTAATCGGCTTTGACAAAGAAGACGGAATTATCGAAGTCATCAATAATTTGGATGCAGATGCCGACATTATTTTGTTTGGCGGTGAAAAATACACCGAGCCGTTTGTGGCTTATGGTCCTTTTGTAATGTCAACGCAAGAAGAAATTCACGAAGCGTATGAAGATTTTCAAAATGGAAAATACGGTAAAGTAGTTTACAGTTAAATCAATATTCAACAATTAAAACAAAAAGAAAAATGGCAGAAAAAAATACATCAAAACGACTTCATATAGGTTTGTGGGTTGTGCAAGGATTATTAGCCGCAGCTTTTGGAATGTCGGGATTTATGAAAATTACCGCACCTATTGAACAACTTGCACAAGGTGGTATGTCATTCGTCAATGACTACGGCGTTGGAACAGTTCGATTCATCGGAATTAGTGAATTGCTTGGAGCAATTGGGTTAATTCTTCCTGCTGCTTTGCGTATCAAGCCAATTTTGACACCGCTTACAGCAGTTGGGCTTGCAATCATTATGATTTTGGCATCATTCTATCACATTTCGCACAACGAACCGTTTTTGCCGACAGTCATTTTGTTAGCACTTGCAACGTTTGTGGCCTGGGGCAGATATAAGAAAGCTCCAATTCAAGCGAAGTAATTCAGACACCATATTTAATCCGTTGTTGTGCCAACAAAATCACAACAACGGGTTTTATGTTTAACGAACGGACAGGGAAAACGAAAGCACTACTGCTAATCGCATTGCTAATATGCCGGGGCGACGAATAAGTCCTGGTCGTCATTAACACAGATCAGCTGTAGTTCGGGCGACAGAATAAATCCAAGCTAATTTTTAAAGTATCAACTTTTGTGCTACTTTTCGGCTGACGTTCGGGCTGGACGAAACACGGAATGCCGGCACATCAGCAATGCGCGGACGTTGGCAGAAATACAATGAGACAGCTCGCAGTTATAATCATCTTGACATTAACCCAAAACTGCTTTGGTCAATACGCTTTTGACAAAGCGAAAATTTCCAAACAAACAGAACAAATCGTTAGAAAAATAGAAAAGGTTAACGAGCTGATGAGCAGTGCTGTTTATGAAAGTGGAATGAGACCAGTGCAATACGATAACTTTACTGAACTACAAAAGAAGGCAACAAAAAACGAGCTTATAGAATTAACAAATCATCCAAACGACGTAGTTCGCTGCTATGCATTTTGGGCTTTGTCCTATGACACATCTGCAAATTTGTTTCCTATTGTTATCAACCATATTAGCGACACTGCATCTGTAAAAACACAATTTGGCTGCATTGGAAGCAGAGAAAAAGTTGGTGACTTTTTTATAAATGTTGTAACGCCTCAATACGTTGACTTAAATTCAAAAAAGCTAACTCCTTCTGACTATGAATATTTAGATAGTGTTCTCATCTATACACCGAATAGTTTGGATGCAAAGGAAAATGCAATCAGCAGAGCCAAACTAACAGCGAATTTTTATGAAAGAGTTAGGGAACTTGTATTAAAAGAAAACAATCAATCAGCTTTGGTAATGTTGGCGAAGTTTAAAAGAGAACAAGACATTCCTCTAATCTTGAGTAACAAACAGAAAGAAGAACGTTATGACCAACTTTTTTTCACATACAAAGCCATTAGCGAATTTCCTAATTCCGCTTTTTTACCATTATTAAAAAAGTCTTTGTATGATGCAATTGGTAAAGGAGCATGGAGTACAGAATGGAGAGAGTTGTATAAAGCTATTGCAAGTTTCCAAAATGATATGGCACTTCAACTTTTAAAAGTTCCTTTTACGCAAACAAAATATCCAAACATAAAACAGTATCACATAGATTTTATTTTTGGAGCGGTACAAGAATTTTATACACCCATTTATGATGAACTGCTTTGGGAAATGTGGGAAAATGAAAAAAAGATAAATTCCACAGTGTTTAATTTACTTTATCCAAAAAATCCAGAGAAAGCCTTTGAGCTAACAAAAAAAACAATTCAAAACGCTGACGATTTTTATTATCTCAACACAGGAACTTATAGCGAAAATGAAGAAACTCCCGTAAACCTATTGGACGTGATGCTTGATACAGTTTTACGTAGAGACAAACCATTTGCTATTGAGCTAATAAACAAAAATATCAGAGAGATTAATGTTCATCAGTTTCCCACATTCGCAGATAAAGCATTGAAGCTAAAAGATACTTCTTTTGTTACATCACTGTTTTACAGACTTGAAACAGAAGATAATGCATACATTTATCTTAAAGCAACAGAAGTGTTAATTGCTTTTAATGACAGAGACATTAATAAACGAATACTTGAAGTTGCTAAAAGAAATCCAAGTTTGCAAAAAGATTGGGGCGGACAAGATTTTTCTAAATTATTAAAAGAAAATGGTATCAAGTGACGATGTACTTCTGCCAACAAATGTGCCAAAAGCGGGGCAGACATTACGCAGCATCAGCAGTTGTTTCGCTAATCATCTTCAGTTATCAGGGTGACGGAATTCTATCGGCAACAAATCTTATATTCGGCAATAGAAAATAAATCAGCTTAGGTATCGGCTGACGGAACACAGAATATCCCGCCTTCGGCAATATCGAGCCGTTACATGCAACTTGTTTAATTGCCTGCGAAAATTTACATCCATTTACATTCTTTTTACAAAGTACTTACTACCGTTCCTCTTATTTGTATGTACGTTTGGTTAAATAAAGTCATCTTCAGAATGAGCGTAAAATCAATATGTAAAAAAATATTTATCCTTTGCTACACATTTTTGATTATTGTAACAAGCTCTTGCATCAGTCAAAGTGAAGCAAATAAGGGAAATCAGATAGTACAGACTAAAACTGACAGCAAATTGTTGAAATACACAACCGCGGTTCGTTCAATTTTAGAGGATAGTAAAGGAAATATTTGGTTTGGTAGTTATAGCGAAGGGGGGTGTTTGCTTCACGATGGAAAGCTCCGGTATTTCACAACAGAAAACGGATTGAGTGACAACCAGGTAAGGAGCATTTATGAAGATAAAAATGGTATTATCTGGTTTGAATGTGGAAGAGGATTGAGTACTTATGATGGTCAACAAATGACTGTGTACAAAGAAAGAAATTACGATTCAACAACACAATGGAAATTAGGAGATAAAGACATTTGGCTTAAAGGTGATGAAACAGCTGGCTATAACAAGCTTGAAAGGGATCCGGGGGTGTATCAGTATGACGGGAAAAACCTTTTTTATCGCACATTACCTGTTAAAACAAAATCAGGGCAAGAGAATTACTATTCAATCTCAACAAATTTTGTCAGAAGTAGAAATGGAGCGGTTTGGTTTGGAACTTATGGTGCATTGATTGGGTATAATGGTTCAGACTTTAAAATAATAAACGATTCTTGTTTGGGATTAAATGACGAGACAGGACATGTACACATCCGCAGTATAATGGAAGATAGCAAAGGGAATCTTTGGATTGGTAATAATGGAATTGGTGTTCTTAAATATAATGGAAAAAAAGTAGTCAATTTCACAGACCAACAAAAACTGAAAAAGGAGGACACCAAAGGCAATTCTCTTGAGAGAGTTTTTTCCATTGGAGAGGATGCTTCAGGGAATATTTGGTTTGGGACTGCAGAATCTGGTGTATGGAGATATGATGGCAATTCCGTGAAAAATTTTACCAAAAAAGATGGTCTCGATGGTGACTTTATTTGGATTATTTACAAAAGCAAAACAGGTGAATTATGGTTTGGCGGAGGTCCCAATGGCGTGTATCGTTTCAATGGTAATTCTTTTGAAAGAATATATTAACTATAAGTACGAACGCACACATTAGGTTTTGCAATAGTGGGGCTGACAAATATTGCCTCAACTTTTGTACTGCTATTTGGCTTCAGCTCCAGCTTGACAGAACGCTATTGAACATTTGAATAAAACATCAACATATTTGGCTTTAGTTATGGCCCTATCTGGCGCAAGTATGCGGCCCTGTTATTGCAGCGTAGCGTACTTGTGCTTTGCAACGATAATGCAATAAACAAAGCAAGTAAAGCCCAAGTACTCAGCACACAAAGCTATCCCTGCATACTTGCGCTATTATGGGCGATCTGATATTTATAAAAAAGACGATAGCATTTTCAGGCACGCGGACTATGCAAAAATTATTCTTGCTTTGCTGGATTCTTTAAAGTTATACGATGTGAATGCAATAGGGGGAAGCAGCGGAGGTATGACACTACTTTACCTTAACACGATGCAGCCAGAGAGATTTAAATCTGTTATTGCAATCGGGGCACAGATTTATTTTAGTAAACAATGCAGAGACTGGATAACAAAAACCGGGTTTAACGCTTTTGTAGCATATGCAACCGAACCGCACGGGGCACAAAGAGCAATGTTCCTGGGAAAGCAGTTCATGCGAATGGTAAATCAGTACGGGGACCCATTATTTACTCCTGATGTACTAAGTACTATCAAGGCTAAGTGGTTAGTAGTACAAGGGGACAATGACGAACCTGTTCCGTTAGAGCAGGCGTTGGTAATGCATCAGTACATACCCAACAGCCGGCTTTGGATTGTACCCAATGGAGGGCATTTACCCTATTTAGTGCCCGATATTCAAGCCGAATTTTTAAGGGTTTCACTTGAGTTCTTAAATGGAAAGTGGGACAAGAAAGATTAATTGCACTGCCGCTAACCGTTGCATTTGCAATAGCAGGGCGCGACGTTTGTTATTTAGCTTGAATTATTTCTTTAAACTTCTGATTTTTCAATTTAACTTACGTAAGGCGGGGCGTTGGCAGAATAGCCTGTTTTCGCAAATACTTTTTAGTTAGCAATAATTTGAAACCTTGGTAATAAAAGCAAATTTCGTTGTTGTTCATAAAAAGTAAGCATGTACGACAATTATCAATTTATAGTTACTCATCCGGATATTATTAAACAACTTGCTGTAAAGGATATGCTGTTTGCATACTATAAATGCCCGCAGGTTGAAAAGCAGGTAAACCTTTTTCTGAACTACAATTTAATTACCTATACATTCAGGGGTAAGAAAACATTTCACCACAGGGAAAAGACTTGGACGCTTAAAGATAATTCCTGCGTGTTTGTTCGCAAGACAGCCTTCAACCAGGAAAGAGATGACATGGTTGGTTGGGAGGTTTTAGCGTTTTACTTTCAGGATAATTTTTTACAACAGGTATTCAGGGAATACAGGCAATATTTGCCATTAAAAAATTTGCCACCTCCACCTGCCGATATGTTATTTGAGATAAATGTAAATGAAACCACAAGCACATTTTTTTACGGAATGGTTCCATACTTTACACAAAAAATACCACCCTCTGAAAACCTGCTTGAACTTAAATTCAAAGAGCTTCTTTTCAATCTGTTTTCCGATCCTGCCAATGCAGATCTGCTCGCTTATGTTAACAGCATTAATGATCAGTATAAAACGCCGTTGTGGCAAATTATGGAAGCCAATTATACCTTCAATTTAACTATTGATGAATTTGCGCGTATTGCGCAACGAAGCGTTGCTTCCTTTAAAAGAGAGTTCCATGAATATTATCACACTTCTCCCGGCAAATGGCTAACCAATAAACGGCTGGAATATGCAAAACAACTTTTAGACATCAGTAAAAAAAATGTAAGCGAAATTGCTTATGCCAGCGGTTTTGAAAACCTTAGCCATTTTAGCCGCATCTTCAGGGAAAGGTACGGGTTGTCTCCGCTTCAACACCGTAGAAGAACGAACGACACTATTACCGGGTAATCGCTCCGCACAGGTAACTCCACCAAAAAGAAAAATTTTTGAGCGTTTCAGCAAAATGAAGTCTTGCTACTGTAAATAGTTTTGGTAACAAACTATTATTCACCTGAAACTTCATTTATGAAACATTTATTTTTATCTGTAACCTGCTTGTTAGGGTTTGTTATTTATGGAAACAGCCAACAGAATAGTGCGCCTTTAGATACAATCAAAGTAATTCTTGAAAATGATAAAGTAAAAGTTACAGAGTATTCCAGCCCACCGGGTAAAGATGTTTGTGGAAAAGGAACACATACCCACCCTCCACATCTTTCTATTTTTCTCACAGATGCTAAGGCGAGACTAATAATGGCTGATGGAAAGACTCAGGATTTCGACTTAAAAGCAGGAACAGCATTGTGGAGTGAAGGAGAAACACACATGGTCGTTAACAATGGAAATATGCCTGCAAAGGTTTATTTAGTCGAAGTGAAATAAGTGAATAAAATACTGCTGCTAATCGAGTAGGCGGCCTCAGCGCTTGTAGGCGATAGGTAAAGAACGGAAATTGTTAACACAATACTTAAAGAAGCAACAATAATTTACTCGACGATAAATATCAGGCAACCATACCACGGCACATAATAACAAAGCGGTTTGGCAAAAAACCGGCTAACACAACGCAACATCAACTTCTGTTTCCAATATCAGCACTTCAGTAATTCGTTGCCAACAAAAATACTTCCCCGCTTGCCGGTAAAAGATCATCGGTTCTGTTGGCAAAATAAAGCTGTTCCATGTCTTTTGTTGATATCGTTTTTACTTCTTTAAAACCTGCATTACGGGCCATGGCAAGTATTTCGCCCGGTGTAAAAAAACTAATGAACGGTGTTCCTGTTGCCCGGGCGCCTTTCTCCGCCATTTCCTGCATGGGCTTATCTTCTTCATCAAGCAGTGCTGTTGGTAAATAAAATGTCATGGCAAGTTTTGAGCCCGGCGCAAGTGCCGCAACCTGATTCAATGTAGATATAATAGCCGCTTTTGTGAGATATAAACTAACGCCTGTGCAAACAACAACAGCAGGTTTGTTTGTGTTGAATCCTGCTTTTAATAACGCTTCCCACCACGATGCAATTTCAAAATCAACCGGTACAAAATGCAGGTAACCGGGAACACCAAAACCAAGCTCGGTCAATCGTTGTTGTTTCCAACCCAGGGTAGCAGGTTGGTCAATTTCAAATACCTCGAGTTTGGAAGCAATACCGGGCTTGCGTTGAACAAACGTGTCGAGCCCGGCGCCAAGAATAACATACTGGCCAACTCCCTGTTTGCTTTGTTCAATAATAAGATCTTCAACAAACCGTGCCCGCGCTACAATGGAAGCCCGAAGCCGTTTTGTAAACTTCATGTCGGGGCGATGTTGCCAACCGGTTGGCGGCGCTATTAGTTTCAAACCAATCACATCTTCAATTATATAAGGCTTTGCATCTTCCTGCACATGCAATGCTCTCCATAAAGCGGTTCTTACTGCTGTATTATCCGGTTCTGTTATTTTTTTGGTTGGCTCCATGTTCAATGCAATTTCTTCAAAATTATTGCCAGTGAGCAATAATATGTGCAAGTGCCTATTAAGTTATAGGTTTTGCGGAATACAGTGTGTGAGGGCGCCTTATGGTATATAAGTAGTGATATCGCCCGGGTTGGTAATAGTTTAGTACACGAACGTTTCCTGAATTACGTTTTTCACTTTTTCTATCCCCCTATCTGGCGCAAGTATGCGGCCCTGTTATTGCAGCATAGCGTACTTGTGCCTTACAACGATAATGCAATAAACAAAGCAAGTAAAGCCCAAGTACTCAGCACACAAAGCTATCCCTGCATACTTGCGCTATTATGGGGGCCCTGCTCGTTGTGCGTCATTTCTTCCGACAGCGTTTAAGCGCGATAAGCACGACGAATCCGTTAACTTCGAACAAACTTTACAAGCTATGTTGGTTGAAAGAACAAACAAAGAAGTAATCATCAGGCTTCCGGCTTCGGTAGACACAGAAGACCTGCAAGACTTTTTAAATTATGCACGTTACAAAGAGCTGACTTCTAATTTTAATATTGACCAAAAAGAAGTCGATAAACTTACTCAACAAATAAATTCTAAATGGTGGACTAAAAACAGAAAGAAACTTGTAAAGTGAAAATGATTGTTGACACAAACATTGTTTTTAGTGCCATTTTAAATTCAAGCAGCAGGATTGGCAAAATCCTCTTAAACCCAAAAGAACATTTTCAATTTTATACCTGCGGCTATTTACGAACCGAAATTCAAAGACCTCGTAACAGACCTTTGAAATTGACCAAACTTGCAGACAGCGAATTGTCGGAACTTGAAGGACTCGTAACGGGCAACATTATTTTCATTGACGAGAGATTATTGCCGCAAGAACTTTTACTTAAAACTGAAACACTGTTAAAATCAATTGACCTCAAATGACACACCCTTTGTTGCACTGACAACGCATTTAAAAGGTAAACTTTGGACGGGTGATTTGCAATTATATAAGGGACTAAAATTGAAACGGTTTAAAGATATTATACTTACAACCGACCTTTCTTTATTGCTTGACGATTTAGAGCGGGGTAAACCGGTGTGCAACAAAGCGGTTTGGCAAAAAACTGGCTGACGGAACCCAGCATCTCCGCCGCGGCGGATCAGCCTTGGTTCAGGTTGGACGTATTTCAAATACCAGTTCGTCGTCAAGCACAGGTCGTTAGGCGCAAAGTATAAGAAACACAGTATAAACATATATCTTCACCAGGTTACATTAACAATCTAAAATTTATTACATAAGGACATATCCCTTTCAACATGGGCCCGATACAAGAGAATTTAAAAGCAGTAAGACCTGGATATATTGAATTAAAGTAATGGACAATAACAAACTTGGCACAAAGCCGCATTATCAGATATTAGATGGACTTCGGGGTGTAGCAGCTATTATCGTGGTATTTTTTCACCTTGCCGAACCGCTTGCCAGCAGCCACCTTGACAATGTTGTAAACCACGGTTACCTGGCAGTTGATTTTTTCTTTCTCCTGTCCGGCTTTGTAATTGGTTATGCGTACAACGACAGATGGGATAAATTAACCATCGGCGGTTTTCTCCGGCGCCGGTTCGAGCGGCTGCAGCCACTCATTGTATTGGGCATGACGCTTGGCGCCATAGGCTTTTACTTTACCGACTCAACCATATGGCCGCTTATTCATTCAGTTCCTGTATGGAAGCTGATCGTCGTTATGCTGATAGGTTATACGATTCTACCCATACCACTTTCAATGGATATACGCGGCTGGGAAGAAATGCATCCGCTCAATAGTGTTGGCTGGTCATTATTTTTCGAGTATATAGCCAATATCCTCTACGCATTGGGGCTAAGGAAATTATCTAATAAAGCATTGGCTTGTTTTGTAGTACTGGCCGGTGCAGTGCTTTTGCATTTTGCTGTTACTAATCCAAACGGAGACGTTACCGGTGGCTGGACACTAAATGCCGAACATATGCGTGTTGGCATAACGCGTACAGTATTCCCATTTTTTGCCGGTTTGCTTTTATCGCGGATAGCACGGCCTGCCTACATCAAAAATGCTTTTTTATGGTGTAGCCTGCTGGTTGCGGTTGTTTTACTTATGCCAAGAATAGGCGGTGCGGAACATCTCCGGATGAATGGTTTGTACGAAGCTTTTTGCATCATCATTGTCTTTCCGATAATTGTATATATCGGTGCCAGTGGTGTGGCGCGTAGTCAAACGGAAAATAAGATTTGTAAGTTCCTCGGCGATCTTTCCTATCCCTTATACATGACGCATTATGTGCTTGTCTATTTTTACGTGGCATGGGTAAGCAATCATAGCGGGATTTCATTACGGCAGGCCTGGCCATATGCATTACTTACATTTTCAGGAGCTATCGTGTTGGCTTACGCAAGTTTAAAATTGTACGATGAACCGGCAAGAGCCTGGTTGCGAAAAAAGCTGAAGTAGCGAAAGGAAAGTTTATTATTTATTTTTTCCTCAACATTATCTTGGTTTCCCCACACCGGTTGACGCTATGGGTATATATGATGTTCCTGCCGCGTAAGAATTCTTTCCCAAAGCCTATCTGGCGCAAGGCCCTGTTATTACAGCACAGCGTACTTGTACCTTAGCAACGATAATGCCTTAAACAAAGCAGGCAAAGCGCAAGTACTCAACACACAAAGCTAGCCCTGCATACTTGCGCTATTACGGGATTTTAACTGGGGCTTTGCGGATACTTTTATATTTGTGCGAAATTTTTTTTTGACATTCTAAATATTAGAATAAAAACTGTCATATTTTGTCTGCTCAAACTAAATGCTTAAATCATAATTACTTTAAACCAATTTCATGAAACTATTATCTACAATTTTATTCTTCGTTATTAATTTATTTCTTTCAGAAAAAAGTATATCGCAGCCCGGAGCTCTCGATAAAACCTTTGGAACAAATGGAATAACTACAACCGACTTTTATCAAAACAATGATTATGGACGTTCTATGGCAATACAATCTGATGAGAAAATCTTACTTGCTGGCTATTCAACAGATTCATTAAATAAAAGTCTCCCTATCTGGCGCAAGTATGCAGCCCTGTTATTGCAGCGCAGCGTACTTGTACCTTACAACAATAATGCAATAAACAAAGCAAGTAAAGCCAAGTACTCAACACACAAAGCTAACCCTGCATACTTGCGCTATTACGGGTTGTAAACCATTTGGACAAAAACTTTAATTTCAAATATGGACAAAAAAGCAAAAATAAAATCAGGACTGTTTTTCGGTGTTGCAATGGCAATATTCTTTATCCTGCAAAATTTATCGACACATTCTAATTTAAATATAAAAGACGTAATTATAACAATTGTCTCCGGATTATTTGGTGGTGCTTTGTCTGGACTTTTATTTGGTTGGCTCATGGGACTTTTTGTAAACGCTAAACGTTTGACGAAGGACACAAAAATTAACACGGATGCAGATGAAACTATTTTGTTTAACACTGGTGCTAACCACTTCAAAGGCGCCGAAGCAGTAGGTGGAAAGTTATATCTGACTGACAAACGACTGGTATTTAAATCTCACAAGTTCAACATTCAAAATCATGAACTTTCAATTAATTTACCTGATATTGACAAAATTGACAGATATAAAACATTAGGATTAGTAAATAACGGTTTATCTGTGACAACTACTGACAACAAAACTGAAAAATTTGTGGTTCAGCAAATTGACGAATGGCTTAACCAGTTGACAGAAAAGAACGGCTTACAACATATACATTTGGAATAGCACGGCTGCACGTTTAAACTTCGGCTGTAAATTTCTCTTTCTGGCGCAGGTATGCAGCCGTGCTTTACAGCACAGCATACTTGTGCCTTAGCAGCGATAATGCAATAAACAAATCAAGCAAAGCACAAGCACTCAACACACAAAGCTAACCCTGCATACTTGCACTATTACAATATTCGACCTTGGTGAATATGCAAAGATGATATTGCTTTATAAAACTCAACCACCATCAAGGTCATTAAACATCGTAGTAATTTCCGGATTAAACAACTTCCATTTTCCCTCAGATACAACTTCTATATTACCATCAACCACTTTAATAGCTGTCTGATCGTCGATCAAATATGAAGGCATAGATAATGTCGCAGCAAGCTTTTCCAGTCTTTCTGATGTATTATCCGCAAATCCTTCATAATCCAGATGCGGATGAATAGCAAAGTCAACAATTCCCAAACATTTATCGCTTTCTGTTGGCAGTGTATGATGATTATACGTTGTTCCAAAGTGGGTCATTACCATACTTCCTGCACTTAAACCCACGTAAACGATCTTGTACAACAATGATGGCAAAAGTGCTGCTAAACCTGACTGCTGCATCCAGTAGGTCAAATATTGACAGTCGCCCCCACCAACCAGCAATACATCCGTTTCCTGTAACATAGGAACCCAAAGTTCTTGTTTGATGCTGGGTAACGCAGTTAGCTCCAATAATCCTAACGACTTCCAACCCAGGTCACAGAATGGGTCGCCTAATGATCCGCAAATAACTCTTCGTACTATGTCACCGCCATTTCGAATGCCATATATAGCTGTTGGCACGAAAAGAGCGCTTGCCTCATTAATTGGTTTGTCTAAAAGCTCAATCAGTGTATTGCGAATGCTTGTGTTGCTGATGCCGGCAGAAGTGAGAAGAAGTTTCATAATTTCTTTTGAATTATATCGTTGTGCTGCTAGTTACATGTATTTTTCAAGACGTCGCCAGCCAAAGTTAATTCGGGATTGACATCAATCATATATCTCTCTACAAAGCTGATTCCTCTTCGCCGAAGCTGACCAAAAAGTAAAATGAAAACGCTGAGAATTGCATAAGTGACCTTTATTTCCCATCACCTGCCGAGAGAGAGTACACTTTTTAGCCAGGCCCGATATCCATAAACTAAAACCAATCTAAATTCAACAATTGAATTTGCTGATCATAAGAGCCCGGGTGTTCGAAGATAAAATTGCCACGACTTAAAAGTCGTGGAATTAAAATTTACAAATTATTAATGGCTTTAGCCAAAATAACTGTTTAGGCTAAAGCCGTTTTGGATACATATAAAATATGTCCCCTACCTAAAGGCAGGGGCAATTACCGCTGGTAAACAATGTATTGAAAAGTTTTCCGAACGGTTTAGATCATAAGACCAACAAAAAAGAGCGTGACAGATGTGCGTTGTGTTTGCGAAATTGAGTTTCGTATATTTACGAGCAGTAATGGCAAAGGCCTCAAACAAAATCAAACCAAACAACATGCAACGTCGTTTATTTCTCCAAATTCCGCTTTTAACTACTGCCCTTATTGCAGAAGCCCGGACTGAAACAAAAGACAGACCCAATAAGGGATTTAAAGTTGAAGCAAACAGAGACCGCTATCAGGAAGAATTGCTAATCATGGGCGGACAATTTGATTGCAAGATTTCTTCAAAAGATACAAATGGCGATTTATGCGTTTATGATACAATAAGACAGGAAAAAGGTGGTCCCGCTCTTCATTTGCATTACAAGCAAGATGAATGGTTCTATGTAATCAAAGGAGAGTTTATTGTCAAGGTTGGTGACGACACTTTTAGTTTGAAAGCCGGTGACTCCGCTTTCGCACCTCGAAAAGTACCTCACACTTTTGCAAAAATTAGTGAAGGTGAAGCTCAAATGCTAGTCTTGTTTCAACCTGCCGGAACAATGGAAGATTTTTTTAAGCAAATGAGCAAACTTGGAAAGGGAGTTCCTAAAAATCAAGAGCAAACATTAAAAAAATTATGGGCAACGCATGGTATGGAAATAGTTGGACCACCTCTTAAATTCTAAAAAATTCACTCCTTCACCCACACCGTTTGCGTAAACGCGCCATTCACCGCAACATCCCAAACTTCGGCACGCACCCACTTCCTGTTTTTTAAGTTGATGTTGAATGTAAAATTTTTATCGCCAAAAGAAGTGGTGTTATTTAAACTAATGCTGTCACGATAAACTTGTTCACCATCACCTGAAATTATTTCAATGAATGATAAAGGAAATGTCCAGTTCAAATGAATGTTGATCTTTGCATTGCCATTGGCATCAAGCGTTGCAGTTTCACTGGTTGGTTTTCCATTCACTGTAAAAAATGGAATTAAAACTTCACCAGTTGTTGTGAAAAATTTCCCTTGCTGCATGGCATCCAAAACAGGTTGCCAGCCGTCATCAAACTTTGGCAATGCATTTAACTGGAGATAATTCACATTCAAATGCGCATACATTTCATTCTCCGGCTCAACAGAAAAAAGATCTGCTTCACCGATCACGTGCTTTTTCAAACCCCAGTTATTCATATCATCCATCAGGTCAAACACACGCTTGCCTAACCGCGGTTGTGAAAGATCTGCAGGCATTGCTTTCCATGCAGCGCCCATAAAATGATCAAACCTAAAGAACGATGCGTTCTTATAATTATCAGGATAACCAACAGAACCTTTTGTGCGTGGATGCGCTGTCCACGCTAATCCATTTTCTTTTTTTAATAAGTTGAACATATCTGTTGTATCACCAACATGATACACAGTTCCATATTGTTTTGTTGTTTCTTCAAAAGGTACACCTGCATTGCGGCTCATGATCCAGTAAACAGGCTTTGGAAAAAATTCAAGCCAATGTCCGCCAAAAAATTCATTTGGTTCTTCGCCGGGTAACAATAGAAAATGATCATCAGACAAACGTTTGCATTGTTCAAATAAAGCATGTAATTCGTTCAGCCTTACACTGTCGGGGCCTTTTGGATGCGCCGTGTAATGAAACTCTGCGAGGTGGACAATATCAATACCGGTGTTCTTAAAAACGTTTACAAAGCTTGGATGTTCAGGTATTGTCTTTCCTTTCAGCACAACACTCATGATAAACTCATTGTGAAAATGACTGCACATGGTTTTATAACCGGGCAACGAAGCATAACGGTCATCATGTGTAAACTTCTTTACTGCATTTATATTTTGTGCTGCATTATTTGTACTTATTAAACAAAAGAAATTCAATCGTTGCTTTGTTCCGGGTGGTGCATTGAACCAGGGAACATAACGCTTGTCACCTTGCGGCTCCTGTCGAATGCCTATTCCAAAACCTTTCAGCATTTTCCTGTAGTCACTTCCATACCATGTGAACTTCAAATTAAAGGCTTCGTCCAGCGGGTAAAAATATTGATGTGGGGCAGGAAAAACTGCAAGACTTCCGTTTGTATTCTCTGCTGCAATTGTTCGGTATTTTACTTCGACATCTTTTGCAGTATCACCTGCATTGATCGCAGACTGTATCAAATGATTGCCTGTATCATTCCAAACAATTTTATTCCATTCATTTGTTGTGCTTATTAAACCTGCATCATATAAGATCGCGGTAGAATCAACATTGGTGGTAAGCACCGCCGCCACATTAAACAAAGGATTGCCATTGTATAAAGTGATCTCTAATGCACCACTGAATGTGTCCGCATGCATGTTATAAATTCTTATTATCGTATGTGCGCCGTCTGTAATAATTGCTGCGCTGTCTTTCAAAAGGTTCACAACATAAGACTGATGTGGCTTCGACGGAACCTTGTCAAAGAAAATATTCCAGCCATTTTGGGAAACAAGATCGCGTTTGCCGACTGTTAATATAAATGCAGGATAGAAGTTTTTTGCAATTAAAGTGGGATTTATGGAATCAGGTTTTTGTATTGATATCTGTTTAAACAAAGGTTTATTTTTTGCCAGATCAATTTGCAGATGACCAATTGATTTATTCCCAGCAGGCCAAAAAACATGCATCGAACTGTCATATACAACAATTTTGGTTTGACCTTCTTTATTAAATTGAGAAGTGTTGATAAAGCTTTGCGCCTGGGTAATAGTTGAAATAAACGCACAAAAAACATATAAAATTTGCTTCATGCAGTTAAATAGTTGGGTGTTGTTCATAGATCGTCCATTGCTGTAATTTATCGCCCTCTTTCTTTGAAAGGATTATATGAGAGTTAACTGTCCCTTCTTTATCTGATGGTGTTATATACAGATCAGTTCCTTTCAGTTTAATAAGATAAACATCTTTGTCGACCAGGATAAACTCGTACTGCTGCACATCACGATTATTTAATGGTTGTTCTTCAAGCGCATTACCCGGAGCAGCATTTACGTCCACAGGTTGCAAAGTTTTCCCACTGAAAAGATTCCGGAGTTGATACGTTTGTCCGTCAATGTGTTTAAAATCCCAGGTTACGCATTTCCAGTTAACAGGATCATACGCAACTATCGGCGTTCCGTTTTTACTATTGGCATCTTTAATACGCAACACCATGCCTGTTTGCACATTCTTAATAGCATATGTTCCTTTAATTACTTCCTGTGCATGCATCGATGTAAATACAAGCATCAAAATAAAAACGCCAACAAATTTTTTCATGTTTATAGATTATAAAATTCATCGTGACCGATATTCGCATTTTATTTAAAGTGGATGTAAGTTATACCTTCCCCGCGGCGTTTACAACCACCTCATGAATAAATTTCATTTTTTGTTTAACCGGTTCTGAAATAACAAACGGATAACTATCCTTTAAACCCATACTTCTGTTTAGGCTGTTCATCGCGAACGTAAGTGGTATCCACATTTGAAAAATGGTTTCAAAATCCCTGGTAGCATACGGGTCTTTCTTTATATCGGCATTTAGTTGCTGGGATGCAGGCGCCAGCGGCTTTACACTCAAACCAAATGAGTAAGCGGTCTCTAATGTATCAATGATATGCATGTAATGCGCCCAGGTTTCCGCCCAGTCTTCCCATGGATGAGTGGTTGCATACATGCTAATGTAATTTTCATTCCAGTTGGGCGGAGCACCTTCGTTATAATGTTTTTTCAGCGCCTCAGCATAATCAACGGTATCATCGCCAAAAATGTTTCTGCATTTTTCAAGGTTAGGTGTGTTGCTGACCAGCCTGTCCCAATAGTAATGCCCTATCTCGTGCCTGAAGTGCCCTAGTAATGTCCGGTATACTTCATCCATTTGTTTACGTGCCATTTCCCTTTCAATATCATCCGCTTCATCAATATTGATAGTAATAACACCATTATCGTGGCCCGTCATTATTCTTTCATTGTCATCACCTGGTTCACTGGCCTTAAAGTCGAACACCAAACCTGTTTGTTCATCTTGTAGTTTTGAAATAACCGGCAGTTTCATGCGAAGCAACTGATACACCAGCCTGTGCTTAGCCATTTCGATAGCGAGCCACCGGTTTACATATTCAGGATTTCCAAGGTCAGGGATCGTTCTATTCAATGAGCAGGCCTTGCAAAACCCTGAAGCACCATGCGCCGGTACCAACCAATTGCAAACACTATACTGATAATTGCTGCAATATTTATAAAAAATCTTTTTCTTTTTTCCGGTGATAGAAAAAAGTCCATCATTTTCCACAGTAAGCGCTACAGTCCGCAATGTTGCTGCATCAAAACCCAAAGACGCATTGCAGTGAATACAAAAAGTATTTTCAAAATAAACAGGATAGTTACAATTCGTACAGGTGAAAAGTTTCATAGTGCAACACAAATGCAAATGACTTGCCAGACATAATGCAGGGCTTACACAACATGTTTGTTATGGAAACCCTGCATATTCTAAAACATATTTTAAAAACTAATCGTTGCAACAAAATAAAAGGAGTTTTAATGAAGTAACAACAATTATGCATTCTCCAATTCCCCAATATTAAACTTTGTCATTTTCATAAATGCATTCACCACCCTTGGCGCCCTTGCCGGGTCAGACATTAACCTCCCTAATATGGCAGGCACAACCTGCCATGACACGCCAAATTTATCATCCAGCCAGCCGCATTGATCGTATCGTCCGCCTTCCCCTAATTTTCCCCAGTAGTAATCTATTTCATCCTGCGTATCACATTCTATCACAAATGATGTGGCTGGTGTGAACTTGTATTGCGGCCCGCCGTTCAAACACATGAACTTAAATCCTTTTATTTCGAAATTCACCACTATCGGGTTTTCAGAAGTAATTTTCGAATCTTTAAAAATGGAGCAGTAATACGCTGCTGCTGCTTTGGCTTGTCCATCAAACCACAAGCACGGATAAATTTGTTTTGACATGATTAACAATTTTAAATGTTGATTCAAAACTATATTAAGCCGGTAGCCCGGAATAGAACAAAACCGACAAAATTGTTATTCTTCCGAACCGTAGTTAAGATATTCCGTAGGTGTGATATTCGTGAACTCTTTGAACGACCTGATGTAATGACTTTGGTCTGCATACCCGTTTTGAAAAGCGATATCAGATAATTTATAGTGACGTCTTTGATTTAACTGTACAAAAGCTGAATTGAACTGGCAAATACGCCGGTATAGGTTAGGCGCAACACCCACATTTTTTTCAAACATTCTCTGAAAAGTTCTTTCTGTTATGTATAACTGTTTTTGAACATCTATCAAAGATTCTTTTGAAGTGTTATTGGCAATCTCCGTTGTTGCATATTGTATCAAAGGGCATACCGTTTTAGATCTTTGTATCATGTCAAAAATATATTCATCTAACAAAACGATCATATCATCTGCACTGCCTGCATTCAGCAAACGTTCCTGCAAAACAGCAGATCCCCTTTGAGACAGCAAGCTTAGCCCGGTTGGCCTGTCAGTTAGTTCATGCGCTTCAACACCAAAAAGAGTTGTTAATGTATAAGGCTTAAAAAAATAAGCAATCAGCGTAAAGGCATCGTTTAAGGTGAGCAATTCCGGCAGCACGGTTTGGCCGAATAAAGTAAGATGTTCCGCATCATTGTTATCGATCTTTCCCCTGACTGATTTGAACAATATAACAGGAACACCGTTGGCATATAATGGCAAAATAAACGGCGTGGTCAATTGGTTTTCTTCTATCACCAGCACCCTGTCAACGTAAGCTGCTATTTTAGCTGGCGGTAAAAGATGCCTTGCTTTCATAATAATAAATCCGGTGTTTATTGTAATGACAGGTTTGTTGCGATAATGCTTTAACTATGGCTAATGTATAATTAAAACTGAAATCCACCCCATTGTTGGTGTTGTCACCAACAAGATTCCCCCTGCAATCTAATTCGTTGGTCACAAAACCAACGAAAGCAAAGTTTGCTGAATATTATTGGACGATGTTTTCCTGTAAAAATTTTTTACCTGCGACGATCTCAGGGCGCGCAGATTTATTATTTGCTACGTTTATCAATTGCCTGTAATAATTCGCAGCTTTAACGTGATCACCTGCTTTTGCGGATGCTAATGCTGCGCCATATAAAGCATTAAACCTGTTGGGGTGTTTTTGCAAGTCTGCTTCATAAGCGGACAAAGCCCTGGAAGGTTGGCCGAGTTGTAAAAACATATCTCCCAGTAATTCCCTGGCCGGTGTTATTTCGCATGGTGTTACAGGATGTTTCCCGGTTTTATCTTCCATATCTGCAGCCAGTTGCATCAATGTCAGCGCTTCATTCTTTTTTTTCTGCTGAAGACTGATCCATGCCTGAGCCATTTTTATTTGTATGTCAACCTGGTTGGCTTTATAACTATCTTTCTGATCCAATAAATTACTTTTTAGGTTATTTAAGATGCTGAGTTCTTCTTCAGCTTCTTTTTTATTATCAGTATGTACCGCACCCATCAGCCGTGTAAAGTGAGCAATTGCCTCCTGCCATGGAAAGCTTTCCCACGGAAAATCTTTCGGCCACAATTCGAGATCGGCTGCCTGCTGCCAAAGCCGGTTTTCAAACACATATCTTGCCGGCATCGCAGCATAAGCATACGCTACTTTAAAATTTTCCGGTTCAACATGCGTGATCGTTTTTAAATAATCCAGTTGTTTTTTAACAGCATCATTTTCTCCTTTTTGCAGGTGTGCATAAACAAGATAATCCATGCCATGCAGCTCTTCATCCCAATGCCCTTTTATACCGGCAGTTTCTGCATAACATTTGGCAGAGGATATCGCCCCCAGATTTGAAGCGATACATTCATCCCAAAGCCCCAGTCTTGTAAAAATGTGTGAAGGCATATGCAGTGCGTGTGCGGAAGACGGCGCTATGGATGCATATTGTCTCGCTGCTGCAAGACCTTGCTGTGCGAGCTCCGGATAATCATAGGTATGAATGAGATAGTGTGCAATGCCCGGGTGATCCTTATCTGTAAGATAAAGCGCCTGCAAAATTGAACCTGCTTTTTGTTGCTTTATAAAAGATTTATCGTTAGGATCGGCTGCGGCATTAAGTGACAATGCATAAAGGACTGCCGCTTCTTTATCACCGGGATATTTCTTATAAAGAATTTCCATAGCATTTTCAAAACGCAGGCAACGGGTTCTGTGATCAACCTTTTCCCAGTCATCATAAAAGGCTGCCATTGCATCAATATATAATTGCTCTTTACCGGATGCTGAAAGTGTTTGTGCTATTTGTATTGCCTTCACGCCTTTCTGTAATTCGGGAGTTGTGGGAGCTGTCCAAAGCGGATGAAAATTCGCCATTGCCACACCCCAATAGGCCATGGCACAACCGGGTTCTTTATCAATGATGCGCGCAAATACTTTTTCTGCTTCATCATATTCAAATGAATGCAGCAATTCCACGCCGAGATTAAAATCTTCTTTTGCTGCTTCATTACAACTGGTTTCAAATATTAGGGAACCGAATTGCTGGGCAGTTGTGCCACAGGAAATGACATCTCCTTTTTTTAACTGCAGTTGATTGATCATTTCTTTTGAAGGGTCGCTATTTTTTTGTTTGCAGGATTGGATAACCAACAGTGAGATAAAAAAAATAACGGATGGTAAAAATATCTTTTGCATAACAAGGCATTTAATAAAATACAAGGGGAAATGCCTTTACATGGTTAGCTATTCGAATGACAGGCTGTAATCATTAGTTCTACGGCAAAGCCTGTTTTAAATGCCGAAGGTAAGGCTTAACAGCAAATGATCATCAACAATGTTATCTGTGAGTTGTGAGTGCTGAGTGGTGAGTAACTAATCATTCACAAATATCATTTCTCTTTTCTGCATAACTATGTGTTATTGCCTATATGCCTATGATCCTTTGTGGTTCAAAAAGCACAACGCAAATCTTACCCACATCTTAACTTATTAACTACTGCGGGTTGATTATATATTTTACAAATCCCGTCAATTGTTTAATTTGAGCCGCATCATAAACGATTACTATGCATTCAAGAAGAAAATTTATTCAGCACACTGCAATGGGCGTAACAGCATCAGCAGCGCTGCCATTATTCAGCAAAGCATCAAGACAAACTTCAAATCAACAAAAACATGAACCCTTAAAAATGGGTATGGCGGGTTATACATTTTTAAATTTTGACGTTGCCACTTCCATTAACATGATGAAGCGCGTAAATGTCACTGCCCTTTCTATAAAGGATTTTCATTTGCCACTTGATAGCAGCCCCGATAAAATTAAAGATATAAGAAATCAATTCACAGGTGCCGGTATAACGCCTTATGCTGTTGGTGTTATTTACATGAAAACAAAAGAAGCCGTTGATCAAACTTTTGCCTATGCAAAGAATGTTGGCGTGAATATGATCGTTGGCGTTCCTGATTATGAACTGCTTGATCATACCGAAGAAAAAGTAAAGGAGTACAATATTAAGATAGCCATACATAATCATGGGCCGATGGATAAACTATATCCCGGTCCGAAAGATGCGTATGATCGTATTAGTAAAAGAGATAAACGCATGGGGCTTTGTATAGACATCGGCCATACGCAACGCACAGGTATCGCTCCTGCGGATGCGGTGTTGCAATTCAAAGACCGTCTTTTCGACCTGCACATAAAAGATGTAACCGCTGCTAACAATGATGGACAAGCCATCGAAATCGGCAGGGGCGTGATTGATTTTCCGGCACTGGTAAACGCTTTAAATAAAATTAATTATACTGGTTTTTGCAGTGTAGAATTTGAAAAAGATATGAAAGATCCAATGCCGGGTATTGCTGAATCTGTTGGTTATTTCAGAGGTGTGATGAAAGCAACAGATCAATAATTAAAATTCCATTGTCGCCTGATGAAGTGTATTCAAAAATTTTCTACAATTTGTATCATTCTATGTTCTGTTTGTTTTTATGCATGTAACAACAGCAGCCGCTCTATCACAAAAAAAGATTCAATAGTCATTCGTAAAAGTATACAGGAAGAACCTGCTTTAAGTCCGCAGGAAGCTATTCAGAAAATGCATATAGAAGATGGTTTTGAAGTAAAGCTGGTGGCAGCAGAGCCATTGATAGCGGCGCCTGTTGCTATGAGTTTTGATGAGAAAGGAAGATTGTGGGTTGTTCAAATGACAGACTATATGCCCGATGCGGAAGGTACCGGTGAAGACAAGCCAACAGGCAAGATTGTTATATTAACAGATAAAAATGGTGATGGTTTGATGGACAGCAGCAAAGTGTTTTTAGATTCACTTGTTTTGCCTCGCGCCATCTGTTTGATCGAAGATGGCATTCTTGTGGCAGAGCCGCCGAACCTGTGGCATTACGATATAAAAAATGATAAACCTTATAACAAAACACTTGTTGATTCTACTTATGCCGATAAAGGCAATGTAGAACACCAGCCTAATGGTTTATTGCGCGGAACAGATAACTGGATATACAATGCCAAAAGCGATACCCGTTATAAAAAAGCCGGCAACAAATGGCTGATCCAACATACACATTTTCGCGGCCAGTGGGGTATTACAGAGGATGATTATGGAAGATTACTTTACAACAACAATTCTGAAAATTTATTGGGCGATTATTTTATGCCCGGCCTTGGCGCTCAAAACAAAAACCAGCTTGATGTTGAAGGTTACGATGAGCAGATAGTACCCGATAACCGAGTATATCCGGCAAGACCAACAACGGGTGTTAACCGTGGTTATATGGAAGGCGTGCTGGATGACAGCTTAAGGCTTACCGAATTCACTGCTGCCTGCGGGCCGGTTATATACAATGCGGGCTTGTTTGATAAAGCATATTACGGCAATGTGTTTGTTGCTGAACCATCAGCTAACCTTATCAAGAGAAATATATTAACAGACAAAGGTTATATCGTTGAAGGGAAACAAGCTTATGAAAAGAAAGAATTCCTGGCGAGTGAAGATGAACGTTTCCGCCCGGTGAATTTATATATTGGCCCCGATGGCGCCTTATATATAGCGGATATGTACCGCGGTGTTCTTCAGCATAAAACTTATTTAACACCTTATCTTAAGAACGAGATCAAAGAAAGAAAACTCGAAGCTCCGCTGAATTGCGGGCGCATTTATAAAATTATTCCAAAAAATGCAAAGCCTGTTGCACCGAAATTTCCTTCCTCCAATGATTCATTGCTCCAATTATTTTATAGTGATAACAGTTGGGTGCGTAATAAGGCTCAGCAATTACTAATCGACAGGAAGGCAACGGAAATAGCTCCGGCATTACGCAGCCTGTTAACTCAAACTGATAAACCAATAGCTGTTACACATGCATTGTGGGCACTGGAAGGATTAAATGCATTGCAAGCAGCCGATGTGCTTCCGTTATTAAAACAAACTGCATGGCCTTTGCGTATGGAAGCCTTGAGCATAATTCCATCTGTGATTAATAAAAATAATTACAGGCAGTTTATAAATGTTTTTGAGGAGATGATGAACAATAACGACACGTTGTCTGCACCATACATTGCTTTTAATATGTATTCTATTCAAAAGCTTGATAATAAAACTGCATATGGCATACTCATCGCGCTTGTAAAAAAATATGGCAATAACCCGTTTGTATCGGATGCCATAATCAGCAACCTGCAGGATAAAGAAGAAGCATTTTATAAAGAAGTACTGGCCATCAATCCTGATACATCATTTCTATTTAATCAGCATTTGAGAAAAGTGAGAAGCGATATCGCTAAAGCAAAACTGCAAAGCAATCAAAAGAAAATTGCGGCCATGTATCCACGCGGCGCAGCAATATATGGTTCGTTATGCCAGACCTGCCATGGTGCAGAAGGCAATGGCGTAAATGCACTGGCGCCGCCGTTGAATAAATCAGCGTGGGTTACCGGCGACAAGAATAAATTAATCCCGATCGTTTTGTATGGACTAACGGGCCCTGTAAATGTGGACAATCATTTGTATAAATCACCGGAAGTAGGCGGCGATATGCCGGGTATTGGTTCTAATGATGAATACGGTGACAAAGACATTGCAGACATCCTCAATTATATCCGCAACTCATGGAATAATACAGGCAATAAGATTACAGCGGATGATATAACCAATACAAGAAAGAAATACAATGGCAGGCAGAAACCATTTACGGCGGAAGAATTAGAAAGTATTAAGTAAGAATAAAGTTTAAAGCCTAAAGTTTAAAGTTTAAAGTTCAATAGTTCACACGTTCCAAAGTTCACGCGTTGAATTCATTCACACCATAACCAACATTAAACTTTAAAAGTTAAACATTAAATATCCCACAACTCGTGAACATGTGAACCCGTAAACGTGTGAACTACTTCAACATACTAATTAGCCGACATTAACCTTTGTTCACTTTTATTTTCACTCTTCCCCAGTGCACGAGCCGTTCAATGGGATTAAAAGCTTTTGTTTCATAACTGGCCAGGAATTCAATCTCATGGTTGTTCGGGCAACCGGGTGAAATCTTAATAACAGAACTCAATGTATATCCATCAGGCCAGCGTGCCGGTATGATCTCATCCGCGAGCCGCTCTTCTTCACTTATCACATAAGGATCGTCTGTATATAATCTCAACCTGTTATAATTACCATGGTATAACATAATTTTTTCTCCGGAATTGATAGTGCCATCTGCATTACCCTTACCGTAAGCTGAATCACGTATCAATATACCATCATCAATGCGGATACTATCAAACTGCGGTGCGTCAAAAAATACGGGTACTGTAAATTCATCATGGCTTATTGTTCCGGAAGCATTGATCTCTACATGAAAACGAACGTCTGAAGGTTCTGCATGTAATGGTGGCTTTTTAGAACAGGAAACTGAAATAGAAGGTAATGTTATAATTCTTTGACCCGAAAGAACTTTTACTGTTACTGTCGAATCTCTTATTCTTACTGAAGAATCTACACTCGTTATTTTCATTTTTAACTTACCCGGTATATTATTTTCGCCACCTCGGTTTAACAATTGCACCGTCAGTAAATTGTTTTGTATGTTTCTTAAGTACCGGCTTTTTTTTGCGCTATCCTGTTTAAAAGAAATTGTATAGTCGGATAAAATAAATTCAGAACCATCTGCCGGTGTAAAAATGCCCATTTCATGATCGCCCTTCTTTAAATGCAGCTTAATTCTTCCCTCGCCGTCGGCCTGCACTTTATTCATCGTGATCTTTTTATTACTCTTATTATAATTTAAAACATTATAATTTTTGTCCGAATCATATATCGGCGCAGTGATAATATCGGCCTCAACACTTTTAAAAGAAGGTCCTTCGGGTAACCACCGGTTGGTATAAAAGCCAAAACCTTTTTTATCAACGTTCTTCAAATAGATAAATCCGGGCTCCGTTTTATTACTTTCTACCTGGTAATCCCATACCGTAAATGTTTTATATAAATCATAATGCGACCAATTTTGGGTGACCTTTCCAGGAAGTGAGGAAATGCTATCAAAAGTATGGGCGATGAACTTTACACCTTCTTCATATACTTTAGTTTCTCCCGGCTCATCGATCATGTGAGGCCCAGGAAATTTCCAATATTGAAAATTCACCGCTTCATCCCAAAGCGCCCCGGCACGAACCTCCTCATTTAAATAATATAAAATATCCAGGCTACCATTCCGCAGAACAAGATTTACCTGTCTTAAATTATTAAAAGCATAACGAACAGGATACAGTGAATGATTATCCGGGTAACCTGCAAAAAACTCAGGGCTGCCTGCAAAACTAACGGCCGCGGATACCTTATCAGGATATTTACCGGCCAGGTAAAATGAAATAAACCCGCCCATACTAAAACCCATAATAGCACGATGCGCTCTTTCAGCTATTGTACGATAAACAGCATCAATATGATCAATTAATTCAGGAAAGTAATCTTTCATCTGCACCTGGAATTTAATATCGTTGTGATCGCCTACATTGTAAGGGCGTGGTTCCAGTGTATCGATATTTCCATCCGCCATTACCAGTATTAACTGATACTTATCCACTATTTCTTTTATTTTCTCATACTCTAAATTGGCATTGTCATCCTTATTATAGCGTCCGCCCCATCCGTGAAAATAGTAGATGACAGGATAACGTTGGCCCGATGTATCATACCCTGCCGGTAAATATATCCTGTATATCTTTTCATGTCCGAATACTTTGCTGAAATATGTTGTATCGTAATAAGGCGGAGATACCTGCGCAACGGCTGCCGGTGATATCAATAGTGTGCAATAAGCAAAAACCGCCTTTACAATTAGTAGGAAACTTCTTATAAAAACCGGTTTTAAGGCAATAGTTTTCATGTTGTGGTAGAATTTAAAAAATACTCAATCGTTACTTATTATTCACAAAAAGTAAGGTAATAAAATCTTTTATGAACGAATTAAAGTCTAAAGTTTAAAGTTTTTTCGAAGTTCACGCGTTAGGCTCATTCACGGAACAACCAACATTAAACTCTAAACGTTAAACGTTTCGAACCTTTGAACAACTTATTGTAATATTTTGCATTGAAGATTTTCTTTTTCCATAACTCCATTTATATATCAATGAATAAACCAACATTAAAAGCAGGCATTATAGGTTCAGGCTTTGCGGCAAAATTTCATTATGATGCATTACAGCGCGTACACACCGTACAGGTTGAAATAGCCGGCGCCTACTCCCCCACGCCTTCACATTTGGAAGCATTTGCAGATGCAAGAAATATGCAATTGTTCAATAGTATTAATGAACTGATAAACGCATCGGATGTATTGCATGTTTGTACGCCTCCCGTAACACATGAACCGATCGTGATTGCTGCATTGGAGAAAAATAAACACGTTATTGTGGAAAAGCCTTTTACAGGTTATTTTGGCGATGGATCGGATAATTTTAACGGCGATACATTCAACAAACAACAAGGGCTTGAACATACATTGCGCAGTATTGAACGCATGCTTGCAGCAGAAAAAAAAAGCAAAGGCAAAATAATGTATGCAGAGAATTGGGTGTATGCGCCTGCAGTACAAAAAGAACGGGAATTGTTGCGGAAAACCGGCGCACAAATCATTTGGATGCATGGCGAGCAATCGCATTCCGGCTCGCATTCATCCACCTATGGGCAATGGAAATTTTCGGGCGGAGGTTCCATGATCGGCAAAGGTTGTCATCCTTTATCCGCGGCCATTTATTTTAAACATGTGGAAGGACGTGCGAGAGATGGGAAACCTACCCGGCCTAAAACCATAACTGCACGCACGCATGCTATAACGCGCATGCCTTCCTTTAAAAATGAAGGATACCTGAGAACCAGCTACACTGATGTCGAAGATTTTGCATTAATGCATATTATGTTTGAAGATGGAACCATTGCCGACCTGTTTGCAAGCGAACTGGTGTTGGGCGGAGTGCATAACTGGATTGAAATAAACACAAGCAATCACCGTACGGTTTGTAACATCAACCCGAATAATGCCATGCAATCTTATACGCCGCATCAACAACATTTTAACGATGTATATGTAGTGGAAAAAATAGAAACAAAACAAGGCTGGTCATTTGTATCACCGGATGAAGGCTGGTTTGCAGGCTACCAGCATGAGATGGAAGCATTCTACCGTTCAGCTGCTTATGGCGATGCGATAGAAAGTAACAGCAGTCTCGCAGCAGATGTGATGGCGACCATTTATGCCGGCTATGTCTCAGCAGAACAAAAAGGTGTTGAAACAGCGATAACTATTCTTAACTAATGCTATGCGCTTAAAAATTGCCGCGTCTTAAGTGAGTGATGAAGAGGCTTAACAGGTTGATAGGTTGATAAGTTGATAGGTTGATAAGTTGCCTGGTTGATAGGTATTGATATGCAATGGAAATAACCACATCAGCTTAGCTTTTAAACCTGTAGCAAGTCGGGCGTGTGTTAATATCAACTTTAATCCTTGTGTTAAATTTTTCATTTGGCATTAATTGATTTAAAGTTTGATATTTGAGAATTATTAAAAATAAAAATCACATAATGCGTAAATACTTCTCTTTTTTGCTGCTGGCAATCGTAACTACATGGATCTATGGCTGCGGTCCCTCAAGAAAAGCATCAACAGTGGAAGTGATAGCTTCATGGGTGAACAAAGAGGAGATGCCGGGGAAAAAGGCCAACAGCGTTTTTATTACAGTGCTTACACAAAATATGGCCACAAGATCTTTAATGGAGCGTGACCTGGCGGCAGCAGCCACTGCAAACGGTATAAAACCGGTTCAAAGCTTAAGTATGCTAACGCCGGTTACAGGCGTTCCTGATTCTGTGCTTATGCAGGCATTTGTACGAACGGTAGATAAATCAGGTTGCAATACCGTTCTGCTTGTTTCATTACTCGATTCAAGGAACGAAACAAAATATGTTCCTGGTTCTACTTATAGCTATGAGCCATACGCGGCTTATGGTTTATTCTATCCTACCTATTATGCTTCCACCTTTAATACCATTTCCACACCGGGCTATTATATAAGCGACAATACCTATTATATAGAAAGTAATTTGTATGATGTGGCAAGTCAGAAAATTTTATTCTCTATTCAAACAAAAGCGGTAAACCCTGATGACATTGATAAAGCAAGTAAAAAGTTTACAGAAACCCTGATCGACGAAATAAAAGCAAATGGCATGTTGAAGAAGCGTTGAACAAAATATGATTTTTAGATTGCTGATTTGTTGATGTTTGGTGTCTGATTTACCTCGCTATTTACTATATTTTATTTTGTAAAAGCTTAACGTAATTGCCTGATCATAATATTCCTGAAATCAATTTCCTGTCCTTCGCTTTGCAAGGCAATAAATCCGCTGCTTAACAATTTGCCATCCTGTTTTTGAGCCGGGTCGTAACGGTTAACTACGCCTCCGCCGATCTGCGGTTTTGAGTATTGCAGTACTGTATCGCCGTTAATAATATGTGTAATAAGCGAATCGCCTAATACGATCAGTTCTCCCCTCACCCATTGGTCGCCATAATAAGTTTTGGAGCTTGAATTAATACAATGGGAAGGGGAAATTTTGCCTTTATACACTACATCGGTTCCGGGTGAGCACATATTGCCTGTTGGCCTTGGTTCTCCTTCTTTAACACCTCCCAACAATTGCATCTCCACTGATATTGGCCAATCCTGTTCTTTAGGCATTGTCTTGGGATCCTGTGAGTGAAACATTACGCCGCTGTTCAGTAACGTATACTCTGGTGCAGATTTCATCCATTGGCCGACAAAGCGGTATTCAAATTTTAGATGGAAATAAGAAAAGGGAGTTTTGTAATACAGGTGACCAAACTGTTCGTTGAAATCGCCGTACTGGTCATAGCGCACTTTTATCATTCCATCTTCTACCCTGAATGTGTTACCAAAGTTTACATTATACTCATGGTGATGGATCTTTACATTCCAGTCTTTAATGTCTTTACCATTGAACAGCGTCACCCAGCCATCGTTTGTGTTAACAGCAGTCTTTGTGGCTTTGTGTGCACAGCCGCATAATAATAGCATCATTAAATTCACTACAAAAAAATATTTCATAACATAAAATTTATACTATAATAAATCAGTATTGTCCGGTTAACTTGGGCTAAAGCCCGTTGGATAAGGATTCCGCTATATAACCCCAGGCTTAAGCCTGGGGCTAGTGAAAACCAAACCCATCAAGGGCTTTAGTCCAAAAATTAAAATTTTAGTCGGACAACAATGATAATAAATACCTTACTCTTTAATGCTTGAAGCAATTATAAAAAATTAATGTGTGCAAACAAAATGATTATGCGTAAAGACATTTTTTCAAAGCTTTGCTTCGAGCTGCGAGTAAATTTCAGGCATGCACAAATATTCAATATTTAACAATCAATAATCAATATTCAAGAGGTAGAATTTCTAATGAACGCTTTTCACTTGAGCATTGAACATTGAACATTGAATATTGATTGTTTGCAGATTTCCGCGTTGAAAATTTTAAACAGCCATGAGTATTAATGTTTCACCTACAGAATGGTTTAATGACCCTTGTTCAAAACGCGCCCTTCCGGAAAAGAATGCTGCATTAAATGCTTCACTCATACCTGATCTCAAAAAAATCAAACGCAGCCGGTTCAATGCCTTGCTGCATCAAACCCGGTCTCGGGCTTCTGTCCCACGGTGGCAAAAAATCTGCATTGAAATAATCATCGCCTGTTGTCAGCGCATTCCGGTTGTTTGACATATTACTCCAGTAAAACCTGAGTTTATAACCATCCTCCACTTTTATTTTTAGATACAGCGGCACAGATGTATTTACCTGCAATGCTTTCAGAACTTCTCTTTTGTTGTCTTTAATAAACCAAACCTGTACTGTATCGTTTCTAACACCCACTCCTGCGGCCTGGTTTGCATCACCATAAACAGTTAATCCTTTTAAGGATGCATTGTTATTCATTACAGCAGTGGATATTTCGTAGTTGGCTGTATAAGGCCTGATGGTTAAAGCTGTACCTGCTATGTTATCTGAAATTATTTTTCCGGATAAATGCAATACACCTTTCTCTGTTTTTATTACAGGCTGTGTATGCCTGAAATCCCATTGCCAGTAATCATTTAATTTGTCGCCTGAAAAATCATCCCGTAAACCTGCGCTCTTTTCCCCGCTTTCAGGTTTAATAGAAGGCCATCCTGTTTCTTTATTCCAGTCAAGCTTCGCCAACATGCCCTGCCTGCCGGTATAAACATCATTGTTTTTGCTGTAAGCATGATATAAATAAAAGTCTTCGCCCTGGGGCGTATTCACTATTGTGCCGTGCCCGGTACATTTCCAGTCACCATATTCCGAAAGTACCGGGTTATTATCATATTGCTCATAAGGCCCTTGAAGCGAAGTAGCTCTTGCCACATTTACATGATAACTGCAGGTGCACCCGCAACAACTACCGGCTGAATAAAAAAGATAATAATAATGATTTCTTTTAATGATACATTGTCCTTCCAGGCCAACGCGTTCATCATCGCGAAGCAACATAAATGGTTCGCCCTCTGTCTTAAATCCGTCGTCAGAAAGTTGATACCCTAATAATTCAATTGGCCGGTCATTCAAACCATAAGCTTTGAAAGTAATGTATAATTTTCCATTGTCCTCAATTATAAAAGGATCAATAGCTTCTTTGTCAAATTCCAATACAATACCGCGATCTGTAAAACCGTTTGCGGGATCTTTTGAAATGGCTACGCCAATGCAGGAAATATTATCTGATTTTTTTCGAGCCACATAATAAGCATAATACGTTCCATTACGGTAAAACAATTCAGGCGCCCAAAATGACGATGAAGCCCACGACGGTGTTTGTTGAAATATATAACCCAACTGTTTCCAGTGAATGAGATCATTTGATTTGAAGAGAGGATATTGAGGCGCCCATTCCGATGAAGTACCTGAGGCATAATACATATTGCCAATACGAATTACAGTAGGATCTGCAAGGTCGCCGGGAATTACAGGCTGGATAATAGAAGTATCATAAACCCTGTTATCAAAATGTATTTTTTTACTTGCATAGCCTGTAGCTGATCTGCCTGCCTGAACACTTAATACAAAAGCAAAAAGAGAAAGCAATGATATCGAATAGCCCATTCATTATTTTCTTCAAAAATAAACGATATCCATTATACTATTTGAAATCTGCAAGCCCCTGAACATATTGTATAATTTATTCACGGGTGCCCGCCTGGTCTTCTTAAGTCTTTACTAATATTCATAAGTTTTACAATGGTAAGAGTAACTTACACACATCGGTTTTTATACAAAACATTAATGCTTATTATTGCGCTTTTTAAACGAGTGTGAAGATGAGTGCAACAAAAAGCAATGCAGCAAAAAAAACGATCATATTGCCGGCAGATAAAACAGGAAAAAAGAATGGGAAACAAACACCTGCACTGTTACTGGATTTTGTGACAAAAACACAACTTCCTTTTGGTATTGCCACAATATTGGTTAATGAAACAAACGGCAACCGTGATTACAAAGTGCTTCCTTTGAACAGCGAAAAAAGCTTACAGGATTTTAAAAGGCTGCCACATGAAATAACCTATTCCATTCGCTTTCTTACCGCGGAGAAATTGAATTTGGCAAAACAGGAAGCGCAATGGAAATACAATTCAGACCTTGAAAATAAGATTGCCTTTAAACAATACCTGGAACAAAAAATGCTTTCGCATATTTATTACCGTCTCCGGGAGTTAAAACCTTTTACTGCTATTTTAAAATGGTATTACCGGCAGGCAGATGATCTGAATAATATTATCATTAAACCTGCTTCCTTCAGCAATTATACACCAAAACTTTGCTTTGAATTATTACGCACGCCTAACGGCTTGCTCCGCATGATCATAATGGTGAATATTAACGAACAAATTTTTCCGCTTACTGATTTTGACAGGCATGGCTTTTTGCTGCAAAGTAAAAATGAGTTCTTTTTATTGGCGCTGAAAGATATGGAACTGCTGTATAAATACCCACAGGGTTTTGTGGATATACCGGCCGCAGAAGAAACAGATTTTTTACTATACACCATAGAACCGCTTGCAAAAACGCATGCCGTAAACCGGGATGTATTGCTGGAAGATGTTGACACTGTTACTTCTCTTCAACCTAAAATTTACCTCGGAGAATTGAATAACAGCTTCCTGATGATAACAACAAAATGGCAATATGGTGATTTTGAAATAGACGATGAACCCGGCGATATGTTTACTGCTGTTGCTGATGGGAAGCGTTATAACATAAAGAGGGATGTTGCAACAGAAAATGAAACAAAACAGTTTATATGTGCCCTGCACGAAAAATTTCCGCAGCAAAAAAATGGTTATTGTTACCTGCCTTTTGCAGAAGCAGAAAAGAAGCAATGGTTTGTGAAGTTTTACCGTAAGCTGATCGATAAAAATATCCCGGTGTATGGAATGGAGCAGCTAAAACATTTTCGTTATAGCAAGCATATACCGGTTATACATATTCAATTTGATGGCAAAGGAATAGACTGGTTCGACTTGCGGGTTGAAATAAGCTATGGCGATCAGCAGGTATCATTAGCAGATCTTCAAAAGGCCATCTTCAACAGGCAATCCTTTCTTTTATTGCAAGATGGAACCATAGGCGCAATACCGGAAGAATGGGCGCAGGAATATGGCATGTTATTCCGTATGGGACAGTTACAAAAAAGCTCGATACGGCTTTCTTTATTGCACCACACACTCCTTGACAATGTAGATAATGGCGAAGCCATCAGCGCTAAAATCATAACAAAAGAATATAAAGAAAAATGGCAGCGCTTACAGCAACAGCAGGAACGTTTATACACTTTGCCAACAGAGATTAATGCATCGCTGCGCGATTACCAACAGGCAGGCTTTGAATGGCTTTGTTTGTTGGATGAAATGCAATGGGGCGGTTGCCTGGCAGATGATATGGGTCTTGGTAAAACATTACAGGCGATTACATTGCTGCAGTATGTGTGTAACAAATACCGGAATGAAACACATCTTGTTGTTTGTCCTACTTCTCTGCTGTACAATTGGGAAAATGAATTAAAAAAATTCGCGCCCCAGCTTACCTGTTTTATTTATTATAAGGGCAACAGGAATTTTGATGCAGCCGTATTTAAACAATATAATATTGTGCTTACTACATACGGTTGTGCCAGGAGTGATATAGATCAACTGGAGCAATTCAGGTTCGGTTATATCATTTGTGATGAAAGCCACATGATAAAAAATCCTGCGGCACAGTTATCAAAAGCGGTTGTGCGGCTTCAATCAAGAAACAGGCTGGCACTAAGCGGAACGCCCGTTCAAAACAATACCTTCGACCTCTACACGCAAATGAATTTTATCAACCCGGGTTTGTTAGGTAACCGCGAGTTTTTTAAATCAGAATTTTCAAAACCGATAGACAAGTTTGGCGACAAAGAAAAATCAGCGCAGCTTAAAAAATTGATCTTTCCATTTCTTTTACGCAGAACAAAGGAACAGGTGGCAAAAGATCTTCCGCAAAAAACTGAAATTACCTTATGGTGCGAAATGGGAGAAACACAGCGTAAGATATATGACACGCTGAGACACTATTACCGCGAAAGTTTGTTGCAGCGTATTGAACAGGATGGCATCGGTAACAGTGCCGTATATATCCTGGAAGGGCTTACCCGTTTAAGACAAGCCTGTAATGCCCCGCAGTTATTGAAAGAGTATAAAGATGTAACAGGTGCTTCCGTAAAACTGGAAGAATTGTTGAACGAACTGGAAGATAATACCGGCGATCATAAGGTGCTCGTGTTTTCCCAGTTTACCGGCATGCTGCAATTGATTGCTGACGCTTTAAAGACCGATAATGTTCCCTTCCTTTATCTTGATGGCAGCACCAAAGCAGAACAACGGCAGGAACTTGTGCAGCAATTTCAATCAACCGACGAAGCAAAAATATTTTTGATCAGTTTAAAAGCTGGTGGTGTGGGACTTACTTTAACCGCTGCCGATTATGTTTATCTCGTTGACCCCTGGTGGAACCCTGCGGCAGAACAGCAGGCTATCGACCGCACGCATCGCATAGGTCAGCAACAAAAAGTATTTGCTTATAAAATGATCTGCCGCGATACAGTGGAAGAAAAAATTCTCGCTTTACAACATAAAAAGCAATCATTGGTTAAAGACATTATAAGTGAAGATGCGGGCTTTATAAAATCTTTGAGCGAAGAAGATGTTGCATATTTATTTGGGTAGCATAGACCGGCTCAGTCTTTTGAGACTGAGCCAGTTTTAAAACATGTTGATCTTTATTTGCTTTTCAATATGGCTGCAATTTCTTTGAAACCCATAGCTTCTGCATGCTGAAGCGGCGTCACACCATCCTTATCGGGAATATTAACATTACAGCCTGCATCCATCAGTATCTTCACCACTTCCTGGTATTTTTTACTGCCGTTTCCAAGAATTACAGCTTCCATTAAAGCCGTCCAGCCTAACTTGTTCACATGATCGATCGGGAATCCTTTGGTATTAGCTAAAAGCTTTACAGTTTCCACATGCCCGCGTTCACAGGCGGGAATTAAGGCCGTACCATTATAGCGGTTAAAGACGTCGAACCGTGCACCATTCCCGAGAAAAAGTTTTACAAACGCTGTTTTCCCTGAAGCTCCCGCATACAAAAAAGGGCTATCAGCTATTTCGTCCCGGAGGTTAACATCGCCACCATAGCCAACGATCAGTTTTGCCATTTCAAAATTTCCGTTCCGGGTGGCAATAAGAAGCAACGATTGTTTCTTACCGTTTTGCGTATTAACATCAACGCCGTTTTTCAACGCCTTTTCTACTTCTTCCAAACGGTTTTGCTCCACTGATTTAATAATAGAGGACTGGTTACTGTTTTCCATATTCTGGTTTTGTACTGTCTTTTCATTCACAACAAACAAGGTGAGAATATATGCGACCAACAAAGCTTTCATACTGTTTTATATTATGTCGATTGAGCATGCAAGACCATTGCATACTAATTTTTTTGCTGACAAGCCGACGCAATAATAATAGTGAATTTTTGATTACAGCTTCAGCTTTTGTTTTGCGCACGGAACACTTCACGAAATAGAAGCCTGTACAATTTGTTCAATGTTCAATTTACGCATGTTCATAAATGCTTGTGCTGCTTTGCCTGCTTTGGCTGGGTCGCTCATGATCCTGCTCAGCATTACCGGGACGATCTGCCATGACACACCGAATTTATCTTTCAGCCAGCCGCACATACTTTCTTCCCCGCCCTCAGTAAGTCTTCCCCAGTAGTAATCTATTTCTTCCTGTGTTTCGCAATGAATGGTGAGCGACACGCCTTCGCTGAAAGAAAAATTATGATTGCGCGCACTTTCCATCAGCATAAATTTATTGCCGTTTACGCTGATCTGCGCGTGTTTTATTTTGCCTTCCGCATCAGGCAACTCATTTGCACCATAACGGAGCATGCCATCAACATGGGTATTTTTAAATACAGAAGCATAGTGGGCAATGGCTTCTTCCACGCGTCCATATTGTTTACCGGTAAACAACATACACGGTGTTATTTTCTGGCCCACATCGTTTATACCGCCTACAGAAAGTTGCCACGACACACCATACTTATCAGTTATCCATCCATACTTTTCGGCCCATGGATATTTGTCTGCAGGCATCATCACAATGCCTTCTTTGCTGAAAGCATTCCATATGCGATCGAACGCTGCCGCTTTTTCACAGATATAATAAAAAGAGATGGAAGGATTGGGATGATACATCGGCCCGCCGTCTAACAATGTAATGCTTTGGCCGGCCACAGTGATGCCCGTTACAATGGGCGATTGGGATGTAATTTTTGCATCTTCAAAAACAGAGCAATATAATACGGCAGCTTCTTTTGCCTGGTTATTAAACCAAAGGCATGGGGTTATTTTTTCTTTCATGGTGTCTTTTTACTGCAAACATATTGCAGCTCAACATGCACAACATAGAATAAAACCGACACTATTGATCTTTTTCTTTCAATCCGGACGGCAGATATTTGGTTAATCCTGACAGGTTTGAAATTGCAAGAACTACACATAAGAAACCCATCCTGTCAGGTTTTATTTTTCAAAGGCCAAAAGATCATCGGAAATAAACCTGACAGGATAGTTCTTCTGACTGAATGCATTATTGATCGTTCTTTTTCAATCCGGACCTTAGATATTCCTGTGGTGTGGTTTGTGTGAACTCCCTGAACGAACGTATAAAATGGCTTTGATCAGCGAAGCCATTGTTATAAGCGACATCGGTTAACTTATTAAAGTCGTTGCCCCTTAGTTGTGTGAACGAAAGCTGGAACTGGCAAATGCGCCTGTATTGATTTGGTGTAATGCCAACATATTTTTTAAATAGGCGTTGAAAGCTTCTTTCATTAAGATTTAGTTTGTGTATGAGAGCAGATAAGATTTCCGTGCCGGAGTTGTTCATCATTTCATCCGTAGCACACCTGATGATCTCGCATTCCCACTTATTCATTTGAAGCTGGTAAATCAATAAATTATCCAATACTTCCTTTTTACCTGCCGTTGACGATGCATACATTAATTGCATCTTAAGCGCATTTGTTTTATGGGGATTCCACAAGCCAAGGTCCGGGGGCGCAGCCATTAGTTTATTCACCGGCATATTGAATATAGCTGCCATTGAAAAGGGCTTAAAGAAATAAGCGATGACGGTTGCATTTTCTTCAACCAACCAACATTCAGGCGGGGTTGATTTTGCAAACAACGTCAATTGTATCACCTGTTCATTCCCCACCTGGTCTTTTTCTGTTCTACAAACCAGTGCAGGCATACCATTGGTGAAAAGCGGTTGCCTGGATGTACCTGGTTCAGCAGATCCTTCCACTATCAAAACCGTTCTTATGTAGGATGTGATGGATGGATGAGGTTTATGATAGTGGTGTTGCATGTTGCCAGGATGATTATCTAACGCAAATTTATCCAGATGTTTTTGTATTTATGGATCGGGGATGTGATGGCTCTACAAAATATCCTACTACAACAAAATCTTTTCCATCTCTTTGTCAAGGTCGTACCGAATGTCTTCATGCAACACAGCAATAGCGGCTTTTATTTTCTTTACCTGTTGTGTAAACATATTATTTAACGCTGTGCTTTTTTGCATATTAATGCCCGATTCTTTTAGCAGCAAACAAAAATGTATAAGCGCCACTGCTTCGGTTTGCTTATTGCCTGTAAACTTTATATACTTGTTTACCTGCCGTAAAATTTTGCGCAGGTTTTTCTTTGCAAAATACAGGTTGACAGTGTTCACTTCTTTAAACGCTTCATCCATAAATGCTTTTATATTCATTGTATATGCTTCCACATCACTGGCTTCAAAAAGCAGGTAAGTAAGCAGTTCTTTATTTTCTTTTTTAAACCTTGCCAGCCTTAAGCATAACTCCGTTATTTCTTTTACAGATGCATGCTGCAATTCCTGTTTCAACTCCTGTATGCTTGCTGCTTTCATAAGCATAAAAATACTTCTTGTTTACGCAACCGGCAATGCGGTTGACGACGCCTATCTTTACCAATAATATTATTGCGTTATGGTACAGGTTGGCATGTATAATACGCTCAAAGTTTCCCGCAAAACAGATTTTGGTTTTTACCTTGATGATGGCAGCGATGGCATATTATTGCCCAAAAGGTTTGCACCAAAGGGCTTACGTATTGGCGATGAGATAAAAGTATTTGTCTATCATGATTCTGATAACCGTTTAATTGCCACTACACAGGACCCGGCGGGTGTTGTTGGCGATATTGTGCAACTGAAATGTGTAAGCACCACGGCACACGGCGCTTTCCTCGACTGGGGTTTGATGAAAGATATTTTTGTTGCCAAATCGCAGCAGCTTACGCGCATGCACAAAGGCGGTGAATACCTGGTAAAAATTTATATTGATGAACAAACCGGCCGCGTTGCCGCTACTGAAAAAGTGGAGAAGCAATTAAGCAATGATGTGCTTACTGTTAAAGAAGCGGAAGAAGTGGACTTGTATGTGCAACGCGAATCTGACCTTGGTTATGTTATGATTATTAACGGCAGGCATATTGGCCTGCTGCATGCCAATGAAGTGTATCGCAATTTAGCCATTGGCGATAAGCTGAAAGGATATATTAAAACCATTCGTGCTGATAATAAAATAGACCTTGTGCTTGACAAGCCGGGTTACGAACGGGTAGAAAAAGAGGAAGAAAAAATACTGCGTTTATTAAAAGCACATAAAGGCTTTCTGCCGTACCATGATAAAAGTACTCCCGAAGCCATTTATGATTTCTTTGGCATGAGCAAAAAAACGTTTAAGATGACACTTGGTGCTTTATACAAACAACGCAAAATAGAATTAACGGAGAAGGGTATAAAGGCAATGTGAAATTGAGGGTGAAGGGTTAAAGCAGGTCTGCAACGGAAATTACCCTCTTAAAAGTTCGATTCTCAGCAGGGTCTATGCGGCTGGCTTTTTGCTCGGGTGGCGCGACCCTGCGTTTGTAGGTGAGGGTGTTCTGGAAATGTAGGTGCTTATGATACGCGCATTGTCAATGGGATAAAACATTCTTATGTACGATGTGATGGATGGATGAGGTTTGTGATAGTGGTGTTGTATGTTGTTATGAGATTTGGTGATGATGATATAAATAAGAAAGCCATTGGTCTATTTTAGCAATGATAAATTTACTTATTTCCTGCAGGGTTTGCCGACTAGTTTTGTATACGGTTGTCCCAACCCGGCGTTTATGAAAAATACGGCTTTGGTTCACGCTTTCTATTCTATATCATCTCAAATTTTTTTGTACTCAAGGATTATTTCATATTCCGGAGAAAATTAATTGACTTTTTGTTTTAGACTTAGCATCAATTCATTATATTCATGAGCATACTTTCCTAAAACAACCATTGTATTTCAATAAAATCGATAGTCGCTTCTTTTTGATCTTCATTTTTTTGTCTGTTGAATTTGTATGACGCTTAGTCTATTAGAATGTGTATACGCGCTTAAAAACGAATAAATTTTCTTGAAGAAATTTCCTGACAAACCAGGCTTTAATGTTAGTTTATCCCATCCGCTTAATCTCCCCAAATTCCGCCGTTCAAATGCAATAACTCAAGTAAGTTATTACAATCATAATCCCGCAGTGATATTAAGTATCATCAATAAAATATCAAAAATAAAAGAAGAATTATTTATCTAAATTGAATAAAAAGTAACTCAAAGCTTAACAGCCACAAAAATCTCCAGCACAAGTATTGCGAAGTACGAAATTGCCATAAAGTGTAATAGCTGGTATCATAATAAATAAATCAAAAAAACCTTGCTCCATAGTCACGTAACAGACGGGTCAGCATGCGAAAATAGTGAACCAACATGAGCAGCAATCTTACAGCCTAACAAAGTCGAGTTAAACACTAGCTGATTCAACCCTTCTCCGACAACAACAATTCGGGCATTATTGAAATTTATTATAAAGAGAAGTTTTTCCAAAGCCAAAATTAATTCCTAAGAATGCAACCAGGTTATTTTGTGATCCAAAGTTCTTTCCAAAACTTCCGGTAAGGAATAAATTGTCATTTACTCGATATTGAAGTATACCAACATTCCTAAAAGTATTTAATTCAGAATGATTACCTACACTCCTGTGTATTGACTCAAAAGAAATTGCAAAATGATTAAATTCAAACTCTAATCTTCCACCATAATCAACATAAGTATATCTTGTAAAATTTTTAAAATCAACTGTACTATCCTCTGCAAGCATTCGAAAAAAGCCATAGATGTTTATATAATTTTTCGCGTTAAATAAGCCTGCCAAAGTTTTTCTTGAATCGGAGCTAAGTAAAGGTTGAGAATAACCAAGATTCAGCCACCAACCCGTCCTATAGCCATGACTGTTACTAAATTGATTATTTCCAAATGCAGTAGAAGAAGCAAATGCGAAATCCAAAGTAAAAACAGGACGTATGGTTAATATTGTATCTATATAATCTCTTTTTAATTGAAGTCTTGATCTTGTCATTGTATCCTTTTTGAAAATCATATCATTCTGGCATTTAAGGTACGCTTGCATATTGCCTGCATTTAATAAGCTGTCACATTCTGCATTATCTTGTTTCAGCACATCAATTATGAGTTGATTCAATTCCCGACCTAAGGTGTAAAGCGTGTCTATTACTTTCCTTTTTCTAAGATTCAAAATATTAGTTCTGACACTATAACTAATGTAGTTTACATTATAATTAAAACTTTTTGAGCTATCCTTTGCAGTTGATGCTATAGCAATACTTGTGTTTTGAAAGCCATAAAATATATTGGGCTTGTAATGAAATGTATCTGCTATCTTAATACCATTATATTTGAAAAATGACATATTGGGATGTTTAATCAGCCAAAACGGAGCAAATTCAAAAGCAAAATTTTTAGGAATTCCGCTATTTTGTTCCGTTGTGCTAATTACGCTGAGTGCTAATGCTTTTACTGTTGCTGGTCTTTCTACTGTTTTAGGAGAAATGTCCAAAAGGTTAAACGCTGGTGTTGAAGGAACAATTAAATCTTTTAACGGAATTGTATCATTGTTAGCCTGTGCCTGCGTCTTTAATGCAATAATTATAAGTAAAGAAATCGAAATGACTTTTTTCATAAATTATTTTTTTAGTGGCCTTGCAATTTTATAGCTTTTGCAGCAACGATCGATCTGGTGTCTTCAAACTTACTCTTCTCTGTATCATTAATTTTATATACTTGTTTGCCATCAAGCCCACCGGTTAATGTAACTGCCATAAATAAGTTTTCGAATGCTTGGTTTAAATCATCTTTTTTTCCTAATATGATTCCTGTTGTTACTACCAATACAGATCCAATCAAATCCAATGAAATACCAAGATTTGTAGTTTCAATATCTCCGCCATTGCTAGACGAAGATGTTCCAACTATTTGAACTCCACTATTGCCTGCTCTAAATTTTTTTGCTACAGTTCCTACGTTCCCTATTGTTCCAACTTGTACTTCGAAATCAATAGAACTTTGATCATTTTTAAGAAAATATATATCGCTCATAAAATAAAATTTTTTTTGCCTACTCTATTCCCTTTTCGGCTTACGGGTGCTTACTCTGTTAAAGGATTTTCAGCATCGCTCCTTTACTTATTAACTTTTATAATTACGCTTCATTCATTTCATCGTTCGGTGCATGAGGCACGACAGCAATATCATTAATGTTTACTGCGGAACCCGGCTCGTCAACCATTTGTATCGCGAGGTTACCAATCCAATAGGGAGCTGTATTTTCATTTCCTACGGATGAATTGCCGTTGTGCGGATAACTCAAATTGTTATCGGTTGCATCAGCAGCATGAACCGATTCATGAATATAAGTGCCAACAATGCTACCCAGGCTCCTATTTAATTTATTTCCTGCAACATTTATGTGAACTGAATTAGGATCATTGGGATCTTCATAGCCAAGTACACGGGTAAAATACTTTACAAATTCAAACACGGTTAAATTAGCATTGCAGTTTTTGATAGAATCAGCTACTTGCTGGCCTGTTGCCATGGTAAGATCAAAGCCTTGTTTTTGCGCTATGTAATCATAAAATTGATTATTAGCTAAAAGTTCGTTTGCCTTAGTTGCCGCATCGACCAAAACTTGAATATTTCCATTGTAATTAATGGTCATCATAAATCAATTTTTTGTGTTGTCTATTTCCTTTTCGGTTCATGGTTGCATACTCGTTTAAAAGAATTTTCAGCATTACCTCTTCTAAAACAATTCCATGATTTTGCTGATAAGCGAAGCAATTAATGGCGAGGTTGTTACCAATATTGTTGATAAAATATCCATAAATCCGGTTATAACTTTTTTAGATGGTGATAGAGAAGCTTCCCGGGCGTCTTTTTTGTCCTGGGTATTTCGCAAAGAATTAAATCTGAGCTTTACAGGAACATAAAAAATAAAAAGTAATAATGTGTGCATCAGTCCAAGCAGATAAACAAAATCATTATTTAAAAAGGATGTGCCAGTAGTGGACTTAAAAAACTTCATAGCTTCTGTGCTATTAATAGCATTAAATAAGATTGCCACCCATAAAACAAAAACACTTAAAACAATAGCGCTGCATAGAAAAGTAAAGTTGAAGGCAGTGGTTAACCTTTTGTATTGATCATCCACATTTGTAATAGGAGAGGCAAGAATATCTAAAGCTTCAAGATTATTGGATAAGAAGAGATATGCACTAAAAGATAAAATAGCAACAATGTAGCCCGGGATACTATAAAAAACCATCATTGAATTATAATTATTCATCAAATAGGCATCTTGAATAACATAACCATCGATTAACACCCAATAAAATAAATAAGCAAATACACAAACGAACAGCAATGGAATTATTGAGAATACAATTGCAGCCTTGAAGTCGTATCTTAATAGAATATCATCAGTTCCCTTAACTATACCAATGATTAAAGGGATTAGGAGAAACCAAAAACTCATCTGAGCTATAGATAAGAAAAGCCAAAATCCGAAAATGGAATTTTTATCAAAAAAATCTATTAAAGGTTTATTTGTTTGTTTGAGTATTAATGTTTGATCGCCAATAACAGTTACAGAATCGTATAAAACAGAACAGGTATCGATTAAAGCTATATTTACCGTCGTTGAAAATTTACCTTCATAATAGTTTTTTAGTTTGTTCTTTGATTCTTGCAGGCTATCCTTATATTTTATCAATTCTTGACTTTGTGGATCTTGCTTTTCACTTTTTATAATTTCTTCAAATCTTTCGATTGTTTTTGTCAAGCTATCTTCATAAAAATCAAAATAGTTAATTGCTTCTTTTAAATGAGCTTTTTCTACACGGGCATATCTCAATAGATATTTAAAGGAGCTATCCTGCGATATAAGGTTATTAAGTTCTATAGAAGAGTTTAACAAGGCTGATTTTGCCTGATAAAGTTTTTTAATAAGGTCAGCAGATGTTGTTGATTTATTTGAATCAATAAAGCTATTTAACTCATTTATTCTTGACTTTAAAACATTCCTAACAAGGGAATCTTTGTTTGCAATATAAATTTCGTGAAAGCGTATATCATTACATCCAGATTTAAAAACAAAAATTGAACAGATGAATCCAATAATTGCGAAAATGATAGGAATATTTGTAGACCTGTTAGCGTTCCAGCTAAATACCTGATTTGGTTGTCTTAGGCTCATGGATGTGTTATTTCACGTTAATTATTGAATTATACCGTATATCAAAACTCAGCTTTAGTACGATTGATCCAAATGGGAAAAACCCCACTCCATCACCGTATTTTACGGACAAGAGTTAAATAAAAACAACAGAAAATTCTTACAAACGATATTTTGTGGTCTCGGGGGATATTATTTCGGGTTCACAGTAGTCAGTTATAATCCCGCAACGATATTAAGCGTTATCGATGAAATATTAAAACAGAATAGAAGAATTATTTATTCAAATGGCTAAAAAGTAATTTAAAGCAACAAAATATTTGCCTGTGTAATGTATCAAGGTGTTGAATGAAAAATTCAACGCGCATTATTTCCCGGAACCCAGGCAATGATGCGTAATGGTCCGCCGGTGCCACTCTTTATTTTCATCGGTAAAGCAATGATGTACGCCCCTTTTACAGGAAGCTTATCTATATTGGCGATATTCTCAAACCCCAATATGTTTTCAGCATATAGGAGCTGATGTGTTTTAAAATCTTTCGACTGGCCATAGTCAACACTTGGCGTGTCTGTACCCAATGCTTTTATTTTTCTATTCTTAATAAGCCACGCTGCAAGGTCGGGATGCACAGAGGGAAAATGCAACCTGGCTACTGCCTCCCGGCCTTTTTCTGAAGTGCCTAAATATTTTGATGCATCAGGATAATATTTGCCCCATCCCGTTTTAAAAAGCAGTATGGCGTTGTCAGGAATCCTTCCGTTCTGTTCTTCCCACGCTTCTACGTCTGCAATGGTCACCTGGTAGTCTGCATTATTATTCACATTCGCTGAAACATCGATCACCACAGCTTCACCTAATAATTGCTGCAATGGTATTTCATCAACACTCCAATGCCCTTTGGCAAAATGAACAGGTGCGTCTATATGCGTGCCACCATGTTCCGGTGCATGAAATGCATTGGACGCATAATAATAACCGCCCGGCGTAGTACCGTTAAATTGTGTATCTAACTTAAAACCTGTCGGATTATTGGGCCAGTATAAAGTTTTGTCAGAGAAATCATAGCTTAGATCTATCCACGTACCTGTTGCCAATAATTCAGGTAACGACTTTTCTTTTACCGGCTGATTGCAGGCCGAGGCTACAATAAAAATAAAGGTGATAAAGCTTTTCATACTTTAAAATTTCAGCATAAAAAGTACAAATAAAAAATCGCTTATGTCAATGAAGAGGGCTTTTATTTAAAGTTATTACTGCGCAAGCGAGCCTTAAATAAAATTATTCACAAAAGATATTGGTCATACGATTCAAATTGCGAACTATTTTGCCCGTTGCTATGTGCATTCATATTTATATCACCAGATCATATTGCGTCGCAAACATATTTCCCACAAAGGCGCTAAGCGCACAAAGGAAATTTTTCAGTTTTGCACAGGTGGAAATTGACAAACAACTTTAAGCGAGGATATTTTATTTATCCTGATGACAACAAGATATTCGTGCAAGTCGCTTGTAGTATAAGTAAAGCCTGCAAGTATCGTATTCAAATGAAATGCATTTAGCAGACTACCTCTTTATGAGACCAACGGTGTTTAATCAAGCAAATTTATCTGCCTTAAAAAAGAATGTCCCCGCTACACCTATAAGTATAGCAGAGGACATTGCGGGACCAACGCTGAAAAAGATTCTATAGTTTATAACTGTTTAAAAGTTGCCTGGCCGGTTTGCTCTTTATAAAACCGTTCATTTTTGCTGCCAATTATTTTCGCACCAAGACCATCCTTCCATACAAAAGAACTTAATGGATACATAGTCGTAACTATCGGATTATTACCCTGTCCGATAGTTGGTGTTTTAGCATACACAGTTAGTACTTCCTTCTGCCCGGCTATGTGCTTGAACCCACCCGTAAAATTGATAACAGTCTGAGCCTTGGAGTTTACGCCAAGTTGTATAGCGTTGCTGCTGGTTTTTACCGTCTTACCCTGGTTTTTAATAATCAACTGTGATTGCGGAATGTTTGCCAGCGTAGGCGCAGACAACATTAACGGCAATGAATTTAATACCCAATTAGTATCGCCTGTAAGCTCTATTTTAGCAACCTGGTGGTAATCGATATCAATAACCGAAGTACTGGTTGGATTACTAATGAATATATGCGGAATATTATTTACAAGGCACATAGTTTGCGCCTTAACAGCAGTTTTTGGAAGGAAATCATGATTAAGGCCATCATTTGTTTCATAAGTTAAACCTGTGAAACTCAGTTGCGCCGTAGTGCCTGAAGTCGCACTGTCAACAGGAGCATAGTAAACTTCTACCGGCAAATTAACGCCACTTCCTGCAGGAATCATATCCAGGCCGGTAAAACCCATCTTGCCATTATGACTAACAGCTACGCCTATATCCTCGGAAGTAACATATTGAATGGCCGGAAACGTACCGGAAAAATACGCCTGGTTGATTGCTGCAGATTGTGCCGCAGTTATTTGAAATACCGCTAATGAAGACTGTCCGTTAGCTACAAAACTTTGTGGTGTAACAGGAGCCATAATGCTCGTTTCCACTGTTACAAGATTATCCGTTACAAATGCACTGGATGATGGTGCAGCATTTATGGCAGTGGCGGCATTTTCCTGTGTGATATCTTTTTCACAGCTACAAAAAAGAATGGCTGATGAACCAGCCAAAATCAGATTTCTTTGAAAGCGAGGCAAGCGAATTTTCATTTATTTTTTTTTAATGAAACACAAAAATATTTCCGTGCATTTTAATGCACTGCGTCAAATGACTCAATCTTTAAAAGGTTCGCAAAACCTGCTTGCTGAAAAGAAAGCAAAATTGACCTGCAAGTCAGCATTATAAAGCCGCAATAAATGCTTCCCTGTTTCTGTGGCATCCGTGGCTAATAAAATGGCAATTCCTGCCCGATTATAACTCTGTTAAAATTTTATTCCCTGACTCTAAACATAGTGTAACCTTTTTGCGGGTCACTTACTCTATTAAATAGCATAGACGTTCATTTCTTTAAAAATGCTTTTATGAGATACAAAAAACAATTACTTGCCATTGTGTCTATGGCAGCTCTTATATTTTCTATTCAGTGCTCAAAATCTTTTGAAACATCAGGAGATAAAAATGTATCGCTTGATGATAGTGAAAAAAATTCTTTGAATGAAAGCAGCCAGTTTTTTATAAATAATGGCAAACAAATTTTCCGCTTTGACACTTATGGTGATGAAGATTTTTGGAGCGGTTTGTTACATATTGACAAGGCCATTGCCGGCGCTGATAATGGTGGATTTGGTCCTGGGGTAAGCCCTAATACCGCGTTGGCGGTGGGCTTAAAAGTGGACGTAGATGCCTTGCCTCCGGATGTAATCGCGGGAATTAAATCCGGCACAATAGATCTTGATGATCCTGCCACCACTATCGAATTGCTAAAACTGAATTCGGTAGTGGGTGTAAAAGGAAATTTTAGTAATGGAGGAAATTTAAAATCGGTAGGCATAACCTGTGCTTCCTGTCATTCCACGGTTGATAATTCGTTCGCACCAGGCATTGGTAAGCGGTTGGATGGGTGGCCAAACCGCGACCTGAATGTAGGCGCCATTATTTCATTGACAGATAATGCTCAACCTATTGCCGATCTTCTGCATGTGGATGAAGCAACCTTACGCAACGTGCTTGGTTTGTGGGGACCGGGTAAATTTGCTGCTGTTTTGTTTATGGATGGAAAGGCTTTTCGTCCTGACGGGAAAGTAGCCGCTAATGTAATTCCGGCGGCTTTTGGTTTAGAAGGAATACATCTTGCCACCTATACCGGTTGGGGTGATATCAGCTACTGGAATGCGTTTGTGGCCAACCTGGAAATGCATGGAAAAGGCACCTTCTTTGATCCACGTCTGAATAATCCGGTTAAATATCCGATTGCTGTTGAAAATCGATTTTACAGCGTTTTCAATTTCCCGGATCTTGTCACCCCTAAATTATTAGCGCTGCGATTATATCAACACTCAATCAAGGCGCCTAAGCCTCCTTCCGGCAGCTATGATAAAGCCGCCGCACATAAAGGAAAAGACATCTTTTTGTCCAAAGCAAAATGTGCCACATGCCATGCTTTGCCATTGTATTCTGACAATGTTTTACATAAAGCTGCAGAAATAGGCATTGATGATTTTGAAGCCATGCGCTCCCCCACCGGCAAATACAGAACCACACCTTTGGGCGGCCTGTTTACAAGAGCTAAAGGAGGTTTTTATCATGATGGAAGATTTCCTAACTTAATGGCGGTGGTTAATCATTACAATCATTATCACAAGCTGCATTTATCCCGGGAGGAAAAGGCTGACCTGGTGGAATTCTTAAAGTCTTTATAAACTTTTTATATCATCCCTATCGATCTTATCTTGTCTGTAATGTATTTGAAAATTCTTATTGCGGAACAGGTGCGGATGGTTGTATTATTACAATAGATTTTTCAGCAAAAAAAATTGGTATTTAATAACAGAAATTAAAAGTTGTACCATTCAAAACCGGCGCTTTCCATGCATGATAATATTCAATATTTGATATTATTTTAAACCGAAAATTGTCGTTATATACATCAGAATACTTATCTTTCCCGCGAGCAGCAATAAAGTCAGCGCAATACATTATTAGTAATCCCGCTCTGAAAAGAAAGCACAATAGGGTTGTAAAATTGCCTGTTTCTATTGCACTAAAATGACAATACATTTTGTCAACAACCAATTAATTATCAAACAATTTAAAATTAAACTATGTCATTGAGATTAAACGACATTGCTCCTGATTTTGAAGCTGAAACCACCCAGGGTACCATTCATTTTCACGAATGGCTCGGTGACGGGTGGGCAGTTCTTTTCTCTCATCCAAAAGATTTCACACCGGTATGTACAACTGAATTGGGTTATATGGCAAAGATTGAACCCGAATTTGCAAAACGGAATACCAAGATCATCGGTCTGAGTGTAGATCCGGTAGAAAACCATTCCAAATGGGCTGAAGATATTCATGAAACCCAGGGACACGCCGTAAATTATCCTATGATCGGTGACCGTGATCTTTCCATTGCCAAGCTGTATAATATGCTGCCGGCAGAAGAGATGGGCACTTGTGAAGGAAGAACACCTGCTACAAACCAAACTGTGCGCACTGTTTTTGTGATCGGGCCTGATAAGAGAATCAAACTGATGCTTACCTACCCTATGTCAACAGGAAGAAACTTTGATGAAATACTTCGCGTAATTGACAGCATGCAGTTAACAGCAAAGCACAGTGTGGCAACGCCTGCCAATTGGAAACACGGAGATGATGTGATCATTACAGCCGCAGTGAAAGATGAAGATATCCCTGCAAAATTTCCTAAAGGACATAAAAAAATAAAGCCTTACCTGAGGACTACACCTCACCCGGATCATTAGTAATAATTAAGTAAAATAAAATATGCCATGCAATTACTGCATGGCATATTTTATTTATGGAAAAACACTCCCGCCCTTAGATAAAAAAAGTATAATCAGGGTTACTTTCAATGAGCCCGTTGTATGTATAAAACCGGTTACGACTTTATTCATTACATGTCATTCACGATCTTATTATAGCTCGTTACCACTCCTTTTATCAGGGATGAACTAAAACCCTGGTGCTCCATTTCATTTAATCCGGCAATGGTGCAGCCTTTTGGCGTAGTTACTTTATCAATTTCCTGTTCCGGATGTGTATGCTTGGTCAATAATAACTCCGCTGCGCCCTTTACAGTTTGTGCGGCGATCAATGACGCAGTTGCTGCATCAAAACCAATTTCAATCCCACCCTGGATATTGGCGCGTATGTAACGCATAGCATAGGCAGTGCCACACGCGCCAAGGACCGTGGCAGCGTCCATTAACTTTTCTTCAATAAAAACAACTTTTCCCAATTGACTAAAAAGTTCGGCAACAAAACGCGACTGCTCATCATTTGCATTATGACCGTAAATACAGGTGATGCTTTGCTGAATGGCAATGGCCGTGTTAGGCATTGCACGAAATAAAGTGAAATCAGTACCGAGGATCTCCTGTATATCTTTGATCCAGACACCGGTCATTACGCTTACCAGCTGGTGTTTTAAAGGATCGAGCTCATTTTTTAATTGCATTAAAATATCTTTCACCTGGAATGGTTTCACTGCGAGGATTATCCATTTTGCGTACCGTACAGCATCTGAATTATTATTACTCACCATAACGCCTCTTTCTTCCAACGAACGTAATGATGCAATATTCCTTTTTGTAACAATGATATGTTGCGGTTTTGCAAACCTGCTGCTGATAAGGCCTTCCGCTATTGCAGCACCAAGATTTCCGCCACCAATGATGGCAATTTTATCTTTCATTACCTCTAATTTAAATTGTATAAGCGCTTATATAATTCCTTCCTTTAAAATCTAAAAAGCCGCTTCGTTTTTTGAAGCGGCTTTTATAAACATTTTGTTGGCTACCTCAAAAATAAAAGCTCCCTGTATTTCGGTAAAGTCCAGTTATTGTCATTTACCAGGGTTTCCAATTTATCTGCATGGTAGCGAATATCATCAAAAAAACGTTCTTTCACATCAGTGCAATAAGCAATAGCTTTTGTGCGGGTGTTCTCTATATTATTGGCTATCTTCCTGTGCTCCACCAAATCTTTCACTTTCGTGTACACTTCCTGCAAATGATTGGAAATACGTTTTAATATCTCCAACTGACCTGCATAAGAAGATTCAGGTAAGCCGGCATCTTTCAGGCCTTGTATATTCTTAACCAATTCATTCTGGTATTCAATAGCTGAAGGAATAATGTGATTAAGCGCGAGATCGCCCATCACTCTTGCTTCTATCTGCACTTTCTTGATATATTTTTCAAGTTCTATTTCATGGCGTGCTTCCATTTCCAAATGTGTATATACTTTATTGCTTTCAAACAGGTGTTTTGCTTTATCCGAAATCATTGCATCCAATGCAAGCGGTGTAGTACGCACGTTGGGCAGCCCGCGACGTTCTGCTTCATGATGCCATGCTTCGCTGTAATTATCGCCTTCAAATAAAATGTTCTTACTTTCTGCGATGTATTTCTGAATAACATGCATGATCGCGATTTCTTTTTTGTCTCCTTTTTCTATTAAAGAATCAACATCTTTTTTAAAGTTCTTTAATGTTTCTGCAATGATGGTGTTTACTGCGATCATGGCATTGGCACAGTTTGCAGAAGAACCTACTGCCCGGAACTCAAATTTATTTCCGGTAAAAGCAAAGGGAGAAGTGCGGTTACGGTCGGTATTATCCAGCAATAATTCGGGAATGCTGCGGTGAAGATCCAATTTCAAAATGGCTTCATCCTGTTCGTCAAATTTGTCGCCCACTCTTGCTTCAATATCGTTTAAAACATTGGTAAGGTATTCACCGATAAAAACAGAAATAATAGCGGGTGGCGCTTCATTGGCGCCGAGCCTGTGGTCATTTGGCGCTGAGGCGATAGCACCGCGCAACACATCAGCATAATCATATACAGCCTTAATGGTATTTACAAAAAAAGTAAGGAACATCAGGTTGGTCTTAGGCGTTTTACCGGGAGCTAATAAATTGATGCCGGTATCCGTTGCCATACTCCAGTTATTATGTTTACCGCTACCGTTAATGCCTGCAAAAGGCTTCTCATGCAGCAGCACACGTAAATTGTGCCTGCGTGCCACACGATCCATAATGTCCATCATTAAAGTGTTATGATCAACGGCAAGATTCACATCTTCAAATATCGGCGCACATTCAAACTGTGAAGGCGCCACTTCATTATGCCTGGTGCGTAAAGGAATACCAAGCTTATAACCTTCTGCCTCAAAGTCGCGCATAAATGCATATATCCTTTCGGGGATGGAACCAAAATAATGATCTTCCAGTTGCTGGCCTTTTGCCGGCGAAGCGCCGAATACCGTTCTGCCGGTTAATACCAGGTCGGGCCTTGCATTGGCCAACCCTTCATCAATTACAAAATATTCCTGCTCCCAGCCTAAGGTTGCTGTAACACGCGAAATGTTTTTATCAAAATAATTACATACATCAACGGCTGCTTTGTTCACAGCCTCGAGCGCTTTGAGCAAAGGCGCTTTATAATCCAAAGATTCACCGGTATAGGAAACGAAAATGGTGGGAATACATAAAGTTTTTCCATGCCCGATCTCCATAATAAAAGCTGGAGAAGAAGGATCCCATGCCGTATAACCACGGGCTTCAAAAGTAGCTCTTAAGCCACCGCTCGGGAAAGAGGAGGCATCAGGTTCCTGCTGAATCAGCGCGCCGCCATCAAATTCTTCTATTGGTGTTCCATCGCCTTTTAAAGTGAAGAAGGAATCGTGTTTTTCTGCAGTGGTGCCGGTTAATGGTTGAAACCAGTGCGTAAAATGGGTTACCCCTTTACTTTCCGCCCAGGACCGTATGCCCGTTGCAATTTGATTGGCAACAGACCTGTCTATTTTTTTTGCCTCTTTAAAGCTGGCAGCAAGGCTCTTATAGGCTTCATTACTCAAAAACTCGCGAGCTGCCTTCAACGTAAAAACATTCTCACCGAATATGGCAGTTATTTTAGCGGAACCGTCTACTGAAACACGTTCAGCATCACCGCTAAGATTATTAACCGCCTGGAATCTTAAAGACATATTTAAAATTTTAGGTTTACAACAAAGCAGGCAAATTTAGAGATATATGTGCCATTTTATTCTTCGAATTAAAACTTTCAAGCATTGGAGGGCAAATAAAAACCTGGCTTTCGCCAGGTTTTATACATTAAACATCAATAAATATATTGCGCTATTAATTTATGCAACCTCAACCGCTAGTCCGTTTCCGACAGCAGCCTTTAATTGCGCAGCAGCGGTCTTTACAGTTTTTATGATGCGCGCTGCAACTTTATACGGATCAGCAGCTGAATTGGGACGGCGATCCTCCAGATAACCCTTCCATCCACGCTGTACACTGCTGATAGGTATACGTATGGAAGCACCTCTGTCTGATACGCCATAACTAAAGTCATGGATGCTTGCAGTTTCATGCTTACCTGTTAAACGCAGGTGGTTATCAGCGCCATAAACAGCAATATGCTCAGCTATATGAGGACGGAATCCTTCACAGATTTGTTCGAACACTTCCTTACTGCCCGCTTCGCGCAAAGTGCTGTTGGAGAAATTAGCGTGCATGCCCGAACCATTCCAATCTAATGCGCCCAAAGGTTTGCAATGCCAATTGATGGATACTCCATATTTTTCGCCGATCCTTTCCAATAAATATCGCCCGATCCACATTTGATCGCCTGCTTCTTTTGCGCCTTTGGCAAAGATCTGGAACTCCCATTGTCCTGCGGCAACTTCTGCATTAATGCCTTCAACGTTTAAGCCGGCATCAAGACAGGCATCCAAATGTTCTTCCACGATGTCTCTTCCGAATGCATTTTTTGCACCAACAGAACAATAATAAGGACCTTGCGGAGGAGGATATCCGCCTTCAGGAAAGCCTAAAGGTTTATTGGTTTCAGGATTCCATAAAAAATATTCCTGTTCAAATCCAAACCAGAAATCATTATCGTCATCATTAATTGTTGCACGACCATTTGATTCATGGGGTGTTCCATCTGCATTCAATACTTCACACATTACCAGGTAAGCATTCTTCCTTTGCGGATCCTTCACCAGGAAAACCGGTTTCAATAAACAATCAGAAGAACCGCCAGGCGCCTGTTCAGTGGAAGAACCATCAAACGCCCACATAGGTAAGTCTTCCAGTTTACCGCTAAAGTCCTTTTCAATTTTTGTTTTGCTGCGCAGGCTTTGTGTAGGCTTATAACCGTCAAGCCAGATGTACTCAAGTTTTGTTGCTGCCATAAGTAGTAATATTTTCTGCAAAAGAACTAAAAATTTGACAATTAAATAACCCTCTTTTTAAAATTTTGCTACAAAACATAAAAAAATAATACATCTTATTTTTAATAATACATCGTTGCCCGTAAAAGCTACAATTCGTGTTTAAAGACCGAAAACTCCATAATTAATTGATTGTAAAGCCTGTTGCTTGTAATTTGACGAAATCAACAGAGAAATATTATGCGGACTCCCCCCGTAACTCACCATTCTTACATGAACATTATCAAGTGAGTTGAATAATTTCTTTAATATATCTTCCGATTTTGCAATTTCATTGCCCACAATGGAAATAATAGTTTGATCCGTATCCGTTTCAACCGTTCCAAGCGGTTCGAGCTCTTTTAAAATATGCTGAAGATTCGTTGAGTCATCTATCGTTACGGAAACCGCAACTTCAGAAGTAGTGATCATATCGATAGGCGTTTTATATTTTTCAAACACCTCGAAAACTTTGCGCAGGAAACCATAAGCCAGCAACATGCGGCTGCTTTTTATTTTAATAGCAATGATGCCATCTTTTGCCGCAACTGCTTTCACCCCTACGCTCATCGCCTGTTGGGTAATAGTGGTTCCTGCAGCCGATGGCTCCATGGTATTCAGCAATTTCACCGGTATATTATAAGAACGAGCTGGCCATATACAGGCGGGGTGTAAAATTTTCGCTCCGAAATAGGCGAGTTCGGCTGCCTCATCAAAACTTAAATGATCTACGGCAATGGTTTTATTTACAATACGGGGATCATTATTATGCAGGCCGCTTATGTCGGTCCAAATCTCACAAACTTCTGCATGTAAAGCTGCTGCAATAAGGGAAGCGGTGTAGTCGCTGCCTCCGCGCTTCAGGTTATCAACTTCTCCCCTTGCATTGCGACAGATGTACCCTTGCGTAATGAACAGTTTTTTCCCTTCATATTGTTGCAGCAACTGGCTCAGTTTTACTTTTATACTCCCGATCTGGGGTTCACCGTGAGCGTCAATGCTCATGAATTCCAGGGCTGGCAATAAAACATGGTCAATGCCTTTCTCCTCCAGGTACACGGAAAATAATTTCGTGCTTAACAATTCGCCTTGTGCAAGAATGTCTTTATTCAGTGCTTCGCTGAAAGATATTTTTAAAATGATATTCAGGAATTCAAAATGTTCCGATACAATGGTATTGGCTTTTTGCTTTCCCTCTTCGGCTTGAACAAGCGTGTCAACAAAATCGCGGTAATGCTTTTCCAACTCATTGATCTTTTTGCCGGCTTCATTCCTGTAGCCTTCCGCAATGGCATTGCTTATATTCACCAACGCATTGGTAGTTCCGCTTAAAGCACTTAATACAACCACCTTTGGCGTATTATCGGCCTGGATCAATTCAAGCACCTGGTTCATGCGTTGTGGCGTACCAACGCTGGTGCCTCCGAATTTCATTATTTTCATAAAAAGCTTTCCGGTCTCTGAAGACCAATTTATTTTTACTGATTGAGTTTAAAAGTGCGCAAAAATAAGCGCTTATCTGTTACAGTAACTTGTTTTGCAGGTGTTCATAACCTTCGTCGATCAGGAGATGATTTCCATCTGCAGCAGCCGTAGCCAGTTCATCGCAACGGTTATTGTGCCTGTTTTGTGCGTGGCCTTTTACCCAGACGAATTTGATTGAATATTTTTTGGCAAGATGATAATATTCCATCCACAGGTCTTTATTTTTTTTACCGCCTTTAAAGTCTGTCCTGACCCAGTTATCAAGCCATTTTTTTTCCACGGAGTTTAATACGTATTGACTGTCTGTATAAATAGTGATGCTGATATTGTGCCTGGTTAAAGCCTTTAAACCCGCAATAACAGCCATTAATTCCATGCGGTTATTGGTGGTCAACCGGTAGCCGGCAGATAATTCCTTTTGCCTGTCGCCCCACATTAAAATTGTTCCATAACCACCCCGGCCCGGATTGCCTCTCGCAGCGCCATCCGTATAAATAATTAATTGTTTATCAGCCGTCATAATCAAATGGTGTATTCTCCTTTAAGATAAGTAACCGCGTTGCCACTCATGAGCACGCGGTCATTTTTCAGTTCACATTCAAGATAGCCCCTGCGTTTTGAAACTTGTATGGCTTTAAGCGCTGTTTTACCCAACTCTTTTGCCCAATAAGGGACCAGGATCGTATGCGCAGAACCCGTAACCGGGTCTTCATCTATTCCGCTTTGCGGGTAAAAACATCTTGACACGAAATCCGCATCATTTCCTTTTGCTGTAACAATAACACCCCTGGCTTTTACTTTGGCCAGACTTGAAAAATCAGGCTTTAGGCCTTCTACGGTTTGCCGGGACGGAAGCACCACCATATAATCAAATGAAGTTTTGAATACGGGAGCCGATTCAATTCCTAAGCCCTTAAATATAGTATCAGGGATCTCTGTCACAGGTTCAGGCGGATTAGCGGGAAAGTCGAGTGTATAGGTATTTAGGCCTTTATGGGCTACTTTCAGCATACCACTTAAAGATTCAAACCAAATCTCAGGTTTTGAATGCCCCAGTTCGGTATAAAATATATGCGCACTGGCAAGCGTGGCATGACCGCACAATTTCACTTCGGTAGCCGGTGTAAACCAACGGATACGAAAATGATCGTCTTCTTCTATAATAAAAGCCGTTTCAGAAAGGTTATTTTCGGCTGCCAGGCTCTGCATGATTTTTTCGGGCAGCCAGTCGTGAAGAGGGCAAATTGCGGCAGGATTTCCTCCAAATAATTTATCAGTAAAAGCATCAGCAATATAAACGGGCAATCTCATGGATAGATGTTTCGGGCAAAGTTGCAGCCTAAATAAACGTAAACAAAATGTGAAGGAAGGTCGAAAATCACCCGGAAGAAAAAAAATAAAAAAATTTTTTTGAAACTGATTAAACCCCGAAAAAAAGATCAGGTCTATTACTGCAAATACGCGATTATAAATCTCTAAAGATACTTAAGTTTTGCAGCAGGGTTAAATCAGGGTGGCCAGCGGGATGCGGTCACCCTTCTTGTTTATTTTATTTAAAAGCAAAATACACTGCGCCGATAATAAATAAAAAGCTGATGGCGTATTTCCACTCCAGTGGCTCTTTCAGGTAGAGTACCGCAAAAATTGAAAACACAATCAAAGTAATTACTTCCTGCAGAATTTTTAACTGGAACCCGTTCAAGCCATTTTGAAATCCCAGGCGGTTTGCCGGGATAGCCAAACAATATTCAATTAAAGCTAAACCCCAGCTTATTAAAATCACTTTCCATAATGCTATAACAGGAGATTTAAGATGCCAGTACCAGGCAAACGTCATAAACGTGTTACTACAAAAAAGTAAGGAAATAGTTTTCATACATCAATCATATTTTCCCGGTTCAGGCGGTTTTTGCATTTCCAGTTCTTCCACCACAGCTTCGGGCGTTGGACCTGCCGTAATAGCCTTTGCTGCATAAAACAGAAATAATGGTATTAAAAAGGATGCCAGTAATTCATCCCATTGCAGCCAGTAGCCGCACCACGAATAAACAGCAGCTTTTGAGGGATCTGAAGTTTCGTAAATGATTTTTACAGTCTGTCCTTCTTTTAGGTGGCGAAAAGAATAGCCTGCAGCAATTGTATCCTGATTCCTGCCAGCCGAAAAAATTGCTTTTGCCGCAGGTTTTCCAGTGCTGTCTTTTATATACCGAATTATTCCAGTAGTAAATTCTCCATCCTGGTAATCGGGCTGGCGGGTAAAAAAAATGTACAGGCCGAGACAAATAATATAAAACGGAATAATAGCTCTAAACAAAACAGAAATTAAGAAACGAAATTAAGCCTGTTTAAAAGATGTGGTTTTGCAGGATATTTATTGTTACACAACATACCCGAACATGTCATCATCTTTTTTCAATTCAGTGAATTGAAAATGAAATTTTTTCAGGTTATCCAGAAGCCGGGTATAATCGCCTTTTCTTTTTAATTCAATACCAACCAAAGCAGGGCCTGTTTCTTTGTTATGTTTTTGCATGTATTCAAACCTTGTGATATCATCATCGGGTCCGAGCACATGATTCACGAATTCTTTCAGAGCACCGGGACGCTGTGCAAATCGGATGAGAAAATAATGTTTCAGGCCTTCATGCTGCAATGACCGTTCTTTTATTTCCTGCATACGGTCGATATCATTGTTACCCCCGCTTACCACGCACACCACATTTTTACCTTTAATGGCGGTTACAAAATCACTGAGCGCACTTACCGTTAACGCGCCGGCAGGCTCAACAACTATGGCGTCCTGTGTATATAGCTTTAAAATGGTTGAACACACTTTTCCCTCGGGTTCCAGGTGCAATTCATCAAGTACCTCTTTGCAGATCTTATATGTAAGGTCACCGGTACGTTTTACAGATGCGCCGTCAACAAATGTATCTATCTCATCTAAAGAAACAGGCTTACCGGTTTCGAATGCTTTATACATCGATGGTGCGCCTTCGGGTTCCACACCAATAATTCTTGTTTTGGGTGAATAGGTTTTAAAGTAACTGCCAACACCGGAAGCTAATCCTCCACCGCCAACGGGAACAAACAAATAATCAATATCCTGAAGTTCATCAAGAATTTCCGCACCAACGGTAGCCTGCCCTTCAATTACACGCGGGTCGTCAAAAGGATGAATAAAAGTTTTATTATTGGCTTTGGTAAACTCTTTTGCCGCTGCTGCACATTCATCGTAATTATCTCCCACCAGTTTTATTTCAATATTGTTTTCACCAAACATTTTTGTTTGGTTGATCTTTTGATTAGGTGTAATTACCGGCATGAACACAACACCTTTTACATTTAATTTGTTACAACTGTATGCGAAACCCTGTGCATGGTTACCTGCGCTCGCGCAAACCACTCCTTTTTCCAATTGTTCTTTCGGCAAACTCTTCATCAAATTATATGCGCCGCGCAATTTGTAAGAGCGAACGACCTGCAGGTCTTCACGCTTTAAATAAACATGGCAATTGTAGCGGCGGGATAAACGCGCATTGTATTGTAAAGGCGTTTTATTGGCAATTCCTTTTAAGCGCTCCGCGGCAGCTTTATAGTCAAGTGCAGGTTTTGTGTCGGTTAATGTGCTCATTTTTAGTTCATGAATTTTTTTATAAATGTCGCCGGGTCATAAACCGGCAATTGCGACTTTGCTGATTTGATGAATTTTTTGTCGCGGGATAAAACGCAGTCAACTTTATGATGAAGCGCTGTATAATACTGCAAGGCATCTTCAACATCTTTAAAATCTGAGTGCAAAGCCTGCATTACCATATTATGGTCCATATCAACACAGTTTATATCAGACAGAAATGTAATGAGAATATGTTTTACATTTTCGACGCTCATTTCTTTTTTTAACCAATAAGTTGTTATATGAATTATTGAAGAACTTAAATAAAGTTTAATTGTTCCTTTTATTGCGTTTTCAACTATCGGTTCTATATGTTCATACCCGTTTCGCTGAAGAAGAAAATCCAACACCACATTTGCATCAAGAAAAACTTTAGAAGCCATATTTTTTTGCATTTTCTTCGTAATATCCTTTTACAAAATCATAGTCTGCAGGATGATTGTCTTTTGGTTTAGGTAATTCTTTTAAAACATCCAATATGTTTTTTCTCTTAGGCTTTTTTACGATTGTTTCAAAATATTCTTCCACCAAATTCGAAATACTTTCATTATGCCTGTCAGCGTAAGCTTTTACCTTTTTAAGCAAATCTTCTTCTATGGTTAAATTCAATCTTGTTTTCATAGCGGCAAAAATACGCATAAAATGAATTTATGCGTATTTATTAAAAAGTATCATTTGTGATTATACATTCTGATTCTCCGGCCTTAAGCTTCTTACAGTTTTACCAGCCTGCCACATTTCACTTTCCCTTAGTTCCTTTAATTCTTCATTCAATTTTTCGCGATAATCAGACTGGGAATTTGAATCGATGGAACGCTGGCTTTCTTTGCCTGCCGCAACACTCTCATATAATTCTTTGAATACAGGCGCCGTTGCATCACGGAATTTTTTCCACCAATCCAATGCCCCGCGTTGTGCAGTGGTTGAGCAATTGGCATACATCCAGTCCATACCATTTTCCGCCACCAGTGGCATAAGAGATTGCGTAAGCTCTTCAACCGTTTCGTTAAATGCTTCCGAAGGAGTATGTCCTTTATCGCGCAATACCTGGTATTGCGCTGCAAAAATTCCCTGGATGGCGCCCATCAATGTACCACGTTCACCGGTGAGATCGCTGTAAACCTCCTTCTTAAAATCAGTTTCAAAAAGATAGCCGCTGCCAACAGCAATACCTAAAGCTACTACACGGTCTTTTGCTTTTCCGGTTGCATCCTGGTAAATAGCATAAGAACTGTTTAAGCCACGGCCCTGTAAGAACATCCTTCTTAAAGATGTACCCGAACCTTTGGGCGCCACTAAAAATACATCCACGTCCGCCGGCGGTATAATACCTGTTTGCTCGTTGAAGGTTATTCCAAAACCATGAGAAAAATATAAAGCTTTTCCCGGAGTTAGATATTTTTTTACAGTCGGCCACAATTGGATCTGTGCGGCATCGCTCAGCAAATAGCAAATGATCGTTCCGCGCTGCAATGCTTCTTCAATTTCAAATAAAGTTTCGCCGGGAACAAAACCATCATTCACAGCTTTATCCCATGTTTTGGAATTTTTACGCTGGCCAACAATTACATTGATGCCATTATCACGTTGATTTAATGCCTGTCCCGGACCTTGTACGCCATAACCTATCACTGCAACCGTTTCATTTTTTAAAATTTCCTGTGCTTTGCTGAGCGGGAACTCTTCACGAGTTACTACATTTTCTTCCACTCCGCCGAAATTTAGTTTTGCCATTTTTAATTTGAGCCCCCATCCCCTAAAGGGGGTATTTTAAGTTATCAATTGATGATGCAATGACATGGGGAATGTATTGCAATATGTTTATGTTTCTTGCTAATCCAACAATCGTATCAATCCTTCCCAATCATGATTCAGACAATCTTTCGTTAAATGAAATTTTATTATTGAACGGATCATTCACCGTAAAAGCCAATGCACCGTAAAATGTTTTCTCCAAACCCGGCCTGTTGTATTTATATTTTTTATTGATGAGTTCCTCATGATACTCCTTAACACCATCGCACCAGATAAATACATGAGTGCCCGGCGTTCCGTCGCCATGATGTTCGCTTAAATGAAAACTCAAACCATCTTTCTCAACTTCCATATACACCGGCGCATTTTCGTCAAATGTATGTTCCCATAAAATGGTAAAGCCAAGCCACTCAATATAAAATTCAACTGCTTTTTTATAATCAAATATGCGAAGAACAGGAATGACTTTTTCAACTCTCATATTACAATTTTAAACAACCAGTTTACTTTGTGCCAATGCATAACCATAATGCATAGAATCGTGCGCCAGCGTACAGGCAAGTATTTCTTCTATCGTTGTCATCTCATGTTTATATGTGTCCGTTGCATAAGGCGTTATATTTTTAAAAATGTCATTTTTCACGTCTTCCTCAATACTATTTATGCTGGATATAAGTTTCATTTTTAATTCATTAATCTCTTCCTGCGATATAAATCCTTCCGGTTTTGATCCTTTCGCATATTTCGACCTGAAAGGAATTTCTATTTCCGGTTTTATTTTAGGCCTTACATAACATAAACTCTGTGTGCTTACTACAATGTGGCCAAAGTTCCAGGCTATGTTGTTATTAAAACCTTCCGGAATTTTATTAAGTTGTTCAATACTTAAACTGTCTACAAGCGCTAAAAAAATTTCCCTGTTTCTTCTTATATATTTAAAAACATTATCAGTCATACATTTTATTTTTTACAAGTCAGAGACTTGGCTCATAATACTGCGAAGTCAGAGACTTGGCTCATAATACTGCGAAGTCCGGAGACTTCGCAGAGCACAGCTTTTTCAACTCTCATAACTGTTTTTCTTTTTGCATGAACATCCAGCGATGGCCTTCCACATCCGCACAACGATATCGTTTGCCGGGAAAACCATTTTCAATGCCGGATAAAATTTCTGCGCCGTTTTGTATTGCGGTTTTATAGTGTTCTTCAACGTCCTCAACAATTACCAATAACCCGTTTACAATATAGGGAACCGAAAGCCATTTATTCATTTGTTCGCAGTGATTACGGTGTTTGTTGATGCTTTCATAATCCGGCGAAGGCATTGCCAGCATAATAATGTTATCATTCAACCGGAGTTCGGCGTGTGTTACACTATCACCCTTGCATAAAACGCGCTTCTTCATTCTCCATAAACCCGAATGCTTTGCTTAACCATGCAATAGCAGCAACGCCATTTTCATAAGAAAGCATTGGAATGATATTCTGCATTGTCATAAATGATCCAATAATCTGTTAATCGCAAAATTCAGTTCAGGCAACTATTGATAAGTTAATCGTGAGTTGTCAGTGGTGAATGGTGAGTAATCACCCTAAATATGCTGTATTCACTCACAACTGACAACTCACCACTCACAAACTGAAACTTCATATTTTGCTTAACACAGCACTACATTGTAAACACTTCATCCTGCTGGCTCAGGTATTCATTTTCGATCAACTCATCGCCTGGCTGGGTTGCTTCAAACTCTTTCAATTTTCCGTGGAAACCCTTGCTGTCTTTAATAATAGCGATCCTTGCCGTGCGAACAAATTCGATCAATCCAAATGGCTCGAGCGCTTTTATCAATGCATCGATCTCTTCCCGATGCCCGCTTGTTTCAAACACGGTGTAATCTTTGCGTATCACCACAACCTTCGCTCCTTTTTCACGAAGCAACCTTTCTACTTTTGCTTTTTCAGCGATCACATCTGTGGGCACTTTATACAAAGCCATTTCCTGCCAAACAATCTCATCATTGGTGTTGTAATAAGCTTTTAATACTTCCACCTGTTTTTCAATTTGCCGGCAGAGTTTACGCACCACATCTTCTGTCTCACTGATTACAATCGTAAAGCGATGCACGCTTTCCACTTCAGTAGGCGAGGTATTTAAACTCTCAATATTTATTTTTCGTCTTGTGAAAATGATAGCAATCCGGTTCAGCAACCCTATCTGGTTTTCTGTGTAAACCGTTACGGTGAATTCCTGTTTACCCCCAACCCCTGAAGGGGAGTTTGAAGAAGCTTTATTATTTTTTATTTCGCTCATATTAATTAACCTTTAAAAAAATTAATTTCTAATTGATGTTTTCACTGCTACAATTATTCCTGTTGACCAATTGAGTTTTGTTAATACAATGTCATTCCTGTTCTCAAGATGATCAATGAAGACATTGACTCGTTCACTATGACCTGCAGGCCAGTCAGGCTGCGGCAACATATCATCTATAACATAAAAGCCTCCGGTCTTTAATAAGGAAAATGCCTCTTCAAACAGGTCATATTTACCTGGCATTGCATCCGCAAAAATCAGATCGAACTTTTCACCCTTGTATTCCTTTAGCCACTTATATCCATCTTCCAAAACAAAATCTATTCTTCCATCTTCCAGGTTTTTTTGCGCAACTGATAAAAGCATCGCATTATTTTCAACGGTGATCAACACAGCGTTTTTATCCAGGCCGCCGAGAATCCATGATGTTGCAAGCCCGCTGCCCGTGCCCAATTCCAATATTCTTCCGCCAGGCTTTGAAGCGACCAATGTTTTCAACAAGCTCCCTGTATAAATATCAGAAGCCATGTTGAAATCAAGTTGCTTCGTTGTAGTGGCTATCGCCTCGTATTGTAATGGTATATTCGTAACCTGCTCTTGCATTAATTTAATTATCCTGTTATCCTTAAATCCTTTCCTGCCTGTCCCGTAAAGCCGGAGTTCAGACAATTATTTCAATCTTATTTCTGCCACGCTGCAACCCTGCGGCACCATCGGGAACACATTATTCTCTTTTCCCACCATTACTTCGAGCAAATAGGCTCCGTCATGATCCATCATTTCTTTTAATGCTGCTCTAAGCTTTTTCCTGTCGCTTACCGATTTCGCTGCAATACCATATCCTTTGGCAATGGTTACAAAATCCGGGCTTTGAATATCAACAAATGAATATCTTTTTGAATGGAAAAGCTCCTGCCATTGACGTACCATCCCCAGGAAATTATTGTTCAAGATGATGATCTTTATGGCTGCTCCGAACTGCATGATAGTCCCGAGTTCCTGCAGGGTCATCTGGAAACCTCCATCACCAATGATGGCGATCACTTCTCTTTCAGGCGCGCCATACTTTGCTCCTATTGCTGCAGGCAAGGCGAAACCCATTGTACCCAGCCCTCCTGAAGTTACATTACTTTTTGACTGATTGAATTTTGCATAGCGACAGGTTACCATCTGGTGTTGGCCAACATCGGTAACAATTACTGCATCGCCTTTTGTTAATTCATTTAAAGCATCCAGCACTTCAGCCATACTCATTTCATTGCCTGAAGGATGCATTTCTTTTTCTATTACAATGGTCTCTTCTTCCTGCATGTGATCTTTAAAGCGTTGCAACCATTCCTTATGCTCTTTCTTTTCAATTAAAGCTGTAAGCAATGGCAACGTTTCTTTACAGTCGCCCCAAACCGGAACGGTTGTTTTTACATTCTTGTCAATTTCAGCCGGGTCTATATCTAAGTGAATAACTTTTGCCTGTTTTGCATATTTATCCAATCTCCCGGTTACACGGTCATCGAAACGCATACCAACCGCGATCAACACATCGCATTCATTGGTCAATACGTTGGGGCCATAATTCCCGTGCATGCCCAACATACCAACATTCAAAGGATGATCAGTAGGTAAAGCGCTTAATCCAAGTATTGTCCATGCTGAAGGAATTCCACCTTTTTCAATGAACTTTTTAAATTCATTTTCCGCTTTGCCGAGAATAATGCCCTGACCAAAGATCACGAAAGGCCTTTGCGCTTCATTGATCAGTTTGGCAGCGTCTTCAATATATTGCTTCCGAACGATCGGCTTGGGGCGATAACTGCGGATATGATCACATTTTGTGTACCCGGCAAAATCAAATTTCTGCACCTGTGCATTCTTTGTTATATCAATCAATACCGGGCCCGGCCTTCCGCTGGCTGCGATATAAAATGCTTTCGCCAGTGCAGCCGGGATTTCCGTAGCATCAGTAACCTGGTAATTCCATTTTGTAACCGGTGTTGTAATATTGATCACATCTGTTTCCTGGAAAGCATCCGTTCCCAGTAGATGCGCAAATACCTGGCCTGTGATACATACAACAGGCGTACTGTCAATTAAAGCATCAGCCAAACCGGTAACTAAATTAGTAGCCCCGGGGCCACTTGTTGCAAACACAACACCCGTTTTACCAGAAGTGCGGGCATAACCCTGTGCCGCATGAATAGCACCTTGTTCATGACGAACGAGTATATGCTCAAGCTTATCATCATAATCAAACAAGGCATCGTAAATAGGCATAATGGCACCACCGGGATAGCCAAAGATCGTATGGACGTCTTCTGCCACCAGCGCCCTCATTACAGCTTCACTGCCACTAATGTTAGCCCCCTCCCCCCCCTGAAGGGAGGATTTTGAAGGTTCTGTATTTTTTGAAATCTTTTTTTCTGCAATTAATGTTGTACTACTCATACACAAAATTTTAAATAATGAACCGGTATATTTTAATTACCGCCAATACTCTCCGCCGCGGCGGGGATGGGGGCTTTTGTTCTGAAATAAGTTGTCATATCAAGTGAACTCAGATCTGTATAACCAACCTGTCTTAACATGGTTACCAGTTGCCCGCGATGGTACGTTGCATGGTTAATAATATGCGCGAACAACTGCCAGTAAGGCTGGCTATGCGGAATGCCTTTTATGTTTTTGAATGCTAATTTTTCATTTATGGATTCCGCGGGAAAATCTTCAATAAATTTTTTAAAACCAACAGACTCGTTTTTCCATATATCGATTAATTCTTTTTTTGAACCATTGAATGTATTTATCAGTAGTTCATGCTGTGTGAATTTTTTTAATCTTTCCAACCAAATTTTATCTGCTGAAGCCGTGTGTAAAACGGTTTCATATATACTTGGGAAACTGCTTACCACATGTTGCTTCCATTGCTCATCAGAAATTTTTTCAAGCCAATCGCAAACAATGTTGTTTGCCCAGATATTATATTCTGATAATTCTATGAAATATTGTTTATTCATTATTACTTTTTACAAGTCAGAGGCTTGGCGCGTACTGCTGCGGAGTCCGGAAACTTCGCAGAGCGGAATAATTGTCTTACTCCCATTCAGGGAAGGGGGCTTACGACTCATCTGTTACACAACCTTCACTTGCATTCTTTACACTCTTTGCATACTTATATAAAATACCTTTTGTTGCTTTTAATGCAGGCTGTTGCCAGGCTGCTTTGCGCTTTGCAATTTCTTCTTCACTCACCTTTAATGTAAGTGTATTATTGACCGCATCAATTTCAATAATATCATCATCCTGCACCAACGCTAGCAAGCCGCCGTCAAATGCTTCCGGTGTGATGTGGCCTACCACAAAACCATGCGTGCCGCCACTGAATCTTCCATCTGTTATCAGTGCAACAGATTTACCTAAACCTGCACCAATAATAGCGCCTGTTGGTTTCAGCATTTCGGGCATACCCGGTGCACCTTTCGGACCAATGCCGCGGATCACCACCACATCACCGGCGTGAACACGTTTGCTTTGTAACCCTTCAATCAAATGCGCTTCGCCTTCAAACACTCTTGCAGTGCCTTCAAAACGCTCACCTTCTTTACCCGTGATCTTCGCTACGCTTCCTTTCTCAGCAAGATTGCCATATAATATTTGTAAATGGCCTGTTGCCTTGATTGGTTTTTCCAACGGCATTAAAATGTCCTGTTTTTCAAAATCAAGATCCGGAGCATCTTGTAAATTCTCCGCAACGGTTTTTCCAGTCACGGTTAAACAATCGCCATGCAGCATGCCTTTGCTTAATAAATATTTCATTACTGCGGGCACACCGCCGTGTTGATGCAGATCTGCCATCATATATTTTCCGCTTGGCTTAAAGTCAGCCAACATGGGCACTTTATCACTTATAGCCTGGAAATCATCAATCGTTAAATCAACACCAACACTTTTTGCCACCGCAATCAAATGCAACACTGCATTGGTACTTCCTCCCAACACCATTACAACAGTAATCGCATTTTCAAATGCTTTACGCGTCATGATGTCTTTTGGTTTGATATCTTTTTCCAACAATAACTTGATAGCTTCACCAATTGAATCACATTCTTTTTGTTTTTCTTCGCTTAACGCAGGATTGCTGGATGAGTTTGGCAAACTCATACCTAATGCTTCAATAGCGCTTGCCATAGTGTTGGCAGTGTACATACCACCACAGGCGCCTGCACTCGGACATGCATGACGAACAATACCTTTAAAATCTTCTTCACTTAAATTGCCCGCGATCTTTTGACCCAATGCCTCAAATGCAGATACGATGTTCAAATCATTTTGGCCTTTATAATGACCCGGTTCAATTGTTCCGCCATACAACATAATGGAAGGGCGGTTCAATCTTCCCATCGCCATGATACAACCAGGCATATTTTTATCGCAACCCGGGATGGCAATAAGACCATCATAATATTGCGCACCTGCATTGGTCTCAATACTATCAGCAATAACATCACGGCTCACCAAACTATAACGCATACCATCGGTACCCATGCTGATGCCATCGCTCACACCAATTGTATAAAAACGCAAACCCAGTAATCCATCCACTTTATTAATACTTTCTCTCACTCTCGTTGACAAATCATTCAAATGCATATTGCATGGATTCCCATCCCATCCCATACTCACCACGCCAACCTGCGCTTTCGTAAAATCTTCTTCCTTAAAACCAATCGCATAATACATAGCTTGTGCTGCAGGCTGTGTTGGATCTTGTGTTAATGTTTTGGAGTATTTGTTTAAAGCCCCCCTGCCCCCCGGTGGGGGGTTCTGTGAATCGCTTACTATTTTGTTGCTTTCAATCATTATAAAAATTTATTTTATGTACTTAGCTTTTGTAGTACTATTGAGCTTCGTTGTGTCACTCCCTTATACTGCATGAATGCTACTCAGCAATTACGTAAGTGCTTATATAATTGTTGACTTTCTCAACTGGATATTTTCAATATTTATTCTTTCATGATCTTCCGTTTTCACATAATCACTTATCAGGTCGCCAATAGTGGAGGTGAAATAAAAATTCACCGGCTCAATGTCTTTCGAAACGAAACCATTTTCTAATGTCCATTTTACAGCTTCACGCACTAAGACTGCTTCTTTTGTCAATCCGAAATGTTCCAGCATCATCGCTGCTGATAAAATTGAACCCAAAGGATTAGCTATGTCTTTTCCCGCAGCCTGCGGATACGAACCATGTATCGGTTCAAACAAAACCGTTCCTGTTCCAACAGATGCTGATGGCAATAAACCTAAAGAACCGCTTAACACGCTTGCTTCATCGCTGATAATATCGCCGAACATGTTCTCGGTTAATACAATATCAAACTGCTTTGGGTTAAGCATTATCTGCATGGCCGCATTGTCAACAAACATATAATCCACTGTAACATCTGCATATTGCTTTGCGACTTCCTGCACCACCTTTCTCCAAAGCCTTGATGTTTCCAGCACATTGGCTTTATCCACCAACGTCAATTTCTTTCTGCGTTCGGGTTTTTGTGCGTATTGAAAAGCAAGATGCGCAATACGTTCAATTTCTTCTCTTGTATAAGCACAGTCATCGCTTGCTTTAGAGCCATCTTCACTTAATTCTTTTTTGCCGAAATAAATACCACCGGTCAATTCGCGGAAGATGATAAAATCAACGCCCTGCAATTTTTCTGCCTTTAAAGGAGCAAGATGCTGCAATGCCGGGTAAGTGTTTATCGGCCGGATATTTCCAAATAACTGCAATGATTTTCTAAGCTTTAATAAGCCTTGCTCAGGACGAACTTTCGCAGTTGGATCGTTATCATATTTTGGATGACCGATAGCCCCAAATAAAACAGCATCACTATTCAAACAGCTTTCAATGGTTGCATCCGGCAAGGGATTGCCTGTTTTATCTATAGCAACAGCGCCCATTAAATGATAGGTATAATTGAATTTGTGATTGAATTGTGTAGCAATCGCATTCAATACTTTAACAGACTGCCTTGTTACTTCCGGCCCTATTCCATCTCCTTCTATGACTGTAATATTATAAGCGCCACCAGCGCCTGAAGGCGAGTAATATTTAACTGTGTTCCAACTCATATATTATTGTTTCTTCCTGCTTATGCTGAATCTTATTTTCATTGTTGCTTTCCAACAATAGCGTTTTGTTTATGCACCCGGGGATTTCATTTTCATAGTGACTAACATAGATCAATGTTTTGTTTGACCGTTTGCACAGATCATCTACCAGCGCAACAAAATCTTTTACCTGTTGCTCATCCAAACCCTGGCAAGGCTCATCCAAAATTAACAATGGCGGGTTCTTTACCAGTGCTCTTGCCAATAAAGCTAATCGTTGCTGGCTTGTTGATATAGTATGTAGTTGCTGTTGCGCTTTTGCTTTGATATTCAAAAAAGACAACCATTCCTCAACAATGCTTTGTTGTTCTCCACTGAGCTTTTTATAAACACCGATCGTATCAAAAAAGCCGGAGGCGATCGTATCGTAAACTGAAAGCGTTTTATCAAAATACCAATGCAGTTCAGGTGACACATAACCGATCTTCTTCTTAATGTCCCAGATACTTTCACCGCTTCCGCGCTTTTTATCGAACAAAAAAATTGTATTGGCATAAGCCTGCGGGTGATCGCCTGTAATTAAGCTTATTAAGGTTGATTTGCCGGCGCCATTGGCACCTTTCAACAACCATTTTTCGCCCTGGTTGATTTGCCAGTTTATGCCCGATAATATTTTTTTATCACCATAAGCCACCGAGACGTTTTCTAATTTCACTGCAACATCAAATTCTATATTGTTGTTTTGAATTGGAATGTTGCCGGTGAATGATGAATGATGAGTGATGAGTGACGAGTGACTACCCACAAAATTTTTAATGTTTTCAAAACGCTTTAATGTACCGGCTTCCAATTCTGCAACATGTGTGATACATGCTGGTGCATCTTCAACATCGGCAATAACAATAATGGTTGATGATTTTGCTTTTTCATCTATGATGCTGCGCAATGTTTTCCTGCTATTAATATCCAAACCAACAAACGGGCTATCAAAAATGAACACATCAGCATGTTGCAAAAAACCTTTGATCAATTGAAAGCGTTTATGCTCACCGCTTGATAAATGAAGCAATGAATCATTTTTACGATGACTTAACTGAAGTTGCTCCAGGAGAACATTGATTTCATTTCTGTCGCCCGAAATTTTCAACAATTCTTCCATTACAGTTAATGCATCGTTGTTGTCGAGACTATTATACCGTTGCTGATAATAAAAATCATTTGTATTGGAAAGTGTTTTGAAATAATAATGCTGCTCAACAAAAATTATGTGGGGCTGATGAATAGAATGTTCAACTGACCCTTTATAAAAAATTTTATTTGAAAGAACTTTCGCTAAAGTTGTTTTACCGCTTCCTGAACCCCCCGTTATTAATAAATGCTCGCTTTCATTCAATGTAAAAGAAACATCGTTCAAGCCCCCATCCCCTAAAGGGGCGGATAAGTTCTTAACCACTAAGCCCCCATCCCCTAAAGGGGTGTTTTGTGATTCGTCTAAAATATGTTTCTTTATTTTTTTCAATTTGTCTATGTTCTATGAATTTCTTTAAGGCTGCGGCTGCAACTCGAACTGTTCTATATCTTTTTTTATGCTTAATAAATAATCGATATCATCGTACCCGTTCAACAAACAGGTTTTTTTATAATTGTTTATCTCGAAATCTTCTTTTTCACCTGTTGACAAAATAGTGATGGTTTGTTGAGGAAGATTTACTTCAATCCCAGCATGGTTATCTTTATCGATTGCCTCAAATATCTTTTCTAAAAAATCTTCACTCACAACGACAGGCAACAAAAAATTATTAAGCGCATTGTTCTTAAAGATGTCTGAAAAGGAATGGCTTACCACCACATCAAAACCATAATCCTTGATTGCCCAGGCAGCATGTTCCCGGGAAGAACCGGAACCAAAATTCTTTGCTGTAACCAAAATTTTCCCACTGTAACGTGTATTATTTAAAGGAAAATCTTTTTTAGGTTTTGATTCATCGTCATCCTCAAAACGCCAGTCGCGAAATAAATTTTTGCCAAAACCTTCACGGCTGGTAGCTTTCAAAAAACGCGCAGGAATGATCTGATCTGTGTCCACGTTTTCAATGTTTAGCGGAACTGCTGTTGATGTTATTATATTTATTTGTTTGCCCATGTTGCTCTTTTTGCAAGTCGGAGACTTGGTGTATATTCCTGCGAAGTCAGGAAACTTCGCAAAGCTCGCTCACTTATTATTTATTTTATTTATACTGTTTATCATTTCTCTTGCTGTAAACACTGGCAATGATGGCTGCACAATTTTTTTAAAATCTTTTTTATTACCTGTAATAAAATAATCTATGTTATTTTCCAATGCTATTTGATATAAAACAGCATCTTCCAGATCGTTTTTAGCGTTATGATATGCATGCTTTATTATAATGTTTGTACAGGGCAAAACAGTTATAAATGATACAAGGTCATTTATTAATATTTTCAGGTCCTGGACATTTATGATTTTCTGTACTAAATAAGCTGCCGTATTCACAACGCTTTCTGAGAAAAATGCCTGCACAAAAAAACCATCCGCTTCTTTCAGCAATTCCTTTGCATCTATATGATGTTCTCTGCCCGGAAGCAAATAATCGACAATAATATTCGTATCCAGAAAGAACTTACAGTCCATATTTTTCTTTTAAATATTCCTGTTTTACTTTTTCCAGATCATTAATTGTTTTATCGGAATATTTATTCAAAATACCTGCGTGTTTATTTATAAAAGATTCTCCCAATTTTTTTTTCTTATTTACCAATTTTTTAAAGTAGTCCTCAGCAATTTTTGAAACGGATAAATTTTTCTTTTCCGCATAGCGTTTTATTTCTTTTGCAACATTTTTCTCTATTGTTAAATTCAATTTTGTGGTCATACCCCTCCTTTTCATCAAATATACGCCTAATAAATTTTTAGGCGCATACCTCCAATTAACTTTTGACTGCTTTTACCCTTAATCTTTTATAATCTGCATACCATTTGCCATTCTCATAATTAGTTTCTTTTAAAATGGCTACAGCTTTATCTATGATCGTTTCAACTTTTTCAGCAGGAATTCCTTTAAAGAAAGCCTGCCCAAACTGGATGATCCAATTTTTCATCCCGTCTTCACCAACCAGTTCAGTTGGCCTGTTGAACTGGAGAATGTTTGAAACAGTAAATCCAGCTTTTTCCAGCATTGTTGCCTGCTCTCCGGCAGACGAAAAATAATTCACTTCAATTTTTGTATTCAATTCAAAGCCTTCATTTATCAAAACATTTTTAACTGCATTGTGAATAGTTTCAATGTTATGTTTGGCACCCATCTCATACACCAGCCTGCCGCCCGTTTTCAAACTATCGTAGATGCTTTGCAATAAACCCTGTTGATCTTTTATCCAGTGAAAGGCTGCATTGGAAAACGCTGCATCAAACTTTGCATCAAAATAAAAACTGCTCGCATCTTTTACAAAGAATGCAATATTGTTATATGTCTGCTTTGCTTTTGTAATCATTTCGGGTGAGGCGTCAATACCTGTAACAATCGCACCTGATCCGGCTATCTTTTCTGTTAATGTACCCGTGCCACAACCAACATCCAAAATATGTTCATTCTTTTGCGGCGCCAGCCAACTCATTACATCTTCGCCATATTTAGCAACGAAGGCATGTTTATTATCGTATAGATCAGCATCCCAGGCTCCAGCCATGCCCCCAACCCCCAAAGGGGAGTCAGGAAACCCCTTTTCATCTATCTGGTTTATCATCATTTTTATTCTTTCAAGTTAGGACTGAGAAAAGATAGACCTTCTCAAAGCCACAAGAACGTAAAAACTCCCTTTAGGGTTGGGGCAACAGTTCTCTTACATCTGTTACCTTACCTGTAATAGCCGCAGCGGCTGCAGTGAGCGGGCTTGCTAAAAATGTTCGTGCATTGGGCCCCTGTCTTCCCTCAAAATTCCTGTTAGATGTAGAGATACAATATTTACCCGCGGGGATCTTATCTTCATTCATACCTAAACATGCCGAACAACCAGGCTGGCGCAACATGAATCCTGCTTCTTCAAAAATCTTGTTGATACCTTCTTCCAATGCCTGCTTTTCCACCTGCTTGCTTCCCGGAACCACCCAAACTTCCACATCATCGGCTTTATGCTTTCCCTTTACAAATGAGGCCACCATTCTTAAGTCTTCAATGCGCGCATTGGTACAGCTGCCTATAAAAACATAATCCACTTTTTTGCCTTTCATTTTCGCACCGGGTTCAATACCCATGTAATGCAAAGATTTTTCGAATGAAGGTTTGTCTCTAACATCAATCTCATTCAGATCCGGCACGTGACCGGTAATGCCAATACCCATACCGGGATTTGTACCGTAAGTGATCATCGGCTCAATATCCTCTGCTTTTATATTAAGTTCTACATCAAACTTTGCATCCGCATCGCTGTATAAAGTTTTCCAGTAAGCTAATGCCTTATCCCAATCATCGCCCTGCGGAGCAAACTTTCTTCCTTTTACATAATTGAACGTTGTTTCATCAGGAGCGATCATACCGCAGCGAGCACCCATCTCAATGCTCATATTACAAATGGTCATACGCGCTTCCATTGAAAGATCACGGATAGCAGAACCTGCATACTCTACTGCATAACCAGTAGCGCCACTTGCAGATATTTTTGAAATGATATAAAGGATGATATCTTTTGAAACAACTCCCTTATTTAATGTGCCTTCAACGTTGATACGCATCAGTTTGGGTTTGCTTTGCATCAGGCATTGTGTTGCCAAAACCATTTCCACCTCACTGGTGCCGATACCAAATGCAATGGTGCCAAATGCACCATGTGTGGAAGTATGGCTGTCGCCGCAAACGATGGTCATGCCGGGTTGCGTAACACCCAACTCAGGGCCTATGATATGAACAATGCCCTGGTATGGATGGCCAAGCCCATATAACTCAATCCCAAATTTTTCGCAATTCTGCTTCAGCGTTTCTACCTGTTTTCTTGAAAGCTCTTCGCGTATCGGGAGATGCTGGTTCAGAGTTGGAACATTATGATCTGCCGTTGCCACCACCTGTTGCGGACGAAAAACTTCTAAACCACGCTGCTCCAGGCCTTTAAAAGCCTGCGGGCTTGTTACTTCATGGATGAAGTGTTTATCGATATACAAAACGGATGGCCCGCCTTCAATCTGTTTTACAACATGGTTCTCCCAAATCTTTTCAAATAAGGTAAGGCCCTTACCCCCAGCCCCTAAAGGGGTGGTATTATCAGACGCGTTATTTGAATAACTCATTTAAAAAAAATTTCAATTAGATATTGTGAATACTATAATGCAGGTTCTTTTTCTCCCTTCAGGGTTGAGGCCTGATATTCTTTTGCCAGTTCATGCAGGTCTTCATCCTTCACTTCTTTCATTTTGTCGGCGACGACTAAGAACTGTTGATACAGTATATCAATATCATTCCTGTTGAATGCATAACCGATCTTTTGAAACCTGTGTGCCAAAGCGCTTCTGCCGCTTCTTGCTGTTAAAACAATTTTACTGCCGTCAGCGCCAACATCTTCCGGTTTAATAATCTCATAGGTGCTATTATCTTTCAGGAATCCGTCCTGGTGAATGCCGCTGGAATGCGCAAATGCGTTGCTTCCAACAATAGCTTTATTCGGCTGCACGGGCATACGCATCGTATCGCTCACCAGACGGCTTATTGGATTTAATTTTTCTGTTTTGATGTTTGTGTAGAAGCCGAGATAAGCGTGCTGTTTCATCACCATCACCACCTCTTCGAGTGACGTATTGCCCGCACGTTCACCCAATCCATTGATGGTACATTCAATTTGCCCGGCGCCGGCAATCACACCCGAAATAGCGTTCGCTGTAGCCAACCCCAGGTCATTATGGCAATGGCAGGAGAGCGTTGCCTTATCTACATTCGGAACATTATTAATTAAGTAAGCGATCTTTTCTCCATATTGATGTGGCAGGCAATACCCGGTTGTGTCAGGAATATTAACCACTGTTGCTCCGGCATTAATAACCGCTTCAACCACTTTGGCAAGGAAATCATTATCAGTGCGGCCTGCATCTTCAGCATAAAACTCAACATCGTCTACCCATTGCCTTGCCCATTTAACGGCCTGGATAGCGCGTTCCAAAATTTCTTCCCTTGTAGCTTTAAATTTAGCTTTGATATGCGAATCAGAAGTGCCGATACCCGTATGAATACGTGGCCGCGCTGCATATTTTAGCGCTTCACCAGCAGCCTGTATATCTTTTTCAACTGCGCGGCTCAATCCGCAAACGGTCGCATTTTTTATAACTTTTGCTATCTCTTCAACGGAAGAAAAATCTCCCGGGCTTGAGATAGGAAATCCCGCTTCAATAATATCAACACCGAGATCTTCGAGCGCCAAAGCAAGCTGAATTTTTTCCTTTGTATTGAGTTTACAACCAGGCACCTGTTCACCGTCTCTTAATGTGGTGTCGAAAATGTTAATCTTTTTTTGTTTCATGTCGCATTTGTTAGATAAAGAAGTACAGACTGTTTAATTTTGAATATATGCAGCATGCACAGATTATAAAATTATAAAACATGTATTTCACCGTAAAATCAATTTGATTCGTATTCTACGGTTAAAACAGAGGGGTAATTTTACTGAAACCCTTTACAATACTGCATTTCAGGAAATTTTTTTTACGATGCCTAACAGGAACACAGACGAATTATTTCAGTTAATACAATCGCTCAGCAAATCGGAAAAGCGGATATTTAAGCTGCATGTAAAGCGTGTATCCGGTAGCGATGATCTTAAGATACTTGCTTTATTTGACGCATTGGACAGTATGACAGAGTATGATGAGGAAAAGCTCCTGCGCAAAAACTCCTCCATACAGAAACAACAGCTTTCCAACATGAAAGCATACTTGTATAAACAGATACTTTCAAGCCTCACGCATTCTTCACCCGATATCGAAACCCAGTTAAGTGAGCAGATTATTTATGCACGGCTGTTGTACAATAAGGGCCTTTACATGCAGGCACTTAAGGTACTGGACAAGGTGAAATCGCTGGCCAAAGCAAATAATCAATCCACTTACCGGCTGCAGGCTTTGATATTTGAAAAGAAGATCGAGGCGATGCATATCACCAGGAGTATGGAAGGCAGGGCTGAAAAATTATCCAAGGAATCCTGTGAGGTCAATAACCGCGTTTTTTTACTGAGCAACCTTGCGGGATTTGCGCTGCAACTGTATAGCTGGTATATTCAGCACGGGCACGCCAGGGATGAAAAGGATGAAAAAGCGCTGCATGATTTTTTTTATGAGCATTTGCCTGCCTGCAACCTGCGGGAAATGGATTTTTATGAACGTCTTTATTATTACCAGGCACATACCTGGTACACTTTTATACTGCAGGATCTTTTAGGCTTTTACCGTTATTCCCAAAAATGGGTGAACCTGTTTGAGGCAAACCCGGAAATGAAGAACATAGAATCCATCCAATATGTGAAAGGATTGCATAATTTATCTACCGCACATTTCGTGCTGTCGAACTATAAAAAATTTGAGGAAGTGCTTCACCAGTTTGAAGTATTCGCGGCATCAGATTTTGGTAAGAAAGATGCCAATACGCAAATTCAAACTTTTATCTATTTACAAATAGCGCAACTGAACAAACACTTTATGCATGGCACTTTTTCAAAAGGCCTTAGCCTTGTGCCGCACCTGGAGGAGAAAATAGAAGAATACAAACTCCACATTGATACGCACCGCATCCTTATATTTTATTATAAAATTGCCTGCCTGTATTTTGGCAGTGGTGATAATGCCAAAGCGATTGAGTATCTAAACATGATCATTAACCGCAGACCCGATCTTAGGACTGACCTTCATTGTTATTCGAGGCTATTGCATCTTATTGCACATTATGAAATGGGAAATTATGACCTGGTGGAGTACCTGATTAAATCTGTATACAGGTTTATGGCTAAAATGAATAGCCTTAATATTGTAGAGGAAGAAATTTTTAAATTTCTCAGAAAGTCATTTTCACTGACTCCGGCAAAAATAGTTGTTGAGTTCAAACCTCTTAAAGAAAAGTTAGAGGCGCTTAAAGGCAATCCTTTAGCAACACGTTCTTTTATGTACCTTGATATTATCGGCTGGCTTGAAAGTAAAATTGAGAATGTGCCTGTTCAACAAATTACCCACAACAAATACCTCGTCTCCAAAAAGAACAGGTTACCCGTTGATACTTATTAATTAAGGCTTACTATGAAGCTGTTATTTTTTTGAATGCCTTCATCAAAAATATGCCTTAACCTTTGCAGCCGGGTAACGATTGTGTGTTTTTCAAGGTCAAATACTTCGTTGGTTAAAGTAAAAGTTTCAAACGATTCAAGATAAGGGAATAAGGTTTTAATACATTCTATTTCTCTGTTGATCTTTTTATTATCGTAATTGCTTCTGCTCACCGTTATCAATAATTCTCTTTCCATGATTCAATCTTTTATTACTAATAAGACAAAGATGATTCCAAATGAATCTTCTGATAGTATTTGACGTATAAAAGACGCTTATGAGGGCGTTTTCCACAAATTGGGAAACAATATTTACAATCCTGTAACAATGAATTCTGTTCGCCGGTTCAATGCTTTTCCTTCTTCTGTTGAATTGTCAGCTATTGGTTGCAATTCCCCAAAACCTTTTGAGGTTAATCTTTTTGCATCGATACCCTGGCTGGCAAGATAACTTACAACCGCTTTCGCACGATCATCAGAAAGCTTAAGATTATCTGTTCCGTTGCCAACATTATCCGTATAACCATTTATGCGGATCGTTACAGAAGGATTATCTTTCATCAACTCCACCAGTTTATTCAATTCGATCATGCTAACAGGTTCCAGCTCAAAAGATCTGGAGGCAAACTGGATGTTTTTCATTCGAACAGTGGCGTTCATTGCGATAGGTTCCAGCGAGATGTTTTTTTCATACACGCTATCTGAAGGCTTATCGGCGAGGTTAAAAACATCACTATAAAACAAATAACCTTTGCGGTTTATCGTGAACGTATAATTTTTGTTAACGGGCAATGTAATAAAATAATAACCTGTTTCGTCTGTCTGAACATTCGACAACACCTGCTGGCTGGAATCAACACTTAGTTCAACGGAGCAAGGCAACCCTTTATTGGTTTTTGAATCTGTAACATACCCTTTTACATACAATGTTTTAATGGGACGTATTTCCGGTCTTAATATAAACTTATACAGATCCAGGAAACCCCTTGTATCAGCGCGATCACTGGCATAATATGCTGTTGTTCCGTCTGAAGCCACAAACAGGCTGCCTTCGTTTTGTATGGTGTTAATGGGATAGCCGAGGTTTTCTGGCTTGCTCCATTTTTTATCACCTAGCTTATGCATCACATAAAGATCTGTGCCGCCATAACCGGGCAAGCCATCCGAAGTATAATATAATGTTTGGCCATCGGCATGAATGAAAGGCGCTATTTCATCACCAACCGTATTTATTTCCGGCCCCATATTTTCTGCGGGCTGCCATTTGCCATTTACACGATAGCTTACATACAAGTCTTTGCCGCCATATCCGCCCGGCCTGTTGCTGCTGAAGTATAAAGCATTTTTATCAGGACTTAATGAAGGAGAGCTTTCCCAGAATTCCGTATTAATATTTGCACCAAGATTAACGGGCTCGCTCCATCCGGTTGGTGTGTCGTATGACGTATATAAATCAAAATCGCCAAAACCCTTGCCTGCGAAATTGCCTGCGAATAAAAGCCATTCGCCATCCTGCGAAATATTGATCGCTCCTTTTGATGGTTCCAGATTTATATCGCCTTTAATGATAGTTGCCCTGGAGTAACCGTTAGGCGTGATTATGCTTTCAACAAAGTCTTCGCGGATACCTTCCCCTCTTCTTGTAAAAACCAAAATGCTGTCGTCTATGGTGAAAGAAGGATAATACTCTGACCTTGAAGAGTTGATACTATCGCCGAGATTTACGGGTGCAAAATCATAATTCACTGATGAATGTGCGGCTGCGTATTGTACGGCAAATTCATAACAACTCTTACGGTATAAAGCACTTTTTTTACTCTTCTCATTTAAATTGGGAATTGTAAGAAAATTGTTAATGGCATTTAATGCATCATTAAATTTTCCTGCGCCTGCCAGGTTAATGGAGTAAGGAAGTAAATAAAATTTTGAATAAACACTGTCTATTGCAAACGCTTTTTGATAATTAATAATGCTGTTAGCGTAGTCTTTCAATTCGCCGTAAACACCACCCAGGGATAAATAGGCATCTACAAATTTTGCATCATATTCAATGGCTTTGTTTAAAACCGGAATGGCATTTTTTATATCGGCATCATTCTGCAAAATCTCTATTGCTTTTGCATAGGTTTCTGAAGCTTTTTTATTGATCCTGTCGGGGTCATAGTTCTGGGCCCTGGCAGCAGAAATCAGGCACAAACAAAAAGCAAAATACTTCATCAGGTAAAGATGCAGATAAGAAGATTAAATTGTAAAGATTTAAAAGTTAAATGTTAATGAGAGATATACCTGTCAACCGGCATACGGTTCTGTAAACTCCTGCCAAGGGTTAGCTCATCTGCATATTCAAGATCGCCTCCAAATGCAATACCCCGGGCAATGGTGGTAATGCTGCAGTTTAGGTTTTTGATCTTTTTCTGGATGTAATAAATGGTTGTATCGCCTTGTATATTCGGGCTGAGGGCAAAGATCAATTCTTCTGTCTGTTCTTTTTGAATACGTTGTACCAATGATTCTATTTTTAATTGGTCGGGACCAATTCCATCCAGCGGCGAAATAACACCACCCAAAATGTGATAGGTGCCGCTGAATTGCTGGGTATTTTCAATAGCAATAACATCGCGGATGGTTTCCACCACACAGATCACTCTTTGATTACGAAGTGAATTGGCACAGATGGAACAGATATCTGCGTCACTTACATTGTGGCAGCGCTGACAGAATTTTATGTCGCGGCGCATTCGTGCAATGGTCTCGCTGAAATTTTCTGTTGCAGCTTCGTCCTGTTTCAGGAGATGCAACACCATACGCAATGCTGTCTTTTTGCCAATCCCCGGCAGCCTGGCAAACTCATTCACTGCGTTTTCAAGAAGAGAAGAAGAAAATTGCATGGGGCAAAGTTATATGAATGCATAATTAGCTGATGCTTTAATAAAGGCAGGTATGCAACACAAAAAAAGCGAAGTGAAAACTTCGCTTTTATCAAGAGGCAGGAATCTTTCATCACAAAATCTTAAGCACTTAACACAAACATCCACACACCCGTCATCACCTTCCCGACTCTTCTATTTCCTCATTTCAAACACGACACAAAATTATTGCGTCGAAAACCAGATCACTGCGTCAAATGACTCAAAATAAAAAAAACAGCATTTTTTTGATAACAATAATTTTCACATCCCCTTTATGATCTCATCTGCCTTATGTTTTCCTTCGCCTCAAAGAAGCAATTAAATCAGTGCTTTGTTTAGATTTAATTCATAAAACTTTGGAGCTATAAGCGGAAATAAGTTTTATCAAAAATCTTCCCCTACTGTGTTAACATTTTATTTCAAATCGTAGTTATTTAATTGCTACATTCACAGTCATAAAAATTTAATGCTATGATCAAATTAATGGTAATCGGCAATCTTGGTAAAGATTGCACAGTAAACACAGTTAATGGAAAGAATGTAATAAATTTCAGTGTAGCAAATACAGAAAAATTCAAAGACAGTACCGGGGCTCAACGCGAGAAGACAACATGGGTCGAATGCGCTTATTGGACAGATCGCGCCGGTCTCGTACCTTATCTTAAAAAAGGGCAGCAGGTGTATGCAGAAGGCACTCCTGAAGTTCGTACCTATCAAACCAACGATGGTAAAAGCGGTGCATCTTTAAGCCTGCGTGTACAAACTGTACAATTACTCGGAGCACGCGGAGAAGGAGCGAATACGCAACAACCTGAAAGAGCCTCCTATTCAAATGCAAACGGAAATTCTTATCCCAATCAAAATTCAAATGCAGGTCATCATGAAGACATGCATGAACCAGCGGATGACCTTCCATTTTAAAGCAATAAAGAATTTTCAACAAAAGGCGGTTTTTTAAACCGTCTTTTTTATTTCCAGATATTTTTAAAAGAAATATACTTTAAACCGCTTATTTCAATATTGCCCTGGCCTTGCAGTTGCAACTGGTTGTAAGGTTTGGAAGGGAAAAATATTTCCGTCATAACGCTTAAGCCATCATCGGCGAATAATTCAACAGAGCTCACGTCTGCAATAATCGTAACGGGAATATTTTTTACGACAGATATGCGGGGTGCTGTATGTTGTCCGGAAAAGCTTTTTTCAAAATCTGTTTCGCCGGATTGTTTACGGTTGATATAAAACTGCTTCTGCGTTTCATCATAACCCACTGTAAGCATTTCTTTATTTTCATTTGAAAAGATCATGGAAAAGCTTTTTGCATCCGACACTTCAAAATCAATTTTTGCAGGTAATTGAAAATTTCTTATTTGCTGAGATAGATTTACCTGTTGGTCAACAACAATTTTATTGATAGCCGTTTGTTTGCCTGCAATCCTGTTTAGTTCTACCACCGGGTTCGACGTAATATAAAATTCGTCCCCAACCTGCATAAGATTCAGGTTACGCGGCACGGTCATAGCGCTTCTCCAGGTTTCCGTAGGCACCAGTTGAGCATAGTTCCAGTTACTCATCCATCCCAGAAATATCTTTCTTTCACCTGTATTACTGAAAGTAACGCCTGCATAATTATCAGGGCCGTAGTCAATCCATTTAATATTGTTACTATAAGGTGTAAATGTGTTACCATTAAAATCACCAATAAAATACTGTGTAGCAGAACCTCCATTTGGCCCGCCGGGATTTATACTTACCAGCAAAGCCCAAACCTGTTTGCCATCGTAGTCAAAGGCAAAAAGATCCGGGCACTCCCATACGCCGCCATGCCCGCCGACATCTTTACCAAATTCACCTTCTTTTCTCCAGTTTTTTAAATCAGGCGATGAATAAAATTCAACATGATCTTTTACTGCAAGTGTCATTATCCATTTATTGCCCGGCTTATACCACATGACTTTGGGATCCCGAAAATCTGCACTGCCCAGGTTTTTTACTACAGGATTGTTCTTGTATTTTGTCCAGCTCAGACCTCCATCATTACTGTAGGCAATACTTTGATTTTGAAATGTATTGGTATGTGCGTGTTCGCCTGCTGTATCATGCTGGGTAAATATCGCAACCAGTGCCGGCTTCCCATAAATTCCAAAACCTGAAGTATTGTTACTGTCAACAACAACGCTTCCCGAAAAAATATAACCAAGTTTATCGGGATAAATTGCGATGGGGAGTTGTTTCCAGTGAACCAGGTCTTCACTGATAGCGTGTCCCCAGTGCATTGGTCCCCAAACAGAGGCATTTGGATAATATTGGAAGAAAAGATGGTAAATGTTGTTGAAATAAACCAGGCCATTAGGGTCATTCATCCAATGCTGCTTAGGCGAAAAATGCATTAATGGCCTGTATTTTTCTTTGTATGACTGCGCAGATGACCGTAGTGACAAAAACATCAGCCCAATAAAAATTACCGGTAAAAACTTCTTCATTTAAGGCAAGCGCTTTTAGGAGTAAATATAATTAATCATGCCTAAATAACTGGTTTAAAAAAAGAAACGGTATCGCAATCAAGACAATACCGTTCTTATAAATATTATATAGCTTTTAAACTACATGTTCCCTGTGCCGATGCCGTAATAAACAAAACCTGTTTTTTCCATTTCATCCTTATGATAAATATTACGGCCATCAAAAATTACATTACCCTTCAATTGTTTGGAAATTATTTTCCAATCCGGCAGGCGAAACTCCGGCCATTCTGTTACTAAAATGATTGCATCGGCATCTGCTGCAGCACTGATCGCATCTTCTTTTAAATGAACTTTCCCATTTAATAAATGGCTGGCTTCTGTATTTGCTACAGGATCATAGGCCTGGATATGGGCGCCCGCTTCATGCAAAGCATCAATTAAGATCAATGAAGGCGCCTCGCGCATATCATCAGTGTTCGGTTTAAATGAAAGACCCCAGATGCAAAACGTTTTTCCTTTTAAATCGCCGTTATAATGTTTGTTTATTTTACTGAAAATAACTTTTTTCTGATCGTCATTAACATCATCCACAGATTTTAATATGCGCATTTCATAATCAAAAGCCTGCGCCGTGCGAATAAGCGCTTTTACATCTTTTGGAAAGCATGAACCGCCATAGCCTATACCCGGATAAATGAAACGGTTGCCGATACGCGGATCCGAACCTATGCCATTACGCACTTCATTAACATTGGCGCCCACCCGTTCGCAGAGATTGGCAATATCATTCATGAAAGAAATCTTCGTAGCCAGCATTGCATTGGCGGCGTATTTTGTCATTTCAGCCGAAGGTATATCCATAAATAACACCGGATGGCCATTCAATACAAAAGGGTCATATAATTGATGTAACAGCACTTTTGCTCTTTCACTCTCAACGCCTATAACAATACGGTCGGGTTTCAGGAAATCCTGGATTGCGGCGCCTTCTTTCAAAAATTCGGGATTAGAAGCTACGTCAAACTCAATCTCCGCACTTCGTTTTTCCAATGCGTTCTTAATGCCCTGCCTTACTTTGGCAGCAGTACCTACAGGTACCGTGCTTTTTGTTACCACAATTAAATAACCGGTCATGTGCTGTCCAACCTGGTCAGCAACCTGTAATACATATTTAAGATCCGCGCTGCCGTCTTCACCCGGGGGTGTTCCCACAGCAATAAAAACTATCTGCGCCCCTACTATGGCTTCTGCAAGATCTGTACTGAAATGAAGCCTGCCTTTTTTGAAATTCCGCTCAACTATATTGTCGAGGCCCGGCTCATAAATCGGTAAAATACCTTTTTGAAGATTCCTGATCTTCTCTTCATTTACATCTATACATATCACATCTGTACCCACATCTGCAAGACATGCGCCCGTTACGAGGCCAACATAGCCGGTTCCTACTACAACAATTTTCATTGACAGTTTTGTTTTTGTTTATAAATAATCAAGTGATTTTATTTTTATTGCAGTCAAAATTTTGCGCGAAAGTACATTATTGTATTTTGTTAAGCCGTATGATATAAGTTATCGTACGCAGAAGCGCAGGCATGCATACTAAATTTCCCGTTATAGAGTTTTTTTCCATTGTCCTGCAATCGCATCCTATTGGATTCACTCGTGTTAAGATAAAGTTTAAGCGCTCCCAAATACGCCTCCTTGCTAAAACCATCGCTTAAAAAACCGGTATCTTTTGTAATAACATTAACAATTCCGCCTACCGGCGTACAAACGGGTATTACACCTGCGGATAACGCTTCCAACAGGCTTATGGGCAACCCTTCAAAAATTGATGTAAGCACGAATGCATCTGCACATAAAAGATAGTCTCCAATATTTGAAACTTTTCCAACAAAATGAACATTTGCAGGCGTATCGCTTACAAGTTCATTATACAAATTTTCATCTTCCTGCACATAGCTGCCTGCAATAATTGCTATTATATTTTGCTCCTGCAGCATGCGCATTACATCCAGCAATAATTTTTGATTTTTTTGCCTTGTTATTCTCGCAATATTTAATAAAACTTTTGTACCGGTATTTTTTTTAAGGCCGTTGATCAATTGCTGTGTCTCTGTAAATGCAGCAGTCGGCCTAACTGCGTTCGCACCATTGTGAATAAGTGTTTTGATACAGGTTCCATATTCTTTCACCGCACTTTTGTACACTTCTTCAGAAACAGTCACCGCTTCAATAATATTCCTTTTGAAGAAATATTTAAACATTTTTCTTCCGATGTAATGCGGAGCATCTTCCCTGGCAAGATTATGTATGGTATGAACCTTTTTGAATGGATATTTTACCCGCTTATAAGCATAAAAACAATAATAACCCGCGTGCAGATGTGTATGAACAACATCCGGCTTTATTTTTTTTAAAGTTTTGTATACCTTAAAAAAAATAACCGGATCGATGCCCGGCTTTTTGCCTAAAGAAATAAACTTTACGCTGTTATCAAGCATAGAAAGCGGCAAATGTTTTCCAGGCTGATGATCATACATTGATATCAAAGTGATTTCATAACCTGCTTTTTTTGCAAGCTCATTACATAACTGGATACAAAAAACCTGGGCTCCGCCCCAACCTAACGCCGGAACCACCTGGACTATCTTATACATGTATGCAGCAGGTTAATTTTTTGATATTACTTTATGGCTAAACCATTTAGAATAGAAATCTGTGTTGAGCATTTTATCGAGCAGTGCTGTATCCTGTATATAAAATTCTCTTAAACGGGATTCAATTTTTTGCAAAATTTGCTCGCTTATTTTTGGTTCTGTGATCCCCTGTTTTTGTTTTGCCGTATTTAGCTCAAGCATCCTGTTTTTTAAAAGCTTTCTTTTGGTAACGGGCAACCATGGATCCACCAGGCGGTCAACCACCCATTTCCTGACGGTGTTTTTCTTTAAAATCTCCTGCTGGAGAAATTTACTTTTAAGCTCGCCAGTCACATTTTTTGTATTGAGATTGGGAATAAATTTCTCATCGATATTTAAAAAGCGAAAAACTTTTGCCAGCAACATCTTCGGATCATGCGTAAGTTCTTCATAGTCTAATACCAATAACTGCTGTCCTGGAAAAAATTCGAGGCAATTTTTTATTTGCTGAGAATACAATCCATGTTCAATATAGGTAAAGTCGTTATTATCGCGGGTTATTTCAATTTTTTTTTCAGGATGATATAATAAAGCCGTTTCGATATCGCGGTGCTCGCGAAGCATCTTTCTAAAATAGAAATATGAAGAAATAGCTCTTATGACAGGGTTACGCAGAACGACGATAAGTTTTGCACCCGGTTGCCTTTGCGCAAGTTGCTGTATTAATGATGGATAAAATATATAGTTTACCGCAGAATGAAATACCACGGGCTGACCATTATACGGCGGTGACTCTAATAATAATCTTCTATTTAACTGATCAGGCTGAGGATACTTTATAAAAAGCGGGATATCTTTTAAAGAATTGTAACAATACACCTGCGGATGCTGGCCGATCCAGTCATTTAATGTGGTAGTTCCTGCCTTTTGTACACCAATTAAAAATGTATCGGGAAAAGGGGCTTGCCTTTTGATAGCACCCATTTTATCACGGATTTATTGTACACCAATATTAGTTACGCTCTACCACAAACCAGGGATTAAGAAGATTTTCTTTATTATACTCCAACTCCTTACCTGTTTCGTAGTTGTAAACTTTACAGCCTGCAAATTTGGCAACGGCGTGGCCGGCGGCAGTATCCCATTCCATAGTTGGTGCAAGGCGGGGATACACATTTGCCTTACCTTCTGCAACAAGGCATAATTTAAGTGAACTTCCGGAACTAATGCAATTCACCTCACCAAATTGTTTTCTTCTTTCTTCAATGAAGCTTTCGGTTTCCGGCGTATTATGGCTACGGCTTGCTACTACTGTATAAACTACCGGCGACTCGGCGTCAGGTAATTTCTCAGCAACGTTTATATAATCATCGATGGTCTTATTTTCACTCTCATTATAGGTAAAAGCAAAACTGCCTTCCTGAGCAGTGCCGTAATATGTTTTTCCCGTAACAGGAACATGTACAACACCGGAAACGGGCAGCCCATCTTCCACCAACGCAATATTTACTGTAAATTCCCCATTGCGTTTTATAAATTCTTTGGTACCGTCTAAAGGATCGATAAGCCAGAATTTTTTCCATTCTTTTCTTTCGCCATAACTTAAAAGTTTACCCTCTTCACTTAAAATATGAATGGAAAGCGGGGTAAGGATATCTTTTATTGCATGATGACTTCTTTTGTCCGCTTCGGTAAGGGGTGAGTTATCGGATTTCGTTTCCACTTCAAATTCATTTTCATATACTTCAAGAATTTTTTTTCCCGCCTCAATAGCAGCTTCAATGGAAATTTTCAGAAGATCATTCATAAGATAGATTTTTTTGTCGCCGGCAAGATAATAAATGAAAAATGAAAAAAACAAATCCTTCCTTCAATGGATAGCAACACAAAACCTGAGCGATACCGGAAATGATCCCGATTGCCCAGGTTTTATTTATGAGTGATGTTGTACGATTATTCTATTGCAACATCGCCTCATAGTAACTTTTTTAGCTTCCCTGTAAGAAGAGTAGTACCCAACCCGAGGAGAGCGATTACCGTAAAGGACCATCGCAGGCTCGATAACTGTGCAATAAACCCAATAAGCGGCGGACCTAATAAAAAGCCAAGAAAACTTATGCTTGAAACTGCCGCCAGGGCAAATTCAGGAGACATGGTCCTGGATTTGCCGGCAAGGCCGTATATCATCGGCACAACACAAGATACGCCTACCCCAACAAACAGGCAACCGGTTACAGCGGCCTGGAAATAAGGGAATAGGATCATTATGCCTAACCCGGAAGCTATTAAAATACCACTAAGCTGCAATATTTTCGATACCCCGAATTTTGTGATCAGCCAATCGCCTAAAAATCTGCCGGTGGCCATGGTTGCCATAAATGCAACATAGCCGATGGTGATAAGCTTTGCAGGAGCGTGTACAATATTCTGAAAATATACGCCTGTCCAGTCTGCAATTGATCCTTCACAGATCATACAACAAAAAGCTATCAATCCCAGAAGCAAGACGTGCTTGTCAGGTTTTACAAAAAGCTTTGGCTTTTCAGCAGGTGTATTTGTATTTGCCGGTAAAGTATATTTATAAAAGCTGGTAATTAAAATTGCTGCCAGTAGCCCGATAGTTGCAAAATGTATCAATGGTGAAGTATCCCTGGACACAAAGAAGTTACCGATTGCAGCGCCGCAAAACCCTGCAAGGCTCCAGAGACCATGAAAAGAAGCCATAATAGACCTGCCATATAATGACTCAATCCCCACAGCCTGTGTGTTCATGGCTATGTTAAAAAGATTACCCCACAAGCCGAAAAAAAACAATATGATAATCAGTTGCCACGTTGCCGCTGCAAAGGCTATAATCAATAAAGTGAGCGGAAAAAATATAGAGGCATAGATCAACAATTGCCGGCTACCGAATTTTGAGATCAGCCATCCAGATAACGGAAGGCTTATAATTTGACCCAACGGGAGCGCAAATAAAACAGCGCCTAAAGCTGCCTCGCTTAATTGCAAATTGTTTTTGATATCAGGAATGCGGCTTGCCCAACTGGCTGCTGTAAGCCCTGCAATAAAAAAGAATATGCTTACAGCAATTCTGTGTACCCTATTGCTTACCGGTATGGAGATATTCATAGTGTTATTACTTTAATGAAAAATCAGCTTGCTTTTGCAAGCTGAAAATCTGTGGCGGCTGCTACTATTTCTTTGCTGTCAACCGGCTTTTTTTCTCTTATATCAATTTTATAGTCGCTTTCCAATAGTGAAGAATGCAGGATGAAATCCGCAGTTGTCTTATTGGTAGCAGTAATGATATTATGTTCAATCGCTGTTTCAAGCACACTCTTTAGATCTTTGCTGTCAAAAATTTGCCCAGCTTCTCCAAAAATTATAACAGCATCAATTTTATCCTCTGCTATCAGTTTGCATAAGTCACGATAACCGCTTAATTTAATTTCTTCACCTTTATTTATTCTCTTATTTAATGTTCCTTCCAAAATGTTTACTGCAAAACCAAGAGCGAATAACTGGTGAGGAAGCAAAAACTTCTTATTAAAATAGGACCATTCTATCAGCTCGGTCTTTTTACTGTCGAAAGCTATGATTGCTATATTCTTTATCTTTTTCATTTTCTTATTTTTTATATAAAAAGATGCATCAACTTCGACAAGAAACTGATGCAATCATTTTTAAAAGCGTATTTAATACACATTAATACCAAGATCAGGAAAAAGTAACCCTACTAAAGTCTTTGTACTTTGATTATCAAATGTTTACATTAAAATTCCGGCAATAGTTGCAGATAAGTAGGAAGCCATAGTGCCGCAAAAAAGGGCTTTAAGGCCGAGCTTTGCCAGATCTCTCCGACGTTCCGGCGCCAATGCACCAATTCCGCCGATTTGCATTCCAACACTGCTGAAATTAGCAAAGCCGCAAATGGCAATGCTGATAATTAATAAGCCCTTGTCTGTTAACACAGGTACCGACTTATTGGTGAGGTTTTGAAAAGCGACAAATTCGTTAATTGTTAATTTTTGGCCAAGAAGTGTTGCTGCATTGCTCACATCCCGGGTTGGAACGCCCATACTCCATGCAAAAGGATAGAAAATTTTACCAAAGATGTAGTTTAAGGTAAGGTCGAAATCTTTATTGAATAAGTGCCCGATATGAATCAATATATAATCAAGCATGGCAATCACCGCAATAAAACCGATCAGCATGGCAATAACATTCATAGCGATCTTAAAACCATCCGCAGCGCCATGGGAAATAGCATCAATAACATTGGCGTAGGTGCTGTGCACTTCCAACTTAACGCGTTCATAAGTTTCGCTAACTTCAGTTTCAGGGAAAACAATCTTTGAGATTACGAGAGCACCCGGTGCAGCCATTAAGCTTGCAGTGATCAGTTTAGGCGCCAAATTCATACCAGCCTGTGCACCCATATTTGCATACACTACCAATATTCCCCCGGCAATGCAGGCAAGGCTACCGCTCATGCTGGCGAGCAATTCGCTTTTTGTCATACCCTTTAAATAGGGCCTTATCATTACCTGTGCTTCTACCTGGCCAACAAATGCACTTGCCACGTTACTTAATGCTTCTGCACCACTAACGCGCATGATAAAATTCATGGCTTTGGCTATCACAGAAATAATATGCTGCATTATATTGTAATGGTATAACACAGCAACTATCGCACAAACGAGAATAATGGTAGCTGTTACATTAAATGCAAATACGAAACCGCCCTTTAAATAATCCGCTGTTGTGCCATCGTTTTGAGTTACGTTTATCCCGGCATACACAAATGATGCTCCTTTACGGGCGAATGACTCCAATTGCTGCATGCCATGGCCCAGCCATTGAAAAAAATTTCCGATGAATGAAACTTTTAAAACAAGAACGGCAATAACAACCTGAAGACTTATACCGCTGAGGACAAGCCTGTAGTTAATCTTTTTTTTATTATTTGATAGAAGAAAAGCAATGCCAAGAATTAAAACGATACCAGCGAGGCCCTGAAATCTTTGCATTTAGGTTCTGATGTTTTAAAGTGCCCAATTTAACTAAGTTTTATTAAAAACCCGGTCATTTAATAAGTATTAGCGGTAAAAGCCAAACCGGTTTCATTAAAAAAGAAAAGGCTGCCCTGTTATTAAAGGCAACCTTTTTAAAGATTTAATACCTGTGAATTATAAATTCGCCTGAATCTTTTTTTCTAAAATTGATTTCGGTACAGCTCCAATCTGTTTGTCAACAACCTTTCCGCCTTTTATAAAAAGTATAGCAGGTATAGAAGTGATGCCATAATTCATGCTTACGTTGGGGTTTAAATCAACATTTACTTTACCAATGTTTACTTTACCGGCGTAGTCTTTTGATAGTTCTTCAATTACAGGACCGATTGCGCGACAAGGTCCGCACCATTCTGCCCAAAAATCTACGATAGTTAACTTATCACTTTTCAAAACATTCGTTTCAAAATTCGTGTCTGTGAATTCAAGCGCCATATAATTTGTTTTAATTTTTGAACTAATTAAAGAACAAAAATAAGTCCAAAGCAAATATCTATACCTATTTGACTTATTAAGTCATGTGCAAAAAGAAAATTGAACAAAAAACTGCCACTGAGGCAGGTTAAGAAAGCAGGCTTTGACGCAGCAGAAATTCAAGTTTACGATTTGCATCCAACAGCTTTTTTGAAAGTTCGGTATTTTTACGCCTTAAATTAAACACTTCGTAAGCCCTGTTGATGAAAATGCGAATGTCGTTTTCATTCCAGGGCTTTGTAAGATATTTGTAAACCTGGCCTCTGTTAATGGCATCAATAACGGCACCGATATCTGTATAACCTGTGATCAATATGCGAATAGGCTCCGGATGCGTTGTTATAATAGATTCAAAAAATTCGATTCCGGTTGTTACAGGCATCCGTTGATCACTCAAAATAATATGAATATCATTTTCATCAACTATTTTGCATGCTTCTTTGGCAGAGTTTGCAAGAAAAATATTAAAATCACGACGAAAAGCAGCCTTAAACGCTGTTAGATTATGAGGCTCGTCATCGACATATAAAACATTTATTAATTTATCCAGCATATGATACGGCTTCTTGTTGTACAACCGGGACGTGAAAACAGAAATATAGCAAAGTTACCATCATCGTAATAACTAAAAATTCATTTAGAAATGGAAGAAGTTTACTTTTATTAGATACGCGTTTTTTTCTGCAAAACTATATCTTTAAGAGCATGCAATATACATTACAAATTTTTGTGCTATTAGTTCAAAGTGTGAATTCAATCTTTTTGGATGGAAACTGAAATAAGGATCAGGGCTTTCAGAGCTGTTAATGATAGCGAAACCTGTTTAAAATTTATATCCGGGCATCAGAAGGTGCTGGAAAATCATGGCATTTTCAATGTTTCTTCTTCCTCGGATGAATGGATGTATAGTCCATCTGTATTCGTAATTGTTGTGGAATCTCTCAATAAAGCAAAACTATACGGAGGTGCGAGAGTACATGCTGCTGATGGCAAAACACTTTTACCCATTGAAATAGCGACTGGCGACATGGATCCACGCATATATAAATATGTAAAACTATATGCACAAAATGGCACCGGAGAGTTATGCGGTCTATGGAATTCAATAGAAGTGGCGGGGCTTGGTATCGGAAGCTATTTTCCTTCAAGAGCTGCTATTGTTATATTGGAGCAATTAGGTTTTGATTCCCTGTTTTCTTTATGTTCACCGGTTACACTAAGATTCAATCAGTGGATCGGAAGCAGGCCTTTTACCAAAATTGGTAATGAAGGAACATTTTATTATCCGAAGATCGATTTATTGGCAACTGCCGTTTTTTTGGCAGATCCACATACCTTGCAAAATGCCCATCCGAGAGAAAGAGAAAAAATGCTGTGGCTGAGGCGTAACTTGTCGTCTGTTCACGAGGAAAAATCCCCCTTTAAAAATTTAACGGTAAAAGTGCATTACGAACTTGAAATTGAAGGGATAGTTGAAAATGAGTTTAAATTATTTGATGTGCTAAATAAAAAAATCGTTTGAAATGCCAGCGATCCGAAAAATTATTTCAACGGTTGTTTTTGTTTCGCTGATGATCGTGCTACCGCTGCTTTTTAAGCCTGCCTTATTAATTAATTACAAGACCCTAATTATTTTAGCGGGAGCCCTGGCTATGTTTTTTACTCAACCTGCATTTAGTATCCAGGAAGTAGTAACCAATAAAAAAACTGATCGCTATTCTATTGTAATAATCTTACTGGCATCCATTTTTAGTGTTGGTCTCTCTTTAATTGAATGGGCTTATTTTAAGAATACCGCGCACTCAAGTGTTTTATTTACTATTATAGGAATTTCATTGATTTGTTCCGGGCTGGCTCTGCGTTTATTTTCTATTGTTACTTTAGGCAAATATTTTACAGCCACTGCCCGTTCAACCAATGAACATATACTTATTAAATCAGGACCGTATTCAATCGTAAGACATCCATCCTATTTAGGCGCTATGGTGGTAATGATAGGCGTACCTGTATTATTGAATAATGTCATTACTTTTTTTACTACAATAATCTTACTTAGCATAGCATATATTATTCGCATAAATGCTGAAGAAAAACTGCTTGTTTCTATTTTTGGTGATGAGTATAAAAAATATAGCCTGTATGTGAAAAAGCTGATTCCAGGTATTTGGTAACTTATGATGATTAAAAAAATTTTTTTTATTCTTTGCTTTTATGCCTGTACTGCCAAAGCTCTGGGGAATACAATAATTTATGATGACGCGTTGTCTTTAATAAAAGTTGGAAGTCACTTTGAAATTCTCAGAAACGGTGATAAATACGATTCTATTTCGGTTCTGCATGCCAGCAAATTTCATCAAAGCCATACAGGAATTCCTGTATTTTCTATACCGGATGTAGATATATGGTTGCGTTTTTCTCTGGAAAACCGCACTCCCGTAAATGGCCTGTATTTCTATATAGATTACTTTAATATTTCTTATTTGGGGATATTCAAATTATCCGGAGAAAAATTAATGCAGGTTGTAGCTGAAGGAAATGCTCTGCCGCATTCCTATAACAGTTCTTTGCCTAATTATATAACTAACCTTCAATTACAGAGCGATAGCAGTGCAACATATTATATTCATATAAAAAGTTATCACCCGCTTATTTTAAGCTCTTACATTGGGAATTACCAGGCCATATCTGCCCAGTCTCAAAAACAAATATTTACTGTTTCAGTGTATTTTGGAATTTTACTTGCAATTTTCTTATATAATCTTTTTCTTTTTTTTGTAACCCGTGACCGCAATTACTTCCTTTACATCATCTATATTTTTTGTCTTGCTTTTGCGCAGTTCACATTGGCGGGATACACTTTTAAATTTCTCTGGTTTCCCTTTCCTTCTTTAAATTATTATGCGGTGCCGGTTACTACTGCCATCGCAACCATATTTGGTGTTTTGTTCTCCCTTCAATTTTTAAGAACAAAACATCACACTCCTTTTTTTCATAAACTGCTATCAATAACAATATACCTGAATATTATTTCTGTTATAGCAAGCTTTATCCATTTGAACAAGATAAGTTATGCTATTATCAGCGCTAATACAATTGCCGTTGGCGTTCTGATCATCACATCTGCAATTATAATCATACTCAAAGGCTACAGACCCGCGGTTTATTATGCTATATCCTGGATATTATTTTTATCAGGACTGGTAATTTTCAGTCTGAGAAATTTCAATGTTCTTCCCGCTGATTTCTTTACAACATATATTTTGTATTTAGGCTCCGCATTGGAAGCTGTTTTACTTTCCATTGCGCTCGCAGATAAAATAAATACCTATAAAAAGGAAACTGAATTATCACAGGCGAAGGCGCTCAGCGTATCATTGGAAAATGAAAAGCTCGTGAAAGAACAGAATGTGCGATTGGAGGTAGAGGTTTCCAACCGCACTTCAGAATTACAAAATACCAATATCCAGTTAAATGAAGCATTAAACAATTTAAAAGATACTCAAACCCAGTTGGTTGACGCAGAGAAAATGGCCTCATTAGGCCAGCTCACGGCGGGCATTGCCCATGAAATTAATAACCCTATAAATTTTGTAAAATCAAACATTAATCCTTTGCGGCTTGATGTTAAAGATCTAATGGAAATACTAAATGCGTATGATGAGTTACATTCAATACAAGACTTAAACAGCTATAAGCAAAAACTGGGCGCAATAGAAGAATTAAAAACCAGCATGGATGTGACCTACCTTCAAAAAGAAATTGAAAGCCTGATCTTAGGCATTGAAGAAGGCGCAGAACGTACGGCAGAAATTGTAAGAGGTTTGCGCACATTCAGCAGGATTGATGAAGCCGCACTAAAAACAGTTAATATCCATGATGGCCTTTTGTCAACCCTGGTGTTACTAAAAAATAATTTTCCATATTATATTAACCTGGTCAAAGAATTTAATGCGAATGGAAATATTGAATGTTTTCCCGGAAAATTAAACCAGGTATTTATGAATATAATTACCAATGCCATTCAGGCTATTAAAGCAAAGCCGATCAAAGAAGATGAAGAAATTATTGTTATAAAAACACGGGATATAGACAATGACCAGATTGAGATATCCATAAAAGATTCTGGTATAGGCATGACCGATGAAATTAAGCACCACATTTTTGAACCTTTTTTCACAACTAAAGAAATAGGTGAAGGTACAGGTTTGGGAATGGCAATTGTATTTAAGATCATACAGAAGCATTCCGGCAAAATAAATATAGTTTCAAGCCCAAATGAAGGAGCCGAATTTATAATAACTTTACCCCATCACCAGGATTCAGACTAACCCTGCAATCCTATCTGAAAATCACTATGGCTTTTGAAAATAAAAAGATCAAAGTTTTATACATTGATGATGAGCAAAATAACCTTATGTCGTTCCAGGCTGCATTCAGGCGCAAATACAAAATTGTAACAGCGTTATCCGCAGCAGAAGGAATGAATATCCTGAGTAATGAGAAAGAAGATATTCATGTGATCATTTGCGACCAGCGTATGCCTCATACAACCGGTGTTGAATTCTTCCAGGCTGTACGGAAGGACTTTTCCGACCCCATAAGAATTTTACTTACCGGTTATACAGATGCTGAAGCAATTATCGACGCCATAAATAAAGGAGAAATATTTCGTTACATAAAAAAGCCATGGGATGAGTTTGAATTACAGAATGCAGTGCAGAACGCTTATGAACTTTATACCACACGCCAGCAGCTCAAGAAAAAAATCACAGAGCTCGAAAGAAAGAATGACGAGTTAAACCGGTTTGTGTATAGCACCTCACATGACCTGCGCTCACCGCTCGCATCAGTCATGGGAATTCTCAATCTTGCCCGCATGGAAAATTCAGTTACAGACCCCAACAATTATATGGGCATGATTGAAACCTGCATGAACAAAATGGATATGTTCATACAAAAAATCATTGAATATTATAAAAGCATACGGGTTGAAGAAGATCTGGCCGAATTAGATTTTAACAGCATGCTTGGTGAAAGCATCAAAATCTGTAAAATGCAAAAGCCTGCAGTTGAGTTTAATCTTTCTGTTGACCAGCCGGTAAAATTTATTAATGATTCATTCCGGGTTTCCATCATTATAGATAATCTCTTATCTAATGCGATTAAATATCAAAGGCCGGGATACAGCCATCCCAAAGTAGATATTACTGTAAAAGTAGATGAGCGCAAAGCTGATATAGAAATCGAGGACAATGGGATTGGCATCATTGAAGAGCATCTTACTCATATTTTTAAAATGTTTTTTCGCAGCAGTTCCGGTGCAAGTGGGGTTGGCATCGGGTTATATATTGTAAAAGAAGCGCTTTCAAAAATAGCAGGAGATATTACAGTGTCTTCAAATTACGGTGAAGGAACTACTTTCCGGATTATGATACCGAACCTGGCAAAAAGAACGAATTGAATAACAGGAATTGGCTTTTTATTCTCAGGAATTAATTTTTACTTCGTAAATATTTTACCGAAATGAATTTTTTCAGACTCAATCTTCTAACAATTGTATTTATTGTGCTGGCTTCCTGCCAGGTTTCTTCTGCATCAAAAGATACCGTTATAACCACTGCTGATGCTAAACGCAAACCCGGCATTCTATTTATTGAGGAAGATTGGGCACAGGCACTTAAAACCGCAAAAGATAAGAATAAGCTTATATTTCTTGATATTTATGCAACCTGGTGCGGTCCCTGCAAAATGCTTAAACAATATACTTTTACCGATTCTGCAGTTGGAGAGTTCTTTAATAAGAACTTCGTAAATGTTTCTATTGACGGAGAAAAAGGCGTAGGGCCCCAACTTGCGCAGGAATATGCCATCGAAGGTTATCCTACCTTAATTGTTGCTGATGAAACAGGAAAACCTGTTTTAATAACTGCAGGTTATATTCCTTCCGACGTTTTGATGCAGTTTGCCAATGAAGCGCTGAAAAGAAATGGAAGGAAGGCTAACATGTGATGCGGTTTAATAAATCCGCTCTTTTATAAAAATCACTCAGCACAAATAGTGGTATTAATAAGGATAAGCTGCAAATAAAATTTGCCTTTTATCATTTATACCTGTACTTATTTTTACTGTATTGTATTAAACCGTAATTTACCGGCGTGCAGATACAAAATAAAATACCATTGCTTAAAAGCTGGAGAAACTGGTATGTGCTTGTGATCGCTGTTCTTATCTTACTCATCATTTTCTTTACCTGGTTCACACATTATTTTTCATGACCAAGGCCGACTGGATAGTACTCATAACAACCCTGCTGCTTATTGTTATATACGGCTTATATAAAAGCCGTACCAGCCGCAACCTTGAAGGATATTTTCTCAGTAACAGGTCGATGCCATGGTGGCTTGTTTTACTTAGCATAATGGGAACGCAGGCAAGTGCTATCACTTTTCTCTCCGCACCGGGCCAGGCCTTCACCGACGGGATGCGTTTCGTGCAATATTATTTTGGATTGCCAATTGCCATGGTGGTACTCTGTATAACTTTTGTTCCAATATTTTCTCATTTAAAAGTTTTTACACCGTATGAATTTCTCGAACAACGTTTTGATGTAAAAACAAGAACTTTCACTGCCGCTTTATTCTTGCTTTCAAGAGGATTTTCAACAGGCATCAGTGTGTATGCGCCATCTATAATTGTTTCATCCCTGTTTGGATGGAATATTTTTTATACTAACATCCTGATGGGAGGCATCCTTATTATTTATACAGTAAGCGGCGGCGCCAAAGCAGTAGCTTATACCCAGCAGTTACAGTTAATAATTATTATTACTGCTATGTGTATTGCCGGCTATTATATTATTCATTTGCTGCCAAAGGAAGTAAGATTAACAGATGCATTGAAATTAAGCGGGGCTTCGGGAAAATTGAATGTAATAACATCGGGGTTTGATAAGAACGGTTTTATATGGAAGGATAAGTACAATATTATCAGCGGTGTCATCGGAGGATTCTTTCTTGCACTGAGCTATTTTGGAACCGATCATAGTCAGGTTGGCAGATATCTCACTGCCAAAGACACTACGCAAAGTAAGCTAAGCCTGCTGATGAATGGCCTCGTAAAAGTTCCCATGCAGTTCCTGATATTACTGCTTGGCGCATTGCTTTTTGTCTATTACCAGTTTCAGCCATCGCCGGTATTTTTTAATAAAGCCATTGAACAAAAAACATACGCGGCGCCTTATAATGATTCGCTTAAAAATATAAGTACTGCTTTTAATGAAGTAAATGCTTACCAAAAGAAACTTGCTGTTGGTTATGCTTCTGCCTTAAAGAATAATGATCTTAATACAGCTGAAATTTTAAAATGGCAAATTCAGCAATATAATAAACAGGCTGATGGACTGCGCAATCAATACAAAACCATTTTAAAGAAAGCTGATGCGGCGGCAGATACAAATGATACGAATTATATTTTCCTGCGTTTTGTTATTGACAATTTGCCGAACGGGCTCGTTGGTTTGCTGATCGCAGTTATTTTTCTGGCTTCATGGAGTTCTATCGCTGCCGCTTTGAATTCGCTGGCAAGTTGTACGATGATCGATTTTTATTTGCGCTTTAAAAAGCATCGGGCCTATCCTGAATTGTCAGAATATGAAAATGAGAAAAACTATCGTTTATCAAAATGGTTTACGTTGGGGTGGGGGATTTTTTGTATCATCATTGCTGAATTCGCCAACCGTATGGGCAGCCTGATTGAAGCAGTAAATATTCTTGGCTCCTTATTTTATGGCGTTATACTTGGTATTTTTCTTGTTGCTTTTTACTGGAAAAAAATCAACGGTACTGCAGTTTTCTGGTCGGCAGTTATATCAGAAGCGATAATCATTATTTTATTCATACTTGACAGCAACAACATTATCGGCCTTGGCTTCCTCTGGCTGAATGTGATCGGAGCAGTTGCTGTGGTATTGATAGGGCTTATTATACAGCGTTTACACAGAACTCCAGCACTATCCTGAGAACTTTTAACGGTCTCATTCATTTCCATTCAAAAAATTACCTGCTACTTTGCGCACGTTTTATTGTTGAGATTTATGCGATATATAAAATTTGCCGTTGCAGGACTGATCGTTTTATTTATACTATTCACAGCAATTGGTTTACTAATGCCTTCTTCCGTAACTGTTTTACGCTCCGTTGATATACAGGCGCCGGCTGATTCCGTTCGCTATTATACAAATGATCTCAGCAAATGGAGGCATTGGATCAATGGCGCCGACACAACTTATTATAAACAATTTACAGGCTCTACTATTGAAAAAAATTCAAGGATTGCCTTGGGTACTTATACCATTACTGTAATTGAAAACGATGATAAACATATCCTCACCTCATGGGAAAGTAAAAACAATAGGGAACAGTTGAACCGTCTTGAATTATTCTACAATTCATCTGCAGGCACTACAATGGTTAACTGGAGTTTTAAGCAGCAGCTTAACTGGTATCCATGGGAAAGAATAACTGCAATGCTGCATGACAAAATTTTTGGCCCTTCTATGGAAGCAAGTCTTAATAAATTAAAACAGGTTTGTGAAAAATAATTATAGTTACATTGTTGTCCGACTAAAATTTTAATTCTTGGGCTAAAGCCCTTGATGGGCTGGCTTGGTTTTACTAGCCCTAGGCTTAAGCCTGGGGTTATATAGCGGAATCCTTATCCAACGGGCTTTAGCCCAAGTTAACCGGACAATACTGTTATAGTTATATTAATTCAATCAACACTGAATACACTTTATCTAGCTCTTCAACAGTGACACAATAAGGAGGCATTATATATACTGTATTTCCAAGCGGCCTTATATATACGCCTTTTTCCAACGCTTTTTTTGTAATGTCGTGGCTGATTGTATTCAAATAAACATCTTCTCCCCTGTCAATTTCAAATGCCAGAATTGTTCCCAGTGAACGAACATTTTTAACTTCATTTAGTTGCCTTAACTGTTGTGCAAATGCGATATTTTTTTCAGTGATGTTTTGAATATTTTTTAGCACATCATTTTTTCCGAAAAGATCAAGACTTGCATTGGCTGCCGCACATGCAATTGGATTTGCAGTAAATGAATGCCCGTGGAAAAACGTTTTTTTGGCGTCGTCATTTACAAATGCATTATAAATATTTTCAGAGCAGGCAGTAACACCTAAGGCCATTGTACCACCGGTTAGCCCTTTACTCAGGCATATAATATCAGGTTTTGTTTGCAGGTATTCGGAAGCAAACATTTTTCCTGTTCTTCCAAAACCAGTCATTACTTCATCGGCAATGCAAATGATATTTCTTTGTTTGATAAAATACAGCAACTCATCCAGCAAAGCAGCATTGTACATTTTCATTCCGCCTGCCCCTTGCACCAATGGTTCATAAATAAATGCAGCAATTGAATTTTCATGTTCTGTTATTACTTCTTTTATTGAATTGATGTTTTGTTCATCCGGTGTGTCAATGAAAATAACATCCAGGAGAATATCATGAAAGGCCAATGTAAAAACACTGCGGTCGCTTACACTCATTGCACCAAATGTATCGCCGTGGTAAGCGTTGTTGAATGCCAGAAGTTTGTTCCTAACGGTTGACTGTTGACTGTTGACTGTTGACCGTTCATTCCACCAATACTGTATCGCCATTTTTATAGCTACTTCCGTTGAAGTGGAGCCATCATCGCTGTAAAATATTTTCGAAAAATTACCGGGAAGTATTTTGATCAACCTCTCCGCTAATGTAACAGCAGGTTCATGGGTAAAGCCGGCAAAGATTATATGTTCGAGTTGCAAAGCCTGTCGATAAATTTTTTCAGCTATGTACGGATGCGCATGCCCGTGAATATTCACCCACCAACTGCTGATGGCATCAATATATGTATTGCCGTTTTCATCATATAACAAACTATTTTCTGCTTTTACAATGGCGAGCGGCGAGGCCATATTTTTTTGCTGCGTGAAAGGATGCCAGATATATCTTTTATCACGATCGGTTAAATTCATGTAACAAATGTAAGTGCACAGGGATGTAATAAAATACCACGTGAAATCTATAAGCTAAGTTTAATGATGCATAGCGGTATATAGTACCGAACAAATGCGGGGTGTTTAATAGAACTAACCTGCGGGTATCCCAAAAAAATCAACCTGTAACAGGAGAATCTTTTTTTATAAATTTCAGATTTCTTTGTATCCCTTTAAATTTTGCCCGTTTTAGCGGCGATGATCTGAATATCTTTTTGAATGCTTCTTCATTCATGCGCTCCCATTCTTCAGTGGACAGATTCAGTATTTCAGGAATAGGTTTAAATGCAATTTCAGTGGTGGGTTTGCTGAAACGGTTCCATGGGCAAACATCCTGGCAGATGTCGCAACCAAACATCCAGTTCTCAAATTTATCCTTCATTTCGGAGGGAATAACGGCATCTTTTAATTCAATGGTGAAATAAGAAATGCAACGGCTGCCATTAATTAACTTATTTTCCAGTATTGCACTAGTGGGGCAAACATCAATGCATTTCCTGCAGGTACCGCAATAGTCTTTTGCAAACGCATCATCGGCAGCCAGGTCAAGATCGGTAATTAATGTTGCAATAAAGAAATAGGAGCCTTGTTGTTTGGTAATTAAGTTACCATTTTTCCCAATCCATCCTGCACCACTTCGTACAGCCCAGCTTCGTTCCAATACCGGGGCGCTGTCAACAAAACCTCTTCCATGCACATCACCAATAGTTTGTTTTATATGATGCATCAGTTCATTCAGCTTATTACGAATTACTTCATGATAATCTTTACCGTAAGCATATTTGGAAATTTTTGGCGCTTCCTGTTGTTGAAATTCCGAAGGGAAATAATTGAGCAATAGGGTAATCACCGACCTGGCGCCCGGAACAAGCTTTCGCGGATCTATACGCAGGTCAAAATAATTTTCCATGTATTGCATGCTGCCTTGTAACCCTTTATTCAACCATTGTTCAAGACGGCGTGCGTCATCCTCCAGCTTCACTGCTTTTGCAATGCCGCAGTAATGAAACCCGAGTTGAGCAGCAAATGATTTGACAAGTTTTGTATGATGAATATTATTCACTCATGCAAAGCTAAGCACAGGTTTTTAAAAGCTTAATCGTTCATGCAGAATGAAGAAGCTGTTTGAACTAACAATGAAGGCAACTGTATGAACGGGAAACCAGTGCTGCTTATCGATCTGGAGTTGAAGTGTTGCGACACAGCGAAGATGCCAAGTATTGATTAGCCAATAACCCAAAATAATTCAAACAAGCAGGCGACGGCGTTACTTCAATTTCATATCTGCAATCACATCCCGGATTCTTTGTTTAAGCGAAGCCAATGTTGCATCAAACTTTGCCTTACTTTCCAAATGTGTATGTACGCTGAAATAGAATTTTATTTTAGGTTCTGTGCCGCTTGGCCTTGCAGATATTTTTGTTCCGTCTTCTAATTTAAACTGGAGCACGTTACTTTTTGGGAGGTCGATCTTCCAGGTTTCACCGCTTTTTAAATTTTTTCCTTGCCGGGTCTGATAATCGAGTATTTCAAGCACCGGTGAATTATTAATATGTGTTGGCGGATTATCGCGGTATGCCTGCATCATTTCTGCAATTTCCTCCTGACCCCGCATGCCCTTCTTAGTAAGGCTGATCAATTCTTCGTAATAAAATCCATATTCAATATAGAGATCAATAAGCTTATCATACAGGCTTACATTTTTATTTTTTTCATACGCTGCCATCTCGCATAAAAATGCTACGGCAGATATAGCGTCCTTGTCACGAAGCTTGTCTCCAACCATCAGACCAAAACTTTCTTCGCCGCCAATGATATAATTTTCCTTGCCTTCTTTTTCTTTGATGAGTTCAGCGATCCACTTAAACCCCGTCAGCACGTTATAGCAGGCCACATTATTTTTTTCTGCAATAGCATCGATCATATCAGTGGTAACAATTGTTTTAATTACCATGTCATTCGGCTGTGCAATCCCCTTTGCCTTACGTGCTTCCAACATATAGGAAATCGCAAGCACTGCGGTTTGATTACCATTCATCAAAACCCATTCGCCATTGTGATTTTTTATACCGATACCCACGCGGTCTGCATCAGGATCAGTGCCCAACAAAATATCTGCATTCATAGCAGCAGCCTTTTTTAAGCCGATACTCATGGTTTCACTCTCTTCCGGGTTAGGATATACAACGGTGGGGAAATTGCCATCCGGTTCTTCCTGTTCCGATACTATAGTCACATTATCAAAGCCAAATTCTTTCAAAACTTTCGGGACCAATGTGATGCCGGTACCGTGTATGGGGGTATATATTATTTTGAGATCATGCTGTTTTGCTATAACATCGGGATATACACTCAGGCTCTTCACCATGTTGATGTACGCATCATCCATATCCTTCCCGATGATCGTTATATTTGACCCGCCACCGCTGAACTTTACATCATCCACGCTATGTATGGCTTCCACTTCTTTAATTACATTCTTATCATGCGGCGGCACCAACTGCCCTCCATCATTCCAATATGCTTTATACCCATTATATTCTTTTGGATTGTGTGATGCAGTACAAACCACACCACCATTCAGTTTCAGGTATCTTATAGCAAAGCTTAGTTCAGGCGTTGGCCGCAGCGCTTCAAACAAAAAAACTTTAATGCCGTTGGCTGCAAAAACATTCGCTGTTGTTTCTGCAAAGAAGCGGCTGTTATTACGGCTGTCATGTGCAATCGCTACCTTTATTTCAGCATCGCCATAAGTTTTCTTCAGATAATTAGCGAAACCCTGTGTTGCCATCCCAACAGTGTACTTGTTCATGCGGTTAGTTCCAACTCCCATCAATCCGCGCAAACCACCTGTACCAAACTCAAGGTTCTGATAAAATGATTCTGTAAGCTCAGATTCATTTTCATTTTGCAGGTGTTTGATTGCATTCTTGGTTTCTTCGTCATAATTGCCGTTCAGCCAGGTGTCTATTTTTGATTTTAAGGCAGCATCCATATTATTTTATTTTAAGTGTTTTGCAAAATACGGAAACTAGTAATTTGATTGGGAATCTTATTTTAAAAAAACTACTTGCAGCGAAATGACTGCTAATAAAATAAGCTATTTTATCACTTACCTGTAATAAGAAACAACGGTTATGTTAAGTAATAAATGCGGCTTTAGCGGGTTTTTAGGTTAGCTTAAACAATTGAGGATTGGTTTTTTAGATACGATATAAACATATAACTCTTAGAGATAACTCCATTTCGTAGTAATGCCTTATTTATTTTTGAAAGGTCATGGATCATGTGTAAAATAACAGTCGGCCATTTTTCATTAGCATATTGTTTTAACCGTTTTTCGTTTTTAATATCCATATTTCGAAATAATCGCCACCAGGCATCATAAATTAATAAGTTCTTCATGGGTAAAGTTCCATATTTCTCAAGCATGATAAATCCCTCAGGTAATTCAACAGAAGGAATGTTTTTGCACGACTGCGTAACCTGCAAGGCACTAATCCCTACATTTATCAAAGGCTTATTGATATACAAAAAAGACCGATCCTTCCTCAGCACCCTGATATAAAATTCCTGGTCTACGCGCCACTTTAATCGTTCGTCATAAAGCAAACCAATAGTTTTATGAAGCATAGTTACACTTGGGGGGCCGATCACATTTTTAGCAAATAAAACATCCGGCATTCTCAAAATTTTTCTCTTCCACAGGAATGGCATGAACACTTCCTGCTTGTCAGGATAATCATCTTCGAAATAATTTGTGTATGCAGAAAAGACGAACTTTTTGTTTTGTTTCGTATGATCAGCAAATATTTGCAGGCTTTCAGAACCTGTAAACCAGTCGTCATCATGCATTAATTTTATCCATTCGCCAACAGCTTTTGAAATGGCAAAATTCCAGTTTGCCGGAGTGCCCAAAGAAGGTTCATTTCTATAATATCTAGTAGGAAACTTGGTTTCGTATCCAGCCAATATTTCTTTCACAGAAAAGTCCGGACTGTCATCAGAAATAATAACCTCAAAATCTTTGAACGTTTGAATAGAAATGCTATCCAGAAGTCTGCTTAAATAGTGTGTGTTTTTATAAGCTGGTATGCAAATGGAAATAAGTGGCATCTTTTAATTAACTATATTTTGCAATTGTTACGAGAAATGGCACAGCCCATTGTTGCAGTTGGACCGAAAATCCGGCAAACTGAAGCATTCCTTAATAAGATCAAGTTCTAAAACACGATGATGAACACAACGGTTTATAAAATATTGTTTGTTCGGTCAATTAACACCTGCTTTGTTTTTACACCATTATCTTTTTCAATATTGTGCAGACTTATTACTTCAGCAAAATGAATGTCATCCGCTTCATTGGTTTGCTCATCAAAATCCTTTTTTAAATGTTCAAATCGAGTTACTGGCCAAAATTCATCAAAAGTATAATTTTTATCAGGTAACACTAAACCCACTCGTCATTGTTTTTCAAAACTCTTATCCATTCTTTTAAAGCCTTCAGCGGATTTGCAATAGCAGGAAAGAATAAATTGATATATATATGTCATTGCTTATTTTACATGCTACCTGGCAGTGGATGGATATTTTATGAAAAAGGTCGGACTAAATGTTTTGAAATCAGCATAAGACCTTTTGAAACTAAACCAATTTTTAAAATAGTAAGCGGAATTTTAGCTTGAATTTCCAGCATTTTTACTATTGCTTTAGGAATGTTATTCGCACTAGAATACTGAATTACCTGTTTAAGGGTCCGCATTTCAAGATTTCTAAACAAACGCCAATAATAATCATACACAAATACATTTCGCAGGCTATTTTCCCCAAGTTTACTTATAAGATATAGATTTTCGGGGATTTCTATCTTTGGATTTCTAAATGCGGTTTTTGTAACTTGATCATGGTGAATTCCAATATTAATAATTGGTTTTTCAATTACAAAAAAATCGGTTTGCTTAAGGCAACGAATATAAAACTCAAAATCAACAACCCACTTTATATTTTCATCGTACCATGCCTGGCGATTATTTTTGATAAGCGTTGTGCTGGGATGACCTATAAAATTTTTTTTAAAAAGATTTAGTGGCGATTTTTTTAATAATAGTTTTTCTGCATAGCTTATTACATATTTTTTTATATTGTTGTCGCTCTTTACCTCGATAAATCCAGAAAATATAAAATTATTTTTACTATTTAAGGCTGATAATGCAAATAATTCTAAACTTTTTTCATTTGCAAACCAATCGTCATCATGCATTAATTTTATCCATTTGCCAACAGCTTTTGAAATGGCAAAATTCCAGTTTGCAGGAGTACCCAATGAAGGCTGGTTTCTATAATACTTTAAAAGAAATTTGTTTTCGTATTCAGCCAATATTTCTTTCACCGAAAAGTCCGGACTGTCATCTGAAATAATAACCTCAAAATCTTTAAATGTTTGAATAGAAATACTATCCAGAAGCCTGCTTAAATAATGAGGCTTTTTATAAGCCGGTATGCAAATAGATATAAGCGGCATTTTTTAATTACTATTTTTTGCAATTGTTACGAGATGAAATGGGCCACCCATTGTTGCAACTAGGCCGAAAACCCGACAAACTGAAGCTTTTCCTTAATGAGATCAAGGTCGAAAACATGATGATGAACACAACGGTTTATAAAATTATTGTTTGTCCGGCCAATTAAGTCCTGCTTTGTTCTTACACCATTATCTTTTTCAATATTGTGCAGACTTATTACTTCATCAAAATGAGTGTCATCGGCTTCATTGGTTTGCTCATCAAAATCCTTTTTTAAATGTTCAAATCGAGTTACTGGCCGAAATTCATCAAAAGTATAATTTTTATCAGGTAACACTAAAACTAACTCGTCATTGTTTTTCAAAACTCTTCTCCATTCTTTTAAAGCCTTCAGCGGATTTGCGGTATGCTCAAGACAATGGCAGGAAAGAACAAAATCATATTTATCACTTTCATTTTTAGACAGGCTGCTTGCTTCGCTTATTTATAGAAACTCTTTTTACTATCATAATAGTTAAGTTTTTGCCTTCAGAAATTTTACCTTTACACACAGTATCATTACTAAAATTTATCCCATCAACTTGTTTTGCATATAAATAAATAGGCAAAGCAGAGCGAATAGAAAAAAGAACCTGGACCGCAAATCTATACCTGTTTCAGAAGCAAACCTTTTTGATACTTTAATCAAATTCCTTTTTTGCGGACGCAATACATAAGAAATGCCGGTAACTTATCTTTTCTTTAAGCGTCATAATATATCGAGTTGTCGCAAAATAAACATTAGTTACTAAAACAAGTTTTGTCAAACTTATATTTGCTGTTTCATTAATTTTTTAAAATGGGGTTTTACGAAAAAATTGGTTTAAGAAATGTTGGTATTGAGGCAATTAATATTATAAACCTGATACGCCTGTATGGATTAAATGATGGTGTTAAATTATTTTATTCCACAGTAAAAAGGAAAAACTCATTGTATGAGGCCAAAGCCTCCTTTTTAAAACAGCCTTTTATATTGCGTGATAATAAATCTGACAAGCCTATCTTTTTCCAGGTTTTTTATGAAAAGCAATACGACCTCTATGGCATTGATTTTCCCGATGCAAAAAGAATAATTGATGGTGGTGCAAACATTGGATGTGCTTCAGTTTATTTTTCAATTCGTTTTCCGGAAGCCGAAATATTAGCAATAGAACCTGAGCGGAACAATTATGCATTACTGGAAAAAAATATACAACCTTACAAAAACATACAATCGCTGGAAGCCGGAATTTGGAACAAAAATGAACCGTTATCAATAGCAAATCCTGAAGGAGGCGCAGCAGAGTTCATGTTTGAAAATAGTACAGCCAATAACAATTGTATTAAGGGAATGACAATCCAATCTTTGCTGGAACTTAAAAATTGGGACAGCGTTGATATAATTAAATTAGATATTGAAGGAGCAGAAAAAGAAGTCTTTTCTACTAATGATCTATCATGGCTACGCAAAACCAGGCTTCTGATTATTGAGCTGCACGACAGGTACAAAGAAGGTTGTACTAAAACAGTTTTCAAGGCACTGGATCAATTTAATTATGATGCCCACTTTCACCACGAAAATATTTTTATATTTTTCAAATAGTGAAAATGAAGATAGCTGCCTGTGTTATTCTTTATAATCCCGAAGATGCTGTTGAAAAAAACATATATTCCTATATACATCATGTAGAAAAAGTATATGTAATAGATAATTCAGAACATAAAAACTATGCATCACAATTTTTATCAGCTTATATATCTAAAGTCAGATTTATTCATGATGGCAACAATGAAGGAATTGCCAAACGCCTGAACCAGGCATGCACTTTAGCCGTACAGGATAAATTTGAATACCTTCTTACAATGGACCAGGATTCCTGTTTTGAACAATCTACAGTTGAAAGGTATTTAACATGTATCGGGGAATATATTGAAAAAGAAAGCACTTCAATGTTTGGAATAAACCATGAACAGAATTTGCAAAAGGCCGACTGCGTGTTTAGTAAAACCAGTTCTTTAATTACAAGCGGAAGCATTATAAACCTGGCAGCTTACAAAGACATTGGTTCTTTCGATGAAAATTTATTTATTGATTTTGTTGACACAGAATACTGTTTCAGGTCCATCCTCAAAGGTTATGATGTTGTTCTGTTTCCTAACATATTCATGCATCATGAAATTGGGAAAACAACCCGGCACCGGTCATTAAAAAATTTAAAATCATCTAAACGATCTATTCATTCTGCTGCGCGACTGTATTATATGATTAGAAATCATTTTTATTTAAGCAAAAAATATAAAGATCATTTTGCCCAACAATTAAGTATTAGCAAAAAAGACATTTTAAACAGGATTAAAAACAAACTATTCTACGATTCAGATCGAATTCAAACAATACGATATCTTTTAAAAGCTTTTAATGATTACAGAAATAACAGAATGGGTAAGCTGCTTTAACCACCTTATTAAAACAATTGTACCTTTTTTATGTACCATTCCGCTACTGCAATTTGATGATACACTTATTTGATAAACATACGTTCCCGTGGCCTGAGGTTGCTCTTTTAGAGTTCCATCCCGGCAAGCAGTTGTCTTATATTATTATGAAAAACAATTTGTGCCCCCCAACGGTTATAAATTGATAAATCAAAAAAAACTGCAGGTTCCCGAATTTTTATGTATAAGTCACCAGCCTCTGTCCAAATCCCATTTCTCAAATTCCTTGGCAACTGAAGTTAAAAATGAAGCACCCAAACTCCCATCCACAATCCTGTGATCATAACTTAATGATAAATACATCATGTGCCTGATACCTATCGTATCGCCCTGCTCTGTTTCTATAACAACTGCTCTTTTCTTAATAGCGCCAACCGCAAGAATAGCCACTTGAGGCTGGTTTATTATCGGCGTGCCCATTAAACTGCCAAATGTTCCAACATTCGTAAGTGTAAACGTGCCGTCTGCAGTATTATCAGGTTTCAATTTGTTGTTGCGGGCAGCATCAGCAAGATTATTTACCTTTTTGCTTAGCCCAACAAGATTTAGTTCGTCGGCATTTTTAATTACCGGAACAATTAAATTACCGCTTGGCAATGCTGTCGCCATGCCGATATTTAAATCTTTTTTAACGATAATCCTGTCGCCGTCCACCGAACTGTTTATTATCGGGTATCGCTTCATCACTCTTACCAAACAATCAATAAACATGGGTGTGAACGTAATTTTGGTATTGTTCTGTTTTTCAAAATCCTTTTTTACCTTTTCCCGCCACAAAACCATATTGGTAACATCGGCCTCAGCAAAACTTGTTACATGCGCGCTGATGTGTTTACTGCTAACCATGTGTTTGGCAATCAGTTTGCGCATCCGGTCCATTTCGATTATCTCAACATTTCCTTCATATTCCTTGGGCAATTCTTCCGCATAAATTTCTTCAACGGGCTCCTGCCTTACAGTAATAGTAGCATTGTCAGTATTTCTCAGTTGTACATCCGATGATTCGCGTGTGGCGCTCTTTTGCCCTCTATTCTGCACATAATGCAAAATATCTCTCTTTGTAACCCTTCCCTCATTGCCTGTTCCCGGAATACGTTCCAGTTCAGTCATGCTTACTCCCTCGCTGTTCGCAATATTCATTACCAACGGAGAATAAAAACGATTCATCTTGCCTGCACCGTTTGTTGGTTGCACATGATGCACCGGCACATAAGGCACACCCTGTTCATCTATTTCTTCATCTTCTTCCTTAACGTCAATTACAGGTGCAGGCGCATTCGCCTGGTTAGCTTCAACGACTTTAGTAACATCCGTTTCAATTTTTGCAATTACACTTCCTATAGGCACAACTTCATTTTCTTTAAAAAGAATCGCAGCAATTTTACCCGCCGCTGTACTTGGAACTTCACTGTCAACTTTATCAGTAGCAATGTCTAATACAGTTTCATCCTGTTGTACGGTATCGCCCGGCTTCTTATGCCATTTCAAAATGGTCGCTTCCATTATACTTTCACCAAGTTTGGGCATTACCAGATCAACAATAGCCATATTATTTTTTTTATTCTTACAATTATTTGGGGCTGTGGGCATCCGTGCAAAACTCAACTGTTGTCCGGTTCGCCGCGGCGGATTCTACTCCGCCACAAGATCGTCGTTCAAACCTTCAGCGGGGTATCCACTTCACTCCCGCAGCCCATCAGCGAATGAACATCAATCAGCATCATTCAAAATAGCATTTGCCTCAATCGTTCGTGTCAAAGGTAATAAAAGAGATTAATTACGGTTTTTTATAAACATGCACAACAAATACAAAGCATTTATCGCAGTTAATTCTATGTTGCGCTTACGCTCAAACCTGAAGTGTAGTTTTTTAGTTTCAAAATTTTCGACATTTCCTACAGCAATCCAAACCGTACCGACTGGTTTTTCCGGTGAACCTCCACCCGGTCCCATGATGCCTGACACAGCCACCGCATAATCTGTTTGCATTACATGTAAAACACCTGTAAGCATTTCCTTCACTGTTGCTTCGCTCACAGCACCATCTGCCGATAAAGTTTCATCATTAACATGCAAAATATTTTCTTTAATACTGTTATCATAGCTTACTACACTTCCCTTAAAATAATCAGAGGAACCCGCAACAGAGGTTATCAAATGTGCAATATAACCGCCGGTACAGCTTTCTGCAGTTGAAACAGTTTTACTTTTTTCTTTTAGTAACCTTCCCAACAAAATTTCAAAAGTTATATCCTCATCAACCGCCATCACATCTTTTACTTCCTCCTTTAACGAGGCGAAGGTTTTATTGAGTTCATTTTCTATTATTTCTTTCTCACCCTGTGCAGTCAGGCGTAAACGTATCATACCATAATTCGGTAAATAAGCAAGCTTTATGTATGACGGCAAACTGCTTTCAAAACCTTTTATCTTTTCAGCCAAAAAGCTCTCGCCAATACCCATTGTTATAAGCGTTCTGTGGCCGATATAAGGTAACTGAAAGCTTTTCTTCAGCAAAGGCAGCACATGCTTTTCTACAGCATGCTTCATTTCGTGCGGCACACCAGGCATACTAATAAATATCCTGTCATTTTTTTCAAACAGCATAATGGGCGCCGTGCCGACTTCATTTTTTAAAACAGTCGCCACATCAGGAACTTCGGCCTGCCTGCGGTTGCTATCAAGCAAAGGCATCGGCCGTTTAAATACATGCTCAAATAAATAAGTTACATGCGCCAGTGTTTCTTCATGCATTATCATTTTTCCACCAAAATAGTTGCAGAGCAAAGGTTTTGTAATATCATCTGCTGTAGGCCCTAGCCCCCCGGTAATTAAAATAACATTAGACGCATCGGCTTCATCATCCAATGCTTTCCATATATCGTTCCAAACATCACCTACCGCTACCCGCCTGTGCACCCAAACCCCGATCTTATTGAGCTCCTGTGCCATCCACGCACTGTTGGTATCAATCACCTGCCCGATCAAAAGTTCATCACCGATCGTTATTATTGAAACTTTTATGTTTTCCATCATATTAATAGAGCAGCAAATGTATAATTCAGTTGCCTTTTAACTATGAAACTATTTCTGCGTGCTGTAGTTGTTTCTTTTTTACTGCCGCTCAATCGCAAAATACAACACCAAGACTTGAAGCGTATGTAGTACCTGTGAATAGCAAACGAACTTTCGAGATAGGGTTCAGCTGTAAAAACAAACGTTGATGCATTGGCGGTATATAATTTTTTGCAGTAATGATGTCTGAGTGCTGAGGAACCTTATAAAGGAATCGAATATTACATGTGCTTTCCGGCTAACTAAACAAGCCGGAACGAAAGTTTATTGCAGTTGCTAATTGAAAATTATGTTTTGGTCTTGTAAGTGTGCAGGTACATGCGAGCGGAAACTTTTTAGCTTTACATTTGGCGCATTCTGCAGTCTTAAATAAAAACTGAATGCGTAAAATCCTTATTCTCGTTTTTACATATTTCTCTGTTGGTTCTTTTGCGCAGAATGTCACTCAAAAAATAAATTCTGCGGTCACCATTTTTTTAAGAGATGAACAGCTCAAACACGCTGTAGTTAGCTTATATGTTGCCGATGAAACCGGGAAAACAATATATGCTTTGAACGAACAATATGGGCTTGCGCCGGCCAGCACGCAAAAAATTTTTACGTCAATCGCAGCATTGAGCTTATTGGGTAAAGATTTTACCTATAAAACTGAAATTGGCTATACCGGGAATATTAATAATGGAGAGTTAACCGGCAATCTGATTATTAAAGGTCATGGCGACCCCACTTTCGGAAGTTGGCGTTATGCAAGAACAAAACCTGATTCAATCATAAACTTTATAATTACAACGATTAGAAAAGCAGGCATACAAAAAATAAATGGCAGTATTATTTTAGATGATGGTGCATTTAGCTACCAACCATTGCCTGGCGGTTACGTATGGGATGATATGGGTAACTATTATGGTTCGGGAAGCTGGGCGATCAACTGGCGGGAAAATCAGTATGACCTGATATTAAAACCTGGAAAAAATATTGGCGATTCAACTACCATAATTAAAACGGAGCCATCAATTACTACGAGTGATTACACCAATTTTATAACCACCGCAAAAGAAAATTCGGGTGATAATACCATTCTTTATTTGCCGCCTTATGGTAACGCTGCTTTTGCTGAAGGGACGATTCCCAAAGGTGTAAAAGATTTTACAGTATCGGGAGCAATCGCGTATGCAGCAGATCAACTTAAAGCAGAACTAAATTCATATTTCGTTATGAACAATATCAGCCTAAATGGCAATATTATTACCGGTGCATCTTTGCAAAAAGAGCATATGGCAATTCCTTCTATGAACACCAAAATTGCAAATTATACTTCGCCAACCCTTGACAGCATTGTGTATTGGTTCTTACAAAAAAGCATTAATCTTTATGGGGAATGCTTATTGAAAACAGTTGCTTATAATAAAAGTCATCCGGGTTCAACAGATGACGGTGTTCATGAGCTGAAAAGATTCTGGCAACAAAACGGCATCGATTCATCAGCCATTAACATTTCAGATGGAAGCGGGCTCTCGCCGCAAAACCGTGTAACAACTTTTGCTTTGGCAAACGCTTTATTATATGCACAAAAACAAAGCTGGTTTCCAGGTTTTTATAATGCTTTGCCCGTTTATAATAACATGAAGCTAAAGAGTGGCTCTATCAACAGCGTTAGAAGTTATGCAGGCTATTATACCGCTTCAAACGGCAGGAAATATATAGTGGCAATCATAGTTAATAATTATGATGCCAGCAAAGGGAGTGTAACGCCAAAAATCTTTAAGGTGCTGAACGCGTTAAAGTGATCAAACTTTACGCCTTTATACAACTCAGGGATGGTTAACTGAAAACTTATCGGTTCTATAAAAAGAACATCGTTAATGGAATTGAATTCTTCAAACATTCATTTCCCTTGCTCTTTTCCTGTAATTACTTTTAATTGTCAGAAATACTTTGCAAGCGCCTCCTTTAAATCGCCGGGGATATTAATGCGTTTCCATGTGTCTTTCTTTAGAAAATATAAAACCACTCTTCCGGCAGCGAGCAACTTATTCTCTTCATTAAAAACATCCTGGAGAAATTCTATATGATAAGAAGTTGGCAATGTCCGTATTTGCGTTTGGATAGTAAGCAGGTCGTCATAGGTAGCAGGACGAAGAAAACGGGTGTGCAGTTCTACCACGGGCATAATTACACCCTCATCTTCCATACGTTTGTATGTAAAACCGATGGCACGCATGCTTTCCACACGGCCTATTTCGAAATACTGCGCATAGTTGCCATAATATACAACATTCATTTGGTCTGTTTCCGCATAGCGTACGCGTGTTTGAGCAGTTGATTGATACATAAAAGATATATAGATAAAATATTTTGATTTAGAATCAGAATTACTAAACAATAAACGCAGGCGATAAATAGCAGCCAAATCCCATTCACTTACCACAGACCATTCACCACTCACTATTTATTGATCATTCCATCAACACTAATTTTTCCCGGTCCGCAAAACAACAGCGTTGTAAAAGCGCCAAGATATAATAAAGCGAGCTCAGATTCCAATAATGGCTTATCGGCGTTAGCTCCAAATATCGCAACAAGCATGGTGATAACTAAAGGGATCGTAGCAAAGCGTGTAAATAAGCCAAGCACAACAAATAAAGCGCAAAGCACTTCTGCAAAAATGCAAAGCACCAAAGATGTCTTCATGCCGAGGCCAAGAAAATTGTAGAACTTGCTTTGCATGGTTGAAAAGTTTTCCAGCTTGAAATAGCCATGATTTATTATTATTAATAGGCCAAACACAATACGCAACAATAACATTGAAAAATTAAAAGCGCCAGCACTATATTTTATCGAAAGGATTTTTTTCATCACGGATTCTTTCGACAAAAATAAAGTTCTTATTGTTTATCCACAATTAAACAACACCTTGTTTGCAGCACTTTTTGAAGACATTATCTTTAGGCGGTTTTGCTTTTATTTAAGAAAGCATTTAAAATATTTGCAACCACATACCGTTGAGTGAATTTATGAAATACAAAAAGTTAGCAGCTTTACTATATTTTCTCTTCCTGTTTTGTTTTTCCAATGCCCAATCTACAAAAATCTATAATGATCCTGACGCCGATTTTAAGCAGGCAAAGGAATTGTACCAGCAGCAAAAATTCAGTTTAGCTTACCCCCAGTTTGAAAAGTTATATCTTGATAATTCCAGGCAAAGCAGTATTCCCATCAGCGTGCAAACTGAAGCGAAGTATTATGCTATTGTTTGCCGTTTGCAATTAAATGATTTAACGGCTGTTGATGAAGCCAGGGATTTTATTGCACTGGAACATAATGCACCGCGTATTGAAATGATGTGTTACCAGTTGGGCGAATATTATTACAAACACAAAAATTTCAGTGAAGCGATCAGCTATTATGAAAAAGCGAATATTGCCAACCTTAGTAATACAGAAATCGCTGAAATGAAATTTCATGAAGGCTATAGCTATTTTGCGATGAAACAGTTCAGTGACGCAAAACCTTTATTCGAGGCCATTGCGCAAATTCCTTCAGACCCGAACTATTATGATGCCAATTACTATTATGGCTACATTTCTTTCGCAGAAAAAAATTATGCGCAGGCTTTAAGTTCTTTTAAGATCATAGAAAAGCAACCAACTTACCGGCCAATCATTCCCTACTATATCGCAGAGATCTATTATTACCGCGGCGAAAAAGAGGAAGCCTTAACTTATGCAGAAAGTGTATTGGAAAGCGGCAATCAATACTATGACCTGCAATTACGGCAACTGGTAGGACATATTTATTTTGAAAGAGCACAATACAAGCAGGCCTTGCCTTATTTGGAAAAATATGTAAGCAATACTCCCAAAGTGAACCGGGAAGACCTGTATGAATTATCTTATTGCTATTATGATGCAGCACAATACAAAAAAGCAAGCGATGGTTTTAAGGAACTAGGCGGCAAACAAGATACGATCGCGCAAAACAGCATGTATCTGTTAGGTGACTCCTATTTGAAATTGGGAAATAAATCAGGAGCGAGAAATGCATTCTTATTCTGTTCATTAAATAGCTCCGATGACCGGCAGAAAGAAGTTTCCAAATTTAATTACGCAAAGCTTTCTGTTGAGCTGGGTTATACTGATGTGGCTTTAACAGAGTTAAAGAGTTTTGCAGCAACTTATCCGAATTCCGAATATATCACCGAGGCAAAAGAATTATTGGTAAATGTTTTATCGAACACTAATAATTATGCAGAAGCACTTAACCTGATCGAATCGCTGCGATCGCAAAGCGAGATTGTAAAAAAAGCTTATCCAAAAATCTTATATGGCAGATCAGTTGAGCTGATAAATGACCAGCAAATTGTAAAAGCAGATAACCTGTTAAACCGGCTTTTCAGTGTAGATTACAATGAGTCTTATATAAACTATGCTAATTTCTGGAAGGGTGAAATCGCGTACCGCACAAATGTTTATGATTCTGCGGTGTATTATTTACAGGCATATACCAAAAATCCTTCTACATCAGGTGAAGTCGGCATTGTGCATGCGCGCTATACCCTGGGTTACGCCTATATGCGCCAGGAAGATTATGACGATGCGCTGAAAAATTTTGAACAGGTTACAACATCCATCAGCAGCAATTCCCCTGCATTGCAGGCAGATGCCTACCTGCGTGAAGCAGATTGTTATTTTATGATGAAACAATTGAGCAAAGCCCTGCAGATGTACGAAACAGTGATCAATAATCAATTGCCTTCGGCAGACTATGCGTTGTACCAGAAAGCAGTTATCGCCGGGGCAAATGACCAGTTTGCTCAAAAAGTTTCTTTGTTGCAATCGATTCAGAATCGTTTTCCCTCTTCAACATTAGTTGCGGATGCCAATATGGAAGTTGCCAATACCTACCTGGCAAGTGAACAATATAATGCAGCCATCAAACCATTAAACACTATTCTCTCAGGTAAAAATTCTGATGCCTTTAAACCACAGGCATATTTAAAACTGGGCGTGAGCTATTATAACTTAAAGGACAACCAAAATGCGTTGAATAATTTTCAGAAATTAATTTCAGCATATCCTAATTCTCCCGAAAGTGATGAAGCAGTAGATTATGTGCGTGACATTTTTATAGCCATGCAAAAGCCTGACGATTTTGTTGCTTTCATGCAAAAAAGCGGCAAGCCGGTAAGTTATTCCGAGCAGGATTCGCTGAGCTTTGTAGTTGGCCAATCAGCTTATAACGATCGATCATATGATAACGCCTTAAGGAATTTTAATAATTACCTCGCAAAATTCCCTAATGGAAGATATTTTATCGAAGCAAATTATATGACGGCAGATATTTACAACATAAAAAAAGATTTTTCACACGCTATAACTTATTACAACGTAGTTACGCACAACTCTCCTAACAGCTATGCAGAACAAAGCCTGCTGCAGGCTGCCCGTATTGAGTATTTCGAATTGAAAGATTACCAACAGGCAGAACAATATTTCACCCAATTAAAAACACTTGCTGCAACGCCGGAAAATAAACTGGAAAGCATGCGTGGACTATTGCGCTGTCAATACAAGTTGAATGAATTTGCAGATGCTGTTGCCAATGCGCAGGATTTGCTGCAACAAAAAGGTATTGCCACCGATGACAAAAGCATGGCCAATATGGTAATCGCAAAAAATAATCAAAACAACAACCAGTTGAATGAAGCCAGTGATGCTTATAAAACCGTTATCAGCCTGGGCAAGAATGAATATGCAGCAGAAGCTCGTTATCGTGTTGCAGAGATCCTGTTGCAGCAAAACAATCTTAAAGATGCGGAAAAAGCTGGATTTGATGTTATTAACAAAGCCGGGAGTTATGATTATTGGATAACAAAAGCCTATATTCTTTTAGGCGATGTTTATTTCAAAGAGCAGGATTATTTTAATGCGGAAGCCACACTAAGGAGTGTTGTTCAAAATGCATCGGATGCACAATTAAAACAGGAAGCACAGCAAAAATTGGATACAGTGCTTGCAGAAAAAGATAAGAACAGCAAAGTAGTACAGCAATAAGTTAAACACTCAATATTCAATACGCAATAATCAATATTCAATTATATAACGATTATCGAAAAACTGCAATAGACAATAAAAAATGAAATATATAGTAACATTAATTATTTTGGTCTTCTTAACACAGCTTTCCTTTGCACAGAACAAGCAGAACAAAAAAGCTAAGCAGCAAAAATCAGCCACAGAAAGATCTTCCTCCGATACAGCTTTACCGCCAAGAACAGTTGTGGTTACATCTGAGTTTGTTCCAACGTTAAAACAGACTTCAAAAATTAATTTTAATGGCGCAACGCCGCTCCCTGATTCAGTAAGACCAGCATTGGATTACAATATACCCATACAAAATCTTTCTTTTAGTTATAAATCACCGGCATTAAAAGCAATCGCTGCGAACATTGATACTTCTGTACATTGGAATAATACGAACTATTTAAAACTTGGTTATGGTAATTATGTAACCCCATACCTGCAGGCAGGTATATCGCTTGGCGATGGCGCTACTTCTGTTATTAATGTGAATGCAAAATATACATCGTCAAACGGTTCGCTGGAATACCAGAATTACAGCAAATTTCATTTGGAAGGTATTGGCATTTTTGCCACTGCCAATAATAAGAACGAATGGAACGTCAATGCGTTTTTTGATAAGAATACACAATACCTGTATGGTTTTCAACCTGACACTTTAAAATTTTCCAAGGATAACCTAAGACAGAATTTTACAAACTCCGGCGCTACGATCGGTTTCCGTAATAAAACAGAAAATGCTTATGGCATTGATTATAATCCTTCCGTTGGATTTGATCTTTTTGGCGATAATCATAGCGGTAAAGAAAATACATTCCTATTCGATTTGCCTGTAACAAAATCCATCACACGCATTCTTGATTTTAATGTTGGTGTGAGCGGATCAATTAGCAGGTACAGCGCGGATACCACAAAAATCAATAACACCATTTTTCTTGTAGCGCCGGCGCTTGCTTTTAAAACGCCTAATGCAAAGATCATTGCCGGGTTTACTCCATCGTGGAATAACAGCACATTTGCGCTACTGCCTAACTTCACTGCAGATATAAAACTGAATGAAGAGAAATTTATTTTGCAAGCCGGGTGGATTGGTTACTATAACAAAACAACTTATGAATCGCTGGCAGATTTTAATCCGTTCATTCAACAGCCGACTTCTTTAATTAACACTTTGATCAAAGAAGGATATGGCGGTTTTAAAGGCAGTGCTGGCGATCATTTTACCTATAATGCAAGACTGTCAATTTTAAAACTAAGTAACCAGCCTTTATTTGTAAATGATACAATCACAGGCCGCTCCTTCCAGGTGGTATATGAGCCAACATTAAATAATGTTCGCGTTCATGGTGAACTTGGTTATACTGCGGGCGAGCAGTTTTCTTTGTTAGCCGGCGTAACATTAAACAGGTATTCGGGGCTGAGCGTAAATGATAAAGCTTATGGTTTGTTGCCTGCGGAAATAAATGGCGCTGTGCGCTACCAGGCATTAAAGGACCTGTTGCTGAAGGCTGATGTATTCTTTTGGGATGGTACGGCTTATAAAACCAAAACTATAAAAAGCGGTAAATTGGATCCTGCCTTTGACCTGAACCTGGGCGCTGAATTTGCTTTTTTACCGCAATGGAAAGCCTGGCTGCAGTTCAATAATGTGTTCAACAATAAATATGAAAGATGGAACCAATATCCTGTGCTTGGGTTTAATATGCTGATTGGAGTTGTATATTCGTTTGGAGATCTAAAAAAGAAATAATGTACCATTCGGTTGGAAAGTATTTCGCACAACATCAACGCCTTGTTTTGCCAGGCATTGGCCGTTTTTCAGTGGAAGCAAAATCTGCGCAAATTGACCTTGCCACCCGAATCATTACATCACCTCAAAAAAAGATCGTATTTACTGGTGATAAATTGCCGGCTGAAAAGAAATTCTACCATTTTCTGGCCGATGAATTGAATATAGATGAGGTGCAGGCGATACGCGCTTTTACAGATTTTACATCCCAACTTCAGGATGAGTTAAACAAAAAGAATCATATTTATTTCAAAGGCATCGGCACATTAACAAAGCAAACTTCAAACGTGATCCTCTTTCAGCCAGATGAAATTTCAGGGTACTTTCCGGAACTCCCTGCAGAAAGGCTTTTCCGTAAAAACATAACACATACCGTAAGAGTAGGCGAACAGGAAAAAACATTGGAGGAAATGCAGGCTGCTTTAAATCAGGCTCAAACAATAAAGAAAGAAAAATGGTGGATTGCTGCAACCATTCTTGCAGCAATTGGCATAATATCAATTGTAGTTTATTACATGATGCACTAATAGCAAACACTTAACACCGGATTATTAGAACAGTGCTTCATCAAATCTTATCTCAATAACACAACGGTTCCTTTTAAAGAAATTTTTGTGTTATGCTCATCGGTATATTTCAATATCCACACATAAGTACCTGCAGGTTGCGGCATGCCTGAAATAGTGCCATCCCATTTTTTAGTCCAGTCCTTTGTCTCAAAAACAATCCTGCCATTCCGGTTATAAACCTGGAATATTAAATTGGTTGCTTTATAAGCATTTAAAGGATAGAGATAATCATTCAGGCCATCATGGTTCGGGGTAAATGCAGAAGGCACCGCTATGTAACAATTACTTACCGCTTTCACCTGTACAACAGTTGTATCAGCGCAACCTGCGCTATCGGTTACAATGAGTTTAACCGGGTAATTTAAGTTAACCTCATACTGAGGATAACGTTGTGGAGGCGGATGTTGCTGATCGCTGGTTTGACCATTTGCAAAATTCCAGTTCCAGCCTATGATTTTTCCAATACTTGTATCCCTGAAAGCAATGACATCACCCGGACAAATAATATCCGGCGCAATCATTCGCGCTTTTAAAATACTATCCCGCAATTTGATGATCGCAGATCCGTAAGCGCTGCAACCGGAACCGTCTGATACTTTTACCTCGTATTTAGTTGTAATAACTGGTTTTGCCAAAGGGTTAGGTACACCGGCGTTGGAAAGTCCATCCGGTGGCGACCATAAATAAACATTACCTCCGCTTGCATGTAACTGTGTTGATTTGCCATAACAAAGAGCACTGTCATCAACGCTTATTTTTAAATCAGGGCCGATCACCTGTACATATGTACTGTCGTTGGCAATACAGCCTCCAAATGATATTATCTGTGTGTAATACCAGCCGCTATCTGCCAATACGGGATGATAAATATGCGGATAGGAAGAATTATCAGAAAACCCATTCGGGCCGGTAACAACATAAGTTGCGCCACCGGATACATTGAAAACAATATCGCTGTCAGTGCATACCGGTGAATTGCTTGTCATATCAAAATCAGCAGGAAGGCCGTCAACATTAACCTGTATTACGTTAGATACAACACTGCAACTGGCATTATTAATATTATGATCTTCAGACACACGAAGCCGCACAAAAAAAGTATCGGGCGCCGAGAAAACGCGGGAAAGATTAAGATTCGTTTCACCGGGAATATCTGCCCACGTGTACCCGTTATCAACGCTTTGCTGCCACTGCATGGACGGGTTATTAAAAGCAGCAGGTACAAAATCTGTCTTGCGGAAACCATAATATCCTGAACGAATACTTCCGGTTAAAGCCACAGGATCACCACCTTTAAAACAAGCGCCGGTCAACCATCCGTCAGGTGAATCGGGATCCAAGATTGTAATCTCAGGCCCAACGGGCGTTAATAAGATATTGTCAATGGCAAAAGTGTTCGAGCAGCTCGTATTTGCAGTGGTAGGATTGGTAATTATTTTAACAACAATGTTGTTTATTCCGGCAGGCAAAGAAAAAATACCCCCATAATAAGCAGGAAATGATGTCTTAGGATCTGCTACGATATAACCGAAATATGGAGCGGCGCTGTCTTTGCCAACGCCTCCGCCAATATCACCTGTTTGAAAACTTTGTATTTCCTGTCCGTCCGGCGTTTCGACAACAAAACTAAGATTAGGATAAAAACATCTTGAATGACTTAGGTTGCGTACACCAGCCCAGAATAAATATTTATTACTTCCGCAAAGATCTTTTACCGTATCACGAAATACTATTTTTGAAGTGGGCGAGGCGCTGTAATTAACTAACATCATATATCCCAAAGAATCAATCAGCGGATGGGCGCCAAAAAAAATATGCCCCGCATCATCGCTCAACGCATCGGGAAAACAGCTTTCCTGGTTAACAATAGAATAATTCCCGGGAGCGGGGCAGATGTCCGGCGTATAAGAAAACTCTGAATATCCTTGTGATAAAGGATTACCGGGGTTATTAATACCTTCTCCAAAGTTTATATTTAAACCTGATGCCCAGGGTACGGTTACACGTATTTGCGAAAAACAAATAAAGGGAAATAAAGCTGCAGATATTAACAGGCAGGAAAACTTCATTATGTCAATATTCTTCACCTAAAACCAAAGAATTCAAGATAGATTTTTATTTCTATCAGCCTGGCTATATTTTTTAAACGGCTAAGAACTACGTCATTCTTCAGCAATCTTTTTTATCTGTACAAGTATTGGGTTCCAACCCTCGCCATTATTATATGTTTCTTTAAATCTTTTTTCACCCTCTGCAGCATTTTCAAAACCATCCTGTATAACTGTTAACAGGGTATGCGCGTTTTGTTTATCCAACCTGTATTCAACACTCAAATAGTTTTCAGGAACATCAGGATAAGATGCATTGGGATCTATTACAGAATATTTAAGAAGCCTGTTAGGAACGATCTCTAAAATATAACCTTTTACAAAAACCATTTCCTTTCCTTCATATAAACCTTGCCAGAGCAGAGAACTGCCCTGCTTCCAGTCGGAAACTGTTTCACAGCCAAACATATATTTTTTTGTTTGCCCGGGATCAGTTAAAACATTCCAAATCTTTACTGCATCCGCATTAATTGCGATGCTGCTTTTTACAATTAATTCTTTCATATGCCAAAGTTATGTTTACACAAATGTAAGAGAGGCGGGACGATATGCGGAATTTCGCTTAGCTCTGTTCATCAAACGGCATTGCACGTTAACAGTGCTGCCTATATTTTTTGCCTTGATGATTTAACCTGCTATTAAAACATACAACCCCGGTCAATTTATCCAACTGCATCGTCTTACGCAAAAAACTATTATAAAAATTCCATACCAATAAATCAATTACACATTTTCGTACGTTTGCCGCTCTTAAAATATATGCATGAAGAGAATTAACTGGAGTAAGGTCACGCCGCATCTTATTGCTATTGCTGTTTTTTTGGTTGTAGCCCTTGTTTATTGTAAACCCGCATTACAAGGCAAAGTACTACAGCAAGGTGATATAATACATTGGAAGGGCATGGCTCAAAATTCATTTAAATACAAAGAAACGCACGGCCACTTTCCTTTATGGACAAATAGTTTATTCAGCGGTATGCCGGCTTACCAGATCGCAATGGATCCAAGCAATCCTTTTAATCTTGTCTACCTGCATCAGGTGTTTTCGCTGTTCCTTTTAAAGCCGGTTGTTTTTTTCTTTTTATTGTGCATGGGATTTTATTTTTTAAGCCAGGTCTACAAAGTCAATTATAAGATCGGGATAATGGGCGCACTTTGTTATGCCTATGCATCATTCAGTTCAATATTAGTTGTTGCCGGCCATGAATCACAGGTTCTTGCAATGGCTTACCTGCCCGCGCTAATCGGGGCTGTCCTGCTTGTATATCAAAAAAAATACTGGATCGGCGCAGCATTAACGGCATTGTTTACAAGCTTATTTGTTGCGATGAACCATTTGCAGGTAACTTATTATTTTTTAATAATTGCCGGATTTATGACACTCTATTATTTAGTGGTGTGGGTTCGCGCAAAAGATTTCAAACATTTAATAAAAGCACTTGCAATTGTTGTAATAACAGGTGTGATCGGTGTTTGCTCCAACCTCGTGATATTAGCCACAACATATGATTATTCAAAAGCTACTATGCGCAATGGTGTGCTTGTTTTAGACTCAACTAATAAAGCAAGCCAAACGGTGGGCCTACCTGTTGACTATGCATTTCAATGGAGTTTTCAAAAGTCGGAGGTTTTATCTGTACTGGTACCAAATATTTATGGTGGTGTTTCATCAGGTGATAATGGGTTGGATAAAAATTCACACTTCGCAAAGCTGGCTGTTCAAAGCGGGGTGCCTGATGACCAGGCAGGTCAAATAGCATCGCAAATGCCAACCTACTGGGGAGACCAGCCTTTTACCTCAGGCCCGGTTTATTTTGGCGCCATCATTTGCTTTCTGTTTTTGTTTGGAATGATCTATTTAAATCGAAAGGATAAGTGGTGGATCCTTGCAGTAAGCGTGCTGGCAATCATGATGAGCTGGGGAAGATTTTTTCCCGGCTTTAATAATTTCCTGTTTAACTACCTGCCGATGTATAACAAGTTCAGGGTTCCGACTTATACATTAATAATTCCGCAGTTATTGTTCCCATTGCTTAGCATACTTACGTTACAGCAACTATTTTTTGCTGAGAATGATAAAGCGTATGTATGGAGAAAACTGAAAATATCCGGCCTGGTAATGCTTGGTGTTTTCCTGATTGTTGTAATGCTTTACTCAAGCTTTACTTACGACTCACCAAAAGACAGTTCAATCATCAGCCAGTTAACACAAATGACAGGAGGCAATAAGGATGTTGCGAACAATTTTTATAACGCCCTGAAGCAAGACAGGCAATCGTTATTTGGCAGTGATATTTTGCGCTCCTTTGTTTTTATTGCACTGGCATTTGCGGCTATCTGGTCGTATGCAAATAATAAGTTAAAGGCTTCATATGCCGTTATTGCCATATTATTGCTAAGCTCAATAGATGTTTTAGCCGAAGGCAGAAGATATTTGAATGATAACAATTTTCAAACACGTGAAGACCAGCAAGCCCAAAGCTTTTCACCTTCACCGGTTGATGAGCAGATACTGAAAGATACAGGTTACTATCGTGTGCTTAATTTAAGCAAAGATGTTTTCAACGATGCAATGACATCTTATTTTCATAATTCTATCGGTGGTTATAACCCTGCCAAGCTTGCTATCTACCAGGATTTAATGACCTACCAGTTAAGCAATAAATTAAATATAAACGTGCTTAACATGCTTAATACAAAATACGTTATTAACAACGGGCAGCAAGGTGAGGAAGTGCAAATTAATCCTGGCGTTTTAGGTGCATGCTGGTTTGCAAAACAAATTGCTTATGTAAAAGACGATGCTGCAGCAATGCGTGCATTGGATAATAATAATCCGGCAGACAGTGCAATAGTAGCAGAATCAGAGAAAAGTAAAATAGCCTTTGTTCCGGTGTTTGACAGCACTGCGAAAATTGAATTGATAAAAAATGATAATGATGAAATCACTTATTCAAGCAGGAGCAATACCAACCAGTTTGCAGTATTCAGTGAAATATATTACGACCGGGGATGGAAAGCATACATCGATAACAAAGAGGCGCCTATAGTGAGAACAGATTATGTTTTGCGCGGACTTGCAATTCCTGCCGGTAATCATTCTATAAAATTTGAATTTAAACCTGCTTCATTTTATAACAGCCAGGTAATTGCAATAGTAGCTTCTGCTATTGTATGGTTGTTGCTTGCGGCTACTGCAGTAGTATTTATTAAAAGAAGATCAAAACAAAGTATATAAATTAAAAAGTCCCCCGATGTTCGGGGGACTTAAATTTTATTCTTCTACTTGAAATTGAAACTGCTTATTTTTTCTTTGCAGCTTTCTTTGCAGCTTTTTTAGGAGCGGCTTTCTTTGCAGCCTTTTTAGGAGCGGCTTTCTTCGGAGCGGCTTTCTTTGCAGCTTTCTTTGCTGTTGCCATAGTTTTGAAATTTAATGGTTAGTAAAAAAATAATACTCTAAAGTATAAACTTTAGAGTTACCACCAAAAAATTATTCATATAAAGTGGATAACATCTTTATATCGTAAACTAATAGAAGTAAAAAATAGATGAAGTATGCTATGCAGATGCTTCAGCAGTTAAAACAGAGACAGTAGTTTTATTCAGTTTGGTCTTTCTGAATTCAACAACACCATCTGCCAATGCAAATAAAGTAAAGTCTTTACCTACACCAACATTTTTTCCGGGATGATATGTTGTGCCGCGTTGACGCACTATAATATTACCTGCGGTTGCAGGCTGGCCACCATAAATTTTTACACCTAAACGTTTGCTTTGAGAATCGCGGCCGTTCTTTACACTGCCTTCGCCTTTTTTATGTGCCATGATATTTTATTTTGGAATTTGTAAATTTTGAAATTGGAAATTGCTATTTCAAAATCTTAAGCTATACTTTCAATTTTAATTTGTGTGTACTGAGTTCTGTGTCCGTGTTTTTTGCGAAAGCCTTTTCTTCTCTTCATTTTAAAAGCAATAACCTTATTGCCTTTTATCAATTCATTCACAATTTCAGCTTTCACAACTGCTTTTGCATCTTTGCCTGCAGAAAGTTTATCATCGGCAGTAACCAATGAAACATCAGAGAATTCAACTTTATCTCCTGCTTTGCCTGCAATATGAGGAACATACAGGCTTTGTCCTTCCTGCACTTTAAACTGTTGTCCGGCAATTTTTACAATAGCAAACATATTTTTTAAAATTTGGACGGCAAAGGTACGGGTTCATTCGTTAGTAATGAAAAGAAATTTGTAAATATTGTCTAAAGGTTTACGGCTAAAGTTTTTTGAAACCACATAGCGTTAAATTTGCCGCCTTAGCGTTTGCTTATGTATTTAAAATCCTTGTTTGCCCGTCCATTTGCTAATTATATTTATAATAAGACCAAAAAGTGGATGGAAACTGCTGTGGAAGATCAGGAGAAGCTGATGAAATTATTGGTGAAAACTGCGAAGCAAACTGAGTTTGGCAAAGATCACCGGTTCGAAAAAATTGAATCTTACGAAGACTTCAAAGCCAATATCCCTGTTCGTGATTATGAGCAGTTGAAATCTTATATCGAAAAAATAAAGAGCGGCCGCGAAAATGTACTTTGGAAAGGCAAACCTATATATTTTGCTAAAACCAGCGGCACTACAAGCGGTGTAAAATACATTCCGATAACAAAAGATTCCATTCCAAATCATATAGAAACAGCAAGAAACGCTTTATTGTGCTACATGGCACAAACGGGTAATACAGGTTTTGCCAACGGCAAAATGATCTTTTTAAGCGGCTCACCTGAACTGGAACGCATAGGTGGAATACCTACCGGAAGGTTAAGCGGGATAGTGAATCATCATGTGCCGCGTTATTTAAGAAGCAACCAGTTACCCTCTTATGAAACAAATTGCATTGAGGATTGGGAAACGAAGCTTGACGCAATTGTTAAAGAAACCATCAGCCAGGACATGACTTTGATCAGTGGTATTCCGCCATGGATGCAAATGTATTTTGACAGGCTGACGGAAAATTCAGGTCAGAAAATTGGTGATCTCTTCAAGAACTTATCTGTGCTGGTGTATGGAGGCGTAAATTTTGAGCCTTATCGCAACCGTCTTTTCGATAGCGTTGGCAGGAAAATAGATTCGATCGAACTTTTCCCGGCGAGTGAAGGTTTTTTTGCTTTCCAGGATAACCAGCAGTCAGAAGGGTTACTGCTTAATACTGATTCCGGTATTTTTTATGAATTCATACCTGCTAATGAAATTCAGAATGCAAACCCGCAACGCATTATGCTAAAAGATGTAAAAGCAAATGAAAACTATGCGCTTGTTGTTAGCACCAATGCCGGCTTGTGGGGCTACAATGTTGGCGATATGGTAAAATTTGTAAGCACCAATCCTTACCGTCTTGTGGTAACCGGCCGAACAAAACATTTTATTTCTGCTTTTGGCGAGCATGTAATTGGTGAAGAAGTAGAATCAGCGCTTGCCAGGGCTGTAAATAAACTGGGCATACAGGTAGTGGAATTTACAGTAGCGCCCTACGTTGCAAGCGAAGGAAAGAGTTATCATGAGTGGTTTATCGAATTTGAGAAAATCCCTGATAATGTTGAATGCCTTGCAACGGAAATTGATAATAACCTTCGTGAGAAAAATATTTATTATGACGATCTTATCAATGGCAATATTCTTGAAAAACTGAAAATAGTTCCCATTCGCAAAAATGGTTTTGTAGATTATATGAAATCAATCGGCAAACTGGGAGGGCAAAATAAATTACCGCGACTGAGCAATGAAAGAGCGATAGCATCTTCGTTATATGATTATAAACTGCAATAAAAAATAATTAACCTGTTTCAATAAATATTATTGTAGCATTGCGCTTCGTTTCTTTTAAATACTTTATTGCACGCCGCTAATAAAGCCCTTTTGTTAATTCTTTTATCTTTACGAAAATTCAAGGTTTGCAGCTATGGTTAAACGCATTGCGATTTTTGGTTCTACAGGTTCAATTGGTCGCCAGGCTTTGGAAGTTATCGCTACGCATCCGGATAAATTTTCTGCAGAAGTATTAACTGCCTACACTAATGAGAAATTATTAATTGAGCAGGCATTAAAATTCAATCCGAATATTGTTGTAATCGTTGATGATAAAAAGTATGATGCAGTAAGAGAAGCGCTTTCCAATACACAGGTAAAGGTTTTTGCCGGTGAAAATGCGTTGAATGAAGTGGCTTTAATGAATTGTTACGACATGATGCTGGCAGCCATTGTAGGATATGCAGGCTTTCAGCCTACATTCAATGCAATAGAAACGGGCAAAACAGTCGGGCTGGCCAATAAAGAAACACTGGTGGTTGCCGGGGATCTTGTGATGCAGAAAGCTTTTGAAAAAAAAGTGCCCATCATTCCGGTTGACAGTGAGCACTCCGCTATATTTCAATGCCTTGTTGGCGAAGGACGAAATAAGATCGAAAAGATAATACTCACTGCAAGCGGCGGGCCTTTTCTCGGAAAAAAACCTAATTTTTTGGTGAATGTAAAGCGGGATCATGCACTACAGCACCCAAACTGGAGCATGGGCGCAAAAATCACCATTGATTCCGCTACGCTAATGAATAAAGGCCTTGAAATGATAGAAGCCAAATGGCTCTTCAGTTTACACCCGGACCAGGTGCAGGTGCTTATTCATCCTCAAAGCATTATACACAGTATGGTGGAGTTTGAAGACGGAAGCATTAAAGCGCAGATGGGTTTGCCTGATATGAAATTGCCTATCCAGTACGCATTGTCGTTTCCGCAGCGCCTTGTAAGCAAATTTCCGCGCTATGATTTCAAAAAACCTTCAACCCTCACTTTCGAAGAACCCGACCTGCGCACTTTTCGCAATCTGGTGCTGGCAACAGAAGCTTTGTATAAAAGTGGCAACATGCCCTGCATATTAAATGCCGCCAATGAAATTGCCGTGTTTGCGTTCCTGCGCAACAGGATAGGATTTCTTGACATCACTGCTGTGGTGGAAAAAACGATGGAAAAGATCTCTTTTATTGAAAATCCTTCTCTTGACGATTATCTCGACAGCGATGCAGAAGCCCGTAATTATGCCGCATCTTTGATACAGTTATAAATCCGCTGACACCATATTTGTTTTGATTAACAAATGAATTATTATCATTGCAAAATTTTTTTTGCGATTTAACCTGGATAAAAAGCTGTTGAATGCAGTTGGAGTGTTTGATAATGAAACCGTAACTGCCATAAAAAACTACAGCAGAAGTGTTGCGATCCGCCGCGGCGGAATGCCATGAAATAATTGGTTCGTCACCACAAGAAAATGCGAAGCATTATCATTAAAACTTATTCAGGTACGCATTATTTAAAACATTAAAATCTATTCAGGAATTTAAGATATGACACTATTAGCTATTGACTGGGCAGGAATTGGCATAAAAACTTTACAGTTAATTTTTTCTTTATCTATACTGGTTACCATACATGAGCTTGGGCATTATGCTACTGCTAAATGGTTTAAGTGCCGCGTTGAAAAATTCTATTTGTTTTTTGATCCATGGTTCAGCATCTGGAAAAAGAAGATTGGCGAAACCGTTTATGGAATTGGCTGGGTGCCGTTTGGCGGTTATGTGAAAATTTCAGGCATGATCGATGAAAGCATGGACAAGGAACAGATGAAACAGCCTCCCAAGTCCTATGAATTCAGAAGCAAGCCTGCATGGCAAAGACTGATCATAATGGTGGCCGGCGTTATTATGAATGTATTGCTGGCGCTTTTTTTATATATAATGATAACCTTTAAATGGGGCGAAGAATATATACCACCGCAGCATTTAAAGTATGGCTTACACGCTGATTCGCTTGCAAAAAAAATCGGCCTGCAGGATGGCGATAATATTATCTCCATTGATAACGTTCCACTTAAAGATGCGTCTATAGCCAGTGCAGAGATCATTACATCTGACGCAAAAAATCTCCAGGTGCAACGCAACGGCCAGCTTGTTAATGTGCCGATACCTGACGGCTTTATCAGCCAACTGATGCATACAAGAGGCGCTGGTTTTACATCAGTGCGGTTCCCTGTTATTGTAGATTCTGTTGACAGCAAAAGCGTTACTATTGTAAAAGGATCACTGCAAAAAGACGATCAGATCATTGCCTTTAACGGGCAACAGGTTCCCTTTTATTATCAATTTGAAAATCTTAAAAAGCCCTTTGCTGATAAAGATGTTGATCTTACGTTATTAAGAGGGAATGATACGGTTACCACGAGGGTAAAACTAAATAGTAAGTCGCAGGTTGGTTTTCAGCCCAAATTTCCTGATAAGCTATTTGGAACAGCGCATAAAACTTATTCCTTTGCGGAATCTATACCGGTGGGCATCAGCAGATGCTTTACTATGCTGGATAAAAACATAACCGGTTTAGGACAAATCATTACCGGCAAAGTAAAAGCAAGTGAATCTTTGGGAAGCGTTATCAGCATTGGCAGTCTTTTTCCGGGCTTGTGGGATTGGCAAAGCTTTTGGTCGCTTACTGCATTACTTTCCATCATCCTTGCCTTTATGAATATTCTTCCCATACCTGCCCTTGACGGCGGCCATGCTTTGTTTTGTATTTACGAAATGATCACCGGGAGAAAGCCGAGCGATAAATTCATGGAATATGCACAATTGGTGGGGATGATTTTACTGTTAGCCCTGATGGCGTACGCTTTAGGACTTGACATTTTCAGGTTGTTCAAGTAGTAGCAACGTTTAATGTTTAAAGTTTAATGTTGGTTGTGAATGAACGAACGCGTGAACTTTGGAACTTGTGAACTATTGAACTTTATAAAGCTTTACATTTCGATACCAATTTGCTTCATCAGTATGGATGCATTCATGCTGCGGCAAATGCCTTGTTTGAGTTTATAATCAAAGAATAATTTGTCGCCGCTTACCTGCACATCAAAATGATAGTTTTTGATGGACTGCGGGAAATCATTCTCCAGTTTTGACAATTCTATATCATGCGTGGCAATAATGGCAACAGCATCATGATGTATCAACTGCTCTATCAGCGCTTTTGATCCTGTATGCCTGTCGAGGGAATTGGTGCCTCTCAATATCTCATCCAGCAGTATGAAGGCTCTCTCCTTTTTATTCACCGCATCGATAATTGATTTCAGCTTTTTCAATTCAGCATAAAATGTAGAAGTGTTTTCAGCAAGATTATCTTCAATCCGCATGCTGCTCATTAATTGAGCAATGGAAACGGTGAAGCCTTCTGCGCAAACACATGAACCTGCATAAGCCAACACCATATTTACACCAAGGCTTCTTAAAAAAGTACTTTTGCCTGCCATATTGCTGCCGGTGACCAGGTCAACTTTGGCTGTTCCTTTCAAAGCAAAATCGTTGTTTACGCATTGTTGTTTGGATATCAACGGATGACCAATGTCTTTGCCTGCCAATGTAAAATGCGCATCGGCAATTACAGGAAAATTCCAGCCGGGATTATTAAAATGCAAAACAGCAAAACTGCCAGCCACTTCCACTTCAGCGATTACATCAAACCAGTTTGTTGCAGAAGCCTTGTTATTTTTTTTCCATTTATTTAATGCCGTTATCTGCCAGAGATCCCAAAGCAAAAAAGTATTCAGGATAAAAAACGCAAATACATTTAACCTTACATCAAAGCGTTCAAGAATTTTTTGCAGCGATCGCATAGAAGCTGAAGCTGTTCTGCCAGGTGAATCCGGATGTTGCAGGCTGATTAAAAAAACATCTTCAAATTTTTCTTTTTCAAACCAGTTAAGCTGTTTATAGAATGTTGAAACAACCGGCACCAGCTGTGATAATAAAGTGTATGTCTTTTGTATTTTGCCGCTAATCAGAAATGCTATCCCAAAAAAGATCAGCAAGAGTAAAGAAAATGCAGGCATTGATATAATGTCTATCAAAAAAAGAAAGAAGCAACCTAATGTTATAACAGGATAAATATATAACAGCAGTTGCCATGCCTTCTTATCAAAAAAATTTTCTTCCTGCTCAAGCCATTTATTAATACGCTTTTCAGCATCAAAAGTGATTTTTTCCAAAATGCCGTAAGCACCGAATTGCTGCAGCCAATCCATTTTAGCGTTGAGTGTTTTTACAGCCTGTTGTTGCTGCATTATTTTTTCTTTGGATAGTGGCTGCAATAACCGCGCTGCCAGCAATTGAATGCCCTGTTGGGCGTTACAACGGTTTATATATTGAAATAAAGAAGCCTGACCAAAAACATCAAGGTCTTTTGCATAGGGATGCTGTGCCGGCTCAAGGTCTTTCCCGTTATATTTATGATGATAATTTTGATGCAGGTAATCCATTTCATCTTTATTGATGGCCATCAGCGTTTCAATATTTTTAATAGCAGCTTTATTATTTGCGTCTTTTGAAACAGCAAGCAGGAATGCAACAATTCCGCATACAATTGAAGCTATCACCATTAACAAACCAACGCTCCATAAAAAATATACAGCGATGCAAACAACTATAAAAACGGCAAATCTTATCCATGCAATAGTGCTTCTCTTTTTGTAGAGGGCTTTTAATTCCTGGTCAAGCGCAGCAATTTTACGCTCATAAAATTCAGCCGTATTGAAATCTTTTCTCATATTGAGCCGCGAAGATGAGTTTTAAATAATTTTTGCAAAAATGATTTGTAAATTTGCTGTTCGCTCTTTGAAAATCGTACATCTAACATCGTACATCATCAATAATTATGGGGCTGTATTGGTTTTGACAGCATCCGTTGAGGTAGGTGTAAGCATGCCGTGCGTTGGACCGTTAGCACGCTAATCAGAAAGTTCAAATCATAAACGGCGAATCTAACTTCGCTATGGCTGCCTAATCAGTGATTAGTTAGTCATTTGGGCCGCGTGAGCAGGTAGTTCTGTTACCAAGCTCCGCCGCCGACTCAAAGAAAAACAGAATGCTGCGGCAGAATGTTGTGACTGTCGCAAAAGATCATTCAGCTAAGCGGGTAGTTGGTTAGTTTATTCCCTGTTATCTGCCGACAATGAATAATAAACTAAGCATGTAGAAAGCCTATGGCAAAGATGTTTGGACGCGGGTTCGAGTCCCGCCAGCTCCACAACTTAAAACTCAGAAAGTATCAAAAGTCCGCAAATTCAATGGTTTGCGGACTTTTTTGTTTTAAAAACATATCAAAAAGCATCAAAAAAGCTCAATTCGCAGGTGACCCGTTCGGTTACCCGACAAAAGCCAAAATCCAGGTAACCAAATTCCTCTAAAATCCTTGCGGATAAGGAGTCCATGAAATGGACATCTTATCTGGTAAGTCCTTAAAATTTATTTTTAACCACTAAAAAAGGAGGAATTGTGGAAACGAATTGAGCATCGGTGTTGTTACAGTATCAACAAGTCTTGTTGTGATGGCAATATTGTGTGCCCATAATTTTTCCAAACGAAGTGTTGCACTTTTACCATGCACGCCAATATTAGCGATAATACCACCCGGCGCAATAATGTCCTCGCAAAGCTCAAAGGTTGCCGGAATGCCGGCCGCTTCAATTGCAGTATCAACACCTTTGTTATTTGTAAGTTGCTTTGCTTTCTCTGCTTTTTAAAAACCGGGTCAGCTACGTCATTTACATATTCGTCGTATAAATACCATTTTATTTTATTTACAGCTATTTTCAGCTAATACCCGATCGCGGATCTGGAATTCATTTTTGACTCGAATGGCATAATTAAGGAAATGCAGGGCTCGCATTTAACAGCTATTAATGGCGATAAATCTTCCTTATATTTTTTGGCAAGCAAAAAAGTGTTTCTACAAGTGCAGATAAAACACAAAAGAAATATTTATAGGAGCGAAAAAGAATGAGTTATGTCAACTTCGCAATTGATAATAATCATATAGAAACACTTGCTTAAATTTTTATTTTGGTAAAACTTATAAGAAGCATGCAGGGATGATATTTAAACTAGATACAATGTAATAAACAGCATGCTGATTGAATCAATTTGCTTTGCCAATAAATCAATAATTCGGAGGAATGATATGATAATAATTGTTTGCGGATTGCCAGGTTCGGGCAAAAGCTACTTCGCTCAACGACTTTCACAAATGTTGCATGCAGCATACATTAGCAGCGATGCAGTGAGAAAGGAATTATTCAGAAATCCATCATATTCCGACGAAGAAAAAAGAAAAGTTTATGATGAAATGATGAAAAGAATTTCCGATGCTGAATATTACAAAGAAGTTGCGGTGGATGCAACTTTTTCTGATGTCGAAACAAGACGAAATTTTATAAGAGAAGCTAAAAAAATCGCACCTGTTTTTATTGTAGAAATAGTTGCCGATGAAGATTTAATAAAACAAAGACTTGCAGTACCGCGCCAGGATAGCAATGCGGATTTTGCTGTGTATAAAAAGATGAAAAGCACATGGCCCTTGTTTACAGAACCACATTTAGTATTGCATTCAACTAACGATAATATAGCGGACATGCTGGATGAGACTACCGATTACCTTTTTTCTAAAACAATGAACCAGGAAAATATTAAGAGGCTGATTGATAAAAAAAATTTTCCTTCAGAAACCACTTCGGTTGATTTAACAGAAACACACATATCGTGGGTAATTATTTGTGATGAGTTTGTTTATAAGATCAAGAAACCGGTTAAATATTCTTTTCTTGATTTCTCAACCCTGGGAAAAAGAAAACTTTACTGTGAAAGAGAAGTTGAACTGAATAAAAGATTAACAAATGATGTCTATCTTGGCATTATACCAGTTAAAAAAAATACTTCCGAATTCTTTATAGATGGTAATGCAGGAGAAATTATTGACTATGCGGTACACATGCGAAAGCTTCCTGAGGAACGAAGAATGGATAAGCTATTATCTGAAAACAAGGTTACGGTTGCTGACGTCAAGAATCTCGCAATAAAAATCAGCAACTTTCACAAGCAAACAAATACTGTTTATAAAGAAAATATATCTAACATGAAAGACCTCTTTAATGATATACTCACTCAAAGGCAATTTTTGGAAAAACAAATCAGTTGCGGCAGTTTAATTTCAGATACAATTAAATTATCTGATAAATTTTTTGAAATGAATGCAGCGTTGATGAAAAAAAGATGCGTGGACGGTTTCGTGAGGGATTGCCACGGCGACCTGCACTCAAGAAACATTTTCTTGCTGCCTGAACCGGTGCCCTTTGATTGCCTTGAGTTTAATGATGATTTGCGGCAAATAGATGTCCTGGATGAAATAGCTTTTCTATGTATGGACCTTGATGCCTATAAAAGAAGAGATCTATCCGATTTATTTTTCCAAGAGTACAAGAAATTATTTCCAATTGCAACTACTGATAAAGAACAAGACTTATTTATTTACTACAAGGCCTATCGTGCTAACATTCGGGCAAAAGTGAACAGCCTCAGGGCAAAGGACGGAACCGATGAAAATAAAAAGAAGAAAGCGCTCGATAATGCCGGCAAATACCTTTTGTTAATGAACGATTACATTACAAGCATTGCGGCATAGTTTTATTATCTAAGGCTCCATCAAGTATTACAGTAAATTCTGTTCCCTCATTTATTGTACTTTTCACGCTTATAGAACCACTCATTAAGTCAACATATCTTTTAATGATGTGCAATCCCAAACCAGTGCCTTTTGCTACTGCCGGATTATCTCCATTTTCATATCCGGAACCCAATGAATAACCAGTGCTGTATAACTAACAAAGCATCCTTCAAGTCGTTATTTATCTGTGCGCGATAAACATTGGAAGATTGGTACTCTTCATCAACACATCTGCCATGCTTGGTTTGAACCATCTTGATACACGCCCTCTTTGATAAGCTCCCAAAACAACTAATGCCTCTTCGCTTTGCTGCTGCAGATAAGAGGTACTTGTATCTTCCACATCACCTTTCAAAACAATATATTCTGCCTTTGGAAGATGCCGCTTCATAAATTCTTTCATTAAATAATTATCTGGCAAGTGCAATGATTGCTCAAGTGGTCTTACCGACAAAACTTTTGTGGGCAAGTGGCGCAGTGCAACAAGGTTGTAACAAAACATTTTTATTGCATACACAGATGACGGGTCGCCGTCGTACAAAAAAATTATCGACTGCAGTGGTTTATATTTCTCCGGAACTACCATTACCGGGCATTGCACATCGGATAATACATCGCTCATAAAACCTGAAGGAAACTTGTTTTGATAAATCGAAAAATTTTCTTTTTTGCCTATTACAAGCAAATCGGCGTAAACAGATTCATGCAGCAAATCTTTTAGTGCAACATTTTTATCGTGGTGAACAGAAAATTCAAGAGAAGCGTGTTCACAATCTGTTTTAAAAAGATTAATAGAATGCTTCCGGGTTGCCCTGTCTTTTTCATTTAAGTCCTTTAACTTTTTTTCTGACACCTCACCATTAACAATTACGTCTGTAAAGCGATAACTATGATAAATCATATCATCTAAAAAAATACCCACCAGGTGTGCATGACTCTGTTTAGCAATATTGATGGCATAATCTGCTGTGCTGTTGCAATATTTCAACCCGTCAAAAGCGGCAATAATTTTTTTCATAACTCTTGTTTATTGAATTAAGATAAAAACAGGTGATGATTATTTTATTGATAACAGGAATGGGAAAATATGATCTTCGTCATCTTCACACAACCAGTTTTAATCTTTTTAAAGCCTGAATTATTAATACCGGAGTGATGCCAGTAACAAGAATAACAGTTAACTCATATAAATTGATCGGTACAAGCGAAAGCACATTTCTTGTTGCCCGTACTGTATAAGTGACAATCATAATAATAATGCAAATGACGAGTGAAAACCAGACATACCTGTTCCGGAATATCTCGTTTTAAAAACAGAGTTATGAACTGCCTGATAAATTAAAGCTGTGCCATAACTGCGCTAACCCTAACGACCGAAAAAGTATATTGTCTGCAATTGGTTTAGTTAAATTCAAATAATTTCTGCAATACGCATAGCTGCAAAAATACACGTGGTTATTACGAATGAATAATTGATAATCGCCCTCCAGTGTTTTGTAAATATGATCTTGTGCCGTTTTTTGTGTAGAGGCCTCTGCATGATATCTTCACTGCCTTCATCTAAACCTAGCGCAAGTGCCGGCAAAACATCCGTGATTAAATTCATGTATAAAATCTGCAGCGGGGCTAAAGGCGAAGAGAAATAAAAATTTAGTGCGGCAGCTTCTCTCTTAATTTTCCATAAGTCCATGTTCCTGCAATGGCGCTTACAATAACAACTGATATTGCGGTAAATCCTGCACCCAGTTGTGCAAATAATGGTCCTGGGCAGGCCCCTGTCATTGCCCAACCAAACCCGAATAACAAACCGCCTATAATTTGCCCTTTATTAAATTTCTTTTTATGAAAATGTATAGCTTCGCCATGAATAGTTTTTAGTTTAAATTTTTTAATCAGCCAAACAGAAATCATTCCCGTTGCTACAGCCGTTCCAATAACGCCATACATGTGAAAGCTTTGCAGGCGAAACATTTCCTGTATCCTGAACCATGAAATAACCTCCGATTTTACCAGTACAATTCCAAACACAATGCCTGCAATTAAATATTTAAAATTATACCACCAGGGATGTTGCAATTCGCTTTCATTTATGCAGGCGGTATCGTCTGAACGCACTTCGTAATCCGTAATAAGATCAATTGCCCGCTTCGTTGCATTTCTATCTTGTTCTATTGTATTCATATTAGTTTTTATAAAGAAAGAATATAAGGAAGAATAAGATTGGCCATAATAAAACCGCCTGCCATAAAGCTTATAGTGGCAACAAGTGAAGGCCATTGCAGGTTGCTCAATCCCATAATAGCATGGCCGCTTGTGCATCCGCCGGCATATCTTGTTCCGAAGCCTACTAAAAAGCCGCCGGCAATCATGAGTATAATACCTCTTACGGAAAATAATGCAGGCCAGCTAAAAAGTTCAGATGGCAACAGGTTTGCTGTATCGGTTATGTTATAGTTCTTTAATTCTGACAGCAATGAAGCATCAACCTTTACGGTACCCGCAGCCGATAAAAAATGTGCTGCAATAAAACCGCCTGCTATTATGCCCGCAGCAAAAAACAAATTCCATATTTCTTTCTTCCAGTTATATTGAAAAAAACCAATGTTTGCAGGGAAGCAAGCAGCGCATATATGCCTTAAGTTGGCAGAGATGCCGAAAGATTTATTACCTGCTATCAATAAAGCCGGAACCATTAAACCTATTATCAGTCCTGACACATACCAGGGCCAGGGTTGTTTTATCAATTCAATCACTGTTTAAAATTAATTGTTATAAAAATTATTGAAACCATATCTCTCTAATGATAATATAAATACCCATCATCAACACAAACCAGCCAAATCCTTTTTTGAGTTTTTCGTCATGGATTTTTTTACTGAATAATCCCCCGATAAAAACACCGGCAATAGCAATTGCAGAAACGGTTAAAAGAAATGTCCAATCTGTTTGATAATGCCCTGTATCGCCCACAAAACCTGTCAAGGAATTTAAGGCGATAATAAGCAGCGATGTGCCGATAGCTTTTTTCATGGGAAGATGAAGCAACAATACCAATGCCGGTATTAAAAGAAAACCACCGCCTGCGCCAAGAAAGCCCGTTACCAGTCCTATGCTTATTCCATACAAAACCATTTTTACAAAATGAGTTTTGTTATCCTTGTTTTTTATCTCAGCATCCCTGTCTCTTATCATTGAAACGGATGCAAGCAGCATAAGTACCGCAAACAATATCATTGTAAGTATGGAAAAATGTAAGGTTATGTTCCCTATAATAATGTTTTCAGGAATGTTTGGTATAATGAGCTTTCTTGTAATGAAAACAGTGATGATGGATGAAAGCCCGAACAGGAATGCTGTTTTAAGATCAACAAGGCCTTTTCTCCAACCGTTAAATGAACCGATCAAACTTGTTGATCCAACAACAAATAGTGAATAAGAAGTGGCAAGAATAGGAGAAATACCAAAGAGGTAAACCAAAACAGGCACTGTAAGTATGGAACCGCCGCCGCCGATCAATCCTAATGAAATGCCAATAAATAATGATGCTATATATCCTGCAATATGCATGTGGCAAAATTGTTACTATCTTTTAAAATGCAAGGTGATACTTGTCACATAGCCGCATTAACTTTTCCTAACCATTCAATAGCGTTACGATACAGCACGAGCATTTTTTTTGCTTCCATCTTTTTTAATAAGCGGCTTATCACTTCTCTTGAAGAATTAAGGTCGTTGGCAATTTCCTGGTGTGTAAGTCGCAAGTTAGTCCCTGATTGTGTAGCCTGTTTTTTTAGATAGAACTCAAGCCTTTCATCCATATTGGTAAAGGCAATGGCATCAATGGTTTTCAAAAGCTCTTCAAAACGGTCACGGTAAGACCTTATGACAAACTGGTACCAGCTTTTATATTTGCGCATCCATTTATCCATATACTCCAGTGGAATGGTGAGCACAACAACGTCCGTCAATGCTTTTGCAAGTATTTCGCTGGAAGGCTGCTGCATAGAACAAACAAGCGACAGAGAGCAGGCCTGGCCGGGATTTAATGAATAAATAAAGAATTCTTTTCCTTCATCATCTTCGCGATATAATTTAATGGAGCCTTCAAGCAGCAACATCGTTGAACGAATGGTTTGACCTACACGCAACAATGTATTACCGGCTTTTACTTCTTTTATATTGCCATGTTCCATCAGTTCTTCATACAATTCTTCTTCGAGGCCGGGGAAAAGTTTTTTTAATAGTTCCTTGTTCATCACTGCAAATTTACCTCATTGAAATGCATTGCATGTTCTTACAGGTGCAATTGAATAATTATATTTGCAAATATTGAAAAAGATAGTTGCAATACTGTTATTACTCTGTTATGCTGAATATATTTTCTTCTGTTGCTTCCTTTACATCATTTAACCATTCTGTTGGTACTCCTTAACCTAATAATTCATCATCTGATATATTTTCAAATAACTTTTTTGCAGATAAGGTAAAAGGGACTTCAGCTTGTACATATACAGGTACAAATATTTCCTGCACTGTCTCACGAATTTCTACAAGCTGTGCCGCTCCGGTTTTGGGGGTGTATCTAATTTTCTTCTTTCTGCCTAATCGTAAGCTTTATCATGATGATCAACATAACAAAGCAATAAGCTGCCTTCATTTTTATGAACAATTAATCTTATGTCTTTATTTACCCTTACCGACCAAAAGTTTTTATCTCTTGCTTTATCCAGTTTTGCAAATCAAAGGCAGTTGTCTTAACAGCTTTTTGCTCTTCGCCGGTTAAACGGGCAAGGCTGCCCGTAAATGTATCAGCAATTCTAAATTCCATTGATTATTTCCTGTAATCAAATTTATATGTCTTTGCTGTACATGGCATTATAAACTCATTTTTTATTGTTGCCTTGTTACTACTTTTTATGGCTTGTATAATATAAGTGGCAAGGTACAATGGGGTTGCTCGCTGAGTTTAAGAGGATGTATAAATTAATAAATAATGAATGTGAAAAATCCCCATTATTCCCGAGGTTTTTCCTGTATAAAACAACCTATAAGCAATATAAGTTTGACTTATTAAACCAAAGCACATGAAAAAAATTCCCGTTATCATTGGCCTGTTATGCATTTTCCAAGTTTATGGTTTTAGCCAAACGAAAAGACTAAAAGTATCTTTGCCTTGTATTCCCATAAACTATGCAGCACTTCCATATAAAGGTTTAGAGGCAAGTGATGCTACCATAAAGATTGATACAGCTACTGTTGCCATACCTAGGTTAAATGCAGATGGAACAACAGCCAGCGTAGCTCATGTTAACGATACCATACCGATAATCACTATTGATATGCCAGCCAAATATGTGTTTGATATTATCAGAACAACAGGCAGCTACACTATTATTAAATTTTGGGAGCCTAAAACAAGTAATACGGATATTTCTAATTATGAATATTACAGCAAGTATGCAAATGCAGGTTCAACTAAAAATGTGAAAGACGTTAATTACAGCAAAGTAAATATTGAGCGCGTTATAAGCACAGGGAGTACAGACACAACCCCATCTAAAAAACTTATTGTAAAAAACACAAAAGACTACTACCTGGTAAAAACAACTGAACTACTCAGCAATTCAGAAGATTTTGTTGACCAACGAAATGCATGGAATGTGGGCGCCATGTTTTTACCCGTAAAATTGCGGCCATTTGCTTCCAAAAGCGGCTTTTTTGATTTCACGAATGATATTTCAATAGGGGCATCTTTTTCCTGGACAATAAAGCAAAATTTGCAAACAGATGCAACAGTGAACCTGCTTTTATACGCAGGTGTGTCATCAGTGAAAGTTGATTCAGCTATTGCAAATTTTCCTAAAGAAGATTCAATTTTAGCTAAAAGCTATGTTCAAGCGCAAAATATTACGGCATTCAGCCCCGCTATCGGTATTTACTGGCAAAAAAAGAACATACAATTAGGCATTGTTACAGGTATGGATTTCCTGGCCGGCAAAGTACAAAAAAACTGGGTTTACCGGGGCATGCCCTGGATAGGATTGGCCGCAGGTGTGAGTATCTTTAATATTACCACCAACAAAGGATCATCATCAACTACACCACAACAATAAGATAACTATTATAGACCCCGATGTTTTAAACCTTCGGGGTTTTATTACACCTTAAATACCTTCATCACCTCATCCCCCAAATGATTAATAACCTTTACTGCAATGCGTCTGCTTTTTGGTTTGGGAAAACCCCTCGATGTATGGCTGTGCAGGGTTTCCCATGCTTCTTTCTTTATCTCTGCGGTTGTTTCGAAAAATATGCATAATGTATTGGCCATTCTGAATTCCATTAGTTCACAAGCTAATTTCCAAATTAAAATCCCAGGGTAAATTGTTCAACGGAACAGTTTCTAAATAACGTATCATGCCGGCATAAGCTGAACCACCTTTCTGCAATTCGTTTAACCTGTGTGTTATCATGTTTTTAACCTGTTGCGGCAATGAAGCAACCTGCAGTGTATGCTTATACGTCATATAGGTGCAGTAATGCTGAAACCGCAGGTCCATTAATTCTTTGCGGTTAATGCCAAAAAAATCTTCACAGGCTTTTACAACATCAGCATATTCCGGCTTTGCCGCAACCACCAGCATTTCTTTATTGGCTAATATGGGATTGTAGGCAAGGTACTCAGCCGGGTCTTCTATATATGGGTCTATCAGTAATGCAAATTCTCCCTTCATTGCGTCAATTAAATCAGCCAATGGCATTCCGTCCGCATCATTCAGCGGGTCGGGCGTAATGGTTGCAGCCATCAGGCTTAGTTGCACATCGGTATCAGTAGATTTTACAACCGGGCCATCCATCACTGCATTAACGATACTGAAATTATCGCTTTTATACAATTGGTTGCAAACCGTGCAGGAAGCCAGGTAATTTTCGTAACAATATGCCAGCCACCAGTAAGTGCTCTTTGGCCTGAAGTGTTCTACATCTCCATACGCCACCACAGTAGTAGGTGTTTCGCAATAGGCACATTTATTTTTCGATTCTTTTAAAAGCTGCTTTTTTGCAGGTTTCCAGGTTGCGCTTTTTAAAACCTTGTTTACATCTGCATCTAATTTTCCATCTCTTTTCAGTTTTAGCAGTTCAAGATTATTGGCAACGCGCTTAGCACCCCTGAAATTGGCTGATATTGTTGATGTGCGTTCTCTTGTTAACGGAATCATACCTTATTGAAGTTTTACTTTAAGTTTTTGATTCAGCACTTCAAGCAGTTTTACATCCTTACGGTCAAGAATTGCATTCTTTCTTACGTTCAATGGCAAAGCCCCTGCTTTATCTGCCAACTTTTTTAGCTCTTGTTTTTCTTTTGAAGTAATAGTTTCTTTTGTGGATAATTCCCTTATCCTGTCTTTTGTACGTTCAACCACTACAGACTCATCTGTTTCCAAACCAAATACAGGAGACATCAATATTTGGCTAAGCAGCATTTTTGCAGGGTCTCCAATAAAGGGCTTAAGTTCAATTGTTCCATTAGTTCTTACTAATGCATATAATTCACATTCTCTTGCCTGCTGCGCCGTAAGGGGCGAATGGGTAGTAACAATAATCTGGAAATTAGGCAACTTGCTATTTAAAAATTCATGCAGCCTTCTTTGCCATTTTGGGTGAAGGTGCAGGTCAACTTCGTCTATCAACAGTACGCCTCTTGCATGCAGCGGGTCTTTATAATCTTTAAATGTATTGGTAATATTATACATCAGGTCGCCTACCCATGCAGCCACATTCTGGTAACCATCACTTAAATGTTCCAAAGGCACAATACCGTCCGGTGTGGTAAAAAGCAGCACTCCTTTTTTGCGGTCAATATTTTTAAACTTTACATTTTCAACCAGGAAATGGTTTAATGCATCCCGTATAATTTTTACCTGCGATCCGCCGCTTGTATAATCAAGGTTTAATGCCCAGTTAGTTAAAGAAACCAGCGGCGCATCCGGGTTAAATAAAGACTGTATGCAATTGGTGCGGGGTGATGTGCGGAATGACTGCTTGCTGAAAATTTTATCATCGCCCCGGTTAAGCCGCCTGCTGGCGCCATAAGCCAGGATAAAATAATTCCTGTCTGCTTTTTTTATAGCATCGTCCAGCCTTTCCAGTGTTTCCCGGTTGGCTTTAATAATATCAGAAATATGCCAACCCCTGTTTATACGTAGGCCAATGTTTCTTTCTTCCCCATCTGCCGTAACTATTATGGCTTTTATTTCGCAGTATTTTTTTTTGTTTTGTACCCAGCTATCCGCATCGCCTATTAAATCTGCCAGGGCATTGCTGCCGGCTGTTACCAACGCAATAGCTTTCAGCAGGGCGCTTTTTCCTGTGCCATTTTCTCCAAGCAAAAAAGTGGACTTGCGGATTGGTTTTTCGCTATCGGGTGTATTGAAGTCTAATTTTAAATGTGCATGGCACTTAAAATTTACCAGCTCAATATTTTTTAAAAACATGTTTTGTTTTTTTTAAAATTATCAATTTCCACGAAACCTGCTGAGAAACCCCCGAGGGTTTCAAAAACTCCCGGGGTTTTATTACACTTTAAACACCTTCATCACCTCATCCCCCAAATGATTAATAACCTTTACCGCAATACGTCCGCTTTTTGGTTTGGGAAAGCTCTTGATGTATCGCTGTGCAGGGTTTCCCATGCTTCTTTATTGATCTCTGCTTTTAAACTGCTCTTTAACGCTCCGTATGGGTCGTTTGGCTGCAAAACCCTTAATCTGTCTTTAATAGTAATTCCTGGCGCGACAATTAAAAACCCCCTGCTGAATCTTTTGCTTTGTGGCCTCCGCATCGCGTTAATGGTTTGCCACGCGATCAGCATGGCCATAACCGTGGTTTTACCGGCACCTGTAGCCAATTTTAATGCTAATCTAAAAAGTTCCGGGTTAGCTTCTTTGTTTGCATCGGTAAGATGTTCTATAAAGCTGGCGCCGGTCTTTCCGGCATTAGGCGCCACTTCTGTAAGCCAGATGGCAGTTTCCACTGCTTCAACCTGGCAAAAGAATGGGCGTATGTGATTGAACTCACGATGCCGCCAATACTCCAATAGCCTTGCCGTTTCCGGTGTTACGCCCCAGTTGTTTTTATCCGGTATCATGCGCCACTTATTAACCTCCTGCCGCAGGCGATTGATAACAGGTATTGTTTCATATTTCTGTTTGGCTGAAGAAATACCTGTGTCGTCACCAAAATCAAACTGGCTTTGATTCTTCTTTTTTTGCTTACGTGATTTTGGTATAGGTGTGATAAACTCGGCCTTCCGCCGGGATTCAACTACCTGTTGCGTGGGCTGCCCATCTTTATCCAATTCCCAATGTTTGGTTGGGTATTGATATGGAGAATTTAAAACCGGCCTTTCGAAAAAAGGGTTAGACATATTAAATGCTAAAGAAATTAAGAGTAATGGTATAATGGCTTATCGTCTTGGAAATAACCGGCTTAAAGCTAAACATAATGCGTCAATCATCCTAATCTGATTGCTCTTATTGCCACCGGGAAGCAAGAACGTCGTAAATAAAATAATCTTCATTGAATGGATGAGGAACTAAATTTCCGTCGTAACAGTGTCTTCATCGCATGGCCAATGCGCACGGAATGAGATCCTGTGTTTTAATATCAAAAATCTGCGCATGCAAACGCAGGGCCTGCACCGTTTAATGGTGGTAGCACCAACCACATACAATCCAACAAGCAGACCCTGTTAAGACAAAAAGCTGAAAAATACGGATGAGGAAGAATAGGTTTGTTAATGATAAGCATTCCTGATCATGCGATTTATTGATTTCGAAATTGTGCTATTATTGAGCGTTGGAAGAAAATCGAAAAATCGGGAAATCACAAAATTCCCGCACAGTCCTTTGACCTGCACACATTAGCCTGGAAAGAGACTGTGCGGAGAAGAAAAATCGCAAAATCAAAAAATCACTAAACAATATACCTGACTTAACATTGATAATTAAAAAAGCCTGCTATTTCTAACAGGGTTTAAACCAACCCTCAGGCCAACAATCAACGTCACATTTTTCCCGGCAATATTTTATGCCAATATAACCAGGGTAATATTCTTTTCTTCAACTGGTACATGCTCCATCTTTCTTTGCTCTGATCAAATGGAAAAGTTTCTACCGGTTTATTATTATAATCAAACTCGCACAAAACCAGTTTACCATAACCCGTAACTACAGGGCAACTTGTATAGCCGTTGTAGGATGCAGTCAATTCTTTGCCATTCATTAATGCCAATAAGTTATTCACCAATACAGGCGCCTGCTTGCGGATGGCTGCACCTGTTTTTGAAGTGGGCAATGAGGATGCATCGCCCAAAGAAAATATGTTTGTATAGTTCACATGCTGCAAGGTGTGCTTATCAACATCAACCCATCCGGCTGCATTTGACAATGGGCTATTCTTAACAAAGTCAGGAGCGCTTTGCGGCGGTGTAACATGTATCATATCAAAATCAACAATGTATTCCTTGTCTTTATTATCAGGACCAAAGCCAACAAATTTTGCTAACTTATTCGGTCCGTCTATTTCAACCAGCTTTGTATAAAAATGCATGTCAACATTATCTCTTGCCGCCACTTTTTTTAGTGTGTGTTCATATTTGTCAACACCAAATAATCTTGTGCCGCCACTCCAGTATTGAATATGTGTTTTATTGAACACTTTATGCTTTTTAAAATAATCTGCTGCCAGCCACATGATCTTGTGTGGAGCGCCGCCACATTTTACAGGTGTGTGCGGATTGGTGAATAAAGCATTCCCGCCTTTAAAATTTTTAATGCATTCAAAAGTATAAGGCGCTGTTCTTGCACTATAATTTGAGCAAACACCATTGCTGCCAAGTGTTTCCCGCAGGCCTTTGATCTCATGCCAGTTTAATTGAATGCCCGGGGCAACAATTAAATAATCGTAATGAACAATTTCGTTATTACCGAGTGTTACCGTATTGTTTTCAGGCTGAAACGTTACTGCTCTTTGCTTTATCCATTTTACTTTTTTAGGCATTACATCGGCTTCTTTATGAATGGTGTCATCTACATCAAAAACACCGGCGCCCACCAACGTCCATGCAGGTTGATAATAATGCGTTTCCGATGGCTCGATCACTGCAATGTCTATATCTTTTTTATGGCGGAGCAATTGTGCTGCAACAGAAATACCGGCATTACCGCCGCCTACAATAATTATTTGATGATGTAGCATACTATAATTTTTTCACTGCTAATCTATCAATGTAAATCATGCTTTTTGGTGACTAAAGTCACAAGCCATAATGATTTTTATGACAACTTTCAGGTACTTAAAATTTTTTTATGAAAAAGAATGTGGGAGCATTTGACAGAGTATTCAGAGTACTTGTTGCTGCATTAATTACAGTGCTATTTTTTACCGATGTTTTAACGGGTACATCGGCAATTATTTTGCTGGTAATTGCCGGAATTTTTTTAATTACAGGCTTCATAAGCGTTTGCCCTTTATACAGCTTGTTTGGCATTAACACTTCTTCCCGTAAACGAAGCAATGATATCTGATAACATTATTGCTATTAAAAAAAGAAAGGCAGTTGTTAAAACAACTGCCTTTCTTCAAAAACCACCTACACATCAAACTGCCTCTCTTAAATTTTGCCATGCACCGCCGTCATGAACATCTATTCCTGCAGATACAAGCATATTTTTTGCCGTGGCACTCCTGGAACCACTGCGGCAAACGGTAATAATTTTTTTGTTTAACTTTTTCAGTTTAGCTATTGCAGATGGCAATGTATCAAGGGGTATATTTCTCGAGCCGGGAATGTGGCCGCTTTTAAATTCGAAAGGTGTGCGCACATCAATGATAATAGCATCATCTTTCATAAGTTTTTTTTTATCGGGTGTTGAAACGCCGAATATTTTTTTTATCGTGTTAAACATATTTCTTTAATTTTTTTGTTGTTATAATAAAGTTGTCGGGCAAACGTATTCAGTCAGGTTAAATTTGCTGCTTTCTTTCAAAGCTTTAAATCCGCCTTTTATGTCAACCAATTTATCATATCCTCTTGCACGAAGAACAGAATTAAATATCATGGAGCGGTAACCGCCGGCACAATGCACAAAATAAGTCTTGGCCTTATCAATATGGGCCATGTTTTCATTTAAAAAATCAAGCGGTTCATTCTCTGCATCAATAATGTGTTCACTGTCGTATTCGCTTTTTTTGCGCACGTCAAGTATGTTCACCTTTTTTTCTTTCATTACATCTGCAAGTTCATTTGCAGTAATGGTTCTTATGCTATCAATTTCCTTTCCGGCCTTTTTCCAGGCGTCAAAACCATCTTTTAAATATCCAATCGTATTATCGTAACCCACACGCGCCAATCTTGTGATCGCTTCCTCTTCTGTGCCTTCATCGGCAACCAAAAGAATGGGTTGCTCAATGTCAGGTATTAAGGTTCCAACCCATGGCGCAAAACTCCCGTTAATGCCTATGTTGATAGAATTTGGAATAAACCCTTTTGCAAAAACCTGTGCATCCCGGGTATCGATTATTAATGCACCTGTCTCATTGGCGGCTGTTTCAAACTCCTCTGCACTTAATGCATGTTCACCGCGTTGCAGCACTTTATCAATGCTTTCATAACCATGAATATTCATCATTACATTCATAGGAAAATAGGATGGCGGCTTTACCAGGCCTGTTGTTACAGCTTTAATAAAATCCTCTTTGCTCATGGGTTGCAGGGCATAGTTTGTTTTTTTCTGATGGCCTAATGTATCCGTTGTTTCCTTACTCATGTTCTTGCCGCAGGCGCTACCGGCGCCATGAGCCGGGTAAACAATGATTTCATCATTCAAAGGCAAAATTTTATTGTGCAGTGATTCATACAAATAACCGGCAAGTTTATCCTGCGTTAATCCGGCAGCTACCTTTTGCGCCAGGTCGGGGCGACCCACATCTCCAATAAATAGCGTATCGCCGGAAAACAAACCAACGTCTTTTCCTTCTTCATTTTTTAGAAGGTAACAGCTGCTTTCCATAGTATGGCCAGGCGTATGCAATACTTTAATAACAACTTTGCCTAAAACAAATTCCTGCCCATCCCTTGCAACAATAGCTTCAAATTCCGGCTTTGCAGTTGGCCCATAAACAATTTGGGCACCTGTTTTATTACTCAGATCCAAATGCCCGCTCACAAAATCAGCATGAAAATGCGTTTCAAACACATATTTAATAACTACATTATTTTGTTTTGCTTTTTTTATGTAAGGCTCTACTTCGCGCAGCGGATCGATCACTGCCGCCTCCCCTTCACTTTCTATGTAATAAGCTCCCTGTGCAAGACAACCTGTATAAATCTGTTCGAGTATCATAAAATATAGTTTAAGAATGTAAAATTAAAATGGCGCATCATTTTTAACTGTGACAGTTATCACATAGCACAACTAAGGCTATTCATGCAAATTGAAATCTGCATGCTTGCCTTTAACTGATAAAAATCATACCTATAAATAATTTCAGTCATTGTTATAATTATAATGATAAAGGAATTTTATACAAACGCTTAATCATGAAAACGCTTATTGCTCCTACCGACTTTTCAAAGACCTCTTTAAATGCGGTAAATTATGCGGCTGATATGGCTGTTTCGATAAATGCCCGGCTTGAAATACTGCATGCAATGCAGGTTCCCATTGCGACAGGTATACCTGACTATATATCACAGTTGCAAGAGGAAATGCAGGAAGAGCAATATCACAAACTTCAATTGCTAAAACAAAGGCTGGAGAAAAGAACTGCCGGCCATATACCTGTTGCGTGCCATATAACAGAAGGCGGCACTAACAGTGTCATAAAAGATTTTGCCGAAAACAAAAAGCCGTTTGCACTCATTCTTGGTTCCAAAGGCGTAAGTAATATACAAAAGATTGTTTTTGGGAGTATTGCTTTACATACCGCAAAACATGTGGGGTTCCCGGTACTGCTGGTTCCTGAAAAGGCAAAATTTACACCTGTTTCAGCTATAGCTTTTGCAACAGATTTATTACTTGAAAGCTCCACTCAACTGATTAAAGATTTGCGTAAGTGGCTTAGCCTATTCAATGCAAGACTTGATGTTGTTCATGTAAATGAAAATGCCCTTTTCAAAAATGACAAGGAAAAACAGTTTTTATCTTTTAAAAAACACTTCAGCCATAATGATGTGCATTTCAACTATGTAGTGAATGATTCCATTCCGGCCGGAATTTCATCTTACATAAAAATAAATAAGCCTGGTATGCTGGTGATAGCATATCACAAAGAAAGCTTCCTTCACAGATTAGTATACAGAAGTGATTTTGGAAATATATTCAGAGGCGCTTCTATCCCACTGTTGGTACTCCCGGCCAATAATTGATGAAATTCAGCCTCTCAGTTGACTATCATCAGCTAAAAATCCCGCTTCGATAAATAGCTTTGATAAAACCATTATTAATAATCTAAAACAAATTTTATGTCAACAAATGCATTAACAAAAAGAACGAGCATGCTGCCTTCTTTTGTAGATGATTTCTTTAAACCATGGAATGACTGGTTTGATAACGGATTTGAAAAAACACTCTCTGTGCCGGCTGTAAACATTGCTGAAAATGATGGCCACTATAACGTTTCGCTTGCAGCACCAGGCATGAAAAAAGACGATTTTAAAATTAACCTTGATGGTAACCTACTCACCATTAGTGCAGAAAAAGAAGAAACGAAAGAGGAAAAAGACGAACATTACAACCGAAGGGAATACAATTATTCTTCATTCAGCCGTTCATTTACCTTGCCGGAAGAAGTAAAGCGCGACAAAATTGAAGCGAAATATGAAGATGGCGTGTTGAATGTTATGCTTCCAAAAAATGAAACAGCAAAAGCTGCACCTAAAAATATAACCATCAAATAAGAAGTTTGGAAGCGTTATGTTCTGCCCCCGCCGGTTGGCGAGGGCTTTTTATTTCAAACTGCCGCGTAGTTATTTTTTTGTTTTATGCGCTTACAGTGCATCTATTGAGCCATGCGTAAAAAAGACCGTAACTTTTTCACTTCAACCTGAAAATCATGAATATTACGTGAATGAAATTCTTTAAGAATTTTGCGTGATAACCTGGTAATTATTGCAAATGCGTTTTCAACTATCCCGATCACTTCTTTAGGCTTAACATAAAAGTTTAAGCGAGTAAATTCAATGATTTTTCCGCTTTATTAATGTTTTCAATTCCTTTAAGCAAGGCATCTGCATTGAACGAAATACTGTTGATACCTTGTTCAACGAGGAATTGCGCAAACTCCGGGAAATCGCTGGGCGCCTGCCCGCACAAACCTATGTGCGCACCACATGAATTCGCTTCCTTAATCATCATGCCTATCATCTTTTTAGCAGCTTCATTTTGCTCATTGAAAATACCGGATACCAAAGTTGAATCCAGGTCAACACCCAGCGTTAGCTGCGTTAGATCATTTGAACCAATAGAAAACCCATCAAACAGTTCGGCAAACTTTTCAGCTAGTAATACATTGGAAGGGATTTTAGCCATTACATAAATTTCAAGTGAATTATCCCCGGTTCTGCTTAACCCAAATTCCTGCATCATCTGAATAACCTTTTCTCCTTCTTCCAATGTTCTGCAAAAGGGAATCATGATTTTTACATTATTCAATCCCATTTCTTCACGTACTTTTTTTATGGCTGCACATTCAAGCTTAAAACCGTCCTTGTATAAATCGTTATAATATCTCGAAGCGCCTCTGAATCCCAGCATCGGGTTTTCTTCTTCGGGCTCAAATTGCTTGCCGCCGATCAAATTTGCATATTCATTTGTTTTAAAATCGCTCATACGCACAATTACATCTTTCGGATAAAATGCAGCAGCAGTGGTAGTAACTCCTTGAGATAGTTTGTCAACAAAAACTCTTCCTTATCCGCATAACCTTGAGTGAGCTTATTTATTTTTTGTTTAGCTGATTCATCTTTAATCGAATTGAATTTCACCAGTACCATGGGATGCGCCTGTATAAAATGGGTAATAATAAATTCAAGCCGTAATAAACCAACACCATCATTAATAAAACAATTGAAAGATGATAAAAAACATCGGGGATTCCATTTGTCTTTATTACTGCAAGTGTAGAGAAAAAAGAGATAGAGGAGGATCTAAAGTTAGGAGCTGTTGAATATATACTCACGCCTTTTGACCCAACCGAATTATTAGGAACTTTAGAAAATGTATTGAAATAGAAACACGAAATCTTTTGAAAAAACCTCCCGCCTTCGCATTGTTCTAAAGCCAGACAGTATTAAACTGATTACTGTCATACCCGTAACTGATTTACATTAACAATTCCTGTAGGCCAGAGAACTACTTTTAGGCATAAATAAATTTATGCAAATAACAATTGAATCTCCTCATATAGACATATCAATCAGGCTGCGAAGACAGATAAAAAGAAAACTCGAAGCATTAAATAAGATTTATGAACGCATAATTACATGTGATATAATTCTACGACAACAATCAAGTTACAACCAGAACAGGTTTAATATTGAAGCAAAATTATCGGTTCCCAAGGGTTCTCTGTTTGCAAAAGAAAGAGCAGAAAATTTTTCAATTGCATTGGCCAGGTTATCTGACAATATAAAAAGACAGCTTATTAAACACAAAGAAAAGATGGAAGAAATAAGATAAAATTTCAAAAAATAAAACTATGAACACAGAAAACATTTGCCAGAGCTGCAGTATGCCTTTAACAGATGAAAGTTTGTTAGGTACAGAAAAAGATGGTTCAAAAAATCATGAATATTGTAAGTACTGTTATCAGGGCGGAAGTTTTGTTAACCCTGGTATGACGGTTGACCAAATGGAATCTTTCATAAAACAAAAAATGGAAGAAATGAATATTGATGCTGGAGTAACTGATCGAGCTATGAATGTTCTCCCTTATTTAAAAAGGTGGAAACAACAGGCTATACTTAGTCTAAATAATTAAGTACCTAATGCTGGTTATACCGGCCATCAATTTCTTTGTCAATTCCGGAAGCGGGTTATTAACAATGCGGTTTTAAGGATAACCCTGATTTCATGTGTGCTTCTGGCACATATGGGATGTAGGAAGTAAGTTTTTTTGACCTCTTTCGATCGCTTTTACTGGCGGCAAACGAATAGACATTCTCTTTGTTTTTGATCTTTTCTGTTCCTGGTTTTGTTACTTATATGATGCTCTACCTTACTTATTATAAATCACTAAAGTCACTACGTAACAACGCAATATGTGGAATGCAGCTTATGACTTCATAATTTGGCGGATAGATACCATAGTCTATGGTTGTTCAGGCTTTAGTTTCTATGGCAGCAGTTACAGCAATAGCAGTATACGCACAACCTCTCTACCGGCATTGATGCTGTTATGCTGATTTTTAAATAACGGCAAACTGATTATTTTGATGGGCCGTGATTTCGTTCCAAGCATTTTTCCGAAAAGAATTATTTGTTACAACCTGGCGCCTGGTTAGTAAGAAAAGCGGAATGTTTTAATTAACAGTCAAAATTTATGCTGAATAAAATATTCGTATAATTTCAATAAAACATATTCGACAATTTCTTTAATGTATCTGTAGCCAAATATCATAGTCATCAATATTATCAGCCACACAGCAATTTCGTAAGTTCCTGTTGGAATGTTTCTAATATTTAAGTCTTTCATAATAGGCTTTTGTTTATCAAACCTATTAAGTAAGCAATATTTTTTATGTGATACACATCAGGCCATATAATGATTAATAACAGCATTTTTATACATAACCGAAATCAGTTCACATAATGATTTACATCATCTTACTGAATAAATAAATTATCGTATTTGCTGGTACATAATAAATCAGAAAAAGGAATACGATCAGGCGGAAGCAAAATGCTTAATTCATTAAAGCAAATAATATGTTGGGTGAACTAACGAATGATGAAATAGAAGAAGTTCTGAAGCATAATGTACTTGGTCGAATTGGGTGCTACAATGACAATAAGATATATGTTGTTCCGGTTAATTATGTGTATGACGGGCGGCATATACTTGCTCACTCTAAAGAGGGTTTAAAAATTTTCATGATGCGAAAAAACCCTGATATATGTTTTGAAGTGGATGAGATGCAAAATTTTACTAATTGGCGCAGCGTGATATTATGGGGCGTTTACGAGGAACTAAGTGATGAGAGAAGCCGCTATTATGCCATGAAAGCCTTCGTTGAAAAGATGATGCATATAAAGGTAAGCGCAACTGCACAACCATCACATCATTCGCATGCATATGCGCGTTCAAAAGCTGTGATATATCGCATTGTAATCACTGAAAAATCAGGTAGATTTGAAAGAGACTGAAGAGTTAAAATATCTTATTAAATACACTGTTGCTTTTCAAGTTTTAATTGGATAGCCTCACACATATAGCTTTAGGCGCCTGCATTGGCGAAGCTTTTGCCGGAAAAAAGTTGGGCAAAAAAGCAATGCTATGGGGTGCATTAATGCAAAGTATTCCGGATATAGATTTTATTGCCGGCACCTGGTTGAATACTTCTGAAAATTTGTTGGCGCATCGCGGATTTACACATTCTGTTTTATTTATGGTTATCATTGTGCCACTTTTTGCATTGCTTGCGGAAAAGTGGCACAGACCGCACAATATTTCCTTAAAGACATGGATGTTATTTTTTGCAACTGAAGTTTCCGTTCACCTTTTTATTGATGGCCTTAACGCTTACGGTATCGGATGGTTCGAACCTTTTTCACATCATCGATTTTCATTCAACTCCATTTTTGTTATTGATCCGCTCTTTTCTGTTTGGGCTGGTGTTTCATTTTTAATGCTACTTATTTTTAGAGGGCACCGACGGAAGAGAAAATTCTGGTGGAAGTTCGGCGTAGTGTTACCGGCGGTTTATTTATGTTACTGTTGCATCAATAAAATAAAAATTAACACACAAGTGAAAAAGGCTTTTGCGGCTGAACATGTTTCTTACACAAGCTATTTTTCAACGCCAACACCTTTCAATAATTTGTTGTGGTATGTAGTTGCAGAAACAGACAGTGGCTTTTATATTGGCTACCGCTCATTATTTGATGAGGAAATTGATATGCAGTTACAGTTCTTTCCACGCAATGAATACCTGCTAAGAAATGTATCAGATCATGCCGATTTGCAAAATTTAAAACGATTTTCAAAAGGCTTTTATACTGCTTCATTACAAAGTGATACACTTGTGTTTAACGATCTGCGATTTGGTCAAATTGCAGGTTGGCAAAACGTCAATGCACCATTTGCTTTTCGTTATTTTTTACAACATAGCGATAACAAACTTGTTGTACAGCGCGGTCGCTTTGCCGGCTGGAGTGGAGAAAGTATTGCTGCATTACTGCAAAGAATAAGTGGAGATCAGCCGTGGCGTCGTTTAAAATAAAAAGTAAAAAGATAGAGTATCACACGATAAGTATCAAAGCAAATACGTTGCCATGCACGTACAAAAAAGCTTTCTTTTCCACTATACATAACTTCTGTGATTTGTGTGCACTCATTGCGAATTATTTCATCCAGAGTTGCGTTTGTTCTCTTAGCAAAAACCGCATCCATTACGTCAAGGTTTAATTCAATACTTGCATAAGCGCTTAAATTATTGATATTGTAAGAGCCAACCGTCACAAATATTTCATCGCATGTGCTTATTTTACCATGTAGAATCGCTTTTTTGTACTCATATATTTCAATCTTATTTTTTAATAACCAGTTATACATATAGCGCTCTGCCTGCTTTGCCAGTTGTACATCCGAAACTCCTGCAACAATGATTTTTATTTTGACACCACGTTTTGCGGCGGCCTTTAAATACCGTTTTATTAAAACACCCGGCAAAAAATAGCTTGACATAAATACAGCAGAATGCTGCGCCCTTTTTAGCATTTCTATATATGTTTTTGAAATCTGGTTCTTGTTGCGCACCCAATCGTTTACAGATGCACGCACCCGGCATTCGTCACTTGATTTTAAATGGGTTTTAGGCACTATGAATCTTGTTCTGATGCGTCTACCCCATTGTGCCTTATTCCATACATCAGCGCAAATCTTATTAATATTTAAACAGATTTCACCCTGCACATACAATGCCCAGTCAAGCCAGGCTGGCTCATCTAAATCGTTATACCGGTTGGTAATATTTATGCCGCCAACAAGGCTTACGAAGGCGTCGGCCACAACAACTTTATGATGTAGTCTTCTTCCAAAGTAAAAATAACGGCTTCTGAAAATGGGATTAAACCAGCGGAAATGTATACCGGTCGATTTTAAGATTTCAATACATGGTTTTGATATATTTCTGGATGCATAGCCATCGAGCACAATAAAAATTTCAACACCTCTTTTCGCTGCCTTTAATAATGCATTGATAATATGATCACCTGTTTCATCTTCATTAAAAATATACATCTGCAAGTGAATGATTGTATGCGCCTGATTGATGATGTGTTCTAATAAATCAAAATATCTTTTTCCGCCACGCACCAATGCTGCTTGATTATGTATTGTATAGTTTGTTGCACAACTATATTTGCCGCGAGATGACATGGGCTAAATTTAATTAAACAAAATTTCTCTCCTGGCAATTTCTATAATTATGGCCGCATGTTTTGCAAAATCTGCAATATAGGTTACAGTGATGATAGATTTGTTCTTATTGCTTAATAGATCCTATTGAATATTAGAACTTTTTGAGTTGGTACTATCGGGGTGGTTGGGGGTTCATCTGCCGCAATGTACTTTTTATCAAAATCTGTTTATTGAGATCCGCATTACTTTTGTCTACTATTGGGGTGACTATTTGCACTGTATTTTAAAAGCAACCACAACCTTGTAAGCGTCTTTGGCGCAGAGTGAGAAGAGGCAAGTTTTATTGATGAATTTACCATGATGACCGTGCACAGTTTTTGGTTTTTATAACATCAGCAATAACAAAGCAGTAATAACACATAATTTTTTTGCCTGATTAATATCAGTTATCGATATGACGTTTATTCTTTCCCTGTAAGCACATATTTTTTAGTTTTAAAGATGCAAAGTCCTGTTACGGTAAACACGGAAAAAGAATTATCTTTTCTACGATATCTTCAGATAGTCTTCCTCTTTGTTCTGGCGCTTTATTTTGGGAGAAAGTTATTCATTCCGCTTTTTTATGGGCTATTTATAGCCATCGTTTTATACCCGGTTTGTAAATTCCTTGAATCAAAAAAAATCCCCAAAACCATTGCCATATTCATTTGCCTGATAATTATTGCACTACTGATTGGATCGTTATTTTTATTATTGGTGGCTGAAGTAAGATCATTTACAGAGAATTTGCCCCAATTGCAAAACAAAGCAGCTGCTTCAATCTCACAGTTGCAACATTGGTTTTTACAACAATTTAATGTTTCTGTTTCACAGCAGGGAGAATGGACAAAAAATCTAAGTGAAAGTTTTTTACAGAACATGGCATATTTCTTACAGACAACGTTAACTGCTACAGTAAACACAGTTTATTATGTATTAGTGGTTCCGGTATTTACTGCTTTATTTTTATATAACCGCGGCACATTTATTCAGTTCGCTCGTTCGATAGCGGGAAAAGAATCTGCATTCAAGCTAAACAGGATACTTGAAATAACCATTCATACTTACCACAGGTACATACGGGGGATAATACTTGTATACATGATTGTCGGAATTTTAAACACGCTTGGTTTGTTGATATTGGGTGTAAAGCATGCATTACTATTTGGAATGCTTACCGCTATCATGACTATTATTCCATACATAGGCATTATTATAAGCGCACTCCTGCCCATTTCCGTAGCGTGGATAACTACGGGCAGCATCTGGGTTCCTTTTGGGGTGGTTGCTGTATTCAGCATTGTACAGTACCTTGAGGCCAATGTCATTTTTCCATTCATAGTAGGCGTTGAACTAAATGTAAATACCTGGACTACATTAGTGGCAATAATTGCCGGTGGCATAATCTGGGGAGTTTCAGGCATGATATTGTTCATGCCGTTTGTGGCACTACTAAAAATTACAAGTGATTATATTGAAGGATGGAAACCTTTAAATGTCCTGATAAGCCCGGCACATTAAAATTTTTTCGAATTAAAACCGGAGAATAATACTAAAAAAGAATTTTTATAAACAACGTTGTTGGCGCATAATCTCTCCATCTGCGATTTCTATAATCCTGTCTGCACGTTTCGCAAAGTCTGTGTCATGTGTTACAGTAATAATAGATTTGCCTTTGTTCCGTGAAAGCTCCCGCAAGATATCAAATACAATCTTTGAATTCGTGCTGTCAAGATTACCGGTTGGCTCGTCAGCCATAATTATAGATGGCTTATTAATTAAAGCCCTTGCAATCGCAACTCTTTGTTGTTGGTCACCGGATAATTTCCCTGACGGTTTTTGGGCGACACCATCCATATCCATCAGCTTCAATTTTTCCATGGCTTGTCGTTCAATTTCTTTCAAACTGTATTTTCCAAGCTTACGTGCTGGTATCATCACATTTTCGAGCGCCGTAAATTCAGGCAATAAAAAATGAAACTGGAAAACAAATCCTATATGTTCATTTCTAAAATGCGCCAATTCGTTTTGCGTTTCATCCGTAACTGTAGCATTGCTGATAGTCAGTGTTCCTTCATAATTTGTATCAAGTGTGCTTAGTAAATAAAGCAGTGTCGATTTTCCGCTGCCTGATTTTCCAATGGGGGCAACAAATTCTCCTTTGTTTATGGTTAATGAAATATCCTTCAGCACCTGAAATTTTTCAGGTTGATAAAAATATTTATTGAGATGCTTTGCGAAGAATTAACTAAGCCATGTTGAACATAGGATGATTAGCGTCATCAAAATCACTTCAGATAGTCATCTTTTTTAACTATACAAAGCACTACGTTGCAGTAAAAATATATAGATGCAAATATTTTTCACAATTTTTTGGTGGATTTACTTTTTGATGTTCTTTTCAGGTTATCCGTTATTGTGTAGTTTATTTTATTTAATGGATAATAACAAACGTATGCACCATGCATTTGTTAAAAAATTTACACCGTTGCTGCCCACAACGTACGCATTTGTCTCAACCTCTTTTTGGATATTTATTTTATGCACCGGTCGAATAGATTTTGTCATTGAAAAAATTGCTTCTGTAACTTCTTCTTTTTTGGCGATTATTTACAGCTTATCTGCTTTGGTATTTTGGCTTCCTTATTTCCGCCAAAAAATTTATTTGAGCTTTTTGCACAGCTTGGTTCCTTTCCTGTTTCCTATTGGCAATATCTTACTCAAAGCATACAGACATAAAATCATACAACAAGATTACATTTGGAATCTGGTTCTAATTTACACTGCCGGGTTGATAATTTATTTGATGGGGATAGTGATTTTGTTTTTATTAAAATGGCTGATAAAAAAACTTCTTTCAACTGTGCAACACCAAAAAGAAAGCGTTCACAGCTTGAAGTGATCTCAGAAACTATCATATGAATGTACCATCTATTATGCAGGCAATGGTGCTTGAACGACAAAGGCAACCATTAGTTTTAAAAACTTTGAATGTTCCTGCGCCAGCCTCAAAACAAGTTCTCGTAAAAATTATTGCATGTGGTGTTTGCAGAACAGATCTGCACATTACAGATGGTGAACTTACACATCCAAAGCTCCCCTTGACTATTGGTCATGAAATTGTTGGCATCGTTGCAAAAAAAGGGGATAATGTTACAGGCTTAAACGAAAGTGATATTGTCGGCATCCCCTGGCTGGGCTATACTTGCGGCAAATGCAAGTTTTGTTTACGCGGCAAGGAAAATCTTTGCGAAAATGCATTGTTTACAGGTTACACCATAGATGGAGGTTATGCAGAATATACAGTTGCTTATGCGAAATATTGTTTTTCGCTGAATAAAATGCATGCAAACGCTTCGGGTGCACCGTTGCTTTGCGCGGGGTTAATTGGCTACCGGTCCTTCAGTATGATTGACAAGAACGCCGAATCCATCGGTATTTATGGATTTGGTGCAGCAGCGCATTTAATAACCCAGGCTGCCGTTTTTCTGGGTAAAAAAATATATGCCTTCACGCGGGACGGCGATACCATTGCGCAACAATTTGCTTTAGGGCTTGGCGCTGTTTGGGCTGGCGATTCATCAAAACCAGCACCCGTTAAATTAGATGCTGCGATAATTTTTGCACCTGTCGGAAGTCTCGTACCAAAGGCCTTAGAGGACGTTGATAAAGGCGGCACCGTTATTTGCGGAGGCATTCATATGAGCAACATTCCTTCATTCTCCTATAATATTTTATGGGAAGAAAGAAGTATCCGGTCTGTTGCAAACCTTACAAGAAAAGATGGAGAAGAATTCTTGAAACTTGCTGCTGAAGCCAATATTAAAACAGAGACAAAGCTATTTCAACTGCAGCAGGCCAATGAAGCTTTACAGCAGTTACGGGAAGGAAGGTTTACCGGTGCTGCTGTGCTGATGATGCCTTCATAAATCAATATGCTCATAAAAAAACACTGTTCTTGCTATAGTCTTTTCATAACAAACCGTTTTGTTGTCTCGGCAAAAACAATATAACCTGTTGTTACCGCTATCAGGCTTAAAAAGATATTGACGGGCAGAGGATATAATTGAAATCCTTTTGCGAACGGCAGGTAAGGGATGATCAAACAAATTAACAATGTAAATAAGCTTGACGAGAGCAGGTATTTTGATGGTTTGCTTTTAAAAAACAAGTGGCGTGTTCTGAGCACAAGCAAAATCAGGATTTCTGACAACAGGCTTTCCATGAACCAACCTGTCCTGAATATTTGCGGCTGCGTATGAAAATAACTGTACAATATTCCAAATGTTATAAAATCAAATAAAGAACTCTGTAATCCAAAAACGATCATAAAGCTGCGAATGTACTTTATATCCCATTTACGTGGATTCATCACAAGTTCTTTATCCACGTTATCAGAGGCAATAGAAATAGCGGGTAAATCGCTTAAAAAGTTATTCAATAAAATTTGCACGGGCAGTAAGGGCAGGAAGGGCAAAAGCAGCGATGCAACTGCCATGCTTATCATGTTACCAAAATTTGCGCTTGTAGTAATATAAATATATTTCATGGTGTTCATGAATGTTTTCCTGCCTTCCTCCACCCCTTCGCGGATAACGTCAATATTTTGGTCAAGCAAAACCAGGTCGGCGGCTTCTTTGGCAATATCGACCGCATTGTCAATTGAAATACCAACATCAGCGGATTGCAGCGCATTGGCATCGTTAATTCCATCGCCCATATAGCCCACTACATGACCTGTTTGCTGAAAGGCTTTTACAATTCTTTCTTTTTGTTCCGGTACTACTTCGGCAAAGACGTCAACCTGCTTTATATGCATGCGCAGGACGTCATCTGTCATTGTTGCCAAATCTTTGCCCGTAATTATTTTCTCCGCATTCAATCCGATTTGCAGGGCAAGGTGTTTCGCTACAAGACCATTGTCTCCGGTGATTATTTTTAATGCAATGCCCGTTCCTCTCAGCCGGTTGATAGATTCAATAATTCCTTTTTTAGGCGAATCAGATAACAAGAGAAAACCAAGGAATACCAATCCCTTTTCATCGTCCTTATTGATTATGGGATTATCGCTTACGTCTTTATAACAAACAGCTATTGTTCTGTAACCCTGTTGACTAAAACTTTCATATTGCTTTTGAATGGAAGTTTTCAGATCATTAGTTAAAGTTATCCGTGCATTATCCTGGTTTGCTGCTGCACTGCACACTTCAAGCACGTTATCCACTGCACCTTTTGTGATCATGACATGCCTGTTATTTTCAGCAACCACGATACTCAGCCGCTTGCGCTTGAAATCGTAAGGCACCTCGTCAATTTTTTTATACATGCTTATATCTGCACTGCATGCAGCTTTGATGGCCTCGTCTATGGGATTAGAAAAACAAGTTTGGAAAGACGCATTCAGCAATGCATATAACAATACCTTATTACTTGGTTGCCCCGTTGAGTCAACAGCAGCATTTACCTTCACAATACCCTCTGTTATTGTCCCGGTTTTATCACTGCATAAAACATCCACCTCGCCAAGATTCTGAATCGCACTTAACTTTTTTACGATGGCTTTTTTACCTGCCATTCTTTTTGCTCCTTCAGACAATGTGATCGTAATGATTGCAGGCAGTAATTCAGGCGCTAAACCAACGGCCAGCGCCAGCGCAAATAGAATAGATTCGAACAAGGGTTTATTTAATGTAAGATTTACGATGAGAATGGCTACGGAAATTATTATGGTAAGATACATCAGCAGGTAACCAAACCGTATAATGCCTTTCTCAAATGCAGAAGGAATTTCTTCCTTTTGAAGTGAATATCCTATTTTGCCCAAAATAGTTTCGGCACCCGTATTCACAGCAAGTACTGTTGCGTTACCATTAATAACACTCGTGCCTTTGAACACTGCATTTGTAACTGCAGACAAAGAGGCAGTTAACGAGCATTCACCGGCGAATTTTTCAGCAGGAAACGATTCACCCGTTAATACAGATTCATTTATATGCAGGTCGTTTGATTCAAGAATGTATGCATCAGCAGGAATGATATCACCAGCATTCAGCAAAATAATGTCTCCGGGTACAACTTCATCAATAAGTATGTCTTTTTCAATGCCATTTCTTTTTACTGTTGATTTGTTATGTACAAGTTGCCTTAATTTCTCAACCGCTTTGCTTGCATTTCTTTCCTGAAAAAAACCTAAAATACCAGTGAGCAATAAAAACACAAGAATTATTATACTTTCAGAATATTCTCCTAAAACGGTTGACAGAATAACTGCAAAAACGAGTAATAATATTAATGGGTTTTTGTATTGAGATAGAAGTAACAGTAAGTCTTTTACCCATGGTTTCTTAAACCTTTCCTTATCTGCGCACAATAATTGCCTGTTGCGTGCAACTGTTTCAGTTAATCCATCTTTAGAAGTATTTAACCGTTGAAATAGCTCAGCTTTAGTATGCGTCCAGAAAGATTCCAACTACGTTTGTTTTGAGGAGACAAGGGTCTATCAATGATGTGTTATAAAAATTGGGATATCCAAAGTTTTTAAAAGTATATCAGCAGTGCTGCGATTAAATATTTTTTTTCTGCCATAGGCACCCATGACCAATATCTTATTTCTTTGAGCGAGAAATTTCTTGAATAATTCTGTTTCAGCGTCGCCACTCAAAATACCGTAATGAACAGCATTGTAATGCATCATTAGGAATCCTTTCAATTTTTCCTGTTCAGTTATGTCATCACCTTCGTCTTTCAACACCTGCAACAAAGTGATCTTTACATCTTTAAATTCAGGCAAAAGATAAATGAATTGTTTTATTGCAAAAATGGAAGAATCGGTACCATCGTATGTAAATACCACTTCATTTATTTCATCAAATTCGAATGGTGTTATAATTAAGGGACATTTTGCATTTTCCAGTAGCTCCTTTACAAACTTTGACGGCCAGCCGTCATATTCTGCAAAAGATGTATTGCCATCAGTTAATATAATGTCAGCATATAAGCTTTCTTTGACCATTTCGTGCAATGGATCTCCCTGAACATGATGAATTGAATGCCTTGCCTCATTATGTAAACACCTGTTTAAAAAAAGGCTTTCATTTTCATGTATTTCCTTATCGCTTACCACTTCATACGCTTCATCCCAGGATGCTACCGGGGTGTCAACTATCTCCCTGTTTTTCCTGTTTTCGATAAAGATACCTGTCAGCGGCGATTGTGTGAGATTGGCGATATAACAGCCAAAATCAATAGCAGAAGCTTTTACTTCTGCTGCGTTTGTTGCCAGCAATAGCTTTCGCATACAATCAAATTTGGGAGTTATGATTACTGCGCCGGATCATCTTCATGTATTGCCATTACAGGTATATCAGAATAAAAAATAAAATCTTTTGTCTGTGACTTATGGAAAAGTCCATGTTTTTTTGGAATAATTATCAACAGGTCTATGCCGTGCTCCTTTGCGATTGCCCTGACGCCTTCGGGGATATCTTCATTTTCCACAAAATGGAACTTCGGATCCAGGTCTAGCAAAATATGATCAAGCATCAGGCTGGCAACACTATTGCGGTTGATATTTTTTTGATTTTTCGCTACATAAAAAACTTCAAACTCCGCATTAAACATTTTCACGATCCCTTCAATTTCGCGTGCCGGCGTTTCATAAATATCTTTAAGATCTGAAGCCAGTGCGATCTTTTTTATCTTTTGATATTTCGCATCCGGGGGAACGATAATTACAGGATAATGTAAATGCCTGGCGGTGTATACAGTTGTGCTCTCCACGAAAAACCGATCAAGCACCCCGTAGCTGTGCGTACCCATAACAACAGCGAACGGCTTCTCCCTTCCGCATAATTGCCTTATTTCATATTCTGGTGAGCCTAAAATGTTTTTTTGCCTGATGTTTATCTTGTTATCTGTTGCAGTAAGCAAATCATTTTTTAATGTTTCCAATTCTTTTTCCACACCCTCCTCATCAATCAAATCCACGGAAACTGGATATTCGGCGACAGCAAGAGGCAGTTCCATTACATGCAGTAATACAAGCTCTGCCTTAATATCTGCCGCCAGCTTTGCTGCATACAGACAGGAATTATTGGATACCATAGAAAAATCTGCGGGGGCAATTATTGTTTTCATGACAAATGATTTTTCGTTTTAAAGAATGAAATTATATATCATGAAAAACATGACAGGTGATGCTGGTCACTGATGTTGGTGATTGTAATCAGTGCCCGGGCATGTTGTAGTAATCTATTGGCATAGTAATGGCAAAAAGTAACGAAGCAACCAAGGATCAGCTTGCATTTGCCAAAGCAGAAGGTGATTCAGTTGACAAATGCATTAATTGGTTGCTACAACAAAAAGGAATTATAAACGGACAAACAAATGTGGGGGAATATAAGATCACTTTTATTCGATGCATTTTCATTATGTCAACGGCTAAATCATTCTTCTATTATGCTGTCCACAACTAACCGTCTTGGTAGTTTTTTAGGAGATCGCTAATGACTTCAATTAGTACTACAAACATATAAATATTAAAGTTCTGCTCTGTGATTAAAATCATCAATCGAAATGATGACAGTCATTGCATTGCAATCCTGACTAACACTATTATTGTGCTAATAAAGGCGATATAATTTTTAATAAACAACGGATTAGGAATTGCCATGAATGTTGAGAAGTGCTGGTTAATATTGCTCGTTATTAAATAAAAAATTGAGACCCCTAAAAGCAGAGTTATTCCTTTGTGTCATTCTTAAAATTGTTATATGAAACACTCAAACAACGAGCAAGATGCCAAAAGCGCATCGCAAAGGGAAACAAAGCAACAGGTAACGGAAAAACTGGAAACAGTTTTTGCATCTCTCTTGCCAGTGCTTGGCGAGAAAAAATTTAACAAGCGGATAAAGAAAGCGAGAAAAGTTTTGTTGCATACTATAAATGGCACAACAATAAATAAATCACATAAATCTGCAAGGCCAAAAATTAGCGAGAAAAAGTTCAGGGCCGGATAATGACCTGGTTCTATAACGTTATTGATTAATTGGAACATTACAAAGCTAGCAGGCAACGAAGCAATTACAAAAGTTAACTTCTGAAATAAGATTTTATATGATAACTGAACAATCCAGGCTCAAAGATTCTAACTGGAAAAAATGGGGACCTTACCTTACGGATCGTCAATGGGGAACGGTAAGAGAAGATTATAGTGAAAACGGCGGTGCATGGGATTTTGTAACCCACGATATGGCCCGCAGCAAAGCATATCGTTGGGGTGAAGAAGGCATAGCTGGCATCAGTGATGACCAGCATTTGCTTTGCTTTGCACTCGCTTTATGGAACAAAAAAGATCCGATATTAAAGGAAAGATATTTTGGGGTTACCGGAAGTGAGGGTAACCATGGTGAAGATGTAAAAGAGTATTATTATTATCTTGACAGCACACCTACTCATAGCTACATGAAAATGCTGTACAAGTATCCGCAGCTTGAGTATCCTTACAGTTGGTTGGTAGATGAAAACCGAAAACGCAACAAAAGAGAGCCTGAATTTGAATTAATTGATACAGGAATTTTTAATGAAGACAAATACTTTGATGTGTTTGTAGAATATGCAAAGAATACTCCTGAAGACATTCTTATTAAAATATCAATTCATAACCGTGGCAAAGAAGATGCCTCATTGCATGTATTACCCACAGTTTGGTTTCGCAATACATGGACCTGGGGTTACGATGATTATAAGCCGGTGATCTTTACAGAACGCCAGGGTCAAATGGTTATCATACATAAAGCGCTTGGTGATCTTCGTTTGTATTGTGAAGATAATCCTGCGTTGCTATTTACAGACAACGAAACAAATACAAAGCGTTTATATAATTATGATGATGGAAAACAATTTTATAAAGATGGTATAAACGATTATTTGATTCATGAATATGCCGCTGCTGTAAATCCTGAAAACAAAGGAACAAAGGCTGCTGCTGACTATGATGTAATTGTTAAAGGCGGTGATTGCATTGTAATTCGTTTGCGTTTGAGCAAAGAAGATTTGAAAAATCCTTTTACAGAATTTCAAAACGTATTTGATGAAAGAAAAAATGATGCAGATAACTTTTATCATGATCTGCAAAAAAGAATCGATACTGATGACGCAAAACTGGTACAACGCCAGGCGCTCGCGGGAATGATGTGGGGCAAACAGTTCTATTACTTCAATGTAAAGCAGTGGTTGAATGGGGATCCATCGACGCCGCCACCCCCTTCACCAAGGAAGCACAGCCGCGATAGTGCTTGGCCACACTTGAAGAATGCAGATATCATTTCAATGCCGGATAAGTGGGAATATCCATGGTTTGCTGCATGGGATCTTGCTTTCCATTGTATTCCTATTTCCTTGATCGACCCTGAATTTGCAAAGAACCAACTTTCCCTGCTTATGAAAGAATGGTACATGCATCCTAACGGTCAGTTACCAGCATATGAATGGGCATTTGGTGATGTAAATCCACCGATACATCCATGGGCTTGTTACTTTGTTTATGCCCTGGAAAAAGAATTTAGGGGTCATGCTGATATCGATTTTTTAAGAACCGTATTCAATAAACTGTTACTCAATTTTACTTGGTGGGTAAATCGAAAAGATCCAAATGGGAAAAATGTCTTTGAAGGAGGCTTTCTTGGTCTAGACAATATAGGGGTATTTGACAGGAGTGCGCCACTGCCAACAGGCGGACATCTTGAACAAGCGGATGGTACCGCATGGATGGCTTTTTACTGTCAGGTGATGTTGCAAATTTCTCTTGAATTGGCTGAGCATGACCATGTGTATGAAGAAATGGCAATAAAGTTTGCTGAACACTTTTACTGGATAGCCTCTGCAATGGCAGGTAATGACGGAAGCGGATATAAAATGTGGGATGATGAAGATCATTTCTTCTATGATGTGCTTTGCCTTCCAAACGGTCAAACAACTCTATTAAAAATTCGCTCACTTGTTGGACTGCTTCCTTTGTGTGCAGCAACAGTATTTCCTCCCGTCATTGAACAACGTTATCCTGAATTATTGAGAAGGGTACGTAATTTTCTTGCTGATCACCCGGAATTAGCTGCGGACATGACCCCGAAGAATGCTGCCGGTGCTTTCATGCTCTCAGTCATGGATGAAAAGAAGCTTCGCTATGTACTTGAAAAAATGTTGGATGAAAAAGAATTTTTAAGTCCTTATGGCATTCGTTCAATGTCGCGTTACCATGCGGTACATCCATATATTTTTTATGTAAACGGACAGGAACATAGGGTTGATTATTGGCCGGCAGAATCCGAAAGCGGAATGTTTGGAGGCAATTCAAACTGGCGTGGACCAATATGGTTTCCTATCAACGCCCTTATCGTGCGAGCGCTTTATAATATGCACTTTTATTATGGTGATAATTTTAAAGTAGAATGTCCAACAGGTTCAGGAAACATGATGACATTAGGAGAAGTAGCAAGAGAAATTGCCAATCGCTTAACAAATATTTTCCTGAAAGATGAAAATGGGAAGCGTGCTTTGTACGACAACATTGATAAATTCCAAAAGGATCCAAATTGGTGCGACTATCTTATGTTCTATGAATATTTCCACGGCGATAACGGAAGCGGCGTTGGTGCAAACCATCAAACAGGGTGGAGCGGCTTCGTGGCAGCATTAATTCAAATATTTTTATCATTGGGCGGAAAAAAAATGTTCGAAAGACGTGAAGACGTAATGAGAACAACTATAGTTGTTCAAACATCAGATGAAGCTAAAGCAAAGGTGGCAGATAATTAAATTAAGATTCTCATAGCAGTGTTATATAAAATTATGCACCCTTTTAGAACGTAATGCGGAAATCAAATGTGTTTTTAGTAATGAACTTCCTAAGTAAAAAATCCTTTATTTAATGGTTAGCTGCTCTATAGTATCCTAAGTTCAAATCGCCCATCCTTCCGATACAGAAGCCGGTTTTGATCTTTATAGTTGTATCATGTTTCAGGTGCTAAGCTTTATGATCTGTAAGGCAGATAGGTACAGATGAATTTTTGTTGTTCCGAATAAGATAATAACCCGAAGCTGACATCGGCCAATGTAAACCTAATGAAGCTTTGCTATTTTGCTGAGGAAACAATAAATGGAAGTCAAAAACAAAGAACAAGAATGAATGACAGCACATGGGATAAAAGCTTTACAAGTTCCGTTAAGCGCTGATGTAAGGCTGTCATAAAAATTATCAGTTCAGTTAGATTGCCAGGCATTGCATTTAATAATCCTTCCCCCATTGAATCACGCGTTTTTGACAACGCTTCCCTATTGTGTGAGTTGCAAAACCGGTAAGAAAAATGATAGTTATATTATGCGACAACAGCTATCGAGTTATGTACTGAATTATAAAACTCCTGAATTTGTGCAATTACAAGATTGACAATTTCATCCTGCAACTTAAACATATTTGTGTCATTAATTTTTCTTTCATACACACGGTTCCACACTTGTATGTTTGTATTTGTTTCAATCAATTGCACGTTGATGCGAAGCTGATCTTGTATTAACTGAATATTGCCAGCTATCAGATGTTGTATCCCTGTAAGTGACGTTAATTTCCAATTAGCCCTTTCAAATAAATTACGCATAACCGGATATGCAATTGTTGAGAAATTTTTAATATTGGCCAAATCACTGCTCAGTTGTGTACATAACCCATCGGCAAAACAGTTTATAAAGCTGTTATCCAAATGAGTAAACGGAGCAACGCCGATAATTGTCTGCGTTTTTGTCGAAACCCAATCATCATTTTTTCTCCTTGTTGTTTCTGTAATACCGTAAGTAAATTGTGGAATGTACGTTCCTTTAGGAATAAAAATTCGAACGAAATCTGAGGTTCCTTTGTTTATATAATAATTATTTAAAGCTCGTCTGAGATTACCTGCATGAACCCTGACAACCCCGTTAATTTGTGGCTTGAAATCTTTTGGTTTATTTAATACGGAAACAGCAATTGTATATTCTTTTAACTGATTGGCCTGTCCTAGTAATGTTTGGTCTATTATAAATAACAAAAATCTTTTTAAAATTTTTGATGAAGCAAAAGAAGGATGTTTTAATATTTTTTGAATTTCTTCATCAATTTCGTCTCTTGAAAAATTTATTTCTTCAGGATGTTCGGAATTAGCTTTCATAACAATATTATGGAGTATCGAAAATAATAACAACATGACCTTTTATCAATGATTCACATCACTGGCTATATTGATTGTAATCAACTGTTCCATATCTTTGATGTGAATTTGAATAAGTTCTTTTACCAGGGTGAAAATTCGGTTGTCCGAAAAAATTGCGAGGTCTAAGATATTAACTGAGAAATAGTTGTAAATTAATAAACGGAGCCGCCAGCTCCACCGAGGGAAAATTCAGAGAATTTTCCCTTTTTTATTATGAGGATGGTTCATCCATAGTGGAAGAATGTGTCGCCTGTTTTGTATATGACGCAAGAGGTAGCGGAATACCTCATACTAAGGAAGCAGATAAAAAAAGATGACTTTCCTATTTAACATAGACAAAGAACACGGAGAATTCACGCTATTAAAATCAAAGCATGAAGACGAATCAAACAAAGAACGCAGCATTAAAAAGCAGGATTAATTTTTACCTGTTGATGAGCGCCGGTTTGTTATTCTTCCTGCCGCTATTGTCGGTTTTATATATCCATTTTTCAGAAAATGAAATAGTCAATATTGGACTTATTGGCAAATGGTTTATTTTCTGGGCGATTGGCATAAGGTTGTTTACGGCAGGTATAAAACAAGCTTTAGACCCTGCATTTACGGGAACGAATATTTTTAAGTTCACCAGCAAAGAAAGTTATGTTGTTATTCGCGAACTGGGTTTTGCCAATATTGCATTAGGCGTAATGGGTATTCTTTCCCTTATTAATAACGACTGGCGTATGATGGCCGCTATTTGCGGAGGTTTGTTTTTTGGGCTTGCTGCTTTAATGCATTCAATAAAAAAGCCCGATAGCAAAAACGAATGGATTGCATTGCTGTATGATTATGCAGTGTTTTTGATGATGTTAATTTACCTGGCTTTCATTTTTATTTATTGATCTTTATTAAGCAAGTCAACAGTATAGCTAAAGAAAGAAATTATGAAGCTTTTTTTACTTCCGCTGGCGCCAGCAATACGGCAGCTATACAATTTTTGTTTTAAGATTTGTATGCAGGCACGGAGTTGAATTACTCCTTTCTTCAAAAAATAAAAGAATTTTTTGTTGCCTTTTAATAAGTAAACAGCCGCTTTTTATAAGAGGGCATAATTATAAAAAATGGCGCAAACAAAAAATCGCTGCGCCATAGAATGAGAGACTAAATTATATCAGCTTGGCACAGGTAACTGATCAAAAGTTGTTATCAGGCAGGAATCACCCCAAATTGCATTACATGCAACAATGCCGAAACACAAGCCTGCCAAAGCTGTTGTTCTGGCCTCACTTGGAGGAAGGTTATAGTTATAGGCAAAAAATGGTGAAAGCCAGCCACTCGCATCGAATGTGGTGCCGCCAATAGCCTGTACAATGGCATTTGGCCATGTATCCTGGCACAACAGGTAATATATTGCTGTCTGCTGCGAAGGATTAAGCTGGATATAACTAAGGGTACTTAAACGGGGAGGATTGCCCGGCGTAAACTTAAAGGCAAAATTGAACTTGCCATTTACTACACTGCTTACGTTTGCAGGCATTGCGCCGGCGCCATTCCATGCAGGCACTGTTAAAGGATCTACGCCATTTGTCCGCAGCTTAAGAGAATCTATATCTATAAGCGTAGGAAGACCGGAATCAGCATCTGTTGCAAAGTAAAATGTAACCTCCTGAAACCTGCTTGCTGCATTTATATAATAATATTTAATGGCGTCATTAAGTGCGCTTTGCGAAACGGCTACCACGGTATCGTAACCATAAGCGGCTTGTGATAAATAAGATTGTTGTAAGCTCATACAATTTGTTTTAAAGATGTTTTTTTGAATTTTGTTGTTGTGATTTTGATTTTTGAATTTTCACGGCATACTTCGGCCGGGCACACTACGTGCACCAAAGCTTTCAGCCATTTGTTTGTTTGAAATATGTTTGTTTGAATAATCTGACACTTTGAAAGTGTCTGGCAACTAATCATCACGTTTGTTTGCATGCGCACTTCATGCATGAAAGTGCCCTGGAAGTGTCAGACACCTCTAAGGTGTCTGACACTTAGCAAACCTGTTTTTCAGAGATTGGATTAATTAATCTTTTTCGGAAAGACTACAGTGTTTTCGCATTTGAATGGTTAGCTTTTATTATCGAATGCGGGAGCAAAATTTATTGTCGGGAATAGCGTGTAGCAATAGCCAAATCAGGCTAATTTGAATGTGTGATTTATGTAAATATTGTTGTAAAAAAAGCGCAGCAAAATTGCTGCGCCATTTATACCAATATGAGTTTTCAGGCTACCACTGCCTCTGATATTTTTGCTATCTTTTCAACTTTGCTTTTTTGCTTCATGTAATCCCAGTATGCTTTACGTTTTGCCTGTAAGTCTTCAGTAATGAAATCATCCGGAATTTGAACCTTCGGGAAAAATTTTGCAAATTCATCCGCCGATCTTTCTATGGGGCTTGCTACATATAAAGCGCGAATTCCACTCAGGGTTGCTTCCGGCGGTTGCCAGTATTGGAATCCAAATACAACACAGTCTGCACAACCATAGAAATCACTTACCCCATTAATGTGAACACTTGACACAAACTGCCACAGGTAGCCCATCAGGCCCGAATCGTTACTTCCCCAGCCTGCACTGCCGCCAAACATATCTGTGGTTGTCCCGTCATTAAATAAAAACTGGAGACAATTTACAATGCTTCCATAAGTAGCCCTGGCCTGGATTACCGGGTTCTCAACGTCTATATTAAATACACCGCCATGAGGAGACTGATTGCTGCCGCCATCCTGGTCGCCCATGCGTGGCGTTTGTGTAACACCGCCGGGCCCTGCGCCTTGCGGGTACGTTAACTGAACTGCATCAATTCTATCTCCACCCCAAACGGTCAGCCCGGTAGGGCGCTGTGTTGGCGCAGATGGTATAGTAATATTCCCGCTGTCATCACAAGTGCCCATTGGGTCGGTATATATTTCTCGTGTCAACAAAACATTCGTCCCATTCGGGTATTTGGTAACGTCAAAATAAGCCCACATATTCATATAGTCAAGCAGTGATAGGGTAAACTCGCGCGTAAAGGTGTTTACCGCTTTAAAAGGCTGGCATGCATGATAATCTGCCTTTGTATTCTTCACTATATTATCGTAGCCGGTATTATAAGTGTCATTGGCATAACTGATAAAACTCGTGATACTGTTTGTTAAGTCTGAAGCTGTCTGCTGCAGGAAGTTATCGTTCCAGCCCCAGCTTTTACCAAATGCTACCCCATCGCGTAATAAGGACAGGTACATGTTCGCAAATTGCGCAAACAAAGGTGACAGTAATAACTGATAACCCTTCATTTGAAAATCCGGCAGCGCTTTATCAAAAGTCATTTTTGCTGTTATCCAGGACTCTCCTGTAACCGTCTCATCGCCACTGTTTGCCGCGTTCACGTAATCTGTTAAATCATTGTTTAAACCCTCAAGGCTATCTGAAACCAATTGGTAATTGTTGTCGCTGATTGCCTGGTTTACCAATGCTTCAACCTGGGTTTTTATTTCACCCCATACGTCTTCTTTTGAACTGGGCCAAAAGATGCCAACTAAACAACTAAGGATACTGCCTACTTCGGGTATCATTCCAAGCCCGGTAGTGACTGCTGATTTCGCATCGTCATTCCAATCTGTTGCCATAATTTTTGTTTTTAAATGTTTTAAATTGTTTTTGAATTTTTCTTTTTTTTCTATAGCATACTTCGCCAGCGCACAAGCGTGCACCGCTTGTAAGGCCATAATCAAATGCCGTTTTCATAGGACTGATTATTTAGTTTTTTCCGGAAGAACCAAAGGTTTTTTTGCATTTGAATGGTTAGCTTTTATTATCAAATGCAGAAGCAAAATTATTGTGCGATATAGCCTGCAGCAATAGCCAAATCAGGCTAATTTGGATAGTTTAGAGAGTACCTGAAATAAGCAATAGGATTATGATGACGAAGCTTGTCAGGTTGCAGGTTGTATACAAATTAAAAAAGCGCTTCCGAAGCAACAGGTATATTCTATCAGTTAAGCCATGAGTTGATGCCGTGAGCGCAGTATTTCTAAACATACAGAACAAACCCGCTAACAAATTAATCAACCAATGAAGCCGGTAACATTAGCAAAAAAGGCAAAGCCTTTTTATAATCTAATTCTGCATATTCCAAGCCCAGCCTCCTGATATTATTATAATACGTCTGATGCTGCTGGTAATACATTTTTTCGCTTTGCATAAACCAGGCTTTTTCGCCAAGCTTTTGTGCAAGGAACCATTTTTCAATCAGCCTTGCACTGCGGCCATTGCCATCATTCCAGGGATGTATTTTCACAAATACCAAATGAATAAACGATGCATAAAAAAATACTTTTTCTATACTCATCTTTTGCTGCAGCAGTAAGGCAATATCATCAAACAGTTTTTCCATTTCCTGTTTTACTTCAGAAGGCAAAGCAGCTATATATTCTATGCGGCCATCTGGTGTGGAAACATACATATTCTGCATCCTGTATTTTCCCTGCCAGCTTTTAGCCACTATGTTTTTGCTTAACAGTTGATGTGCGACAGCAACATTGCTTTCACTCAACGTTGCCGTTTGTGCAAACATGTAAGCGTTGTACAGGTCATCAATTTTCTTTGTGTAATCGGGCAAAAATTCAATACCGAATTTTTTATGCTTTATATAGCTGTCCAGTTCTATTTCTTCACCTTCAATTTTACTGCTGAAAACAGAAGATACTGAAGTATAAAAACTGAAATTAATGGTAGAAATTTCTGCATCATGCAAGGCATCAAACTTTTCCTGCAGCTCTTTAGGAACCTGCTGCATGTAGGCAGGCAATAATTCAACAGGTATTATTTTTAGGCTTTGTATTGGCATCCTGTATAAATTTTTTTTCAATTCCGGTAGATACAAGGCATGCCTTGTATCTACCGGCCTGTTATTTATAAAATTTATCGTCCTTCCAATTTGCAGGGTTGTTGGCAATATAATTTTTTATACGCTGGTATTCCGCCGCATCGCGAATAACGTGTTCATGAAACCGTGATTGCCAGTCAAATGGCAATTTTAAACGGTTGGCGTGTCTGGTTACCGCCGATTTATACGATCCTACAATGGATGAAACGGAATTTTTGCCCTGGTTTTGAAACCGTTGTTGGCCAATGGTTTGGTTGGACGGGGTTGGTGGGGTTGATTGGTTTTTCGGGGTTGATTGTAGAGACAAGGCATGCCTTGTCTCTACGTTGTCCGCGTCGTCCACGTCGTTGCCGTTGTCATTGTTCGCGTCCGCGTTTGCGCCGTGGCCGTTATCGTTATCATTCCCGATATTATCCAAAATCAGGATACCATGAATATGATTGGGCATTACAATAAATTCATCCAAATCAACATTTTTTGCATGGTTTTTTATTTCATGCCAAAATATATCTGCCAAAATACCCTGTTTCGATAAATTCATTTTTCCGTTTTCAACCACACCAAAATAATGTTCCCTATTGCGGGTGCATATAGTTATAAAGTATGCCCCGGCCCACCTGTAATCCCAGTTTTGCCAACGGGCAGGTGCAATGCGGTATTTATCATGAAATTTATCTGCCACAGGTATGATTATTTTAAAATATGGTCGGCATATATCTCCATTTTTTCGGAGAGATATTTATAAAAGATAAAGCCCAATATGTAATCACGAAATTCATCGGCATTCATTTTACCGAGAAGTGTATTGGCAATATTCCAGAGTTGTTGTTCGAGTTGCTTTTTTTGATCTCCAGACATGGCAATAGTATATCTGCGCTAAAATAAAAAATGTTTTGGGTTGATACGCCACATAAAAGAATAGTTAGTTTCTTCTTTGGTGATTAGGTCGGGGTCGGGGTTATTGATTAAGAGATGCTGTTGTTTTGAATAGTGCTTAAGGAATGTTGCCTGTTCTTCTTTAACCCGTTGCTTACTTTCGAAGTGCTTTTTAAGCGCAACTATTTTTTCACAAAACATTACTAATCATTTTAGTATTTTCGTTGCATGTTTTATATAGCTGACCTTCACACGCATTCTAAATATGCAGCCGCTACAAGCCCTTCTCTTTGTTTGGAAACTTTATATCAATGGGCGTTGATAAAAGGCATTGATGTTGTAAGCACAGGCGATTTCACGCATCCTGCATGGGTACAGGAATTACAGCAAAAATTACAACCCGCAGGCAATGGGTTTTATATGTTAAAACAATTACCAGATATAAATGCAGTACCCGGCATAAAGCCGCAGAAAAGACAAGTGTATTTCTGTTTATCTGTTGAAGTAAGCTGCGAGTATATTGTAAAAAGCAGGAAGTACAGAACGCACCAATTGATTTATGCAAAGAATTTTGAAACGGTGCGTCGCGTCAATACTATACTTTCGAAATATGGTGACCTTGCAGCAGACGGAAGGCCATCTTTGAATTTGCAATCGCATGAATTATTCAAAATAATTTTAGGTATTCCCGATGCTTATTTTGTACCTGCACATATCTGGACGCCGTGGTGTTCATCCATCGGTGCTATGGAAGGCCATGATTCATTGCAGGATTGTTTTAAAGATGTAACGCATGAGTTATTTGCGGTTGAAACAAGTCTTTCTGCAGACCCGCTGATGTGCCGCCGCTACGATGCATTGGACAATCTTACTTTGCTTTCTAACTCCGATGCACATTCGCCGCGTAACCTCGGGCGTGAAGTGAATTTGTTGGATACTGAATTAAGTTATGATGCGATGTTCCATGCGTTTAAAACAAAGCAGGGTTTTTTAGGAACATACGAATATTTTCCTCAGAAAGGTAAGTGCTATAATACGGGCCACCGCAACTGCAATGTGTGGTTCAATGCTGATGAAATAAACAGTACAATTTGCCCTGAATGCGGCAAGCCATTAACTATTGGTATCAGTCATCGTGTTGAACAGCTTTCAAACCGCAAAGCAGGTGAAGCAAAAGAAAATATTCAATCATTCAAATATGTTTTGCCATTGCCTGAAATGCTTGCTGAGATATCCTGCGTTAAAGATGATAGTGGCGTTACCGTAAACAAAATGTATTCAAAAGCTATATCTCATTTCGGTAATGAATTTAATATACTGCATCATGTTTCTTTAGAAGATATTCATCGCTATCATCCTAAATTATCCATCGCTGTTGAGCGGTTGCGGAATAATCAAAAACATTTTACCGCCGGTTATGATGGCATCTACGGCCACATATATTTTTTTAATAAAGGCGAATTAAATGCCAGGCCTGTACAGATGGCGTTGTTTTAGAGCGTATTATTTTAAGGTTAGTTATGCATAGCGTTTAATAACTCATTATTCAGCTTGAATGTTACTACACTATTTGATGTAACCCATTTTGAAATTGTACCTGCTAATGACCTGCTATTTGTGAAGATATTAAGCAATGCTTTTTTGTAATTCTTTTTTGATAATGTTTTCATCATTTCTGTTTTGTTTATCAAAGTTTATAATTGGCTGACTCTTTTATGCGTCTAATCATGTTATACTGTTGCCGGTTGTATTGCTGTTGTGCCATTAGCTGAACTTGTAGTTGCTGTAGCCGCAGTTTGCGTTACCGGTTGTAAACCTTCAGCAGAAGGCGGCTCATTCTCCTGCGTTTTCATCACTAAATAGGTAGCGCTGCTGATGCCGGTTAATGCAAGCAACGTATCGCTTAGCTCCGGTAAGTCGCAGCCGGTTTTTATTAATGAAACTTTATAGAGATAAACAATAACTGCAATGATCGTCCAGGCAAAGTTTTGAAAACGGTGCAGGCTTATGCCGTTGGCATCAGATAAAATATCTATAAAAAATCCCTGCGATGGCCTGTTCTGGTGGCGTGGCCGATTATCATTGATTTCTTTTTTATCTATCAATGTACCGGCAACGGCAGTGCCTGCAAATATGCCCATTAATACAAGCGCTGTTTTATTGATGCCTGCATCAGCGCAATCGCCCTTGAACAAAGAAAGATAAATGTAAACAGAAGAAATAATGACCGTCCATATACCAAACTGCACCCTGGTTAAATTGAATGGCGCATTGGTGTTGGTGAGTTTAAACCTGCTCTTCTTTTGCATTTGCTTTACATTAGCTTCAAACTCGTCTATGTTGCTTATTTCATCTCTTAAAATGTTGCTGTAAGCTGCCAGCACTAAAAATAAGATGGTAATAGTTGATATAGTAATAACTGCAATTATTGATTTTATATCATAATCGGTTTGTGTGTTGCAACCTGCCAGTGCAAAACATAATAGAAAAGGCAGCAGGTAAATGATGCGTTTCATGGTAGTTGTTTTTTGATTGTTTTAAAATTTTATTAATGATTTTATGTTATTGTTTCAATTATTTTTTTTGTTTGAGCCTTATTAATTTCGGGAGATGTCTCGTTACCTCGACATGACGTTGCAGCGTATGATTGTTTACAGACACGTTAATATGAAACTGCAGTTGCTCAATAATATGCGGTACCCCGCAATGCTGCGGGATGCAACGGATTTTATGCTGAATAAAGTTATGTTGTACAAGGGAGTGACACAACGAAGCTCAATCGGAGTTCATTTGCCCGTAACCAGAAAAAATTCAACAACTTTTAGTTTGGCGGCGTATTTGTATTACCCAGGCTCTTTAATTCATTTTGTATATCCTGGTATAATTCGCTGCTTACGCCATTTTTACAATTGAAAGGATGATCAAGCGTATATACGAGGAACATGCACATAGCCATACAACCAACCAGGAAAGAGAGATATATCCTTTTCAGCTTCAGCGATGGCATGCTTAAAAAGAAAAAAAATACGATCATCATAATGCTGCCTGTATCAAGAATGAACCAAACCATTGACGGCACTTGCGAATGACTGTGATTAAGCCTGTCGCGGCGCAGGTCATCCAGCGTGCTGAGATTGTTATCAATTACAGCAAGTACATTCTGTTCCTTTTTATCTTCAACATCTGTTATGAGTAGCTGGCGTCTCAGGCCCCGCATGGTATTTGGCTTTTCAACCACTTTAGTTTTTGCGCTCATCTGCCATTCGTTGTTAACAACCTCGTCGCAATAACTGTAAATAGTTTGTTTTATGCTTGCCTGGATGCTGTCTGGCAATGCTTCCGTATGTTCAATGATTGCGTTTAATTTATCGGCTTCGGCTTCTATGGTTTTTTCAAGATCAGTATAATCGTCCCACACCGCTACAATTACAAAAGCCAGTACCAATGAGTATATGAGGCTGATACCGCCGAAAACTATTGCGGCCACTTCGTTATGAAATTCAAGCTTATACCTCGCCGCCCATTTATTAAAAAGCGTTAATGCTAATTGGGATGCTATTACTGATGCCGTTACAAACAATATGCATGCAACATACTGCGGAACCGATATTGCAATTTCAGAAGACAAGCTGAGTACCATAACAAAAGTTTATATGCTTACGTTCATACTTTTATAAAACTGAAAATGGTATTGGTAACCATGCTGACGAGATTGCTTTTAAACTCATCTACCTTCACTTCTGCAAGGCCAGCCTGTTTTAATGCTGTCATTTCATCCAAGGCTGACTGTTCTTTTATAAGGAAGGCAAGGTCATCTGCAGTAAGCGCGCCGCTTTCAACTTCAAGCGTCCATTTCTGTAAGTTGGCTTTCATTTCATCTATCGCTGCCTGGCCATCTGTTTTCGCCTGGGTTAAATAATCCTGCAAAGTTGATTTTGCCAGCGAATCAACGCCGGTTTCCAATTGCTGTGTTAAGGTTTCTATATTAACTGTTGTGTTCATGATTTTTTGCTTTAACTGGTTTAAATAATTATGTTGTTGTTTGATATTAGTTAACGATTGCTGTTGCTTTTATTTTACCGCTTTCAAGGCCTGATATCCCGTCGAACGATTGGCTCACCAATATTTTAGATTGATTGATGAAAGCCGTATCCAGCTTTGAATCTTTCTGCCATCTTGTTAAAAAGCCACCAAGCGAAGTGCCGTTTGAATCAATTAATATGATCCACATTTTTGAGGTTACTTCATTCTTTGGTTTGTTCTTTTCGTATTCGTACGCTTTACTTAGCTGCAGCCTTAATTGTGCAACATCTGCTTGATGCAGAGAGAAGCTGTCAGTTGCGTTTGTCATAGTGTTTAATGCATCTACTTTTAACGATGTTGCCTGTGTGTAAGAATACTGGTCGAAGTTGGAGATAGTGGCACAGGAAGCCAGCAGGCTTAATGTGCTGATGATGATAAAAGATGATTTTCTTTTTAAATAGGTAAACATTTTCTTTTGTTTTAATGATTAATAAATTGTTTTGAACATGCCGTTGCCAGGCAGCTTTTTTAAGCCGCTTGAACGCAAAAGATTTTTGTTTGGAAATTTTATTTCAGCAAGCGCCCATGCAGTTAATGCTTTAAACTGAACATAATTTTAGCAGTGCGTTTTTCAACGTTTACTTTGCTTTTCTGAAATAACCTGGATTTGTGAATAGACTCCTTGTTCTTTACCTAAATCTGATCAGTTAATTTTTTAAGAAGAACATTGAACCTGATTTGAATTTTTTAGGTTAGCCTAACTCATTTGTTTTTATTAAATGCTGATGCAAATTTACTATTATAGATATGGCCAAGTCAATAGCTATATCAGGCTATTTTATACTATATTCTTTTGAATCGCTGTGGCCACCGCTTCTGAAACGCTGTGCACATGCAGCTTCTGATAGATATTCTTTATATGGTTATTCACTGTATTCATTGCGATGAATAATTCTGACGCTATCATCTTATGACTGTATCCTTTTACCAATAAGTTCAATATATCCATTTCTCTTTTGGAAAGATTGAACAGGTCTTTGTTTGTCTTGTCAGATTTTTTATTGAAATAAGTCAGTACACGCCGGGCAATAGAAGGTGTCATAGGAGCTCCTCCATTTATTACTTCCAATATGCCTTCGACCATCTTATCGTTAGGTGCATTTTTCAAGATATACCCATCGGCGCCGGCCAGCAAAGCGTTGAATATTTTTTCATCTTCTTCAAACACGGTTTGCATAATAATGTGCGTATCAGGATAATATTTATCCAGCAGTTTTACGCCTTCAATACCATCTGTGCCGGGCATATTTATATCCATCAGCACCACGTCGGGTACATTGTTGCGCAAGTCTTCTACAAGATTGTTGCAATTTTCATAATCGCCGATGCATACCATGTCTTTACGCAGGCTGATCATCAGCTTTAAAGCATCACGCCGGTGTTTGTGGTCGTCGAAAATGGCTACCTTGATCATATACTAAATTACATTTTACTTTAAGGTCAGCTTCTTCTTTCTTTAGTAACGCAAAAGTATAAACGGAGTAAACGTTGTTCAATAGCTATATCAGGCTATTTTGTTTTGCCTGTACTTTTTGCCTTGATGCAAAAAGTACCAATCCGCCGCGGCGGACAAGGACGGCATGAACGCTCCGCGCATCCGTCCGGGCCAGCGCCTCCCTCTGTGTAACTTCGTTTATAGGTATTTAGCTTGTTGAATTTTTAATCGAACTGCAAACAGCACAACTAATTTTAAATGCAAAATTCCAATGCTGCAACTTCCACCAACGCTACCCGCATTTCTTTGAAAAAAATAACCTCCGATTTTTTTCAGTCACGCCTTCGGCAAGACTAAAATGCGAAAAGGCGCCCCATCGTTGATTGAATTATTAACTTAATCATTTCGTAAACCGTGAACAGCCGTCTACGGTCGACGGTGGACGGTGGACCGTTGATCGTGAACCGTTAACCGTTGATAACCGCTTTTATTGGCGTCTTGCGAATAAACAAATAAATGGAAAGTGGAGAACATTTTCTCAAAACGTGAACGGCCATTGACGGTCGACTGTGGACGGTTGACCGTTGACCCTTCCTCACCCCGCATAAAACTTCAATTGTATCTCTGTTCCTTCACCGGGCGATGCATTAATTATAATTTCTCCTTTCAGCGTTTGGGTGCGATGCTGCATATTGTTAAGTCCGTTACCGCCGCTTCTTATTTTACTTTTATCAAAACCTTTTCCATCGTCTTTTATGGCAAGCATGATAAAACTGTTTTGAACATGCAATGTTATCCAAACATTTTCGCCGCCTGCATATTTTGCTATGTTATTAATGGCTTCTTTATAGATGAGATAAAACTCTCTTCGCTTATCCATGTTCAGCTTCATGCGGTTAAGCGCTTCATCAAAATTAAAATGAACAATATACCCTTTTGCTTCCAACAGTTGGGAAGCCTGCTCCCGCATGCGGCTGATGATGCGGTCGAATGCGTCATTTTTTGTATTGATGCTCCACACAATATCATTCATAGATTCCATGATCTCTGCAGCGAAATCATTTATCTTATTTACCAGCGGCCTGTTATCAAAGTCAACACTGTTTACCTGTTCCTGCATGATCTTCGAATAAATAGCAATAGTGCTGATGGATGATCCTACTTCATCGTGCAAGTCTCTTGCAATACGATTACGTAGCTTATCCAATCTTTTTAGTTGGTATAACCTGAACCTGTATAAACCATAAATAACAGCAGCAGTTGCTAACGCCATCAATACATAAAACCACCATGTTTTATACCATGGTGTTATAATCAGGAGATGGATTGATTTGCTTTTTTCATCCCATATGTTTTTATCAAAACTTGCCTGGACGATGAAATCATATTCACCGGGATCGAGGTTGGTGTACGTAGCTTCGTGTGCAGTGCCTGAATATATCCAGTCTTTATCAAATCCTTTCATTTTGTAGCGATAAATAATATTGCCTTCGCGGCGATAATCCATTGCTGCAAACTGAAAGGTGATAACATTCTGTTTGTACTGCAGAATTATTTCCTTCGCATAATTAATATTTTCTTTTAAAGGCGACGCAGGATCTCTCGCGCTAACCGGTTTATTAAACAGCCTGAAATCTGTAAATGTAATATCCGGCGGTTCAAGCGGCTTAATTTCATTCGGGTCGAAATAATTGATACCATTCATGCCGCCAAAAACAAGCAGGCCATCACTCATTTTGCAATATGCATAACGGTTGAATTCATTGCTTTGTAAACCATCTTCCGCATCATAATTCCTGAACTGTTTTGTTACAGGATTGAAAGCGGATAATCCTTTATTGGTGCTTAGCCAAAGGTTACCATCATCTCCAGGTAAAATTCCATAGATCACATTATTGGCAAGTCCATTCTTTGTGTTGTAGCGAACAAACTTACCGGTGGTTTTATCCAGGCGGTTAAGGCCGCCGCCTTTGGTGCCGACCCATAAATACCGATCCGGCTGCTCCATATCATTGCAAAAACAATAAACAAAATTGTTGCTGAGTGAAGTGGTATCGTTAGACTGAAAGAACCATGACTGCTCTACCTGTTTTTCCCGGATGTTAAATTTAAATAACCCGTGTATTGTCCCAAGCCAGAGCGTATTGCCGTCTTCATAAATAGTTTGCAGAAAATCGTCTTCATACGTCTGCATATAAAAAGGATAATTGTGTATTGAGCCCTTGCCTGATGCAGGGTCAAAAGCCACAAAGTGTTTCCTTACACCAAACCAGAGATTATTTTTTTTATCTGCGTATAAAGGATAAAACGGCCCCTGATGTTGCGCAAATTCGATATTGTAAATACGCTTTTCTTTTGTTTTAAGATTGTAATAATGAATGCGGTCGCCATCAGGTATCCATAAGTTACCGGAAGTATCTTTTGTAAAATAGATGATGTTCTTGTTTAAGAATTGCTGTTGCAAAAATTGTATGAATGCACCTTTCTCAAATTGTGGAGGTTGGTCTTTGCTTAAAGCTATCCGGTTAAAACTGTTAGTGATAATTTCCCCTGGTTTGGTTTCCAGTATCTGATAATGCTTTGTATCAGGCAGAATATGATGAAACCGTTCTATCTCAGGATCATATTTTAAAATGCCATAGCCACCGGTTCCTATCCATAAAATACCTTGCTTGTCAGAGAACAAACAGGTTGTGGTTGTAAGCGCTGTAAGCTGCGTGGAATCTGCCGGAACATATACCCGCTGTTCATTGTCGGGAATGTGAATACGCCTGATACCATTGAGCTCACTTATCCATATCATTTGGTTTTTATCTATCAGCCATACATGAGCAGGCGAAGATTGTTTATACTCATATACAACATGGGAAAGATTGAAATCGTAACCGGGAAATCTAATAATGGATTCACCATTCATAAACAGGCTGTAACTGGCTGTGTCTTCAATTATGCTTGCAATAAAATTTGAATCTTTTACCTGTGTTTCAAATCTCTTAATGAAGCCATATGTGTTATCGGCTTGAAGTACCAATTCATACATTCTCCTGGCAGTTGCAAAAAACATGTGGCCACGGCTATCGATGAAAACACTTCCAAAAAGAGAATTGGGCGACTTTTTTTCAACAACATTTATATCGGGTTTCAGGTAACTGAACCGGAAAGTATTTTTTTCGAAAAACCCATGCTCAGCCGGCGTTTTTTTTAACGGCAAAATTTCCATCCGGCTAATACCCTGGTCTGTGCTGATCCATAAAGCGCCTGATTTATCCTCACGGATAACGCCCACTTTGTCTGATACGAGGCTTTGCACATTGGAGTGACGGAAATGATAAAATGTATTGGTTTCGCGTTCAAAATAATCAAGGCCGTTATTGCGTGTGCCAATCCATAAACGTTGTTGTGAATCTTCAAAAATATAGGTAAGATCATCGCTGCCGATGGAAGCAGAATCATCCGGATCATGATGATAAACGGTGAATGTGTAACCATCATATTTATTCAATCCATCACCGGTTGCAAACCATAAGTAGCCCTGCTTATCCTGTGTGATACTGCTGACAAACCCCTGTGACAATCCATCATTTATAGTGAGGGATTTAAAATGCAACGGCGTAGCGGTTTGAGCCGAAGTATTAATTCCCACCATCATCAATAGCAGCAACAGCAGAGGATACGATATTTTCATGTACGCGCATGAAAAAAGGTATTTAAATGCTTAATACCCAATAAAATTATAAAGGATTTGTGGAAAACCCGGTCTCCTGTATTTTCTGCTTTCTATATTGTTGTAATCTTTATCCTGTAAGGCGGTAATAATGCATTACTGATTTAACGATGCGATCATTCATTAACACTGCAATCAATACTTCATTTCAACAACAGGCCAGCCATTTTTATATATAACAGGTTCAATACACATTACACGACGAACATATTTATTTTGCTTCTGCGCTCTTGATGCATCTGCTTCGTTCTTCCATATTGCATGATAAGCGATGAATGCATTTCCATCTTTATCATGCACGATAGAATTATGTCCCGGAGCAAACCAGGTATCATCCTTTGCAAGAATAATACTGCTGCTCTCTGTTCTTGTTTCACCGAATCTTGTGAATGGACCGAACGCATTATCGCCACGTGCCACCATTACGGCGTAATTGGCATTATCGCCACAACAATTGTCACCGCTGTAATACAGGTAATATTTGCCATCATGATAATCAATCCATGCACCTTCAACGAGTTTCGTGTAATCTTTTTCTTTGTTGGTAAATAAAAGCGGTATTGTTTTGCTACCTGCTACAGTATCTTTCCAGTCATCCGTTAATTCACTCACACTGATTGGTGCAAACGCAGAACCCCAATACATGACATGTTTTTTTGTTGCAGGGTCAATCATTGCCATAGGGTCCAATACTTCAAATGTTTTTCCTTTCATTAACGGCGAACCCTTATCAGTAAAAGGACCGGACGGTGATGAAGAAAAAGCCACACCAATGCACATTCCATAAGTTGTATCATCGCTCTTTGCGCAAAAGAACATTACATATTGATTGATGTTTGCATCATACAACACATGCGGCGCCCAATAGTTCTGCGTAGTGCTTGCCCATGAAGCCTTTTGCGGCAAGGCGTCACCAATATAATCCCATGTAAACAAGTCGGTTGAAGAAGCCACCTGTATGTTTATCCATTTGCCATCTTTTAAAGCATTTGTTGCATACGCATAATATTTTCCATCAGGAGCAAGAATGACTGTAGGATCGGGAAAATCCTGGTTGATTACAGGATTATGTTTTGAAGTTGGCTGTGCATAGCTTAAACATGATAACAACATTGTTACTATTGAAAAAAAATATTTCATGAATACGATTTTTTTTAGCCTTATTTTAATTATGATTTAAACTATCGTTCATATTGCCCGCGTTGTAAAACAAGCGGCATGCGCCATTTACTTTCTTTAGCGCCAGTTCCAATATTTTCCGATTATTCAATAGCATTAATTGTGAGCTGTAATTTTCGCAGGGATTTTTCCCGTCAGACGGCGAAGCAACAGGTGCTTTAACTTCAGTCCACAATCCTTTACCGTTATTTCTATTTATCATAAACACATTTCCGTTATCATCAGCAATCGTATTATCACTGTTTTTATTCAGCACTTGCCCGGTCAATAGCAGCACACCATTTTTTGTTCCGTCATCAAACCATGCAATAGTTGGTGCATGCGAGAAATGATCACCCGATGTTGATTCCACTCTTGTTCCCAGGTCTTTCGCATCGCCCCAATCATCACCATTATTTGAAAAACGTACGTAAGTATCGCAATTATTGCCGCACACTTCATAACACATGACATAGGTTCCGTTTGGAAGCTTTACTACTGTTGGCATTCCCGGACGTTTGATGTTATCATCCACAGCAACATCTTTTACATCGTCACTCCATGTTAATCCGCCATCCGTTGAAATGCGGTGCGCAATAATTTGATTATATCCCTGGGCTTTGTATTCTTCACTTGAAAAGAACATTACCAATCTTTGCTTGCTGTTGATGATAAATTCCGGTTCCCATAAACCAATTTTTCCTGTAACTGCGGTTGAATAAAATCGCCAGGTGCGGGCAGTATCATCACTTTTATAAATACGGATCGAGCAATCGGTTCTTACGGTTCTGTCTGTACCAACCGATGTTGCCCAAAACAACGTGCCTTTTTTATTATCACTTAATTTTTTAGGAAATGCATATAACTCACTGCAGCAATTACGCGGTGGTGTGGTTTCGGTTAAATTTGAGACAGAGGTCCATGTATTGCCGTTGTCTTTGCTTTCATAAAAGGCCCCTGTGTTACCGCTATCAAAACTTGCGATCAACACATCACTATTGTTATTATGGCCTTGTAAACGGATAATCCTTGGATAATAGGCAACTCTATCCGTTAACATTGTTTGTGTAAATGCTGATGAATACAAAAACAAAATAATAGATGATACAATTATTTTTTCGGCATTTTTATATAGAAAGCAATTAATCAGGGCTAAAAATTTATTTATTGAATATTGTATCTGTTGCCAATGAAAATGGCCTGTCTTCAGGTCTCAAAGCCCGTGTTGTGTTGGGCTGATTGCTCATTGTAAACAACAATGTTCCACCATTCATGATGTCACTGTAGGATATCCAGTTGTGCGAATACGATTTACCATTCAGCGAAGCGTCATTAATGTACACATTTTGCTTGTTGTTAAGATCAGCCTGTATTATAAATTTTTTACCGTTCTCTAATGTTATGATTGCTTTCTGAAAAACAGGGCTTCCGATGACATACTGGTCTGTGCCGGGGCAAACAGCATACAAACCCAACGCACTTAACACGTACCAGGAAGATGTTTGTCCTTCATCTTCATCACCAGGGAATCCATTCTCTGTGGCGTTGTATAATTTATCCATCACTTCGCGGATATGTTGTTGCGTCTTCCATGGCTGATAACAATAATCATATAAATAGATCATGTGTTGTATGGGTTGATTACCGTGCGCATATTGCCCCATATTTAACAACTGCATTTCTTTCATTTCATGTATCATGCTTTTGTAGCTTCCTACATTCACGGAATCAGGTTCTGTAAAAACAGAATCAAGCTTTGCAGCAAATTTTTCATCGCCACCGATCATCTTTATCAGGTCATTTATATTATGAAACACAGACCATGTCCAATGCCATGAATTACCTTCAGTAAAAGCGCCACCCCATTCATACGGATCAAAGTTTGAAGCCCATGAACCATCAGCATTTCTTCCGCGCACAAAATTTACAGAAGGATCAAAAACATTTTTATAGTTATACATTTGTCTTGCAAACAAATCTTCATAAAACTTATTGCCCGTTGCTTTTGCCAGGGTGTACGCACAAAAATCATCATACGCATATTCCAAAGTTTTGGCTGTTGCTTCACGGTATTTATCTGCAGGCACATACCCCAATATGAAGTATTCTTTCCATCCGTCACGGCCATTGGCAGGTCCCCATGGACCTTTATTTGTTGCTTCGTGATAATATGCCTGTAATGCCTTTGCAGGATCGAAACTATGAATGCCTTTCATCCAGGCATCTGCCAATAATGATATCGCATGATTGCCGATCATGCCACCCTGTTCATTTGGAAAAGACCATGAAGGCAGCCAGCCGCATTGTTGCTGCGCATCTAACAAAGCCTGCATATAACGGCTTTGTTTTGATGGATGCATAATGTTGTCTAACGGGAATTGCGCTCTGAATGTGTCCCAGAACCCGTCATCGGTGTACATGTAACCATCGTGTATTTTGCCATCGTAAGGACTGTAATAAACAGGTTTATTATTTATATCATACTCAAAAAACTGCCGCGAAAAAAGATTAGCCCTGAACATGCAGGAATAGAAAGTCGCCTTCTGTTCTTCTGTGCCTCCTTCCACCAGGATTCTGTTCAACAGATCATTCCAGGCTTTGCCCGCAGCAGCTTTTGTTTGCTCCAATGAAATATAATTTCCTAATTCTTTATTTAATGTTATTGCGGCTTGCTCGGTGCTGATGTAGGATGAAGCAACTTTGGCCTGAACGGTTATGCCCTTTTCAAATTGTATATAAGCGCCAATGCCTTTGCCTTCTGCCTGCGATGAATCCCGATAGATCGTATTGCGTTCATTCTCCCAAACACCATACGATTTAAACGGCTTATCAAAAATGATAATAAAATAATTTTTAAAGTTTTCAGGAACTCCCCTGCCGTTATTTACAAAACCGGTTATCTTTTTTTCATTGGGATAAATTTTTACGCCGCTCATTTTTGTATACCCATCGAGAATTATAAAAGCATTTTGTTTTGCAGGAAATGTAAAACGCAAATGCGCGCAGCGTTCAGTGGGCGCAATTTCTGTGGTTATGTTGTTGTTGAATTTTACCTTGTAATAATCAGGCTTTGCGATTTCATTTTTATGAGAAAAGTGCAATGCTCTTTTATTTTCATCTACTACTAATGACGTTGCAGGCATGAAGGAAAACACTGCATAGTCGTTCGTCCAGGAACTGCATTGATGCGCCTGTTGAAATCCACGAATAGAATCAGTGAAATACTGGTATTTCCAGCCATCTCCGTTTTTGCCTGTTTGCGGCGTCCATGTGTTCATGCCAAATGGCAAAGCAGTAGTTGGGTAAGTATTGCCATATGTCAATTCAAACTTAGAATTCGTGCCTTGTAATGTATTCACGTAATGTACAAGATCTGGTTGCTGCGCCGATGAATACATGGTGACAGCACTAAGGAATATCGTTAAAAAATAATTTCTGTCATTAAACATTGTTGTTATAATTTTTATACATCAATTATTATTCGTAAATCATGCACAACTACAATTCATATTAGCCCACTTTCATATTGCGTTCCTATGGAACGCCGGGAAAACCTTGCATGCGGGCCTATACTACCCACATTTAGTCCCGATGGGACTTTAATTAATTCAAAACACTTAGCCGTGCGTATATCTCCATCATCGCGGCATGATCGATCAAACTTTTTCTTTTATCGTTTCTGTCCAACAGATCTTCATCATTTTTTCTTCATTCCATATCCTGTTCAGCATCATCTATAAAGAATTGCAGCTGCTGTTTGTTGTGATCAATTATATACAATTCAATATAGCCACGCAGCAGCACCGCATTGAACCAATAGCTTGAGCTATTGAACGCAAATAATCAATAATCAATATTCAAGTGGAGAACGTTTTTTCAATGAGCATTGAATATTGAACATTGATGATTGCATATTGTATATTGAGAGTTTAAATCAACTATATTGACTCACCACTCACCATATCAATCCGTCGGAACAAGCAATAACAACGATTGCAGATTGGCGATTGCAGATTGCAGATTTCCTCACTACCCACTAACTTATATCTTTCTCCAACCCGTGAACATTCGAACTTGTGAACGGATATATACTCATCACTCATCACTCATCATTCATTTCTCATCATTCCCCCGGAACAAGCAATAACAACAATTGCAGATTGGCGATTGCAGATTGCAGATTGGCGATTGCAGATTGCAGATTTCCTCACCACCCACTAACTTATATCTTCCTCCAACCCGTGAACATTCGAACTTGTGAACGCATATGTACTCATCACTCATCATTCATTTCTCATCATTCCCCGGAACAAGCAATAACACAATTGCAGATTGGCGATTGCAGATTGCAGATTGCAGATTTCCTCACCACCCACTAACTTATATCTTTCTTCAACCCGTGAACATTTGAACCCGTGAACATTCGAACTTGTGAACGGATATATACTCATCACTCATCACTCATCATTCATTTCTCATCATCCCCCCGGAACAGCCAACGCCACTCCTGCCGCTACCGGCTCTCCAAAGTTTGGTGTGCCATCGGCATTCCAGGTAAATTGTTGTGCACGCGGACTGCGTTTATTACCGCAACCCTCACCGGGGTTGCTGTTGGCATGATATAATATCCAGTTTTCTTTTCCGTTGGGTGAAACAAAAAAACTGTTATGGCCCGGTGCATACACTTTATTTGTCGCGGATTGCTTAAACACCGGTTGTGGTGATTTCTTCCATGAAGCAGAATCCAAAAGGTTTGCATTCACATCCGCAGTTAACATACCAAGCGCGTAAAAATCTGTCCAGCATCCGCTGGCAGAATAGATAAGAAATATTTTATCGCCATGTACTAAAAATTCAGGGCCTTCATTTACGTTTACATGCGGAGGATCATTGGAACTATTCAGATCGCCATTCAATTCCCAATCATATTGCGGTTTTGAAACTCTTGTACGTTTGCCTTCAATCGTCCACGGGTCTTTCATTGCAGCGATGTAAATATCCTGCTCACCATTCACATTTCCCGGCCATCCTGACCATATAAAATATAATTTGCTGTTTAGCTCAATTGCAGAACCATCGATCGACCATTTATCTTCCGGTGTAGTGAGCTCACCTTTCATAACCCATTCGCCTTGTAAAGGATCTGCAGACGCATTCTCCAAAACATATAAGCGATGATCGTTATTGTTACCGCTATCTGCAGCAAAATATAAATACCATTTTTGTTGAAAGTAATGCAATTCCGGCGCCCATATCTCTTTGGAATAAGAGCCTGTCGCAGGCGGCGTCCATACGACTTTTTTTTCTGCTGAAGATAAGTAAGCGATGTTCTCCGTTTTCCAAAGCGTGATGTTGTTGCCTGTAGAGTTGGTGTAATAATAATAACCATCTTTATAAATAGTCCATGGGTCAGGGCCTGAAGGCAGTAAAGGATTGGTGAGTGTTTTTTGTGTATCCTTCGCACACGAATTGAATAAGGCTATTATCAGCAACATTTCCTTTAAGAAATACATCATGGTTATTATTTTGACTTTCGGAAATTTCATTTAAACTTCGATGCGTTCTTCGACTAAGTTTGCGCCATCTTCTATTACGGCAATGTATGCATTCAGATTCATGCCGGTTCTTTCCCGGTATTTATTACGCGTGTTATAAATAAGTTCTTCAACGGCATTCTCTTTTACAATGTTGATGGTGCAGCCGCCAAAGCCTCCGCCCATCATGCGTGCACCTATGACAGCACGGTCATGTTTCACCAGGTCAACCAAAATATCCAGTTCAGCACAGCTCACTTCATATAATTTGCTTAGCCCTTTATGTGTTGCATACATCTTTTTGCCAAATGCCTTTATATTGTTTCCCTGCAGATCACGGCAGGCCGCAAGCAACCTGTCAATTTCTTCCACAACAAACATGCACCGGTTATATACTATTTTATTATGTGCAACATAAGTATCCAGCATTTCAATGCTTACGTCCCTTAAGCTTTGCACTTCCGGAAGATGTTGTTGTATTAATGCAACACCTTCCTCACATTGCTTTCTCCTGGTATTGTATTCTGATGAAGCAAGGGAGTGTTTAATACTTGTATCCAATAAAACGATCTTTATACCTTCCTGGTGAAACGGGAAATATTCATATTCATACGAACGGCAGTCTAAACAGATCACATTATCTTTTTTGCCAAACATGCAGGTGAACATATCCATGATGCCGCATTGCAATCCTACAAACTCCTGTTCTGCTTTCTGCGCAATCTTAACCATGTCTAATTTGCTGATGCCAAGCCCAAACAATTCATTCAGTCCAAATACGGTAGCGCATTCGATAGCTGCGGAAGAAGCCATACCCGCGCCGGCAGGCACGTCGCCATCCACGATTATATTAAACCCTGTAAGGTGACAATCTCTTTTTTGCAATTGCTCTGCCACACCTAATACATAAGCACTCCAGTGAAACTTGGATTGACGAAGATTTTCCAGGTCCGTAAAATAGTTCTCATTATATTCTTCTGCGTGCAAATGGATCTTATTGTCGGTACGTTTGCTCACCCCCACATATATAGCTTTATCAATTGTAGCCGGTAAAACAAAGCCATTATTATAATCGGTATGCTCGCCGATAAGATTGATCCTGCCGGGTGCACGTACTATGATGGGATCTGTATGATAAAGCTGACGGAAAAGTTTATGCAGTCTTTCAATATCGCACATGATAATTTTTTTAGCTGCTTAAGAAATTGCCAGTTGAATTATGACATTATTTTTATACTTATTGAAATTCCATTATCGCCTTGGATAAACATGATTGTTGTTCGCCCAACTATTCCACATACTGTCTAATTCCTGGACTTTCGCAGGATATTTTTCAGCAACATCATTTTGCTCCGTTGCATCTTCAGTAATGTGATATAAATGCCAGGACTCTTTATTTCGTGCCACCATTTTCCATCCGTCATAACGTATATACCTGGCCCCATAATGTTCATTGTAAAGTGCCGCATGGCCATCCATTGCATTACCTTTTAAAACAGGCAAAAAACTTGTGCCCTGCACAGGTAAAAGTTGATGTCCATTATAATGAAATGGATAAGTTGTCCCGGCGACCTGAAGGAGTGTTGGCATGATATCCATTACATGACAAACCTGTTTGCTAATACTGTTCTTTTTTAGCTTAATGCCATCAGGCCAAAAAGCAATAAATGGTGTATGTATGCCGCCTTCAAATGACTCGGCTTTCCAGTACTGGTAAGGTGTATTGGCAACATTCGCCCAACGCGGGCCAATGGATGTGTATGTTGTTTCAGGACCAGGCATTATATCTTTCCTTGTGACATAATGAATCGTTCTGCCGTCTCTTGTTTCACCCGGACGGTCAAAGCCAGGGCCGTAATTCGCCGCAACCTCTGCACTCGCACCATTATCACTTAAAAATATGATCAGGGTATTATTGAGTTTGCCTGTTTGTTTTAACGCAGTGATAATTCTGCCTATGCCCTGGTCCATCTTGTCAATCATGGCAGCATGCACCGCCATGGCTCTTGCATCCCAATCTTTGTCGGGATTGTTTTGCCATGTAAGACTGTCTTCCCATCTTTTTGAAAGTGGTGCTTTGCTTCTGTCGATCAATCCAAGATCGATCAATTTTTTATACCGTGCTTCACGAATGGCGTCCCAACCAATTGTATAAGTGCTTATATATTTTTTAATTTCATCACCCGGCGCCATTAAAGGCCAATGAGGAGCAGTTTCAGCAACATATAAAAAGAACGGTTTATCATCTTTACTTAACCCGTTTATGTATGCGACGGCCGTATCATTGATGGCATCTGTATGATAATAATTTTTCGGCACATCCTTAATGGCTGTCGTTCCGCTTACCAAACTAAACGGATCAAAATAGTCAACCACGCCCCAGATGTTTCCAAAATATTTTTCAAACCCGCGGTTGGTTGGATATTGCTCTATTGGGGAAAACAGTGGGTGATCAGCCTGGTGGTCAAGCCATTTCATTTGCTCTTCTTTTGTTGGCTGCTCAACGGTATTAGACACATGCCATTTGCCCGACATGGCTGTATGATAACCTGCAAGTTTTAACAGTTCAGCGATGGTTGCAACACTGTCTGTTAAATGGCCACGATACCCCGGTAAGTGCCTGTCTCCGGTCATCTCACCAATACCGGCGTTGTGATTGTACATGCCGGTAAGTAAGGAAGCGCGGCTTGGACAACATCTTGAGATATTATAAAAATTACTGAACCGCACACCATTCGCCGCGAGGTAATCCAGGTTAGGTGTATTGATCTCTCCGCCATAACACCCGATATCAGAAAAGCCAAGATCATCTGCCAGGATGATAATAATATTCGGGCGTGTATCGCTTGCAATCAAAGGGCGGTCATCTTTGTAAATCGCAAATGCTGTACACACAACAATAATAATTGGCAATATGATGAATGCAATTTTTTTCATGACCTCACCCTCGTTCCCTCTCCATGAATGGAGAGGAATGCCCCGCTTCGCAGCGTGATTATATAATTTGACAGCGGGTACATGAATGTTTTAAAGTTGATATTTATTTGAACCTTTTATAAAACGGTTATTGAAATACAATCGCAACCCGGCAACCATACGCTCTTGCATTCACGTTTGACGATTCACGGTTCACGAATAAAACTCACCATTCACAACTCACCACTCACGGTTGCATCTTATCCGCGAGCACCTTCATAAAATAACCACCTACAACGCTGCGTGCCTGGAAGCCAACCTGTTTGCCATCGGTTGTTTCATGCCAATCACTTAAAGGAACGCGGGTTGGCGTTTCTGTTGCATATTTATATAAAGGGTTAACAAGCGCGTTAAAAGCATTTTTATTATTGGTTAAACCTGCAGTCCACATGATCCAGTCACTTTTCGTATACGTCTTGCGGCTATCCAAAGGCAATCCAAAGGCGTTTTGTTTGGTGAGGTAATAGGCAATTTCTTTGTCATATACTTCCTGCGGAAAAATATGCAAGCCAAGCACTTTATCCCATACGAGATTATATTTCTGGCTCCATGTATCGCCCTTGTCAAATGTTAATGCATAATGATCACCCACATCATCCATCTTCATCCAGCGCAGTGCCATTGCTTTTGCCGTATCCGTGAACTTTTGTGCGGTGGCTTTATCACCCAACATGTCGGCCATCATTCCATAACACGCGATACCCACAATGGCTTTTGCAGAAAGATTAGCATTACGCGCAAGGTGACCTGCAAAATCATCTGTGCATAATTGATTCGCAGGATCAAAACCATCCTTCATCAAAAAGTTCACCCATTGTGTTAAGGTCTTCCAATGCTTCTTTGCGTAATCTGCATTACCCAGTGCTTTGCAGAGAGCTGCTGTTGAGATGATCATGTTACCGCTTTCCTCCACAGGCATTCCCTCACCATATGTTTGTCCGTTTGCGATTGGATAGGTGCCAAGATCATGCGCTGCATATGCTTCTTTGAACTTGCCGCTTTCACTGTAATAAAAAATACCATTTAACATGCCCTTCAATAGCTCAGGATTATATGTGAGATACAAAGGAGCAGAAGGATACGTTATATCAACCGTATTGATAGAGCCGTTGCTGAAATTTTCTTTTGACAGGAAAAGAATATCGCCCTGCGGACTTTTAACAACAGCATGCGCGGCAATAGATTGGCGATAAGCCATAATGCAAAGCTTTGCATAGGTTTCACCACCGGCTGCAACAGCATCATCCCAGATCATTTTATTTACTGCATCACATCTTGATAAAATGCCGTTGTAATTTGTATAAGCACTGTTCAAAACTTTTTCTATTGTTGCGCCTTCTTTTAATTTCCACCAACTTTTTAAGTTTTGACTGAAGTATTGAACTGCATACAGGTCATCATACCCCACCATCACTAATTTTTCTGTTGCATCCGCTCCGATTTTTTCTGATGGAAAAACGGTGTTCAGCATTAACTGTTTTCCTGTTGTTGCATTTTTTATGGCAGGTGCATTGCTTACAAAATTTTTCAGGCCTGCATCAATTGATGTGATGCTTTGTTTTGATTTGGATCTTAAAGGCGCTGCAACGTAAACATAACCCCAGTCAATCCGGAGGTTGTCGCCTTTCTTTTGTAACACCGGCTGTGCAACCGTTCCGGCTTTTAATAAGGAAAGATCGCCGTTTGTATATTGACTTGCCGTTACCTGCTGCGAGGGAACATTTACGGCGAGATCTGTTGATGCGCCAAAATATAATTGTGCAGTATGTTGTGCGCCATCGTTTGATTTTGTTTTAAATGAAATATAGGAAACCGGCATGGTCATGATGTCGAGATCATTTATCAATAAAGGCGATGTAAAGGTTACATCCAGGTCAACAGCACCACAGGTGAATGTATATGCTGTTTGTGTTGCGTTCATGTTTAAGCCGGTTTGTTTTGCCAACAGGATACTGCTCATAGCCGCGTCCGGTTTCGGATCAACGCTTAAACCCACATCAAGACCCTGGCCGCCTGCAGTGTTTGCCACATGAATAGCCAACACATTTTTACCTTTTACCAGTTTAGTTTTTATCGCATCCTCCAATGGAAGATCTTTTGCGCTGTTGTTCCAGCAATTGCAGCTATAAATCTTCTCACCATTTAAATACACTTCTACATTATCATCGTGAAATAATCTCAGGTACATCTTTCTGTCGGGAATGGAATTGAGTGTAAAACTTCTTCTCATCCACAGATCATGGCTTTTCCAAATAGTCTTCCCGCTTTTTTCATCATCGCTAAAACCACCGGCGCCTGTTTTCCATTTGCTGTCATCAAAGTTTGCATTCATCCATCCATCAGCAGGCGCTTGTTCCGTGTATTTGCAGGTATAGGCAGCTTCATCACCGGAAGGCAAAACCGTTTCAGCCGCTTTATCTGCTTCGCCCAAAAAACGATATGTTTTTCCGTCAACTTTTATCAATCCAATCAGTGATTGTGAAGTACCCGTCCAGTGTTTGGTGGAGGATGCATTTAATTCATCGGTAAAGCTCCATACACAGAAGTATGGATTATGGGTGATCAAAGGATAAGCAGGCGCTTTTGTAACCTGCGCAAATAGTTGTTGTGAAAAAAGTGATAGTAAAAAGAGTTTCAGTGCTCTCATTATTTTATTTTTTAATAGTACGTCTTCAATCCGCATGTTTAATTAGTGATACCCTATAATTTTTGTTGAAGCTTGATAACAAAAAACAATATTTTGCATATTTTTCATAGCTTATAAATATGCGCCAAATAATTAGGCTGTTTCTATCACTATCAGTTGCCACTACCTTTAGGTAGTGGAATCAATTTATCAACATCCAAAGAGGCTTTAGCCGAAATAATTATTTTGGCTAAAGCCATTTATAGTTTGTAAATCTTCATTCCACGACTTAAAAGTCGTGGCAATTTTACCTTCCGAACACCCGTGATTATTACGGCAACAAACGCCTTAATTGTTTTTTATTAATTTTTAAATCCTCCACTACTGGTCTGACGCTTTTGAAGCGTCTGACCGTACGTTATCGTAATTGTGGTCAGTTGTGAATGGTAAGCCATTCACTATTGACCATTCACCATTCACCACTCACAACTTAATACTACTTCGTACCTGTCAATGATTTTATCAATACCACCTCATCTTTACTATATGGCGCTCCGTTTTTCCGGAATATATCATGAAACCAAACCTTTGGTTCTTTTCCATTCGGCATTGGTGTATCCCATGCATACATGGTATTTGTTTTCCCGGCAACCAGTCCCCAGTTGATGGCCACTATTTTATTTGCTTTAAGCATTGGCGTAATAGTAGAGAAAGTGCTGTTACGTGTGCGTGCCATATATTCTGTACAAATGAGCGGCTTGCCATATTTTTTTAAGGTATCAATTGTTTTCTGATGTACTTCAACCGGGTTGTAGTCATGATACGTGATAACATCTGAATTTGCTAACTGGTATGCATTCAGATCATGCAATTCACTGTTCCATACACCGGCAGACAAAGGCTGAGCGGGATTAACCGTTCTTGCCCATGTAAAAACATTTTTCAGCAACGTCATGCTTTTATTGCCATAATCTGAATTACCAGGCTCGTTATATAAGTCCCATAAAAAAATTCTTTTATCATCCCGGAATGTATTCAACACATCTTTTACATAAGCTTCGAGTGTGGTAGTAATCGCACTGCTGTCATATAATAATTGACCGGGGTCTCTTACCCATCCGGAATTGTGTATGCCTGGTTTTGGGGCAGGTTGTGTGCCGGATTTGTACGTTGGATTCCAGCAATCATCAAAAAAAACAAAAATGGTTTTTATGTTATGCTTATCAGCAATAGATAAATAGGTGCTTACCCTGTCTTTAAATCCGGAAGAATCAACCTGCCATGCAAGATGATGCAGGTACACACGCATAATATTCAGACCGATTGATTCAGCATAACCCAATTCGCGGTTGATAGTGGCAGTATCAAAAGTTTGTGCCTGCCACATCTCCAGTTGATTTATAGCTGAGCTCGGAATAAAATCACTCCCACACAACCAGCCATAATCAGCATACCATGTATTTGCCTGTTCTTTGGTCCAGACTTCACGTTCTTTTACAGGTTCTGTTGCACTATCCTTTTGTTTGTTTTGCTGTTGACCGCATGATGCAGCGATAACAATAACCAATAGTGATAAAAAATATTTCTTCATTATTTACAGGATTAAATTTTATCAGTTTCGCTAAAAATAATTTTACAAAATGAGGGAAGAAATAAATCTTTAAGACTAAAAATTTATTTGCTGTTTCTTCCCTCTGATTAAACAACTGCTTATGAGAAATCGAACTGCCCGCTTTTTGCGCCAACGAAGATGCACTTAAAATTAACCTGCCAGGTTAATCGTTGGTCGTGAGTAAACATTCACTCACATCTCACCACTCACTTATTCCACAACAGGAAACGATGATATCCGCAACCTTGCAGCGCCCATTGGAATTAATTCTATTGTTTCTTCTTTGGTGGATACAGCTACCGGGCTTTGCGGCAGCGTATCGCACAAACCATATTTATCCAGCGACCACTCAGGTATAATTTTTCCTTTTGCTTCGATCACTATTGGTGTTGATGCCTGGGTAAAAGGAAAATTATCTGAAGGCCATTGGCGCTTAATTATTTTGAATTGATCTGTAATCGCCTGATTGGTTACATACAAACCATAATTCCACATACTTGCGGGATAAATATCATAGGCAGGCCATTTTGATTGATCTGCACCGGCCTGCCATTTGGCATCCCACTGAATAGTTTTCTTGCTGTCTGCCAGTTTATACACCTCATCAATTTTTAAAGAAAAGGAAAGCGGTCCATAGTACAGGCTTACACTGTTTTTATTCTTCGCCCATTCATGCAGTTTCAATTGCATAGGCAACGTCAATTCAATCACATCACCATCTTTCCAGTTATTTTCTATGCGGATATAGGAACTTGCTGAAGCATTCACATCAACCGCATTGCCATTAACAGTAATGGTTGCATTGCTGCACCAGGAGGGAATGCGCAGGTATAACGGAAACGTTGCATTCTTTGCAGTATGCACTTCAATTTTTATATGCTCATCAAAAGGATAATTTGTTATTTGTTTTAAGGTAACATCACTGCCTTTGCCCTCGCCCACTTTTGCAGTTGCCTCACTGCTGCTGTATAAAATAGCGGCGATGCCATTATCCGGTGTTGCCATCCACAAATGTTCGGCATAATAAGGCCAGCCTTGTGAATGATTGTGTTGACAGCAGCGGCTGCTGAAAGGATTCATCGTCAAAAACGGACCTTCGTTCTGAATGCCCGGCGCATGATTCTTACTATCACTAACAACCATGTTAGGCGCGGTTAAATAACGCAGTGACTTGAAATCAGGCATAACTGCGGCAGGGTATGTATTAAAGGCAACGTCTTCGCAATTATCGGCCCACATGGGATCGCCGGTGATACCGGTTAAAATTTCGTCCGATGCCATTTGTTCAACCATACCGCAGGTTTCAACTGCCTGTCGGGGGTCATCATAACCTTTACGGGCATTCTCATCTGCTCCGAACATGCCGCCCGGAACCTGCCCGTATAATGTTCTTATCAAATTATAATCGTCGTAAGTAGCCTGTAAAAATGTGCTGTCTTTTGCCTGCATGTAATACGTTGCAGGTTCGCGAAAGCACTGCGCAACATTTACATTATGCCAGTTAGGCAAAGTATAGGTCTGCATCCAGTCTGCAGTGTTGTTATGAATTTTGGTAGCAAGATCGAGCAGCCATTTTTCACCGGTTTGATTGTATAGCCAGTAAATACTGTACAGGTTATCACCGCCACGACTGTTCTCCCAGTATATCTTTAATAATTTATTACCAGGAATAGTTGTTTGCCATTTAAAGTATTTTGTCATGAAGGGAATTACACGCGGGTCTTTGCTGTATTCATAGTACGATTGCATCGTCCACAACATGATCATGTTTGGCCACAGATCGGGTGTTGCTCCCTTGTTATCCTGGTGATCAGTCTCAACAATGCGCGGACCGAAATAACCATCGGGCTGCTGGCTTTGAAAAACTTTTTCCAGCCATTTTTTTGTTTCGGTGATGATGGCATCGTCATTCAGAATATAACCAAGATCGCCATAACCTTTTAACCAATATGGTACTTCTTCCCATCCGTGATCGCCCTGACCGTTTCCGCTGAACCACGCATTGTTATTTTTATCCAGCCAGGCGCTTATTTCACCAAGTTTGCCGGTTAATCCATCGCGTTGCAGTTGAAGATATTTCAAAACCCATCCTTCCGGTTGAATGCTGCCAACAGGAAGTTTAACGAAATACAATGGTAATAAAGGCGCTTTATTGCTTACATAAAATGAATTGGATCTTGTTGTTGAAGGCCTTTCTACGACGCTTACCCTCAAAGACTGTTTTTGCGCAAGCAATCCTGTCGTGCATAAGAGAAAACCTAAAGAGAATATGTTTATTAATTTCTTCATCTGCTAATAAACTGCTTTTTATTGTTGATCTCCACTTTTTCCTGTTTTTTCTGCCACCGATCGCACGGAAGCGCGGAAAATACAGAGATCATTTATTCTTATGCTGTGCAACTTAAAAATTGTTTATTATTTTTTTGTTACCAGCCAATGAACAGATGGCGTCTTCGTTGCGTCGCATTACCGTCATCTGCATATCGTTGCGCAGCTTAGGTTTCCTGCTCGCAGCGCTTAATCCTTCTGAAACCTCCTGCCGGTCTAACGCTTTGAAGCGCCTGACCGCAGTACTTTATCCAAACCTTCAGCGGGCAGGTGTCTGACACTTTTGAAGTGTCTGACACCTTAATCCGGCAACCAAAAATCAAAGGGCTTACTCCTGTCTGAAACCAATGTGCCATTCTTTATCTCCAGCGGTCCAACTTCAATGGACGAACGACGTTCATCAAAAGGATAGATACCATTTTCTTTCAGCGTTGCATCAGCATGTGTCTTTCTGCCCGGATGCGTAAAATAAAACACATAAGCTTTATCATTCACAACAATCACATCGCCATGCGCGCCACTTGGATGATCATCTTCGCGATTCGATCCGCTGTCTAAGATCAATCCCTGCTTTTCCCAGTTCATCAGGTCATTGGAACGATATACACGCATGCCATGCCACTCATCTGTAAGCATCCAGTAATAATCTCCATACTTAAATATTTTAGGGCCTTCCTGTACAGAATTTCCTAATACAGGTTTTGAATCAAAGGTCCAGTTATATAAGTCTTTACTTTTTGCCATCATGATGGCCGCGTGACGTGTTTCATCTTTATACCACATGCGCCATTCACCATCATCCCCTTTAAAAAGAGAAGCATCAATTACCGTTTCTGATGATAGTTTAAGAAACCCTTCAAACTTCCAGTCCCATAAATTTTTACTGGTGTAATGCGCCATTCCCGCCCGGCCGCCCCAGTGAATCCTAACGCCCTTTATATACACCACAAACATGTGGTATACGCCATCGTGATACACAATATCGGGAGCCCAGAAAGTATTCCTGCCTGCTTCAAATTCAAGATTTAAAGTGCCGCGGTACACCCAGGTTTGTCCATTGTTTTCTCCTGATGCAATACCTATATCCGTACCATAACAAAATGCAACATCAGGCGCTTCGGTGTTTGCCCTTCTTTGTGTATACAGCATCCACCATTTTTTTTCTTCACGGTTCCAGATCAATACCGGGTCTGCAGCGCCATCTGTTACCGGATCCCGGAATAATGGCGCCGGCGCAATATGATCTTTCGGAATAGTATCAACCTGCGCTTTAACCGGTATGGACAAAACAAAACAACCTACAAATATTATTAGCGGATACTTCATTAAAAGTTATGCCCTTCAACTATTTAATCTCTTTAAGTTAATTGTGAGTGGTCAGTGGTGAATGGTGAGTAGTTGACTCACAACTGACCATTCACCACTCACTAACAATCACTCGGTTTTTAAACTTCCACCTGGCTGAACCGTATATAAATTTTCATTCACCTTTTTTAATTTGTCTAATGGCATCTTCATTACTTTCCTGTCATAAGTCATAAAGCCATTCACCTCCCCTTCCACATCGGTTGTTTGTGTGTACACGGCTGCAGATAATCCATTTTTGATTAAATATTCCAGCTTGTCTGTAAGTGTTCTATAACGCATGAATAAACTATCAGCAGTACCGAAACTTTGATAACCCCAGTTTTTTTGTTGCCACATATGGCCATTAACCTGGAAACCCAAACCGCCAAACTCACCACACACCAATGCTTCTTTGGCGCCAAAAAACTCAGGGCCTGGCATTGCAGGATCTGGGTAGCTGTGCAGATCAATAACATGACCCACCGTATAAAAATTCCCGCCGCTGGCGCTGTTCACTAATCTTGTAGGATCTTTCTGCATGGTCCATTTGGTGATCTCCACAGTTTTGAATTGTCCCCATGCTTCATTAAAAGGCTGCCATGATATGATACATGGAAAATTATACAATGCATCCATGATAGCATTCCATTCCTTACGGTAATAGCCTTCGCTTTCAGCCGTACGGTCTTTATCTGTGGCACGCCCTAAAACACCTACCCTGTTTTCCCAATGATTTCCCAGGTCGCCACTCGGCATGTCCTGCCATACCAGCATGCCAATGCTATCGCAGTAATAATACCAGCGCGCAGGTTCAACTTTAATATGCTTGCGTATCATATTAAAGCCCATTTCTTTTGTTTTCTCTATATCGAATTTTAATGCAGCGTCCGTTGGCGCCGTATATAAGCCATCGGGCCACCAACCCTGGTCCAGCGGACCATACTCAAATAAAAAATGATTGTTGAGCAACATCTTTTGAATACCGTTGGCATCAGGCGCTATGGAAATTTTGCGCATAGCGAAATAAGTTTTCACCTCATCAACCACTTTGCCTTTACGCACAACGGCAACTTTCAGGTCGTATAAGAAAGGATGATACGGAGACCATTCTTCAGGATTATTTATAGTGAGCATTGCGCCCGTATCTGCCCCGCTCTTTTCAGTAACCTTTTCGTTCCCTTTCCATACAGAAACATTGATAAGATCGCCGGGCAAAATATTTTGCACAGAGGTATTTACAGTAATGGTTTTATTATCAAGATCAGGTGTTTGTTTGGTTGATGCAATGTAAGTTTCAGGAACAGCTTCCAGCCATACGGTTTGCCAGATACCGGTTACAGGTGTGTACCAGATGCCATGGGGATCTTTAACCTGTTTGCCGCGTGGCTGGGGGCCATCATCGGTAGGATCCCAAACACGAACTGCAATTTGTTGTTGCGCGCCTTTGACTAATGCAGTTGTAATATCAATAGTAAAAGGGTCGAAACCGCCTTCATGCGTACCAACTTTATTTCCATTTATATATACATCAGTTCTCCAGTCAACGGCGCCAAAATGTAATAATATTTTTTTGCCCTTACGGTTTGATGTGATATTGAAAGATGTTTTATACCAAAGCGTACTGTCTTTACCAACTGTTTTACCAACACCTGATAAAGCTGATTCCACTGCAAAAGGAACGAGTATATTTCCCTGGAAAGAGGAAGGTATAGTAGCGGCCTCCGCATTGGGCAAAACCGCATATTGCCAGAGGCCGTTCAGGTTTTGCCATTCGGTTCTTTTCATTTGAGGACGTGGATAGTCGGGCAAAACTTTAGCAGGATTTACACTGTCAGCCCATGGTGATGTTATTCTTCCGCCAACAATTTGCCATGAAGCTGGTTGCGCAAATGAAGAATTTACTACTGTCAAGAAACCAATAATGAGTAAAAATTTTTTCATTATACCAATAAGCTTTATTTATGTGAGATAACAAAATAATTTGTTAACGATTAAATATTTGAAAGGAAATAAGGGCCCTCAATATCACTGAAAGTCCTTTATCGTCTAAAATGAAACCTGTACCAACGGGGAAAAGATCATGTCTTCAATACCGGCTATTTTTAAACCCACCCTTGCAAATACATATTTCTGCGTAAGTGTTGGTATGGCAACAGACAAGTTGATGTTATTGAGGTCAGTAATATCGGCGCCTGCAACAGCTGCCTGAGCAATATTATTCGCTCCTGAAACAAACCCGGTTTTATTGATATAAAGTACAACGTTATCTATGTCTTTTGCATTAGCATCTGTTATAATTTTTTCTGCTTTAAAATTGGCAGAGACACTTCCCCCGCTACCTGTAATTTGTGCATTGCGTATCATGTAATAGGGCGTGACTTCTATGTTGAGGTTTTGATTACCATTCATTGTAATATTAACCGAATCCGGACTGCCAGCGCCGGTTTTAGGCCAGAGGAAAGGCCCCTGCCCGTTTGGTACGATAAATTTATAATCGCCGTTGAACAATAAAGAATTTATAGTGCCGCTTTGTGTAAAGGTTTGTTCAATAGGTCCTAATTTACCATAGCCATATTGATAAAGCTGGTAGGGTACACGGTTGTATTCAAGATAAATGCTATCGCCTTTATACATTAGGGCGCCTGTAAGCTTTGACTGCGGCGGATCGTAATTATCTTTCTTACTACAGGCACTGAATGCAGCCAGCAAAACGATAAGTGAAAAATATGATGTGGTCTTCATGATGAAATATTTTGTCTTTTAAATGGTATCATGGAATTCGCTTCGCTCATTTCATGATAATTTTTTATGCTTTTACTTATTGATTTGGTTGTCTTACAATTTTTGGATTGGCAGCAATTACATCATCATTAATGCGCGAATAGTAATTGCCTAACTGGAAGAGGTTGCTTCCGGTAACCACACTGGGCAATGTTTCTTTAAATATCCATTTGCCATTATTAACGCCACCCGGATCATAAAATTTATATGGCCATAAACCCCAGGGCTGCGTATTTTTTTTGGTGGCAGAACCAATATTGCTTACCAGGTCAGCTTTGCTCATGGGTGAGCCATTCCACACGGTGTTCGCCAGCCTCCAGCGTTTCATATCGTATAAAGTGTGGCCTTCAAATGCCAGCTCAACTCTTCTTTCATGCACAATACGGTCGAATGTGATTTCGCCGGCTTCAAGCGGTGTAGTTAACCCTGCCCTTTTACGTACCTGGTTCATATATAAAGCGGATGTTGCATTATCGCCTAATTCAAAAGAAGCTTCAGCCGCATTCAATAAAACTTCTGCATAACGGTAACGGATAAAAGCAACATCACTGCCGCGGCCTCGCCTGCCGGAGCCAACGGTAGGATCAAGCCATTTGCGTATATAAAAACCCGATTGAGACCTTAATGCAAGGCCATTAACAGGCCCGTCTTTGCCAACTACCTGCACCGGTGTTGTTGTGCCCGGTAAAGGTTTTTGGTTAACGGCATTATCGCTGGTAGTAATAGTACCATCCGGCTGAATATAGCCTGCCCAAATATCAACAACACCTGTTTTAAATACAGCTTCCGGCAATAATACGGTGCCGGCAAGGCGTGCATCGCGGCCGGAGAAAATATCCTGTATATTATTATAGTAAATAAAATTCCCGTTTGCATCTGTTGTTGGCAATGGCGCATAGGTATTATCTAATTTTTCAAAAGATTCAACAAGGTTTAGTGATGGGTTTAAACGGCCTGCATCATCGCCTTCATCAGAAAAAGAAAAAGGCTGATCGTTGGTAGTGAAGCCGTGTGTTTTACCGCCATTTGCTTTAAAGTCTTCTATAAAAATTGATTCCTGGTTTACGCTTGTTTTATCTAAAAACAAGGCGGCGAAATTGTCAGAAAGATTAGGTAACACTTCATACAATTTATAATTGCCTGCGCTGCCGTTTATAATTTCCTGCGCTGCTTTTAAAGCTGTTTGATAATAGCCATTGGCTTTGCTGGCATCAATACCCACTTCGCCGCCAGGCAATGTAACCTGCGGAGTTCTTGAAGCGCCATACTTTGCAATGGAACCCGCGTATAAAGCAGCCCTTGATTCCATAGCCAATGCTGCTGCTTTTGAAGCCCTTGATTTTTCATTTACATCAGCAGGCAGGTCATTTTTAATAGCTTCAGCTTCGCTGATAACAAAATCGTAGATATCAGATTCTTTTGCCCTGGGATATTGAAGGTCGCTTACATTGCCTTTTCCAATATCATAAATTAATGGTTGAAGCACCAGCGGAACTCCCCCCATTCTTTTTACCATTTCAAAATAGAAGTTAGCACGCAGGAACCTGCCTTCAGCTAAAAACCTTTTCTTATCTGCATCGGTTAATTCAGTGGCTGCACTGTCTCTTTGTATAAAGAGATTGAGATCTTTTATATACGCATAGCTTTTAAACCAATCCACTTGCCATTCGTTATAACCCCAGCCTGTTCTTTGTACAAGATAATAGCTTCCTGCATCAGAAGGAAAACTTTCGCTAAAATCACCAAATGTTAACCATCCCGGATCAGTGTTATCAGTTCCGGGAATAGGCCGGTTATCCAATGCTGAAAAATCAAGTTGCCTGTTATACAGGTCGCCTAGTATTGCTAATACCAACGCAGGATCAGTGAAAGCTACGTCAGCCGGTATTACCGATGTAGGTGGTATATCTAAAAATTCATCATCAGTTTTACTGCATCCTGTTATCACAACAATTAATGCAAGCGATATGATGGAAATATATTTTTTCATGAGAATAATTTTTGTCTTTTCAATGGCCTCATGGAATTCGCAAGGCTCATTTCATGATGTTCAATTTTGTCTTTTGATGGTATCATGGAATTCGCTCCGCTCATTTCATGATGTTCTATTTTGTCTTTTCAATAACACCACGGAACTCACTTTCGCTCGTTTCATGATGTCAAGTTTCTATTTAATTGATGATACGTTTATGTTTTAGAATGAAATGTTTGCGCCTATATTTATTACCCTGTTTTGAGGAAACTGTAAGCCGTTATCATCAATAACTTCCGGATCAAGATTATACTGTGCAAGATTGTCAATCGAAAATGCATTATACACATTGAGATAGAATCTTGCTTTCTGGATTTTTGCTTTTTGTGTTAACCTGGAAGGAACAGTATAACCTAATTCCAGCGTTCTTGCCCTGAATTGGTTTACATTATGCAGCCAGAAAGTTGAGTTCCTGTCATAATCGCTATGACCGGTGCCTACATTATACCTGTTGGCAGGATATTTACCGGGTATCCATTCGCTGTTGAGGTCAAATGGGTCTGCACGGTGCCACCTGTCTTTAAATATTTCATTCAGGTTACCATTACCCTGGAAGGCCCAGCGTTGTTCCCAGTTCTGAAACCATGTATAACCTGAGGCGCCTGAGAAATCAGCATGAAAATCGAACCCTTTATAAGCTAATCCTATTGACAAACCAAAGTTGGTTGTAGGCTGTGTGCCGTAACCATAACCAATCGGCCTTGTATCATTACCATCAATTTTTCCGTCGCCATTCAGGTCTTCATAAATAAGGTCGCCGGGCAGCAAAGTCTTGTTCCCCTGCCCGTCAATATTCACAGGATAATTATTGATCTGGTCCATTGACTGGAATTGTCCTTGAACTATATAACCAAAGGTTTTGTTATTCAACCTGTCTTCAACAGAGTTGAAATATTGATCGAGCGAGTTAAAGAATAATGGATTATAGGTAGCCAGTGATTTTGACTGTGCAACACCTATATTGCCTGTAACATTGAACAGCAACTCGCGGCCTAATTTTCCATTATAACCTACAGCAAACTCGCCGCCGTATTGTGCATCGCTGTTAATATTTTCCTGCGGCAGTGTATAACCTAATTCAACGGGTAACAGCACATCGTTTTTGCTACCTAACAAGCCTGTGCGCTTGCGGTAGAAATAGTCGAATGAGCCGGTTAATTTTCCACTTAGTAAACTATAATCAAGCCCAACATCAGTCATATTACTTTTCAACCATGATATGTTGGTGGTAGGCACGCCTTTATCTCTTGCAACTGTTACTGAATTTCCATCCAGTATAGCAACGCCGTTCTGCCCATAATTATAGCCAGGCAAATAAGCATATGGTGCAACGATAGGAGGATTACCGCTGATGTAGGGATTTGTATCATCACCCAAAATACCCCACGATGCCCTGATTTTTAAATCTGTAAGAATTCTTGTGCTGTTGTTAAGCAAGCTTTTCATAAAGCCTTCTTCTGTAATTCTCCATCCGCCTGATACGCCAGGGAAATAACCCACACGTTTATCGGGAGCAAAAAGATAAGAGGCATCGCGCCTTAAGGAGCCTTCAAGAAAATACTTGTTTGCAAAGCTGTAATTCACCCTTGCGAGGTAACCAACCCTTGCTGTTTGATCATCACTGTTTTGATATTGATCAATAGTAGGGAAATAAATGAGTGGCAGGTTATTTGAAATAGGGTTTGCATGTACCCAGTTCCTTGTACGTTCTGTTGCAAGCCTTTCTGCAACAACCGTAGCGCCAATGGTATGGTCGCCAAATGTATTATTATAATTTAACTGGCCCTGTACCGTTGTATTGATCTGTTTGATCTGTTCTTTTTCACGCCAGGGGTTTGTACTTCCGCCTGAAGGTGTGTATGTATCAGTTGCTTCATCATATTTATAACCATTGTAGGTATATTCATGGTTATCCAACACATAGTCGGCTATGTAATAAGAATACAACCCTCTTAGTGAAAGACCTTTTATGAAAGACGGCTGCCAGTCCGCATGAAAATTGGTTTGCAACACACGCCAGTCGCTATGCAGTTTACCGGATATTTTTTCATTCAGGTAAGCATAGTTGGTTTCTATATGGCCGATATCATTTAAATATGCCGGGTTATCGTTGGCGTAAGGCCTTTCAGTGGGATTATCTCTTAATACGGCATAGCGTGCAAGCCAGTAATCATCTAAACCAGGAACACCCGGATTTTCCCTTGTTTCAATCCTTCCGTTAACATCCATGCCTACTTTTAATCCATTGGTAAGCTTAGCGGTAACGTTAGATTGAATATTGCTGCGACTGAACTCATATTCTTTACCCAATACAGAATTCTGATAAAAATGTGTTCCTGAAACATAGTAGTTTACTTTATCTGAACCGCCATTTATATTTATGTTTAATGAGTTTTGTGGTGCGTTATTATTGCTCATAATAAATTTACGCCAGTCAAAACTCCTGTATTGCTTGCCCGCGCTTTCACCTTGTTTATATTTATCCAACTCTTCCTGTGTAATGTTTGTAGTGCCATTGCTGTTCATCTGTGCATCTGCCACGTAATACATGTAATCATAAGAATTGTTGAGCACTTTAGGAAAGCGGAACCACTGTTGCCAGCCATAGTACATATCCAGGTTAACGTTGTTTTTTCCGGTAGTGCCTTTTTTTGTAGTAACCACCACAACGCCATTACCACCACGCACACCATATATAGCGGCAGAAGCATCTTTTAATATGCTTATGCTTTCAATATCGTTTGGAGCAAGGTTGTTGAATTGGCCGGCATCCTGCTGAATTCCATCAATTACATACAACGGGTTGCCCATGTTGCGTATTTGAATATTCGCTGAAGCGCCGGGCCTGCCGTCGGGCATCCTGAATGTAACACCGGGCAGTTTACCTGCAAGCGTTGTACTTACGGTTGAACCGCCGTGTACGCGTTCAATATCTTTACTGGTAACAGTTGAAATAGCGCCTGTAACAGAACCTTTTTTCTGCGTGCCGTAACCAACCACCACCACATCGCTAAGGCCCGAAATATCATTCACCATTGAAACTTCAACAAAAGACTGGCCGGCTATTGGTTGCAGTATCTGCTTCATACCCACATAAGTAAAGACCAGGTTTTTATCGGCGGCAGTAATTGCAATAGAAAAGTTTCCATCATTATCTGTTGTTGTCAACTTCTTTGATTTGTCTGTTGAAACAGTAACGCCGGGCAGCGGCTTTGATGCCGAATCTGTAACATGGCCGGTTAATGTTGAGTTTTGGGCATGCACATGCATTTGCATAAACAGGAAAAATGCAGCCGTTATTGCAATCGGTTTTAGTTGAATGCGGCGCCTTTTCCCGGGATATAAGTGTAAAAAAATCTCGTTGATCAATCGTATATATTGTTTCATAATACTGCAGTTTGTGTTTTATTCTTGTATGTAATGTTTGCATAATCAAGGCAAAACATTTCATGTAGAATCATTAATTGTATATGGTGACTTTATCATAATCAATTTACTTTTTAGGTTCATAGTATGATCTCTTTGCACAAAGCATTACCCACAGGAACATTTGATTAAAAATTTCCTGCCTGGATCGGGTAACCTGACTTATTAGACTATTCTGCTGGTGTTGATACAAGCAAATACCACATGGGCTTTTTCACATAATTTCAGAATGTAAAAAAAATTATAAATTATAAATTATGATTCCTTATTTGTATCAATATTTCATCAAAAAATCTCAATTTATTTTTTAGTAAAAAATAATTTTTAGCAGCAGCATAATAATATTCATTGCATGCTTATACAAATTATTATAAGCATTCATTATTTATATAATACATTTGAAGCTGCTGTTTTACGATGAAGGTTTGTTGAATCTATGTGATTAAAATCTGCTTGTTATTTTGAATAAACCGGTTGCCATATTTATTCTTATTCTCCTATATTTTATAAAGACGGATATATACGGCCAGTCCTATTATTTTAAACATTACCAGGTAGAGAACGGCTTATCAAATAACACTGTGCTTTGCAGCATACAGGATAACCGCGGCTTTATGTGGTTTGGAACAAAAGATGGCATTAACAGGTTTGATGGCTATAGCTTCAAAGCTTTTCGCAATGATGTTGATGATCCAAATACGATCGGCGAAAATTATGTAAGAGGCTTATATAAAGATGATAGCGGTTATATATATGCAGGCACTTCCAAAGGCATTTACAGGTATGATGAAGTAAAAGAAAATTTTAACACGGTTCTCAAAACCAATAGTGTTGTTCGTGAAATGATGCGCGACACTGCAGGTAATTTTTGGTTTGTTGATGGTATAACGCTTAAGTGTATTGATAGTAAAACAAAGTCAATTCGTATTTATACAGGAGAAAAATACGGTGATATAAATACTATATGCAGTACAAACGATGGAACGTTATGGTTTGCGACAACCGATGGCGTACTGAAAAAATACAATGCTGCGACAGATTCGTTTTATGATTTTGACATGTATGCCCATTCACCAAAAACATCACGCAAATGGATCGAAAAAATTTATGCCACAACAGATGGAAATATTCTTATAGGAACCATGAATCACGGCGTGAAGATCTTTAATATAAAAGACTCAATCTACAGGGACATCATTGCGTACAATACCGATAAAACAGAAATTTTCGTAAGGGATTTTTTACAAAGCGCGCCGGGAGAATACTGGATCGCAACAGAATCCGGCGTATTTATTTATAATGATATCACAGGTAAGATCATTAATCTGAAAAAGCATTATAATAATCCTTATTCAATATCTGATAATGCCATTTATAGCTTAAGTAAAGACAAGGAAGGCGGCATATGGTCAGGCACTTATTTTGGAGGCATTAATTATTATCCAAAACAATATTATTCATTCGAGAAATATTTTCCTGATTACAGTAACAATGCCATAAGCGGTAGTGCTGTAAGAGAAATATGTGAAGACAATGACGGCAGGTTATGGATCGGAACAGAAGATGGCGGCTTAAATATATTTGATAAGCAAACAGGTAATTTTAAGAGGTTTTCACCATCAGGTAAAAAAACAGACATAGCTTATTTTAATATCCACGGCTTGTTATGTACCGGCAATGATTTATGGGTAGGAACCTTTGAGCACGGACTTGATATAATGGATATACATACCGGCAAAGTTGTAAAGCATTATGCAGGCAGCTTTGCACCCAACCAGCTAAGAAGCAATTTCATTGTTTCGCTATATCAAACAAAGCGGGGAGAAATTTATGTTGGCACCGGAAGAGGCTTATACCATTATAACAGCGGTAAAGACAATTTTACTTTTATTCCGCAAATCCCTGAGTTTTCTTTTGTTCATTCCATAACTGAAGACCATAATGGTAATTTATGGATAACCACATTTGGTAATGGATTGTTTTGGTATAATCCAAATAGTAACCAGGTTAAAAATTTTGTGTTTGATCATAAGAATAAAAAAAGTATCGGCAACAACATAGTAACTACGGTATATGAAGACAGCGATAAACATATTTGGGTAGGTACTGAAGGCGGTGGCTTATGCTTGCTGAATAAAGATGACACAACTTTTACTGCTTACTCAACCAAACAGGGCTTTCCGAGTAACACTGTTTTTAAAATTCTTGAAGACGAAAAAAAGAATTTATGGATCACTACAACAAGAGGCTTGGTAAGTTTTGATCTCTTAACATCCTCTATTAAAGTTTATACAAAAGCAAATGGTTTATTAACCAATCAGTTTAATTATAATTCAGGCTTTAAGGATTCCGGCGGCAAAATGTATTTTGGAAGTGTGAGAGGATTGATAGCATTTAATCCAAATCAATTCGTTGAAAACAAGTTTAACCCTCCTGTGTATATTACAGGCTTCCAGGTTAATAATAAAGAAGTGGTTGCAGACGAAAAGAATTCTCCCATACAGCAATCTATTTCACTCACCAAAGAAATTACCCTGCCTTATAACCGGTCTTCCTTCAGCATTGATTTCGCAGCACTTTCTTATACTGCACCTGAAACAACAGAATATGCATATAAAATGAAGGGACTCGACAATGACTGGACTTATATTAAAACCAACAGGAAAGTTTATTTTACTAACGTTAAACCCGGAAATTATACGTTTGAAGTAAAATCGGTTAACAGCAGCGGTATATGGACGAACAATGCGCAGCAATTAAATATAGAAATATTACCTCCTTTCTGGGCAACCACCTGGGCTTATATTTTTTATGCTATAATAAGCGGCATAATTATTTTTTGGCTGATGCACAGTTATCACGCAAGGCAGCTTGAAAAAAACAGGCGGAAGATCGAGTTGCTGGAACATGAAAAAGAAAGAGAAATTTACCAGGCAAAAATTGAATTTTTTACAAATGTTGCGCACGAGATACGCACGCCGCTTACCCTGATAAAAGCACCTATGGAAAAGTTGATACAAAAAGCAACAAATCTGCCGGATATAAATGTCTATTTAAGAACAATGGAAAAAAACACGAACAGGCTTGTTGACCTGACGAATGAATTACTTGATTTCCGTAAAACTGAAACAAAGGGATTCAGCCTTGACTTTGAAAAGATCGATATTACAGAACTTATAGAAGATATCTATTCGAATTTTCAAACCATAGCGGAACAAAAGAATTTATCCTATTTGCTTCACTTGCCTCCTTCCCATATTTACGCTTATGCAGATGCTGAAGCGCTCAACAAGATATTAAGCAATTTGCTGAACAATGCTATAAAATATGCTGAGAAAAAAGTATTGCTGAGATTATTGCCGGTTAATAATGATGATAAAAATTTTACCGTTGAAATTGAGAACGATGGCTATATTATTCCTGCCGAATTAAAGGAAAAGATATTCGAACCTTTTTTCCGTGTGGAAAAAACAAAACACCAGATGGGAAGCGGTATTGGGCTTGCACTTTCGAGGTCACTGGCAGAGTTGCATAAAGGAAACCTGTACATGAAAAACGGGCAAACGAGGATGAATGTTTTTGTGCTCAATTTGCCGGTTCAACAGGAAAATGGCTGTGTATAACAATTAAAAATATATTGAATAAGACAAGTGATACACCAGTGTTAAGTTAACTGTGAGTTGTCAGTGGTGAATGGTGAGTAAGCACCTTAGATATGTGGCATTCACTCACAACTCACGATTAACATAGCATTAGTTTGATTGCTCTATTTGAAAAAAAAGTTTAATGAATCCGGTTATTTTATTGGTAGATGATAACGAAGAAATACTGGAATTTCTTTCAACTGACCTTGGTGATAAATACAAGGTGATTACCGCATTGAACGGCGGGGTTGCGCTGGAAATACTGAATAAAGAAACAGTGCATCTGGTGATAAGCGATGTTATGATGCCCGGGATTGATGGTTTTCAATTATGCCGTGAAATAAAAACAAACATAAATTACAGTCATATACCGGTAATATTACTAACAGCAAAAAACACGTTGCAGTCAAAGATCGAAGGGCTTGAACATGGAGCTGATGCTTATATAGAAAAACCGTTCTCTCCTGAATATCTCAATGCACAGATATCCAGTCTTCTTATTAACAGGAACAAAATAAAAGAGCATTTTGCCAATTCGCCCTTAGCACATATCAAAAGCATGGCTTATTCAAAGGCTGATGAAGAATTCCTGGAAGAATTAAACAACGTGATCTATGCAAATATTGAAAATGCAGACCTGGATGTTGAACTGCTTGCAAGAAAGATGAACATGAGCCGGCCAACCTTTTACAGGAAGATTAAGGTTGTTTCTGACCTCACTCCCAATGAACTCATCAATCTTGCACGTTTGAAGAAGGCTGCCGAATTACTGGCCGAAGGCAACTATAAAATTTACGAGGTTGCCAATATGGTCGGCTATAATTCACAGACAAACTTTGGCAGAAGCTTTCTTAAACAGTTTGGCATTACGCCGAGAGATTACCTTACAATCAAACAGGCAAAAAACAATCAATAACAATGCTTGCTTAGGCATTACAGAATTCCCCGGAGTTTTTCAGCTGCAAAATTTATAGCCGCAACAGGCGATTCAAATAGTTTAGGCTCGTCACGCTCATCTTTTATCAATTCTCCTTTAGCAGACCCCGGTATCGGCTCATCTAAATAATAAGAAACAGTAAAATATTCTGTTGGAATTATATTCGGGTTATCCCGGTGAACATGCCACGGCTCTACTTTAAGCCAGACATTTTTTTGATTGATATATTGTTTTTCTATCATAGGCCGATGTAAAAATAAAATAGTTATGAGCGCACTTGCAGAAGTTCCGAGGTAAAATGCGATAAAAGAAAGTAGAAAATGCACCTCGTTCTTATACGGCCATCATTTCTTTTTCTTTCGCAGCGAGATGCTTATCTACCAGTAAAATATATTTATTGGTCGTTTCCTGGATTGTGGTTTCCGCATCGCTGGCGATATCCTTGCTTAAACCATCCTTTTGAAGTTTTTTAATTTCTTCAATGGCATCACGCCGGATATTTCTTATGGCAACTTTTGAATGTTCTCCCTCTGCACTGGCCTTTTTAAAAAGCTCTTTGCGGCGTTCCTGTGTTAATGGAGGAAGAAAAAGCCGTATTTGGTTCCCGTCATTTTGAGGTGTTATACCAATATTCGCCTGTAATATTGATTTTTCTATAGCCTGTAGCATGTTTTTTTCCCAGGGTTGAATACTTATAGTCCGGGCGTCTAGAATAGCCACATTCGCAACCTGGGCAATAGGTGTAGGGCTGCCGTAATATTCAACAAATATGCCGTCAACCATTGTTGGGTTGGCTTTACCGGCGCGAATCTTTGTTAATTCAGTTTCAAGGTGGCTGATAGCCTTTTTCATTGATAAGTCAGCATCCTCTATAACGAGTTCCAATTCTTCTGAATCCATAATATACGTTTGGAAGCAAAGCTAAGCATTCAGAAAAAATTTGCTTTACGAATCTTCCTGCAAAGAAATTTTTTCCTTGTGTTGAAAAATGGGATAAACTTTAGAATCAATTACTTCAGCTTCTTCCTGCGATTCGTTTCTCACAATATGCAGTTTTTTACGTACAGGAATGATCTTCTTTAAAAGCAATGCGGAGCTAAAATAAATAACGAACTGTATACCAACGATAAAATTTAAACTAAGTCCCTGAAGAAAAAATGTAAGTCCGGCAAATACAAACTGTGCTGTTAGCAAAGTAACTGTTACTTCTGCATGAGACAAACCTTTGTTTTGTAAAAGATGATGAAAATGATTCCGGTCGGGCACCAGTGGAGACTGCTTTTTGGCTATGCGCAAGGCGAAAACACGCAATACATCCATAAGCGGTATCAGCAAAAACCCAAAAGCTATTGCCGGAACAGATTCATTATGGAAATTCGACTGGATGGCCGGATTCTCAATAAACCTGATGGCAAGTATTGCGCACACAAGCCCGATTAAAGTTGAACCGGAATCTCCCATAAATATTTTTGCCGGCGGAAAATTATACATCAAAAATCCAAGCAATGCCCCGCAAATGGAAAAAGATAAAACAGCATAGGAAACTGCCCCGTTAAGAAAAAAGAAAGTGCCAAAGAAAAGGCAGGCTATAAACCCAAGAGACCCCGCAAGCCCGTCAATACCATCTATAAGATTAAATGAGTTTATCAATAAAATAATGGTAAAGAAACTTACACAAATACTCTCCATGTGCGTCAGTTCATAAATACCCAGGAAACCATGAAGATTTGTTATGAGCAGGCCGGCCTTCATGGTGAGCATGGCGGTTACCAATAACTGGCCAAGGATTTTTTTCCATGCCTGTAACACAAAAATGTCGTCAATAAGCCCCAAAATAAAAATGATAAAAAAAGCGGCAATAAAGTATTGCAGTTCTGCACTGTAATTACCAAAGTCAGAAACAAGAAGGAGGCTCAGAATAAGACCCGTGAAAATTGCTATGCCACCCAAAGATGACACCTCGTATTTATGCGTTTTGCGCTCATCTGGAATATCATACAATTTATTATCGTCCGCAACACGGATTATCAGCGGTAGAAGAAAAAAGGTGATGAAATAGGCTATTACAATTCCGGCGACTACTTGTATCATTCAGAGTTTTTTTATGTAGCGGGCAGGTTAACAAAATTTGCAACGAAGATAAAATCAAATCACTTTAAAATAAGTTTTTTTAATAAACTGAATACCAAAAATTTAATTATATATTATTTTTATAACTCTTTGTTAAAACTAATTGCTCATGCAGCGTTTCAAAACCGCTTCATCGATTTTAACCGGATATAATTTTTTTAACCCGGTAATCCAACCCTGTTCCAACTCCTGCTGATAATCGTTAATTACTGCTCCTTTAGCTTCTTCAAAACTTTTCTGCGCAGTTTCCGGATAGGCCTGCATTACATAAATAAAAGTATAGGAATCACCCGCATCGTTAATTTCAGGTGACGTTTGAAACCCTTTTTGCAAGGGTACCTGTTGTTTTACCGGCAATTGGTCAATTTCATAACGGTTACTGTCTGCATAAACTTTATTATACGCGCCGGTTATAAAACGCCATGCGGAAGGATCATCCTTTATTCTTGAAGAAACAAGATCGGCTGTTGCTTTGTCCGGTGCGGTTACCACTAATGCCGATACACTTTTAGTCCATTGGTACGACGCTTTGTGACCATCGTAATATTTTTTTAGCCCGGCTGAATCGTCCGTGGCTTTACTCCATACATATTTATCCATTACATAAAAGATCATATTGGCATCACTAAATTCTTTTAGCTGCTCAGCAGCATCCGGGTTAAAATCTTCTATATGCTCCTTATAATAGCTGTTACAGGCTATGCGGATATAATCATGCATTTGTTTACTGTAATCATGCTGCTCACCGGCATCTGCTGAAGATTCCGTGCTGCCTAAATACCCAATCCAGTCCCTGACTGTATACTTCTTCTTTGTAAACTGGAATAAAACAGTTTCCGGCTTTATGCCTTTATACAATACAGGTAAACTACTGGTATTCTCCATTGCGCTGTCAGTATAAGACCATAAATCGGCCCGGTTATACGCGTTTTCTTTAAATCCTGTAACACTCAACCAATTTTCTACGAGCCTGCTTTTCATCGCATCAAGCCTGCCATCGCTTTGAATCTGGCTTTGAAGCCATGTAGCTAAATTGATATCGTTCTCATCATTGGAAACAGGGAGATTTTCGTTAAGCTTTACTATATTATAACCGTACCCCGTTTTAAATGGTTTGGAGATATCCCCTGCAATTTTCAGGCTAAAAACTTCTTTTTCAAAATCCTCACTGTAATCACCCACTTTTATCTCCATTACATTAGCCTCAGGAAACTCGTTGTAATTATAGCCGTATGTTGGAAGTAATGATTCAAACAAGGTTCCGGTCTGCAAAAGATTATAAACAGAATCTGCAGTATGCGCCACTTCTTTCACCTGTTCGTTTGTATAAAAAGGAGGCGTTGGAAACAGGAGTTGCTCAATTTTTTTCCTGCCCAATGCGGGCCGTTCGCCGGCGTTTTTAAAAATATGATAACCTGAGCCGCTTTTGTAGATCGTTGAAGAACTACCTGGCTCCAGGTTATAAATAATATTTTCAATGGAATATGGCAAAGTGAACACGGTTATATATCCGATATTCCCCCTGACATTCCTTACCGCAGAATCGTTGGAATATTGGACAGAAATATCTTCAAAGTTTTTGCCCGCCTTTAAATCGTTATAAGCATTTAAAATTTCAGCATAAGCCGTTTCCGTGTCATTACCCTGCGAGAATTTTACAAAAACCTGCTTCACCAAAATGTCTTTTTGGCTGCGCAAAAAGGCCTCATGCATTAGATGATTAATGTCAGCCTGTTTATTGATAAAATTTTCGGTAAGCTGGTTCTTGAAATTTTCTGTTTCCATTTTTATACTTTCATCTTTATCAGCCTTCTCATCATAAGCCGCCTGTAGCTTCAAACGAAAATTCACATAGAGGTCGAAATATTGCATCAGCTTTTCTTCCCGGTTACCCGCAGTATCGGGATTTTTATTATAGGCCCGGAGAAACTCGTCTTTGGAAACAGCATGGGTTCCATAAGTAAAAAGTGTTTGCGCATTTGCAGAATGCACAATTGCAAGCAAGACGAAAAAGCACAGTAGTTTGATCTTCATACAAGCAGTTATTGAGTGGCGGAAGTTGATTTTAGTTTTGCATCTATCAGTTCATCAAATTGTTCCAGATTAAGACCTTTGGCAATTATTCTTTTGTTTTCATCCAACAGAAAAAAGGTTGGCGTTTGGGATATATCATATAATTGACGATAATCAGGCTGGTTGTTTTGAGCAAGCTGGTTTTTCTTCTCCCTCGTTTCATACGCATGGTACCAGCCGTTGAGCTTGTGCTCCACGATAAATTTTTTCCAGTCATCCAGTACGTTGTCATTGGTACAAACTGCCAAAACAGAAATACGTTCCTTTTGCCACTTGGCTTCGTAAAAGGAATCGAGCCTCGGGATCTGCGCCTGGCAATGGCTGCAATGCGGATCCCAGAAAGCAATAAAAGTAAGTGGCGCTTTAATGTTGTATAATGATACTGCACCTCCCGCAGTATCGGTTAGTTCAAGCGGCGATGCAGGCTCATTCAACTGGTTCGCCATCAGCCTATAGGCGCGGTCAAATATAAATTTGCGCTGTTTTTCATTCAACCAGGCCGTGTCGCCCTTTGCATAATAATTTTCAAATAAGAACAGGAAAACCTTGTCCTGCCCCATGTATTCAGGATTTATATACTTGTCGGTAAATTTTCCCAGCAGGAAATCGTGCATTTCATCACTTTCCCTTGAGGCAAGCAGCATATAATTTACTTCGTTGATTATAGAATCAGGATTGGGAGATACATAATACTTGTAATAATCTTCTATTTTAGGCTCAAAAAAAGGTGTGCGTAAAACCATATCATTATTAAAATCCACGTTGTCCCAATAATGCTCCTTTACATAATAAAAAGGATAAAGCGAATCAACAGTGCCGTTTGCAAGTTTAGGCATCTGGGGCCGGTCAGGGGTTTTGGCAACCTGCAAAAAAGCTGCGAGCATGGAATTGGGTGATTGGGTTATCACTGAATTCCTGTAATCAGTTAATTCAGCAGACGCCGTTGAAAGTTCCTTGCTTACGGTGGCTGAATCAGCAGCATTCCCCGCTGCTTTTAATTGTTGCTGCAAGCTATTTAACCTGGGGGATATTTTTCCGAGAAAAGATGAATAGGCAGCAAACACATCGTTATCGGCTGACCCGGTAAATTTTAAATCGCCGGGCTTTGTTGAATCATATAAAACAGTAAAATGCTGGGGTTTATCCATCAGTAATTCAAAAAGGATAACGTGTTGCGGCGATACTATAAAATAAATGCCCTGCGGCAGTCTTTTTTCTCCTTTAAATATTGCGGTTCCCCTGCTATCTGCCATAGCTGAATCTGCAAGGAGCTTGCGCTTACCATAATAATTCCCCAGGTACATTTGCACGTTTTTATAGTCAGTAGTGACTTTTATCTCATATCCTGCGGGTATTTGCCGGGCTTGAAGCGTGGTGATACAGGCTAAAAAGAAACATACAAGAAATAGTATCCTCATCCTTAAAAAATTGGCGTAAATATATTTCAATATCTATTTGCTTTTGTTAATCCAATGCAAAACAGTTATTCAACAAATTGCTGATTTACCGGGCAAATAAGGATTTTGCATTTTCAATCTCTTTTTAAAATAATTAATCTTTACTGTATTTATTTTGCACCGGTGAAGAGAAGGCAAAAAATAATTCTTGAAGATCTCCTGATTGAAAATTATGCAGCAGAAGGCAAATCGCTGGCAAGACATAACGGCAAGGTGATTTTTGTAGAAAATACGATCCCCGGCGACATTGCGGACGTACAATTATATAAGAGCAAAAAAGATTGGGCTGAAGGTTTTCCCCTGGGAATAAAGAAATTTTCTCCCGACCGGGTGGCGCCTTTTTGCCGGCATTTTGGGGTTTGCGGTGGATGTCAATGGCAAATGCTTCCCTACCCAAAGCAACTTGAATATAAACAGCAACAAGTGTACGATGTTTTAAGCCGCATAGGCAAAGTAAAATTGCCTGTAATTAATACCATCGCAGGCGCGACGGAAACCAAATATTACCGCAATAAGATTGAATATTCTTTTTCAACCAAAAAATTTATTGCTGAAGATGAGTTCAGGCAAATGATCAAAAATGAGGAAGATGTAAAATTGTTCGCACAGCAAAATGTCGCGGGTTTTTATGCAAAAGGGGTGTTTGACAAAGTGGTTGATATTGAAACCTGCTATCTCCAGGCTGAACCTACCAATGCTTTGAGAAATGAGATAGCTGATTTTGCCCGCAGTCAAAATTTCCCGTTTTATGATTTCAGGCAGCACTCGGGATGGCTGAGGAATATGATGGTGCGGATTACTACCACCGGTGAAATAATGGTAAATATCATTCTTGCTTCCAGGGAGGAAAGCAGGATGAATCAGTTGTTTGATTTTATATTAAGCCGGTTTCCCGAAATAACCACACTGCTTTATACAATAAATGGAAAGCGGAATGATAGTATCAACGACCTGGCGCCGCGGGTGGTAAAAGGCAACGGATATATAATGGAACAACTGGAAAACTTTAAATTCAAAATAAGCCCGAAATCATTTTTTCAGACGAATACAAAACAGGCCGAAGTGTTGTATGGCATTACAAGAAATTTTGCAGAATTAACAGGTCGTGAAATTGTGTATGACTTATATTGCGGCACAGGCAGTATTGGCATTTTTGTTAGCCCCCTGGCAAAAAAAATCATTGGGGTGGAAGTAATCGATGAGGCTATCGCAGACGCCAGGGAAAATGCAGTGCTGAACAATATAGCAAACGCGTCGTTTTACACGGGCGATGTAATCGACATTTGTAACGATGAGTTTTTTGAAAATAACGGCGCTGCAGATGTTATGATAGTTGATCCGCCGCGTACGGGCCTGCATGGGAAGCTTGTGGAAAAGTTATTACAAACCCAGGCGCCTGTTATTGTATATGTAAGTTGCAATCCTGCAACACAGGCAAGGGATATAAGTATCTTAAATGAAAAATATAGTGTTGAGAAAATTCAGCCGGTAGATATGTTTCCACATACCCACCATATAGAAAACGTAGTACAGCTAAAATTGAAAAATTAACTCATAAAAATCAATAATCAAAAATGACTGAGTTCAGACAAACGAGGTTTGAGATATTACCTACAATTATAAAAAACCTGATAATCATTAATGTACTGATCTTTTTGGCACAATCGGCACTGGGAGAACGGCTCGAATCAAAAATGATGGATCTCTTTGCGTTGCATACATGGCAGAGCCCATTATTCAAACCCTGGCAGTTTATTACCTATATGTTCTTGCATGGAGGTTTTGATCATATTTTCTTTAACATGCTGGCTCTGTGGATTTTTGGTTCTGTGCTTGAAAATCTTTGGGGACCGAGAAGGTTTCTTATTTTTTATTTTAGCTGTGGATTAGGCGCAGCACTGTGCCATATGATAGTGTTGTATTTTGAAATGCAGCCAATCGTAAACCAATTCAATAGTTTACCATTTGCCGAACAACTGGAGACATTAAACAATCCGGGCTTTAAATTATACCAGGCCACTGTTGGGGCCTCCGGTGCTATATTCGGATGCCTTGCAGCGTTTGGTTATTTATTTCCGAATGATTTGATATTCCTTTTGTTTCCCCCGATTCCTATAAAAGCAAAATGGTTTGTAACGGGCTATATCGTACTTGAACTTTTCCAGGCTTTAAGAAATAGCGCAGGTGATACCGTGGCACACATTGCGCATTTAGGTGGCGCAGTTTTTGGATTAGCACTAGTATACTTTTGGAATAAAACAAATCGGGGAAGATTTTATTAAATCTGATTAATTTTAGATTCAGAAAAATTATGTCAGTAAGAGAGCAAAACAGCAGGAAAAAAATTTTAATCGGGCAGGATAACAATGCACTCACCTGGCTTATTATTCTTAATGCTGTTGTTTACGTCTCCGTGCTTTTTATAAAGGTTATTTTCGATTTAACTTACGACCATTCAGAACTAATCTACTCTAATATCGATAGCTGGGTTGCACTGCCTGCAAACGGATATGAATTTCTCAAACGCCCCTGGACGATCATTACCTACATGTTTGCACACAACAGCTTTTTGTACTTTATCAGCAGCCTTTTATGGCTTTGGGGCTTTGGATATATTTTGCAGGACCTGGCAGGCAATAACAAACTGTTCCCGCTTTATTTATACGGAGGATTCTTCGGCGGAATATTTTTCCTGGTTATAGCTAACCTTATCCCGTCAATCCATGCAAACGCAGCAGCCTATTCTTTAATGGGTGCAGGCGCTCCTGTAATGTCTATCGCTATTGCCACTACTTTCCTGGCGCCGGAGTACAGAATTTTTCCCAGGCTAAATGGAGGCATACCTTTATGGGTGCTGATGCTCCTGTTTGTTACGATCGAATTAAGCACCATCGGGTCAGGCAATATTGCCGTAGCCGGTTCGCATATTGCCGGCGGTTTAACAGGATTTCTTTTTGTTTACCAGCTAAAACGGGGACGCGACATGGGAAGCTGGCTATCGCGTGTTGCTGATTGGGTTAATAATCTTTTCAACCCTGAAAAAAAACACGAGAAAAAAGAACTTTATTACCGTACCACACGCAAACCGTATGAAAAATCACATCACTTCAGCCAACAAAAACTGGATGAAATTCTGGACAAAATAAACGAGCAGGGTTATCATTTCCTTACTGAGGAAGAAAAGGATTTTTTAAAAAAAGCAAGCAAGGAAAATTTTTAAATAGCAGGGTAAATTGTGTCTTTCTAAATGAAAAAATTTTTAAAGTCTTTGTGGACAATATTCTGCATTGTCCTGTTGTTTTTGTTTATTATTTCCTGCTTTAGTGCCTTTATTGCTCCTTCTTTATTTTCTTACATAACGCTCTTCACGCTCGCATTTCCCTATCTTTTTTTATTAACGCTTATAACCGCCATTATAAACTTTTATATAAACAAAAAACTGAGTTTTGTTACATTGCTCTGTATGCCGCCGGCACTGTTTAACCTGTCACATACCCTCGCGCTTAACTTTCCAAAAAAATTCAGCGATAAAAAAGACGAAAAAACCTTCCGTGTTATGACATGGAACGTGCAGGACTTCGTAGATCTTTCCCCACAATCTGATGTTCGTTCAAAAATGCTTACCATCATTCATCAAAAAGATCCTGATGTTTTGTGTATCCAGGAGCTAACAAATGTAGAAGGAGGGAGATGGAGAATTTCTGTACGGAAGGAGTTGGATTCACTTGGTTATAAGTACTGTTTTTTTTCTAATGACTGGGTAACTTCAAACAAACATGATGCAATTGTAACAAGAGGCGTCGCCATTTTTTCTAAAACACCTGTTACAGACAGTGGTCGTATTGAAATAAATAAGGTAGATGGTATAACAGAACACCTTATTTATGTTAATACTGAATTTAATAAAAGGTTAGTTAGGATATATACCGCTCACCTGGCATCCTATCAGTTATACAGGGATACTGACAGGGTAAAGAAAGATATATATGAAATAACCTACAATCGCAAAAGGGATATTCAATATAAACTGCGTGAAGTAGAACAACTGCATCAGCAAGAAGCCGAAATTATTTCTGATACAGTTTCAAAGGCTGTGTTCCCTGTTATTTATTGCGGCGATATGAATACGACACCCTGTTCTTATCCTTATCGTTTATTAAAAAATGATTTTAACGATGCTTTCCTCGAAGAAGGCAGCGGTATCGGTGCAACATTTTACAAAATCCTTCCCTTACTGCGGATAGATTATTGTCTTGTTGATAAACGCCTGGAAGTAACTAACTGCACTGTAATAAAACAAAAACTCTCAGATCACTACCCGGTTATAGCAGATGTGAAATGGAAATAAAATTTATGCTAATTCGTTATTTTTATTAATGGCAAATTTTATACGCAACGCTGTAAAAAAAATTCTGCTTGCTTTAACCGCTGTGGTTTGCGTTATGTATTTGCTTACACTGCTGATACCCTATTTGAACCCTCAACGATGGTGGCTGGTTGGTTTTCTCGGTCTTACTTTTCCCTATCTTTTCTTTCTCCTGATCTTCATTTTCTTCTTTTGGCTGATAGCAAAACCCAAACTTTCACTGATCCCTTTAATTACACTGCTGCTTGGAATAAAACAAATAAGCGTAACGTTTGCCGCACATTTTTCGGGCAATACCATTACAGTAAAACCTGATAGCGCTTTCCGGCTGGTAAGCTGGAATGTTGCAAATATGTACGGGTTAAGCCACAACAGTGAAATAAAAGAGCACAACAGGATGGAGCTTGCCAAATCTGTTCTTGATCTGCAGCCTGATGTCATTTGCCTGCAGGAATTCAACCATTCCTACACAAAGGGCGGAAATGCAGATAACATTGGCTTATTCAGCAAACAATTTGAGCATTATTTTTATTCAAAGGATTTTGATAAAGAAAACGGTTTTTACACATCAGGCTCTATCGTATTTTCCAAATATCCTATCATTGATTCCGGCAAAATTGATTATCCCGGAAATTTTACCGGCAGCTTGATTTATGTGGACATAAAGTTTAAAGAAGACACTATACGCATCTTTACAACCCATCTTCAATCGTTTGGTTTTAATACATCCGATTATGCCGAAATGAATAAAATCAAACAACGCGACGAAGAGTCCCTGAAAGCATCAAAAAATATTTTCAATAAAATGAAAGCTGCTTTTACCAACCGCGGGTTGCAGGCAGATATTGTACGTAATCAGTCTGATTCCGTATTCTGCCCTTCCATAATATGCGGCGATTTTAACGACGTTCCGACTTCGTACACCTATTTTCACATCCGCGAGTCACGACAGGATGCCTTCCTGGAAAGAGGCCTGGGCGTTGGCAGAACCTACAGCTCTTTAGCCCCGATGCTGCGTATTGACTATGTTCTTCCTGACACTTCTTTTGTTATACAACAGTTTGATATGATAGATGAAAACCTGAGCGACCATGCCATGCTTGTTACCGATTTAAAGCTGAAATGAAAAGCTTTGAGCTGCCTGCCCGGGTGCACCGGAGGCTGCTTACATTAAGCCTTTCGGTTTATCCGGAATTCAAATTAACTAAAAAGGCTGCACATCAATGGCAGCCTCATAATTATACAAATTGTTTCTTTATTCTATTCTTCCCTGCCGTGACAGTTTTTATATTTTTTACCACTTCCACATGGACAAGGATCATTACGCCCGATTTTTGGGCCAACCCTTACCGGTTCCTGTTTTGCCGGCGTCGGATCATAATAATCATTCTCATTGGCTGCATAATCCTGTCCGGCCGCATCAACCTGTTGTTTATTGGCGTGCATTTTACTCATGTCTGTCTTTTCCTGTCTTGCTTCACGTACAGGAGCGTTTTGCTGTACCGGTAATTCGGCATGGCAAAGAAAACCTACAATGCTACTGCTCACCTCACCGCTCATCCGGCTGAACAAGTTAAATGCTTCTCCTTTATAGATCACTAACGGGTCTTTTTGTTCATAATGCGCTGTTTGCACACTCTGCTTCAGGTCATCCATCGCCCGCAAATGTTCTTTCCAGGCATCATCAATTAAGAAAAGCGTTACGCTTCTTTCCAGCATATTTGCCAACTCTATCCCGGAAGTTTGCAGCACTTTGTCAAGATTTGCTAAAACCTGTATGCCTTTCCTTCCATCACTAAAAGGAACGAGCACATTTTGTATTTGCAGGCCTTGTGTTTCGCGGATATTTTTAAAAACAGGCAGGGCCATCTGCGCAAGCTCTTTACGTTTGCGCTGGTAATGAGCAATCGCTTCTTCATATAGGCGTTGAGAAAGATGCTGCTCATCTGTCTTCTCAAACTCTTCTTTTGTTACGGAAGTATCAAGCCCGAGGTTAACGATGGTTTCCAGCTTAAAGCCTTCATAATCGTTCCGGTTTTTAAAGGTGCTTACCAGGCCGTCGGCCACATCATAAAATGCGTTATCCAGGTCAAGCGCAAGGCGTTCTCCAAACAAAGCGTGATTACGCTTGGTATAAATAACCGTACGCTGCTTGTTCATCACGTCATCATATTCCAGCAAACGCTTACGAATACCGAAGTTATTTTCCTCTACTTTTCTTTGTGCGCGCTCAATGCTTTTTGTAACCATGCTATGCTGGATAACCTCACCTTCCTTATAACCCGCAAAGTCCATCACTTTGGCAATACGCTCACTGCCAAACATACGCATCAGGTCATCTTCCAATGATACAAAGAACTGCGACGAACCCGGATCACCCTGCCTTCCCGAACGGCCTCGTAGCTGGCGGTCAACGCGGCGGCTATCATGTCTTTCGGTGCCAATGATAGCTAATCCTCCTGCTTCCTTTGCACCTGCACCAAGCTTAATATCTGTACCTCGCCCTGCCATATTTGTTGCAATAGTAACATTACCTGTAAGACCCGCTTCTGCCACCACCTGTGCCTCACGCTGGTGTTGTTTTGCATTTAGTACATTATGTGGAATTTTTTTCTGCTGCAACATGCGGCTTAGTAATTCACTTACTTCTACTGAAGTGGTACCTACAAGCACCGGTCGACCATTATTACGCAATTCTTCAATCGTTTCAATAATGGCGCGGTATTTTTCGCGTTTGGTTTTATACACCAGGTCTTCCTGGTCTTTGCGTATGCAATTGACATTGGTTGGAATGCTTACCACATCCAGTTTATATATATCCCAAAGTTCTGCTGCTTCTGTTTCGGCCGTACCGGTCATACCAGCCAGTTTATGGTACATCCTGAAATAATTCTGCAATGTAACTGTAGCATAAGTTTGAGATGCGGCTTCAATCTTCACATTTTCCTTGGCTTCAATTGCCTGGTGCAAGCCATCTGAATAGCGGCGGCCATCCAGGATACGGCCTGTTTGTTCATCCACAATTTTCACAGCACCCTCCAGCACGACATACTCAACGTCTTTATCAAATAAAGTGTAGGCTTTTAGTAATTGCTGTACCGTATGGATACGATCGGCTTTTACGGCGTAATCATTTAAGACAGATTCTTTTCTGTGCAATTTTTTGTCAGCATCCGATGAAGCTTCGTTATCAATAGCCGCCAGTTCACTACCAATATCGGGCAACACAAAGAAGCTTTGATCTTCACCTGCTTTGGTTATCAGTTGTATGCCTTTATCCGTAAGCTCGACAGAATTATTTTTTTCATCAATATAGAAATATAATTCTTCGTCCACCTTGGGCATTTCTTTTTGCTGGTCTGCGAGATAATAATTTTCCGCTTTCTGCATTTTCACGCGAATACCGGGCTCACTCAAATATTTTATCAGCGCAGTGTTTTTAGGCAATCCCCTGAAGGCCCGGTACAAGGCAAGCCCGCCACCTTTCGGATCATCATCGCCATCATTCATTTTTCTCTTTGCCTCATTCAGGAACTGGTTGACAGCACGTTTTTGTGCCTCCACTATTTTTTCTATGCGCGGCTTTAGTTCAAAAAACTGCTGCGTGGTATCGTCTTTTCCAACAGGCCCGGAGATAATCAACGGCGTACGCGCATCATCGATCAATACACTATCCACTTCATCCACCATAGCATAATGATGTTTGCGTTGCACCATTTCTTGCGGGGTGTGCACCATATTATCCCTCAGGTAATCAAATCCAAATTCATTATTGGTGCCGTAGGTAATATCCGCTGCGTAAGCTTTGCGGCGGTCTTCCGAACTGGGCTGATGCTTGTCGATACAATCCACTGTTAAACCAAGCCATTCGAACAAAGTACCATTCCATTCGCTGTCACGGCGGGAGAGGTAATCATTCACCGTAACGATATGAACACCTTCTCCGGCCAGCGCGTTTAAATAAGCGGGCAGGGTAGATACCAGTGTTTTACCTTCACCGGTAGCCATTTCAGCAATCTTACCCTGGTGTAAAACGATACCGCCGATCAATTGCACATCATAATGCACCATGTTCCAGGTGATTATATTACCGGCGGCCATCCAGCTATTCCGGTAAACAGATGTATCGCCATCGATCTTTATATATTCTTTTTTTACACTAAGGTCACGGTCAAGTTGCGTAGCGGTTGAAACAAGCTCTGCATTGTCTTTAAATCGCCTGGCTGTTTCTTTCACCACGGCAAAAGCTTCGGGCAGAATGTCATTAAGTATCTCTTCAATTTTTTCATCCCTGTCTTTTTTCAGCTCGTCAGCTTCCTTATACAATGCATCGCGGTTTTGCATATCATCTTCAGGTAATGCATCTGCTTCAGCTTTTTTCGCTGCTATAGTTTCTTCAATTTCCGCCAGGTGTTGCTGTATGCGTTGCCTGAACTCCTGCGTTTTGTTGCGTAATTCGTCGTTGGAAAGCGTTTGGTATTCAGCAAAAAAGCTGTTTATTTTCTCCACCTGCGGGGCGATCTTCTTAACATCCTTTTCGCTTTTATTGCCGCCTAATATCTTACTTAAAAAATTGAGCATATCCGTAATAATTGGTAGTATCTGATAATTTTTTATAAAAAGAATTTTATGCTTTCAAAAATTATGCGCCTGTTTAATAAAGCCAAACTGTCAGCATTGAGGGCTGCAAGGTACTACTTTACGGGCGGTGGTAAAAGACTAAAAGCAACGTTTTAACTAAAACGATATCCGGCAGAAAAACAGGAAGATTTTTGAAGCCGCATCAGGCTGAATTTTAAACAAAAAATAGGCGGTATTCCCTTACCTTCGCGCCGAAATTCAAAAGTTATAATGTCTAATGTTTAAAGTTCTGTTTAACCTTAAACATTAAACTTTAAACAATAAAATTTATGCCAGGCCAATTAAAAGAAGTTCGCAACCGCATCAGTTCTGTTCAAAGCACACAACAAATTACCAAAGCAATGAAAATGGTGAGCGCCGCAAAATTGCGCCGTGCACAGGAGGCCATTTTACAAATGCGCCCTTATGCGCAAAAGCTGCAGGAAATGCTTAGTAATATTGTCAGCAACATTGAAGGAGGCACTGATCTGAAGCTGGCTGAAGAAAGACCTGTGGAAAAAGTTTTATTGATTGTAATTACCAGTGACCGCGGACTGAGCGGCGCCTATAATTCAAATATTGTAAAACTCGCTAAGCAGCTTATTGCTGAAAAATATAGCACGCAATTCGCCAAAGGCAACGTAACCATCTGGAATATTGGCAAAAAGGGATTTGAAAGCCTTACCCGTTCCGGCTACAAGACCAGGGACACATATAAAGATCTTTTTCTCAAATTAAAATTTGAAAATGTGCAGGCAGCCTCCCGGGCAGCCAGACAGGCATTTGAAAATAAAGAATTCGATGCTGTTGAATTGGTCTATAGCCAGTTCAAAAATGCGGCCACGCAACGGTTTGTTGCAGAGCAGTTCTTACCTATTCCAAAAGTGAAAACAAAAACCGGAGCTAAAAAAGCAGATTTTATTTTTGAACCTGCCAAAGAAGAACTGATCGCTGAACTGATGCCCAAAATTCTAAATACACAATTATATAAAGCTGTACTCGACGCCAACGCCAGCGAACACGGCGCCCGTATGACAGCGATGGATAAGGCCAGCGATAACGCCAACGAATTATTGAAGACTCTCCGCATTTCCTATAACCGTGCACGCCAGGCAGCTATTACAACCGAACTTACAGAAATCGTAAGCGGTGCAGCAGCGTTGCAGGGATAAGGAATATTACTTAATTTGAAAATTTGAAAATTCGGCAATGAAAGAAGCTCTAAGCCTTAACCCATTTTCAAATTCTCAAATTCTCAAATTTTCAAATTTCCATGGAACTAAGCGTTATTATTCCCCATATTGAAGCCCTGATCTTTGCGAGCGAAAAGCCCTTAACAGCATTGGATATTGTTGAGCTTATTAATAATGCGTTGGGTTTTATGGAGGAACGTATCACATTAGACCAGGTGGAAAGTTGCATTGAGGGCATTCATGAAAAATATCAATCAGAGTTTTATCCTTTTGAAGTAAAAGAAAGCGGCGGCGGCTGGCAATTTCTTACCAAAAAAGATTTCCATAAGACAATTGCCCAGCTAAACGGTGATAAATTTTTAAAACGTTTGTCCACCGCAGCCATGGAAACACTTGCCATCATTGCTTATAAGCAACCAATTACCAAAGGCGAGATTGAAAGCCTCCGTGGCGTAAACAGCGATTATAGTATCCAGAAGTTATTGGAAAAAGAACTGATCGTTATTACCGGCAGAAGCGAAAACCTGCCCGGCAAACCTTTAGTATATGCCACGTCGCGTAATTTCATGGATTATTTCGGCATCAATTCTTCTGAAGACCTGCCGAAAATAAAAGAAGTTTTTGCAGAACAAATGGTACAGCCAACATTAATCAACGATAATGATTTCAAAACTGCGGAAGCAGACGAAGAAGTTAATTTACCGGTGAATGAAAGCGGGAAAGAAGTCAATGGACCATAGATTATGGTCCACAGACCTGTTAACCTTTCAACTTCTCAATCAATCAACCTATCAACGTTTCAACCTGTCAACGACAATTCCGGAAGGAGGGAATATAACTTTCGTTCAATCTTCCGCTTATTTTTGCAGACTAATTTTTATCCATGTCGCAACAACTGAGCAAAGAACAATTGATTGATATAGCAAAAGAATTCGGAACGCCCGTATATATCTATCACGCAGAAAAGATAGAAGAACAATTAAATGAACTAAACACTGCATTCAAAGATTGCAAGGCTAAATTTTTTTATGCTGCCAAAGCATTAACCAATATCAATATTTTAAAGTTGATGAACAGCCTGGGCGCAGGCATTGATTGTGTTAGCATCCACGAGGTAAAGCTTGCATTAAAAGCCGGGTTTACGCCCGACAGAATTTTATTTACACCCAATTGTGTTGACTTCGAAGAAATAGAAGCCGGCAAAAACTTAAACGTTCATCTCAACATCGACAGTATCTCAATGCTGGAACGTTTTGGCAATAAATATGGAAATACTTACCCCGTTTGTATAAGGCTTAATCCACACATCATGGCCGGGGGAAATTTTAAAATTTCAACCGGGCATGTTGACAGCAAATTTGGCATTTCCATTCACCAGGTAAGACATATTGAACGCATTATAAAATCAACCAAACTAAAAGTGAACGGGCTGCATATGCATACCGGTAGCGAAATAAAGGACACGAATGTTTTTATTGCCGGCCTGGATATAATGTTCGAAATGGTAAACCATTTTCCGGATATAGAATTTATTGATCTTGGCAGTGGTTTTAAAGTGCCTTATTTTGATGATGATGTAAGAACCGACATACATGACCTGGGTAAAAGACTGGCAGAAGCTTTTTCAAAATTTGAGAAAGAAAATAACCGGAGCCTGGAAATATGGTTTGAACCGGGGAAATTCCTGGTGAGTGAAGCCGGTTATTTTGTTGTAAAGGCAAATGTGGTAAAGCAAACAACTGCCACGGTTTTTGCAGGAGTAAACAGCGGGTTCAATCATTTGATACGGCCGATGTTTTATGAAGCCTATCATCGCATTGAGAACATCAGTAATCCCCATGGGGCAGAGCGCATTTATACTGTGGTAGGAAATATTTGTGAAACAGACACCTTTGCCTGGGACAGGAAAGTGAACGAGGTGCGGGAAGGGGATTATCTTGTTTTTTATAATGCAGGAGCCTATGGCTTTGAAATGAGCAGTAACTTTAATTCACGCTTAAAGCCGGCAGAAGTGCTGGTGAAAGACGGAAAGGCGCACTTAATAAGAAAGCGGGATGAATTTGAAGATTTGATGCGCAACCAGGTGGAAGTGCTGTGAAAGTGAATGGTCAATGGTGAATTGGCGTGCATGCCTAACATAGATTGACAAATATTTTAAACTTTAATACTCCCCGCCGCGGCGGGATTGGGGGCTTATGATCGAAGTAAAAAACATAAAGAAAAGCTTTGGCGATAAAACCATAATCGAAGATATAAGCGGCGTAATGGACACGGGCAAATGCAACCTGATAATCGGCTCAAGCGGAAGTGGGAAAACGGTTTTCACAAAATGTATTGTGGGTTTATTTAAACCGGACCATGGTGAAATTTCATATGATGGAAAGAATATGCTGGAGATGAACCGCGAAGAAAGAACCGCACTACGCCAACAGATAGGAATGCTTTTCCAGGGTTCTGCTTTGTTCGATTCAATGACCGTAGAACAGAACATCATATTTACCCTCGACATGTTTTCTGATATGGGTTATAAGGAGAAGAAGAAACGGGTGGATGAGGTGCTTGAAAAAGTTGAATTAAGCGGATCTAATAAGAAATATCCCGCGGAGATCAGCGGTGGCATGAAGAAACGGGTGGGGATAGCAAGAGCCATCGTTTTAAATCCTAAATATCTTTTTTGTGACGAACCAAACAGCGGCCTGGACCCGCAAACATCCCTTGTAATTGATAAACTCATTAAAGGCATTACAACGGAATACAACATCACAACAATAGTGGTAACACATGACATGAACAGTGTAATGGAAATTGGTGATCATATTATGTACCTGTATAAAGGCAAAAAAGAATGGGAAGGCAGTAAAGAAGACATTATTTTCAGCAAGAACCAGCAGCTGAATGAATTTATTTTTGCGTCCGATTTTTTACAGGGCGCCAAAGCCATCCGCATGTTGGAAGTAGAAGGTAAAATCGAAGAAGGCTCAGCAGTTAAAGAAGCTGAAAAACTTATTAATGAAGATGAAAAATAAAAGGCCGCTTCTTTCGAAACAGCCTCCAAATTGCTCTGGCTCCTAATTTGATTCCAACTATAATTACCTGCTATTTTTTAATGATTATTTTTTGAGTGGTTGCAATGCTGCCTTTCACATAAACTGTTACAAAATAAATTCCGTCTATAAGGGCAGATGTAACAATTTTTGCCTGGTTATTAAAACAGTTAGCTACAATCAAAGATTTACCTGACATATCAGTTAATTTAACTGAAGTTATATCCTGGCCTGAAATATTTACAAAGGTTTTTGCAGGGTTCGGAAATATCTTAATTACAGATTGCGTTGCTTTAAAAACAGACCGGATTTCTGATATAGTTATATGTTCATTTGTACCCACCTCTTCAATACGATAATAAATATTTGCAAATGAAAAAGAAGACACATCATCTTCATATTTATGAAATTGCTTTACATCGCCATTCCCTTTGGCTGAAACAGTTGCAACACGGGAAAAGTGAATCCCATCTGTGCTGCGCAGAATATTAAAACGAGAGCTGTTTACTTCGGAAGCCGTTGTCCATTCCAACACAGCTTTATTATCATATAATGTTGCTGTAAAGTTGATCAGTGAAATTGCCAATACAGTATTTGTATCTGACAAGCCAATATAAAATTCAGAGCAATGTTTGGTAAAAAATTCCAGGTAACACTTTTCATTATCATTTCCATAATAATGCAATGATGGATAGATTTTAGTATAATCATTTTTGTTGTCAGAATTATTGGATAATAAATAATCCTGGTTAGTACCATCATATTGTACTATAAAAATATCATTAACAGTATAAAAAGTTCCGCGCTGCTTATTAAATTGAGCTACAAAATCTGCAAGTTCCTCAGTTGTAAAAAACAAACGAAATCCTGCAGGAGCAGAAAATGAAGAGCTGCTGAATTTGATTTTAAAATTTCGCTTGCTATAACTATTATATTCCTTATTAGCACTTCCATTCCATCCAAAGGCTTCGCGTAAATCGTTGCCTTGTTGAATATAGCTTTGATAATCGCAGATTTCTCCAGGTGAATCACGAAAATAAGCCTGCATACCCAGGAAAGAAGAATCGGCGCTTTTCTCGTGAAACGCAACCCATCCAGACGAATTTTGTTGCCAGGGCTTACAACCCGCTTGTGAAAACAAACCGGGTGATATGCGAAGAGAATCATTCGGGATGATTGCATTGCGCAATAAAACAAAAGAGCTATAATTTATCGCTGAAAGGAAATAGGGCACTTGTCCTTCTCCTAAAGAAAAAGAACCTTTAAACGGCTGGTTGCCAAAACCCGTATCGCCTGAAAATATCCACTGGTCATTATTAAATTTCATAACAGAACTTTTCCGATCCGCCTTACTAAAGCAAACGAATGGAGTACCGTCATAACTTACTTTAAGAATTATATTATGACAATGTTCCGGGGAAAAATACTGTTTGCCAACCGTCTGCCAGATGTTATTCTTTAAAGTATAAACACTGATTTGTTCAAACCCATTATCGTCTTGAAAAGCAATGAAGGGATTACCTGAATCATCAAAATCTATATTTAAATAATACGCTCCGTTTATACTCGTACAAATGTTTGGTTGACCAACTATTTCCCAATTGGAGCCATTAAATTTTTGCACGCAAACCTGGGGAACTGAAAAGTTACCATCAGAAGGCAGGTTGTATAGGAAATAAGGTTCGTTGGTTACAGGATTAACAGCAAGATCAAAATCACTGGAATAAACACCTGTAAAATTTGGGATGCCCACATAATTCCATTGGGTTCCGTCATACTTAAAAATATTAGTATGAGCCCAAACGCCATACTCGCGATCATAAGCGGCTATATACAAGTCATTCTTTTTGTCAACTGCAAGACGATATTTATACCCGATATCAATGTTGTTCAACTGATTCCATTTTACTCCGTCAAATTTTTTAATATGGAATGAAGAAGTGCTTGAATCAACATAAGAAACAACAGGTAAATCATCGGGGCCGATAACCATTTGTAAGGATTCAGTTTTATTGACTGAGTCAACCGGTGGCAATGAAACCCATGAATTACCAACAAGCTTTTTCACAAACGCATGTTGCCCTTCCGGATAGGATCCTTTATAAACAACATAAGGTGAGTTATAACTATCAATGGCTAATGCTGCTTCATTAAAACCGGTAAGAGTATCTCCTACCTGTTGCCAGGGCTGGCTAAATGAAGGATTAAAAATGAAAATAAAAACAATACAATAAAAGGAACGTAAAATAAAATTCATAAGCCTTTAGTTTAGGGTGTCTTACCCGGATATTATTACCGGGTAAGTGTAAAAAAAATGCCCCTTCCTTTTTAAAGAAGAGACATTTTTATAAAAATTTATCGTCTATTCAAATCTCAGATCCAATCCTAAGCCGCGTAATTCATGCACCAATACGTTGAATGATTCAGGCACACCGGCTCTTGTTATATTATCGCCTTTAACAATGGCTTCGTACGTTTTTGCACGGCCGATAATATCATCAGATTTAATGGTCAATAATTCCTGCAAAATGTTAGCTGCGCCATACGCTTCCAGGGCCCAAACTTCCATTTCACCAAAACGCTGTCCGCCAAACTGTGCTTTACCCCCCAACGGCTGTTGCGTGATCAGACTGTAAGGCCCGATAGAACGGGCATGCATTTTATCATCAACCATGTGGTGGAGTTTAAGCATGTAAATCACACCAACAGTTGCTTTCTGATGGAAACGTTCTCCGGTTTCGCCATCGAACAAGTAGGTATGTCCCATGGAAGGAATGCCAGCTTTTTCGCAATGCTCAGCAATTTCCTCTGTTGTAGCACCGTCAAAAATCGGCGTTGCAAATTTTACACCCATCTTTTTGCCAACCCAACCCAGGATAGTTTCATATATCTGTCCAAGGTTCATACGGCTTGGTACACCCAATGGATTCAATACAATATCAACCGGTGTTCCGTCTTCCATAAATGGCATGTCTTCATCGCGGACGATCTTGGCAACAATACCTTTATTTCCGTGGCGGCCGGCCATTTTATCACCTACTTTCAGCTTACGCTTAACAGCCAGGTAAACTTTAGCCAGTTTCAATACACCTGCAGGTAATTCATCACCGATCGATATATTGAATTTCTCACGTTTATAACGACCAAGTTCTTCGTTGTACTTGATATTGAAGTTATGCAGTAACACATTGATAAGATTATCAGTCTCTGCATCACCTGTCCAACCTAATGGGTTTACATTCTGGTAATCAATAGAAGCAAGATTTTTTGCATTGAATTTCGCGGTTTTACCGATTAGCATTTCGCCGAAATTATTGCTCACACCCGCAGAAGATTTGTCTTTCAGGAGCGTTTGCAGTTTATCCAGCAACACTTCTTTTAAATCCTCTACATTTTTATCATGGATCTTTTCAATTTTTTCCAGCAATGCTTTTTCGCGCACTTTACCATTCTTATCTTTTTTAGCGCGCTGGAAAAGTTTTTTATCAATTACCACACCTTCTGTTCCGTTAGGCGCTTTTAAGGAAGCGTCTTTTGCATCGCCGGCTTTATCACCGAAAATGGCACGCAACAGTTTTTCTTCAGGCGTAGGATCGCTTTCGCCTTTGGGTGTTATCTTACCGATAAGAATATCACCTTCACGCACATGAGCGCCGATACGGATGATACCATTTTCATCCAGATCTTTCGTGGCTTCTTCTGATACGTTTGGAATATCCGGCGTTAATTCCTCTTCACCCAGTTTTGTATCTCTTACTTCCAATTCAAACTCATCGATGTGGATTGAAGTAAAAATATCATCTCTTACAACCCTTTCATTAATCACGATGGCATCTTCAAAGTTGTATCCTTTCCACGGCATGAAAGCAACAGTGAGGTTACGGCCAAGAGCAAGCTCACCATCTTTGGTTGCATACCCTTCCGTTAAGAAGTCGCCTGATTTTACAACCTGGCCTTTTTTAACAGCCGGTCTTAAAATAATGGAGGTTGACTGGTTTGTTTTGATAAACTTGGTAAGCCTGTACTTAATAAGATCTTCTTCAAAGCTTACCAGCCTGTCTGTATCATTACGTTTATAGCGAACATGAATTTCTTTGGCATCAACATATTCTACTACGCCATCGCCGTCAGCATGTATCTGGATACGTGCATCGCGGGCTGCCTTGCTTTCGAGGCCGGTACCTACAACAGGCGCTTCAGGATTAATCAAAGGAACTGCCTGGCGTTGCATATTTGAACCCATCAACGCACGGTTGGCGTCATCATGTTCAAGGAAAGGAATAAGTGATGCACTCAAACCAACAATCTGGTTCGGCGCTACATCCATGTATTCTACTTCGTTCTTTTCGAGTATCGGAAAGTCACCGGTCTGGCGGCTTACGATCCTGTCATCAACAAAGTTTCCTTTACTATCCAATGGTGCGCTGCTCTGAGCGATCTTTGCTTCATCTTCTTCTTCAGCGCTTAAATAAGTAAGCTTATTCATCTCCACTTTTCCGTCGGTTACTTCCCTGTACGGTGTTTCGATGAAGCCCATTTCATTAATGCGGGCGTGTACGCACAAGGTAGAAATAAGACCGATGTTGGGGCCTTCCGGTGTTTCAATCGTACAAAGGCGGCCATAGTGAGAATAGTGAACGTCGCGCACTTCAAACCCTGCACGTTCACGGCTTAAACCACCGGGACCGAGAGCAGAAATACGACGTTTGTGTGTAATTTCTGAAAGCGGGTTTGTCTGGTCGAGGAATTGTGATAACTGTGAAGTTCCGAAAAAGGAGTTGATCACGGAAGACAATGTTCTCGCATTGATCAGATCAACCGGCGTAAACACTTCATTATCACGAACATTCATTCTTTCACGAATCGTTCTTGCCATACGTGCCAGACCAACACCGAATTGAGCATACAATTGTTCACCCACAGTGCGAACACGGCGGTTGCTCAAATGATCGATATCATCAATTTCAGCTTTAGCATTCGTTAAGCGAACGAGATATTTTATGATCTCAATAATATCTTCTCTGGTTAAAACCTTTGTTTCAAGCTTTTGTGTTACAGCGAGCTTGCGGTTGATCTTATAACGGCCAACTTCGCCCAGGTCGTAACGCTTATCGCTGAAGAATAATTTATCGATAATACCACGGGCAGTTTCATTATCCGGAGCATCAGCACCGCGTAACTGGCGGTAAATATGCTGAACCGCTTCCAGTTCACTGTTCGAAGTATCTTTATTTAAGGTATTATAAATGATTGCGTAGTCGCCGCCAACGTCTTCTTTCTGGATAAAAACACTTTTTACATCCAGTTCGGCAATCATTTCAATAGCATCTTCATCCAATACCGTATCGCGTTCCATCACAATTTCGTTACGCTCGATAGACACTACTTCGCCGGTATCTTCATCTACGAAATCTTCAACCCAGGTTCTTAAAACACGGGCTGCCAGTTTTTTGCCGATATAATTCTGCAAAGTTTTTTTATCAGTTTTTACCTCGTCGGCCATTCCGAATAACTCAAGAATATCTTTATCAGTTTCATAACCGATAGAACGAAGCAAGGTTGTTACCGGGAATTTCTTTTTACGGTCAATGTAGGCATACATTACATTATTAATGTCTGTAGCAAATTCCATCCAGGCACCCTTGAAAGGAATTACCCTTGCAGAGTATATCTTTGTTCCGTTAGGATGAATTGACTGGCCAAAGAATACGCCCGGAGAACGGTGCAACTGGGAAACCACCACACGTTCAGCACCATTTATTACAAATGTGCCACGCGGGGTCATATAAGGAATGTTCCCCAAAAACACATCCTGAACGATGGTTTGGAAGTCAACGTGTTCTTCATCGTTACAGCTTAAACGGAGTTTTGCTTTAAGCGGAACGGCATAGGTCAGGCCGCGTTCCATACATTCTTCAATGGTATAGCGCGGGGGATCGATAAAGTAATCCAGGAATTCCAGAACGAAGATGTTACGGGTATCAGTGATCGGGAAATTCTCCTTGAACACCTTAAACAACCCTTCATTGTTACGCTTATCAGGCGTAGTCTCCAACTGGAAAAAATCTCTGAACGACTCTAACTGAATATCCAATAAATCTGGGGATTCAGCCAGGTTTTTTGTTTTTCCAAAGCTGACCCTGTTTTGCAATTTAGTTGATGACATATCTGATTGATAGTTTTCCGGAAAAATTAGATTGGGCCGAACTTACGGGTTCAAAAGGCATGAGTTCAAAAGCTAACAATTTAACCAATATTCCTGCTTGATGTGCCAATAGCCCAAATTAAAGGAGGGCAAAGGTAAAGCATTCACAGGAAATCTGAATAATTTTTTGAAAACGGCCGTCAATATACTACGTTAAATAATTCAAAATAAATTTAATTCTTCCATAACTCCTCAGCACCAGCCAATTAAACCTTAAAAACGTACGCCTGTCCCAGCCGAAATAAAACAAATGAAGAAACAGATAACGTTAGTTTCAATCCTGCTTGTGCTGTTCGGTACTATGGCTGATGCACAATATTATGGGGGAGGCGTTTACATGAAAAGAGGCTACAGGCGACCACCACCCCACCCCCAACATTATCCTCATCACCAAAAACGCCAGGCATTCAAACCCACCATTAACCTGAGCCTTGGTTATGGATTTCCCAATCTTGATAAAAATTACCTGCCGGATGAATTTTATGGCGCCGTAAATGCTTACAAAGGCAACCAGTTTACACAAACCGGACCTTTTATGGGCGCGCTGGATTTTCAATTCAGCCGTTATAACAGCATCGGCGTAATGGGAACTTACGGGAAAGCAAGCGTGCCTTATTATGACTATAGCTCAAATTCTTCCGTCCCGTTATTTAATGGGGATCTTACAAGCTGGAGTGTGATGCTGAACATGATGACTTATTTTCCAGGTTATAAGACAGTTAGTCCCTATATCCGCACCGCGATAGGCATCAATAACAGGACAGAAAATTATAACTATCCTGACGGAAATAAAGCCATTGAAGGCGGCAGCGATATTTCCGATCTTGCTTACCAGGTTTCGATCGGCACGAGATTTAACCTTTCTCCGAATGCCGGTTTTTTTATAGAAGCGGGATATGGGAAATATATTGTGAACGGTGGTCTTAGTTTTAGATTCTAATTTTTTATAACATACGAGTGTCCTTTATTTTAAAGGACACTTTTTATATATCAGCATCAAAATATTGAGCCTAGCAAGGTACTGAATATTACCGCAATAATCCACATGGAAAGGACAATGATCGTGACAATACCAAAGAACTTGAACAACGACTTCAAATTTTCAAAAGATTTATTCAAAACAATCTGATCGTTGGTTCTGATCGCTTCCTGCATTTTGGTTGAAAATTTATACAGAAATAAGCAAGGGAAGAAATAAACTAAAGCAATTACAAAAAGATAAAGTCCTAAAACTATTCCTACAGTACCAGAAGGCATGTCTAAATTTTGAAGGTCGGTATTTACTTCAGAGGAATAAAAGCTGCCTCCTGTCAGCATAAATACAAACCCGCAAAGAATCATTATTCCAATGCCAATAAATCCAAGTATTGAAAGGAATTTACCCCATTTTGAGGCTTCGATAAGATAACCCACATTACCATTATCAACCTGTAATGAGAATGTATTCAATAGTGTAGAATCTTCCATATATAGTATTTTGGTTTGTCAATTTAAAACATTTTTACCGTTTGTTCAAGTTGATGCAAAACAAAAACCTCTTGATCGGTTTTGCGTGTCATTCAGCAGCATCTCATGCCGGCAGTTCAATAATAAAAGCCGAACCTTTTCCCGGCTCGCTTCTGGCAGTAATTGCGCCTTCATGATTTTCCATAATTTTCTTACAGATAGCAAGGCCTATTCCTGTGCCGGAATATTCATTACGGCCATGCAACCGCTGAAACAGTTTAAAAATGGTGTCTGCATATTCCTGCTCAAAGCCGATGCCATTATCACTTATCGTAATACGATAAAACGCCGATTTTGTATCTCCATCTTCTTTCAAGAATTTTTCTGCACTAATCTCAATTTCAGGAGGCGCATCAGTACGGCTATATTTTATGGCATTTTCAATAAGGTTAAAAAATAACTGCTGAAATTGTGAGGGCTGCGCCTTAATAACAGGCAGCTTACCAGCTTTTATCGTAACATTTTTTTCTACAATTAATTCAGACAACTCTTTCTTTACTTCTTCAATAATGACATTAATATTTGTGGGAACTAAAACCACTTCGCCGGTTGTTGCCCGTGAATAAGTAAGTAAAGAATCTATCAGTGTCTGCATTCGTGTTACAGAACCCATTATCTTTTCGAAATACACAGCAATATCCCCGGAAAGATTTTCGCCGCCCCTACTTAAAATCATATTACAAAACGTCTTTATTTTTCTGAGCGGCTCCTGCAGGTCATGGCTTGCCATGTAAGTAAATGAATTGAGGTCTTTATTTATCCGCTGCAATTCTTCATTGTGCTTTTCAATACGCGCAGTATATTCTCTTAACGTATCTTCAGCCAGTTTCCTTTCTGTAAGGTTGCGTGTAACTTTTGTAAACCCAATCACATTATTGTTTTCATCATGTACTGCTGTAATTACAATACTTCCCCAAAATGTTGTTCCGTCTTTGCGTACCCGCCATCCTTCGTGACTGGCTCTGCCTTTTTCCGTTGCTTCATTAATAAGCGTTTCAGGAAGCTTTCTCTCCTGGTCTTCTTTTCGATAAAATAACCTGAAATTTTTTCCAATGATCTCGCTGGCAGTATAACCTTTTATTTTCTCAGCGCCTTTATTCCAGTTTTGAATAAAACCGTCTTTATCCATCAAAAGAATAGCATAATCTTCCACTTCGCTTATCATGCGTTGATATTGCAACTCTTTCAGCTGTATTTCTTCGTTCCTCACGGCGAGTTCAGCAGTTAAAGCATGGCTTTCGGTTATATCAACCGACACATTCAGGATATCTTCCACTTTGTTATCCTTATTACGGTTAAAGACCGTTGCAAAAGTTTGTATCCAGCGATAGAACCCGTCTTTATGTTTTAGCCTGTAATTGAATTCCGTTATTTCCTCTGTAATCTCACCGGTTTGCTCATTGGCTGCTGCAACCATCTGAGCATTTTTTTCCCTTATAAAGCTCACATCATCCGGGTGCACCAGTTCATAAAATAATTTTCTGCCTTTCTTAAAAAAATCGCCGGGATCATAGCCCAACAGGGTTTGTACGGCTTTGTTAATGAATATATATTTCCCTGTCTTTACCTTGTAAACAGTAATGATACACGGTGAAACATTAGTTAGCTTTTCTGCAAATTTCCGGCTATCCTCCAATCTTTTTTCTTTCTCTTTCTGATCAGTAACATCCTGCAATGTGCCAAACATTTCTACAGGCACTTCTTTTTTGTCAAGCTTAACCTCGCCTTTTGCATGCAAAATTTTTTGCCTGCCATCTTTTAAAATTATCCGGTAAAAAAAATCGTGCGGCTTTAGTGTATCTAAAGACCATTGCATATGCTTATCAACCATGTCCGTATCATCAGGATGATTGTATGCCCTGATCATCTTTGAATTTATCAACGTTTGCGGGTTTAACTCATAAATGCTGTACACCTCATCAGACCATGAAAGTTTTTTGGTCTTTATATCCCATTCCCAATTACCAACCTGCGCCAGCGATTGAGCCTGCATAAACATTTGCTGCCGGGTTTGAATATAGACTTTAAAAACATTTAACTCCATTTGCGTGATAAACAAATCAGCCTCATTTAAAATATTCAGCATGAGTGCTGCATCACTTGTATAAGCGGTAATGAATTGTCTGAATAGTTTACGCCGCATAAAACTCAGCAGCGTTATATCTTCAGCAACGACCTGGTTTTTCGAAAGAAGCGGAGACTGATTATTAAGCCATTTTTCTATTGAGGCATTAATATATTCCTCGCCTTTATTGGCAGCACAGTAACTTAGTAATTCACTGGTGTTTTTAATACCAATGGAAAGCAGTTTTTCTTCAGGGAATTTTCCGAAAAATTTCAACAAGGGTAATTTCATCTCCCCTGAAAGCTCTAAAAAAGCCTCTGCAAATTCTTTCAATTTATTTTTCAACAGAAATTTTGCATAGGCGGGAAAATATTTCACGCCAGGTGTGGATGGCATTATTGCATTATTAAGGGTAACAGGCGTAAACCGGGCATTAGCATCTTCTGAAATCATAGCATGAGATATTGCTGCAAAGCAGTAGCAATGTACAAACAAATATCATTCTCAAATCGAGTTGCTTTACAACTTATTCCAGCTTTTCGCCTTTTCAGAATATTTTTTATTACCTGGCTATTTTCTTTTTGATACAGAAAAAAGCGGTATTCACCTGAAGATAATACAGTGGAAAGCATTGAGAAGATAAGGTATTACTAAAGTTTGGCGCCTCCCTGTAGAAACAGGAAGGCTTACCTAAACTGATTGCTTATTATTATGTGTGAAGTAATTATTTGTCGGATAATTTTTACCAAATGGCAACAGCATCAATTAAAAACTTTTTTTGCCTTTTAATTCAGATGTTTTTTACATTGATGTATTTTACATAGCTGCGAACCACATTTATACAGATTTAAATTAGCTCATGACTAATCAAGAACAAATGCAGCCAATCACAGTTATCGACAATACAGGTCAGCAACAGTTTGAAGTGCATATGGATGATCATGTGGCGGTACTGATATACCGGTTTTACAAAAATGACGTTGCCTTTATGCATACAGAAGTTCCCAAAGCATTGGAAAACAAAGGCATAGCCTCCGCTCTTGCAAAATATGCTTTTGAATGGGCAAAGGAGCACAACAGAAAAGTTATGGTTTATTGTCCGTTTGTGGCTTCCTGGCTTAAACGCCACCCGGAGTACAATTCACAGATCGATAAAAACTATCGATGATTAAAAAAATTATAAAAATATAAGAGAAAATGCTGCGGCCTGCTATTTGTATTTGTTAATAGCATGAAACGTGGATTATTTATATTGTTTGCCTTCTTACTGTCCTGCAATAAAAATGATGTAACTGTAACATCGGCTCATACGAAAGCAACCGTTATTGATGCAGGCGTTAATATTGATGATGGTTGTGGCTGGCTCATTGCTTTGGATGAAGGCGGAACATATCACCCTGATAATTTGCCTTCAACGGTGCAGCAAAATAATTTGCAGGTATGGATTGATTATGCAAGCACAAGAGATACATTTTATTGTGGTATTGCTTCCACACCATATCCCGTTATTAAGGTCATTAATATTTCGCCGAGATAATATTGAAGCGGGCAATATTTGCATTGGGATTCGCAAATGATTTTTATTTATTGCACATCATTTTTCTTTTACTTCGATCAACAAAAATTGCTGAAAATTTATTTTTAATTGTGGTGCATTCCCTTCCACAATACCAAGGTCTTTGTTGTGAAAATAATCAACGACTGAATATTTTTTATTCGCTCTTAGCCCGCGTAATTCCACCACCCCTGAAAAACCCGGGTTGTAAAATGCGTAATACATTACTCCGTCTTTTTCGATACAATGCGTTTCAGGATAATCATAACCAAGATCATATAACTCCCCATGATAATTGCCTTTACTTAACATCTTTTCATTATAAATATCCAGCCATTGCTTAAACAATTTTTCCTTTTCCGGCGTTAATAAATTTTCATCTTTACTCTTCACACCGGTTGCAGGCCAAACGAATTTTGTTCCCGGTACTGCACCGATCCCAACCTGTGAAGCAAAATCTTCTTTTGTATCGGTCAATTCAACATGATCTCCGAAATAAGCTGTTTGCGGCATTAATGCTTTATACATTTTACCTTTTAATCTCACCTGCCAGCTACTCGTTGGGTCACTTGCCACAAACTGGTTAGCATAAGGCATGTGATAAAAATTCATCACATCGCCACATGGACAGAATTCGACCACCGCTTCCGGTTTTATACTTTTAGCCGTTTGATAAATCTCTTTAAATAACTCCGGCATCTTCTCAAAAGATTGCTCAGGATAATCAATACCATGATCACCATAATCCGGGGCAACAGCATTCATATACTGACCATCTAATTTCAATGCATCAAAACCCCAATCCCGCATAAACAATTTTACTGTATTCTTTGTTTCTTCTATCACGGTGTCATCTGTTGGCGCCATATAATAAGCATCCCACCATGTTATATATTGCGGCGCTCCGTTCTGTTGCTGTACGAGAATATCCGGGTGTTCTTTCAATACCTTGCTGCCCGGATCTGCTGCCATCGGCGCCCACCATAAAACAGCTTTCATGCCCTGCGCATGTATGCTGTCAACAAACGCTTTCATCTCTGCATCCCCACCGGGAAAATGTTCTTTGTTGGTATGCCAATCCCCCTCTGCCTGCTGATAACCATCGTCCAGTCCAACCCATTTAATTCCCAGCTCTTTTACTTTAGGCAAAGTGTTTAATATCTCCCGCAAAGTGAAATCCCTTTCATAACCCCAGGCACACCAGATCGGCTCATAAGCAGCGGGCTCTTCATTAGCAGGTTTGATACCCTTTGTTTTCATGTAATCACTAAAATTTCTTAGTGATACAAAACAATCTTTCTGATGCACGCTTATAAATGTTTCAAAGGTGTTGAGTGTATCACCCGGCTTTAATATTTCTCCTTCAGGATATTCATATTCTATACCCATTCTCGCGGCGTTACCGTATCTGTCATAATCAATGGGTAATGAAATCAGTTTTGCAACGGTTTCTGTATTACCAATCGCAATGCCTGCATCTTTTCGCCACAGGTCAATAACAGGAATGCCACCGCCGTAATCAGAAGCATTCATTCCCATAAAATTCTTTTCATAAAAACCAGGATTTACTTTTTGTATCCAGTCCCTTCTGTCGGCATGCGAACTGCCCTGGAAACTCCAGAATTTTGTAGTGTCCTTTGAAGGAACTACGTCATATTGATTATTCACCCATTTAATAACGGGCAATTCTTTTTTACTATGGTTGATGTATTGCACCCTAAAATAGGCAGCGTCAGGAAAATCATCATACGCTTTTATAGAAACAATTTTTTCAATCTGATTAACCTTATCTGTTCCATTCAATTTCCATTCAACACCATTGCCTGCAGCATCGCTAATATTTTTCTTTTCTCTTTTGTTGAGCTGAAAATTTTTAGCAGTAAAATATTTTGTTGCAAGATATTCTGATGATGAAAATGTATTTGTTAATGGTTGAGCATTGGCAAAGCCGGTGTTTATTTTTGTTTGAAGTTGATCGTTTACCTCAAGCTTTAAATTCCTGTTTTCGATCATTATATTTTGTGCCGATAATAATATGATACCATAACAACCAACTACTGTTAATGCTATTTTCCTTGCGTTGCTCTTTATCATCAATTATGATTTAAAATTTTTTCAGCATTGCCTCCATATAATTTTTTCAACACTTCTTTTGAAAGATTCAATCCATACAAAGGCCAGTGATAATTGAATTGATCGATGTCATAAAAATGTTCATCTGCCGATTCCAGTATCCTGAAAGTTGTCTTATACATCTTTTCATCAAAACCCATATCCGTTCCGTACACCAGCCTGTCCTGGTATTTTGTAAAGAAAGCCGTTGTATATCTTGGAACCGGGGAGATCTCTGCATACCGCGCAGCAATATCTGCATACAAATTCGGATACTTATCCAGCAGGCTGCCTAATACCTGGAGATTGGAACAGGTGTTTGCCAAATGACAGGCAACAAAAGTTGTTTTAGGATTATCTCTCACTGCATCCTCCAGTGTTTTTATCAATGCATCATGACCAAGTTTACCTTCTTTATTCATATCCACATGCCAGGTTGCTGCATTCATCAAACCATCATTGGTTGAATCAGGTGTCTCATACATCCATTCATCTTCTGCCACATGAATAATAACAGGCATGTGCAGCTCAGCGCATTTTTCCAGCAGTGGTTTCATTTGCGGATCGTTAATATGTAAACCCACACCGGCGACAGGATTTGAATACAATTCCCCTTCGCCTTTATCGCCCAACTCCCCGACACCTCTTGCGCCTTTTTTGTAACATCTTTCCAGTTCCTCTACAGCATGTTTTTGCCAGCCTGGTGTACCATAACCGGTATAGTCAAAACAACACCATACTTCAAAACGTGTTGGGTAACGATTGTATTTTTCCGCAACAGAATCAAAACCCTTTCCGCTTTGCATGGATAAGATCAATGTTTTTTTAATATTGAGCTTATCCATTGTTTTCACCCAGGCATCAATCTCTGCAGGCGAAGAAGCATAATCATGCGAATGCATATCAGTGACCGGGAATGCAGCTTTTGTAATGTTTGCCGTTGGTGTTTTGTAGATGGATACCGGTCGATAATTTTTTAACAGGAGGCTATCTGTATTCTTCTGCGCAAACACATTAATGCCTGCCGTCATGAAAATAAAATTGAATACTATTTTATACATGATTAAATATTGATCGTGTTCAACTTTGCTGTTATTAATGATGTTACTGCATCAATTGCTTTGGGAAACACTTTCCTCAGATCGATCTCATCAGTACCTGCTAATAAAGATTGCAGTTTTTTCATGAAAGCATTTTTCGTTTCGGTGGCAAGGTTTATTTTATTGATCCCACACCTAATAGCTTCCTGCAACTGGTCATCGGGAATACCGCTGCTGCCGTGTAATACAAGTGCACAATCCGTTACAGCTTTTATCTCTTTTAAACGATCCAATCGAAGCTTTGGCCTTTCTTTATAAAAACCATGTGCATTCCCAATGGCGATGGCCAATGCATTTATACCTGTTGCTTCAACAAACCGTTTGGCATCTTCAGCGCTGGTTGGCTCCATGGTTTGTGATTGATTGAGCTTGGCAATATATCCCAGTTCAGCTTCAACATTCACGTTATATTGCTCCGCGATCTTTACAACTTCTTTAGTGATGCGGACATTCTCATCAAACGGCTTTTCACTGGCATCTATCATAATGCTGTCGAAGCCTGCATCCAGACATTTAGTAATGATCTCAATATTGCTGCCATGATCAAAATGGACCCATCCTTCCACGTTAAATTCTTTCAGCATCACTCTTGCCAGCACAACGGCCGGTTCAATGCCGAGATAATCAAGCGTGCTTTCACTTAACTGCAGTATCAGGCTGCTATTCGTTGCTTTGGCGGCAATCAGCAATCCTTTTAATGTTTCAAAATTGTAAAAGTTAACCGCCAGCAAAGCCTTTCCATCCCTGGTACACGCAGCCAGCTTTTCTTTCATCGTCATTTTATGGTGTAATTAAATTTTTCGTTAGCCATTTTTTTAACCGCATTCAAGCTTCCGAAGGCAGTGGTGCCACCATAAGCGGTTGTATTGATAGCACCGCATACGGCGCCCAATTCAACACATTCCTGCAAGGATTTATCCTGTATAAACCCGGAAATAAATCCTGCATCAAAACTATCCCCTGCCCCTATCGCATCTGCAAATTCATGGTGAAGAAATGCCGGTTGTTCTTTCACTTCATCTTTATAAAATACAATGGCGCCTTCATTGCTATTCTTTACTACAATCACATTTGCCATTTTTTTTATTGCACCAACCGCATCTTTTATTGTTGTTTTTTTTGCGATGTTTTTAAGCTCTTCCCCGTTTGGCAGAAACACATCTACCAATGGCAATAAATTATTCCAGTCGCAATTCCATTGCTCATGAGCATCCCATTGCGGATCCAACGATGTTGTTAATCCCAACTGTTTTGCACGCCTGAAAAGGTTGGTAAGGCCCGGCTTTAAAGCAGGTTGCAGGAACACGGAGCTTACATGCACATGGCTCGCGTTCATCAGTATCGCATCGGTTATATCAGCTTCACGCAATTCATTCATGGCGCCCGGGTAGGTAACCATGGCACGGTTTTGAGCATCATTTAAAACAACCGTGATACCGGTGGCCGTTTTGCTACGGATAATATCACCTGTGTTAACTCCTTTTACATCCAGGTCGTTGATAATTTTCTTTCCGAAATCATCATTGCCAATACAACCGCAATAATTTACGGAAACGCCCAGGGTACTTAAATTGGAAGCAAAAATGGCCGAACTGCTCCCCAAAGTATAGGTCATCTTTTTAGCAAGAATTTCCTTACCAATTTCGGGAAACTGCTGAAGCCCGTCAAGTATAAGATCAATATTTAATTCGCCGACAACCAGTACGTCAAATTTCTTTTTATGCATGTTGCTTTAAGTATGTGTTGTTACATGTTTAAGGACTTTAGCGACTGTAGCGACAAATTCTCTATTGACTATTCACTATTCACTACTAAGACGCATCACTGATTACTCATCACTGATTACCCATCATTCACAATCTCGCTCTTTCAACAGGATAAATATTCACCCCCTGCACCACTCTTGAAATAGAACCATTTACTGAAGGCTCATCGGGTTTTAAACCCAGTTCAAGACTTTTGTAAAAGCCAAGCAATTGCCCCGGAATTATTGCGCAAACGGGTAAAAAATCTTCAGCAATATGATGGCGCTCATTGCCAAAATTCAACCGGGCATCTATGTCATCCAATGTTTTAACCCATTCACTTATGCTCATCACAAATAACGCATTATTACCGCTTTTCATATCGTTCACAAGATCCTGCTCATATTGTTTTACATAATCATCATTGCTGAAAAAATATACTACCAGTGTGTTTTTATCGATCACAGCTTTAGGCCCGTGACGGAGTCCTAAGTAACTATCTTCTTTACAAATGACCTTTCCATCAGTAAGTTCCTGCAGCTTTAAAGCTGCTTCTGTGGCTGTTCCAAAGAGGTTACCGGAACCAAGAAAAACGGCACGCTTAAAATCTTTTTTGGCAATTGTTTGTAAAATGGACAAATGATCAGACAGAATGTTTCCTGCTGCGCTGATCAGTAATTTAGCCTGCTCCTTTATGATTTCCGGATATTGGATATAAGCGATCATCAAACCTGTTAACAACATTCCCGAATAACTGCCGGTCATCGCAAGACTTTTATCATTGGCGGATTCAGGCAATACAAAAACATAACAGGGGTTTGAAGAATTGTATTGAGCCAGCGCGCCATTCTCATCACAGGTAATAATAAGATGAAAACATTTTTTGGAAAATTTATCAGCCAACTCCAGCGCGGCGCAGCTCTCCGGGCTGTTGCCGCTTCTTGCAAAAGAAATGATCAAAGATGTTTGACTATTACTGAAATAATCAGCGGGATGCGAAACAATATCTGTTGTGGCAATGGCCCTGGTTATGATATGCGTATTTCTAAAAAAAACGCCTTGTAAAGAAAGGCCAATAAAAGCACTGGTGCCGGCCCCTGTTAAAATGATGCTGTCGGCTTCCGCATAAGCTATCTTCAAAAAACTTTCAATTTCAACTGACAACGCGGTAAATAATTTGAATGTCTCCTTCCATAATCCAGGTTGCCCTGCTATCTCTGTCGCAGTTAAGATGGCGCCTTTTTGTTCTAAAAAGTCCTTATTAAAAGAAAGCAATTGCATGAAAGTAAATTTTCGAAACGAAAGTAATGGAATTTAAATAATCTTTCAAAAACTTTCATTATTTTTTAAAAACTTACTTTTTGATCATAAAAATCTGTCCTTAGCTTTTTAAAGCAACTTGTTGATCACCGTTATTACAATTGCCTGGTTGGATGAAAAATGCTCCTTGCCATCTTTATTGCCTATCAGTTTTAAAAAAAATTTGAAAAAAACAAACGGTGTCTTCTATCTTTAAAAAAATCTACGTGCTGATGCAACCAATTGCTAAAGAGCGTTTCCTCGCGCTTGATGTATTCCGGGGAATGACCATCTGCTTAATGATAATCGTAAACACACCGGGTAACGGCGCCACTACTTTTGCCCCGCTTGAACATGCACCCTGGAATGGGTTTACTCCGACAGATCTTGTTTTTCCATCTTTTATGTTCGCTGTTGGAAATGCAATGAGTTTTGTAATGCGCCGCTGGAATGAAATGAATACAGGTGCAGTGCTGGGTAAAATCTTTAAACGCACGCTGATCATTTTTTTATGCGGCTATCTTTTATACTGGTTCCCTTTTTTTGAATACAACGATCAGCATCATCTTGTTTTCTCACCCATTTCCAACACCAGGATCTTTGGTGTTTTGCAGCGCATTGCCCTTGCCTATTGCTTTGCTTCGCTGATGCTGTATTTCTTAGGAACAAGAACTACCGTCATCCTAACAGTCATCATTCTTATTTTATACTGGCCGGTAATGGTTTATTTTGGCACAGGTGATGATCCGTTGGATGTACACACGAACGCTGTCTTACACTTGGATACCTGGCTTATCGGCACTAATCATTTATACAGGGGCGAAGGCTTTCCTTTCGACCCGGAAGGTTTGCTGAGCACCTTTCCATCTATCGGCAACATTGTGGGAGGCTATCTTGTGGGGAGATATGTGCAGAAAAACGGTAAAACATTTGAAGGGCTTGCCAAACTTTTTATGGCTGGATTTATAGTGTTCGTAATTGCTTTTTGGTGGAATTACGGTTTTCCTATAAACAAAAAAATATGGACAAGCAGTTTTGTTTTACATACAGTGGGATTGGATTGCATGCTGCTGGCTTGTATTATGTATTATGTAGATTTTCTGAACAAAAGAACCGGTGTTTATTTCTTCGAAGTGTTTGGGAAAAATCCCTTGTTTATTTACATCATATCTGAACTTTCCGTGGTTATTCTTTATATGATAAATATTAACGACGTATCATTATATGACTGGCTTTACCAAAATATATTTTCTTACAGTGGCGCTTATATCGGTTCACTGTTATTTGCTATTTGCTTCATGTTATTTTGCTGGCTGGTTGGCTATATACTTGATAAGAGAAAAATTTATGTGCGGGTATAATCTTTAAACATCCGTTTATCAAAAATTCATGGTAAGTTAATCTCCTGTAAGTATTGAAAACGTACCTTTCCTTAAAACTTATTTTATGGACAAAACCACCAACTCACTCAACTGGTTTGAAATACCGGTAACAGACATGGCAAGGGCCAAACATTTTTACCAGGTTGCTTTTAGTCTTCATATGGATGATATGAATATGCCGGGAATGGAGATGGCCGGATTTCCTGCTGACATGGGGAGTGGGAAAGTATCGGGAGCACTGGTAAAAAGTGAATATCATAAACCATCTGTTGACGGCGTGACCATTTACCTGAATGCTAATCCGGACATGACAGATGTGTTAGAACGCATTCAATCGGAAGGCGGCCAGATCATTATGGGTAAAACACTTATTACGCCTGAGATCGGTTATATGGCGTTTTTTATTGATTCGGAAGGCAACAGGATAGCATTGCATTCACAGGAGTAAGGCGAGGGCAATTATCATTTTATAGTGCGCGCCTTTGATACAAAACCTTTTCCGTACTTAAGCTTGATAGTATCTATGGCTTTGTACAGATTGGTTTTCTTATTCATATCGTCAAACAAATTTCCCTGTACAGTAATATTGGTAAAATCTGTAAGCCTCACACCAAGGAGCCTTACAGGTTTTCCTTTTTTATATAGTTGATGAAAAAGGTCTATCGCAACAGGAATAAACTCATCATCCCTAAAAGTATAGTCTATTGTAGTTTGTTTTGATGTGGTCTCAAAATTGGGATAACGTATTTTAACAGCAATACATCCCGCAAGCTTTTGATCCTGCCGTAATTCAAAAGCTATTTTTTCCGTCATGCGCACCAGCTCGCTCAATAAAAAATTCACATCGGCAATATTGGTTTCAAATGTATTCTCCGTTGATATTGATTTTGCTTCATGCCACTCCGAAACACTGCCATAATGCAATCCTTGCGCTTTGTTCCAGAGATCAGCGCCCCATTTGCCAAGGCGGTTCTCGAGTTCATCTTGTGTTAGCCGTAAAATATCGCCGATCAACTCAATTCCCATTTCACTTAAGATGGTCAGCGTATGTCCGCCAACACCGGGAATTTTTTTTACAGGTAAAGGCGCAAGAAATTCTTTTTCCTTTCCATGCTGGATGAAAAGATAGCCGTTTGGTTTTGCCTCGTCTGTCGCAATTTTCGCCACCAGTTTATTGCTTGCCAGTCCGAATGAGATCGGCAATTTTGTTTCATCAATTATCTGCCGGCGCAGTTCAATAGTCCACTGAAAAGGATCAAAGAATTTATCCATGCCCGTTAAGTCCAGATAAAATTCATCAATGCTTGCTTTTTGAAATTTCGGCGCTTTGGCGGCAATGATATCTGTAACCCAGTTGGAAAATTTGCTGTATTGCCCGCGGGTGCCACGCACCAAAATGGCATGCGGGCAAAGCTCCATCGCTTTCTTCATCGGCATAGCCGAATGAACCCCATATTTGCGCGCTTCATAACTGCAGGTTGTTACTACGCCCCTGTCGCGACTGCCGCCAACAATTACGGCTTTACCCGCCAACGAAGGATCATTCAACACCTCAACACTTACAAAAAAAGAATCGAGATCAAAATGCGCTATGTATGTTTTTGGATTCAATCTTTAAAATTAAATTATTGCATAGGATCACCATGCAACTCCGGGCATAATAATATGCAATGTGCAAATTAATGAATGCACGCATTGGTTTGGCAGGATGACAATTGTATAAACCGCTAATTAATTTCATCGGAACAATATTTTAGCAAAGCCAACAGCGTAATTTCGGTATTCATTATAACGATTGCTTATGCTAAACTTATCTGTAATACTGGAAGACAATGCAAGACGCTACCCGCACAGGCCGGCGTTTACTTTGGGAGATACTACTTTCACCTACAACCAGGTAAACAGTTATGCCAATCGTATTGCTTCGGCATTAAAAACACTTGGTATAATGCCGGGTGAAAAAGTTGCGATGTGCCTGCCCAATATTCCACAATTCCCGATGGTCTATTTCGGCATATTAAAAGCAGGCGCTGTTGTGGTACCCCTGAGTGTTTTATTTAAAAAAGAGGAATTTATATACCACCTGAATGACAGCGATGCGAAACTGTTCATATGCTTTAGCGGTACACCAGAAATACCTATGGGCAGGTATGGCAATGCAGCCTTCAAAGAATGTGCAAATTGCCGCCACATTTTTATAGTAAGCAAAGGGAATAATATACCGGGAACCGAAGACGCATTGGCTTTTGAAGAGATGATAACCGGGCAACCTGATACATTTGAAAGCGAGCAAACCGGTGCGGATGATACGGCTGTAATTGTTTATACGTCGGGAACCACAGGGTCAGGCAAAGGCGCAGAGCTTACACACAGCAATCTTTTTACCAATGCTGTATTATCAACCAACATATTTCGCTTAAGCAATGAAGACGTGCAGTTGGTTGTGCTGCCGCTGTTTCACATTTTTGGCATGACGGTGATGATGAACGCCGGTATTTATAAAGGCGTGCACAATATTTTGCTGCCTAAGTTTGATGCGGGAATGGCTTTTAAACTGATAGCCAAACATTCTATTTCCATATTGGCAGCAGTGCCCACCATGTATTGGGGGCTGGTAAATTATAATGCCGAAGATTTCGACGAGGCTGTTATAGCTAAATGCCTCAGGCTTTGCGTTTCAGGCGGAGCCTCACTGCCGGTAGAAATTTTAAAAACTTTTGAAAAAAGATTTGATGTGCCGATACTGGAAGGTTACGGCATGTCTGAAGGTTCGCCTGTAGTTACATTCAATCATCTTGACATTGGCAGGAAGACAGGTTCTATCGGAACGCCGGTTTGGGGTGTTGAAGTAAAACTGGCAGATGAAAATGGGGAGGAAGTTCCGGTAGGAGAAAAAGGCGAGTTACTCTATCGCGGCCCCAATGTAATGAAAGGATATTACAAACGGCCCGGCGATACAGCAGCAGTGCTGAAAAACGGGTGGATGCATTCCGGCGATGTTGCTATTAAAGATGAGGATGGTTTCTTTTATATTGTTGACAGGATTAAAGATATCATCATTCGCGGCGGAATGAATATTTACCCGCGCGAAGTGGAAGAGATACTGATGCAGCATCCTGTAATTTCTATGGTGACTATTATTGGCACCCCACATGAAAAATTAGGAGAAGAAATAAAAGCCTTTATCGTATTAAAGAAAGACCAGGCAGCGCCGGCCGAAGAAATAATCATGTGGGCAAAAGAACGCATGGCTTCTTATAAATATCCAAGGCTCATAGAATTCATGGATGCTTTGCCAATGAGCGCTTCCGGAAAAATATTGAAAAGGGTTTTGAAAGCAAATAACGGTTAATGCATATTAAACTGTTAGATACAATATTAACCGTGAGTTGTCAGTAGTGAGTGGTGAGTACCGTCCTAAATGTGAGGTATTCACTCACCACTCACTATTTCATCTTTGCTTCAATGGCTGCAAAGTTTATTGGTGGCTGCAGGCTTTGGAATTCCGGTTGCTGCAACATTCTTTTTGAATCATTAAAACCATTATCAGCAGCTTTTGACAGGTCATCAGCGGCAAGTTTTGAATTACCGTTTCTTGCATTGATGATGGCAGAGAAATACCACGCTTCGCTGTTGGTTGGATCAGCCAGTTTATACAGCGTTACAAAATAAGTTGCTTCACTGTTCTGGTTATTGTTGAGGAATTGATTACTGATGGAATAAAACGCAAGAGACAAATATGCAAGCAGGCGCTGGTACATCGCTCCTTCCGGTGTAAATGCTTTTGCTCTTGTGTTTAAATCGTCAATAGTTTTAGTCCAATAATTTATACTGCCTTGTTGAAACCGGGCATTGTATTCTGCCTTCTTATTATTTTCAATAGCAAACAATCTTTGTTGCTCCTGTAATTGATTCTTATAAGCTGTATTATTTATTATCGAATTGTTTTTTTCCTTGAACCAACTTGCATCAGCTACACCATCAAGCATACTGACCGAAAGCACGCATTCACTGGATGCCTGTATCCAATCATTTTTATTAGTTGCCATGTCGATCCTGTTTTTACTGCCAGCGATAAATGCATTTATAAGAGCATCACTTTTCGGGATTGTATGATTACGCACGGCATCAAACTGCAATCCGGCAAATGCCACGTTCATTACATTTTCAGGCGCCCACTCATGTTTACCATCGAATAGAATGATACGATGGCGGGTTTGTGTTTTATCGAGAGCACTGTTCAGTGAAACAATATCCGTCATATTCATATCACCCTTACCCGCAATGCCGGTAAAACTAAAGCTGAAACTTCCTGCAGCAGTCTGATCAGGTAAACCAGCGCCGCCGGCAATAACTGCTTTCACCTCGCTATGATGCAAGGCAATATAGCTTGCCACTTTTGCACCGCCGGAAAACCCGCAGGCATAAATCCTGTTCTTATTTAATGCTAACTTGTTTTGCGTATCATTAAATAATACACGCCATATATTTTCTGTTGTTTGCCAATCATTGCCATTCTTTGAATTATTACTTCCTATCAAAACAAAATTGTAGGCATCTGCCAGCGCTTTATATTTTTTTAAAGGCAAAGCGCCATCCCCATGCGGGTCAAAAAAATACACAACAGCATTTGTTTTGGCCGATGGAATATATAATGCATAAGATTGTGTTACATCTCCTTTACAATACACATGCGCGATGATTTTTCCCGTTGGAAAAGAATCGGTAACATTCTGGATTGCTGCCATAGTTGCCGTGCCGTTTTGATCTATCTTTTCACCATTAGAAGGTTGTTTATTGGCACAGGCGACAAAAGAAAAAAATAAAATATTCAGCAGCATAATTTGCGAAGACTTCATGAAATGTTGTTGAAATTATTTGTCAAATTAACAGAATTCGGCTAAGAAAACTAATCTGTTGAACCAATGACTCTTTTGATAAGTATGCGGTTTAAAGTCCTCCCTTCAGGGAGGATTTAGGAGGGCTTTTAAATAAACGACCTCGTTCCATAAGCGTTATAAGCATCCCTGAATTCTTTTGGCGTGCAACCTTTCTTCTTTCTGAAGATGCGGTTAAAGTTGGAGATATTATTAAAGCCGCATTTATACCCCACTTCTGTTATATTATGTGTTGTATCAATTAACATACGAGAGGCCTGTCCCAGCCGTATTTCATTTACCGTATCGATAAAAGTCCTGCCGGTTCTTGCCTTAAAAAAACGGCTGAAAGAAATATCTGTCATGGCAGCGATACGTGCCGCTTCAGAAAGACTGATATTTTTTGAGAAGTTCTGATTAATATATTCCATTACTTTTTCTATGCGGCGGCTGCCATAAGAATAGGTTTCGAAGCTGCTGAAAGCCCCGTCCGACAAAATACGCATATTGCGGGAAGCAGAAAGGTCATGCAATAAGCTCATCAATTCAAGCACAGAATCGAAACCTTGTTTTTTTGTGAGTGCAAATAACCTTGGTACAATGGCTGTAATTGTTTCTCTTGAAAACAATACGCCACGCAAAGATTTTTCAAAAAGGTTTTTGATGAAATGCATTTGGTTGCGGCTTAAAAACTTTTCATCAAACAGGTCGCGGTGAAACTGTATGGTTATTTCTTTTATTTCCTTGCTTTTACATTTATGATAAAACCATCCGTGCTGTAAATTAGGGCCCACCAAAACAAGTTCAAGATCGTCAATCGCTTCAATATGATCTCCAATAATGCGCTGTGCATTCTTAGCATTCTGAATAAAATTCAGTTCAAATTCTTCATGGTAATGCAATGGAAAATCAAAGTTGTCTTTTGTGCGGGAAAAGATGGTGAAGCAATCGTTTTTAGTAAGAGGAATGATTTCCCTCAGTAGTTCTGCTGCCATATTGCAATAAATATCGTTAGTTGAGTGATAAAAAAGTATTATCGCAATGTAATAATAAATAAGGTATTTCATTATTACACGCAACCGATTTCGGTTTTTAGAATAAGTATTATAAAAATATGAATAAAGGATAAAAAAGTATTAGTTCTAATCAATGTATTGTAAATACATTTGCTAAAACAACTTGTTATATGATGAAACTGATAAAACCAGGACTGACCTGTTTTTTTCTGCTTGCCCTATTCCAAATTTCCTCAGCGCAAAACAGAACAATCACAGGCTCTGTAACAGACAGTAGTGGTAATCCTTTAATAGGCGCAACCGTTGCCGTAAAAGATTCAAAAGACATTACGCTTACCGACTTTAAAGGGGCATTCTCGTTAAACCTTCCTATTAATGCCCGCGCATTGGTGGTTACTTATGTAGGCATGATTCCGCAGGAAATTTCAATTGGCAGTAATTCTTCTTTTAATGTTATGCTTAAGCCCAGCGGCGCCCAGTTAGGCGATGTAGTGGTGGTAGGTTATGGCACAGCCAGGAAGTCTAACCTTACAACTGCACAAACTACAGTATCTGCAGAGGCTATTGAAAAAACAGTAAATACTACTGTTGAGCAGGCATTACAGGGCCGGTCTGCAGGTGTGTATGTTACTCAAAACTCAGGCCAGCCGGGTGGCGGCCTTTCGGTAAATATTCGTGGTGTTAGCTCTTTGAACCGTACACAGCCATTGTATGTAATTGATGGGGTGCAAATCCAGGTGGCAGAAGATGTGTCTTATGGTAATCAAAGTTCATCTAACCCATTGTCTGGCTTAAACCCTGCCGATATTGAAGATATGCAAATATTGCAAGGTCCTTCCGCAACGGCTATTTATGGTTCCCGCGGAACAAATGGTGTAATATTAATTACTACCAAACGTGGTAAAGCCGGTGATTTTAAGGTGAATTATTCTTACCTCTACAACCTGCAAACGCCTCCCAAAAGTTTGGATGTAATGAACCTGAGTGAATATGCGCAAATGGTAAACGATTACCAATATACGCTGGGCACTCCTCAAAATATACCTGAAAATTTTTTAGATCCTTCTATTTTAGGAGAAGGCACCGACTGGCAAAAAGAATTGTTTAATAATGCCGCGATGAATAAACACCAGGTGAATTTAAGTGGTGGCAGCGGCAATACTACCTATTACCTGTCCGGTGAATATCTCGACCAGGATGGTGTGGCAGAAGGTTCGGGTTTTGACCGTTATGGCTTTCGCCTAAATTTAGATAACAAACCCCGCCAATGGCTTACATTAGGGGCAAACCTTAATTTTAACCAAACCAACGAAGTTTTAACAGCCACCAATTACAGTGCATCAGATCCGTTAATTGCCAATGCCCTGAGGTTAACACCACAAATTCCTGTAAAAAATCTTGATGGTTCATGGGGTGGTAGCGATCCTATTAATGGCGCAGGCCAGTTTGCCCCTGTAAACCCAATAGCCATTGCCAATCTTGTTACCAATAAAAATATGAAAAGGCAGTTTTTGGGTGGTTTTAATATTGCTATTATGCCGCTAACGGGCCTTACGATACGAAGCTCGTTTAATGGAAGCATCGGAAGCGGGCTTTCTACTTATTACACGCCCACTTACGAAATAGATCAATGGCATAAACAAACTATTAACTCACTTAACCAGGGTACCACTTCAAGTTGGTACTGGAACTGGAATCAATTAGCAGAATACAACAGAACTTTCGGCAAACACAATGTTGGCTTAATGGTAAGCCATGAAGCGCAGGAGTCTGAATGGAAAAATTTATCCGGTACCCGCACAGGATTTCTTACAAACGATGTTTTAGATCTTAACGCCGGCGACCCGCTTACGGCAACAAACGGTGGTGGTTCAGGCGAATGGTCTATGGAATCTTACCTGGGAAGGCTAAATTATAATTATGATAACCGCTATATTGTAACGGCAACTTACCGCCGCGATGGTTCTCCCTATTTTGGGCCGGAAAAAAGATGGGGTGGATTCCCTTCCGTATCTGCAGCCTGGAGGATAAGCCAGGAAAGCTTCTTTCATTCAAATCTTATAAGCGAATTAAAACTACGGCTGGAAACCGGCTTAACAGGTAACCAGGGCACAGGCTCAGGTATCTATGCTGCAATGGCATCGGGTGCCACCATCTGGGGCACAGGATTTTTACCTTCTACCTTTACCAATCCCGACCTGCAATGGGAGGAAACCAATACCAATAATATAGGGGTTAATTTAGGGTTATGGAAAAACAGGCTCACCATAGAAGCCGATTATTATGAGAAAAAAACGGATAACCTCATCCTGCAGGCAAGCCTTCCGCAATACTTAGGCATTAACGATGCAATAGGCGCCGTTGGTGCACCGCTGGTAAATACCGGTTCTCTAAAAACAAAAGGATGGAACTTTACTATAAACGCAACCATCATTCAGAAAAAAGATTTCAGGTGGGATGCCAACCTAAACCTGTCTCAGTTTAAAACAGAGGTTACTTCATTAAATTCGGAAGATGCCTTTATTGACCGTCGGTCTGACTGGATATTTGGCTATAGTGGCACGTTTGCATGGGTACAACGCGCTTCAATTGGCAGCCAGCCCTGGCAGTTCAGGGGTTATATAGCAGATGGGCTTTTTCAGTCAGTGAAAGATATTGAAAACAGCCCGGTTCCTGTTGATGGCAATGGCAACCGGGTACCCGCAGAAAATTCAAATAACGGTATTTGGGTAGGCGATGTAAAATATAAGGATTTAAACGGCGATGGTGTAATTACTGCGGATGACCAAACCAATATTGGTAATCCCTGGCCTAAGTTGAGTGGTGGCTTTGCCAATACTTTTTCTTATAAAGAATTTGAATTGAGTGTATTAATCACCGGCGTTTATGGCAATGATGTTTACAACGCCATGAGGCAGTTAAGCCTCAATCCCAATAATGTGAACTTAAGCCGCAACTTTCTCACCGAAATGTTTAATTATGCAAAGCTTACAGACGATGCTTCAAATCCAACCCTGGAGAATTCCGGAACCACTATTCCACGTATAACAACTTCAGGTATAGCCAGTTCAAATAATCAGGAGATGGTGTCTTCCCGTTTTGTAGAAGATGGCTCTTATTTGCGCTTAAAAAACATCACTTTATCGTATAACCTGCCTGCCAAATACCTTGACTATACTAAAATAATAAGAGGCTTAAAAGTAGGTGTAGGGGTTCAAAATTTGTTCACGTTAACCAAATATAAAGGGTACGATCCTGAGGTGGGGGCTTATACCGGTTCCGGCGCCAGCTCAACCAACCAGGCTATCGGGCTTGATTATGGACGTTATCCTATTACACCAATGTACAATGTAAATGTTAGTGTAAACTTCTAAACTTACTTCTATATGAAAATGATATATAAACCTCAATTTATAATAGGCGCTTTACTTGCGGTGGCTGTAATGTCGGGCTGTAAAAAAGATTTTCTTGAAAAGCCGCCCATAGATGCCATAACGGACGCTAATTTTTATAAAAACGATGAACAGGTTTTATCTGCCACCAGCCTGTTGTACAGTAAAGTGTGGTTCAGCTATAACGATAAAGCCAGTTTTGCATTGGGCGATATAAGAGGCGGCACGCTTTTTTATCCCTGGGGCGGGGAATTCAGAGACCAGGTATTGTTCACCGCTACCGGCAACAACGGGCAGGTTACTGCATCCTGGAATGCCTTCTATACAGTGGTTGCACAAGCCAATTTGTTTTTATATAATATAGAAAGATATGGCGGTGCTGATGTTACCGAAACAGTAAAAAAACAAGCCATTGCCGAAGCAAGGTTTATGAGAGCTTTGGCTTACCGTTACTTAGTGATGAACTGGGGGCCTGTGCCTATTATTGAAAATAATTTTGAAGACCTGTACGATACTTCTATCACCCGCAACACAATACCAAGTGTATGGCGTTTTATCACCCGTGAAATGAGAGCAGCAGCAGAAGATTTGCCTACAGCTTCTACTATGGAAGGCAGGGTCACCAAATGGAGCGCAGAAGGCATGCTGGCAAGATTTTATTTAACGCGTGCCGGGGTGGAATCAAGCGGGGGCGCCAGAAACCAGCAATTTTTAGACAGTGCAAAATATTATGCGCAGGATGTGATTATGAACAGCGGCAAGCAACTATTGTCAAATTACGCAGACCTGTTTAAATACCCTTATGATAACAACAGTGAATCGTTGTTTGAACTGGAATGGGTGTTTACCGGCGGCACCGGAACGTATGGGCTGGGCAATAGTGTAATTGACCAGATGTCGCCCAATACAGATTTAGCGCTGAATAACTGGGGAGGCGGCTACAGCGCCACCTGGTGGTTACTAAACCAATACGATGGCTTTGCTTTGCAGCCCGATGGTACTTTAAAGGGAAGAACCTTAGACCAACGTTTAAAAGCCACTTTTCTCCTGCCGGGTTTTGAATATCCTGAAATTTTATCCACCTCTACCGGCAAGCCGTTTGTTGCTCCCGCTACTACGGGTAGCGATTATAATGCGACCAATATTAAGAAGTACATGGTGGGCGTTTCAAATCTTACAGGCCAGGCGTCAACGCAAAATTATCCGCAGGATACTTACATGATGCGCCTTGCAGAAATGTACCTTATTTATGCAGAAGCGGTAATTGGCAATAATGGTTCAACTACCGATGCTACAGCCATTCAATATTTTAATGCGGTTCATACCCGCGCAGGGTTGCCGGCTTATGAAGTAAGCGGGCAGGGAGGCCAGGGCCCACTCACGCTGGATAAAGTATATTCTGAAAGATTTAAAGAGTTTGCAATGGAAGGCATGGCATGGTACGATATGATTAGCCTTCAGTACTGGAACCCGGATAAAGCCTACAGCACACTTACTGCACAAGACAGGGGATTGTTCCTGGCTGCGCCTGATGTTATGCCTAACCCTTCACAATGGACATTTACTAAAACTTCATGGTTTACAGAAAGACAAGCTACAGTAAACAGCGGTAATTTTTACCTGCCCATTCCAAATACGGAATTAAGCCAGGCGCCTAATCTTTTAAAACCACCGGTAGATTACCCATAAAAATAACTCTGGTAAAAATTCTTTAAACAAATTCATCTTACAATGAAATCTCTAAATAAAATTCTGCTCATAGCCACATTGACAATTGCTGCTATAAGCATGCTTGCTTCCTGCAAAAAAGACGATGTAAGCGGCCCGCCGGTAATTCATTACGTCAGGATAACTGATCCTGCCTCATCAGATTCTCTGTTGGCAGCCGCGGGGCAAGGTCAACTAATTGCTATTATGGGAGAAAACCTGGGGGCAACACAGCAGGTATGGTTCAACGATCAAAAGGCAACACTTACGCCTACTTATATCACCAATACTTCTATACTGGTAAGCGTTCCTTCTCAAATACCGATAGACATAAACAATAAGGTAAAGCTGATATTTAAAAGTGGCGATTCTTTGCTGTATGATTTTACGGTATCCATCAGCAAACCTGCCATTACCGCCGCCGATTGTGAATATGTGCCGGAAGGCGGCGCATTGGTTATTCATGGCAACTATTTTTATGCACCGGTTAAAGTTGAGTTTACCGGCGGTATTGAAGGAGAAGTTACAGAAATTTCAAGCGACAACGATTTAATAACAGTAAAAGTGCCCGCCGGCGCGCAACCCGGCCCGGTTACTATTACCACTAATTTCGGTGTTACCAAATCAGACTTTTGGTTTAATGATAACAGGAATATTTTCATCGGCAGCGATCCGTTTGAAGGCTGGAACAATGCCTCACTTGTAGTAACAAATCCGGGTGCAGGCGATCCGCCTAAAATTAACGGCAACTATTTCAGGATAAAGAAATCAGTTCCCGCCTGGGACTGGAATGAACTTGCCGATGGGGATGCCGGCTCAATGCCAAGCTATAGTAAAAATATTCCCGACGATGCCATTCTTCACCCTGAAAAATATTACCTGAAGTTTGAAATAAATACAATGAAGCCCTACAACAACAGCATGATAACCATTAATGCCGGGGGCCAGGTAGTGCAGGATACAAAGGGGTATAAATGGGCGCCGCCTTATGATAGCAAAGGCCAGTGGCAAACAGTTGCTATTTCGTATAACGAAGTTGTAGCCCAATATTCTAAACCACCGGTTGTAAACCCTAACGGGTACTGGGCAATGGTGTTGCTGCAAGGCCCCGGCGACCTGGATGCTGATATGAGTTTTGACAATTTCAGGGTTGTACCAAAAGTTGATCAGTAAAATATTCAATCAATCTAACAACATACAAGATGAAAATAATTTCTAACGTGCGTTTGCTGATACTAACTGCTTTAGTTGCTTCTTTATCTTTTTTCGCCTGTAAAAAAGATACGGCTGACACCGATTCAGGTGTAACCGAATTGCTCAGCTTTGGCCCAACCGGTGCACAGCCGGGCGATACCATCCGGTTCTTCGGTAACAACCTTGATAAGGTTACCGGAATAGATTTTACGGGCGCAAGTGTTGCCGGCAGCGATTTTGTTTCCCAAACCAAAACAGAAATTCATGTGATTGTTCCTGCGGAAACAGAAAAAGGCTTTGTAACATTAAAAACACCTTCCGGTGATATTACTTCCAAAACGCAGTTCAATATTGGTATCGCAGCTACGGTTTCTTCTATAACTGATGTGGCGCGCCCCGGTGAGAACATCACTATTAAAGGCGATTATTTAAACTGGGTTACTGCTGTAACATTTAACGATGGAAAAGTAGTTACCGCTTTTGTAAGCCAAAATAAAACAGAACTGCAGGTAACAGTGCCTGTTGATGCACAAACCGGTACCCTGGTGCTGGCTTATGGCGGCACAGATTCCAGTACAGTTGAAACAACTGATACATTGCATGTAACATTGCCAATGGCTACTTCGTTTTCGCCCAACCCTGCAAAACATGCAGATGAATTAACCATTACAGGTACGGATCTTGATCTCGCAACAAAGATTTATTTCAGTGGTGTAGCAGATGCAATTACAGCGTTTGTAAGCCAGAGCGCATCACAAATTGTGGTGAAAGTGCCGGCTTCAACAGTAAATGGTACAATAACTTTAGAAGCAGCTTCAGGTGTACAAACAATATCATCTGCTGACTTGAATATACTGATGCCTGCCGTTGCAGATATGCAGCCAAACCCGGTTGATCCTGAAGCAAACCTTACCATTACCGGAACGAACCTTGACCTCGTTACTGCTATTGCCTTTCAAAATGCAGATCCTGTTACAACATTCGTAAGCCAGTCTGCAACCCAAATCGTTGTAAAAGTACCTGAGGGCGTTACAGAAGGTAAAATAATACTAAGCGTACTCAACTCAACACTTACAGTTCAATCACCGGATATATTGAAAATAAATGGTGCGATTCCGCCTCCGGTAATTGCACTTCCAATTTACATGGACGGCGTTACCAGTAACTGGAACGGATGGATCGGTGGCGGCTGGGGCGGTACTGCCGATTATTCCAATACTGCGCCTGTAAGAGAAGGTGATAAGTCTATTAAGGTCAGTTACGACGGTGGCTGGGGTTCTCCGCTGCAATTAGGTGGTGCAAGCGTTGATATGTCACCCTATACCACATTTAAAATTTCTGTTTATGGCGGCCCGGGCAGCGATGGCAAAACGATCAGCATAGCTTTAAATGGTGTAAATGGGAAATATAATGTCAGCGTGGTGGAAGGTAAATGGACTGATTATGCCATTCCTATTTCAACACTGGCAACTTCATCTACCTTAACCGAGATATGGGTGCAGGAATTTACCGGCTCCGGCGGCTTCAGTGTATATGTGGATGATATAGGCCTTAACTAACGCATGCAAACCCGGGTTTGTAAAGTAATTGCAGGCCGGGTTTTTAAATCAATATTTTCATCTTGCTAAATGAAGAGGAGAGGTTATATATTGTTACTGTGCCTGATGGCTGTGCTCGTGACCGGGTTTTCATCGGCTGGCTACAGCCAGGTGAGTAAAGACATGCCTTGCGATAAAGATGCCACGCAACAAACCATTAATCTTTACAACAACTTAAAAAGCGTTTTAGATAAAGGCGTAATGCTTGGCCACCAGGATGATCTTGCCTATGGTTTTGGCTGGAAATATGAACCTGGCAGAAGCGATGTAAAAGATGTAACAGGCGATTACCCTGCAGTGATGGGTTTTGAATTAGGCAGATTAGAGTTGGATCATGAAGTGAATTTAGATAGTGTGCCTTTTGATAAAATGCGTGGCTTTATAAAAGATGCTTACAAACATGGAAGTGTTATAACTATAAGCTGGCATTTGAATAATCCATTAACAGGAAAAACAGCATGGGACCCTGCACCCGGAACTGTTGCATCTGTTTTGCCGGGCGGAGAAAAGAATGCTTTATATAATTCATGGCTTGATAAAGTGGCTGTATTTTTTCAAAGTTTGAAAGGAGATAAAGGCGAATACATTCCCATTATTTTTCGTCCTTTTCATGAACTGAATGGCAATTGGTTTTGGTGGGGCGCTCAACATTGTACGCCGGATGAAATAAAACAACTGTATCAATACACAGAAAAATATTTGCGCGATACAAAACAGGTACATCACCTGTTGTATGCTTTCAACACGGATAAATTTTATTCAGCACAGGAATACCTGGAAAGATACCCTGGCGATGAATATACGGATGTCATCGGCTTCGATATTTACCAGCGTGGCAGTAATAATGAATTCATGACAGATGCAAACAATATGCTTTCCATATTGGATAGCATTGCATCGGCACGCAATAAAATTCCGGCGCTTACTGAATTTGGTTATGGCGGTTTGCCGGATGCAGCATGGTTTACTTCAACATTACTGCCCGTACTAAAAACACATAAAATTTCTTATGCGCTCGCATGGCGTAACGCAGGTGCTAAATATGATGGCAGCACAGAATTTTATTTACCGTATAAAGGGCATGCCTCTGCAGATGATTTTGTGAAGTTTTGCAACGATGATAATATCTGGTTGCAAAAAAATGCAGATAGAGAAAAATTATATAAGTGATTATATAATTTGATTGACGTTGTTATAATTTTTATGAGGTAATTGATATACAAGGTTTGCAGAAGCGTAGCCTCGGTTGATTTTGTAACAACGGATTAAAATCCGTTGTTACAAAATGGGGTTGAGCCTCCGGCTCGCTAAGCTTCAAACTGGCGCTTTCCTGGTGCACCGGGTTGAATTAAAGCCAGTCTAAAAGCCGAAAATTATTTAATTAATTATTGGTAAAAAGCCGTGAACAGCAGCCTGCTGACGCCATGAAAATATGCTGCAGAAGGGAGTGACACAACCGTGATGCCATCTGTTCAATAGCTGGTACCATAACTATCCGACATCTTTTTTGAAAAAAAAGGTTTAATTGTATTTGAGACATATACAAAATGAAACTTCAAATTATTACAAAACTTAAAACACTCCGCCAACCAGCGGGGATAAGGGTATGAAACTACAATTCATAGACGTTGCAATAATTGTTTTATACCTCCTAACCATGCTTTTTATAGGCTGGTTTTTACGAAAGAAAGCAAGAGCCAACAAAGAAAGTTATTTACTTGGCGGTAAACGTTTGCCCTGGTATTTATTAGGCTTAAGCGATGCCTCCGATATGTTCGATATAAGCGGCACCATGTGGATGGTTTCGTTGTGTTTTGTATATGGAATGAAAAGCATCTGGATACCCTGGCTATGGCCGGTTTTTAACCAGGTGTTTAATATGATGTTCCTCGCAAAATGGCTGCGCCGCTCCAACGCTAATACAGGCGCTGAATGGCTGGGAACCCGCTTTGGCTTTACCGGCAAAGGTGTTAAAGGCTCTCATACGGTAATTGTTGCATTTGCGCTCATCGGCTGCCTGGGTTTTATGGCCTATGGTTTTATTGGCCTGGGAAAATTCATTGAAATTTTTGTCCCCTGGAATATGGTGCAGCCTTATATACCATTTCATATCGCGCCGGAATATGTCGCTCATTTTTATGGGATCATTTTTACGCTCTTCGCTGTTTTTTATTCCGTGCTTGGCGGTATGCATAGCATTGTTTTGGGTGACCTGATAAAGTATATTATCATGACTGTTGGTTGTATTGCAGTGGCTGTGATCGCTGTGCTGCATTTACATGGCGATGGAGCAGCAGGTTTAAATGTTCCTGAAGGCTGGGGCAACCCTTTCTTCGGATGGCATTTAAATATGGATTGGTCGAAATATGTTGCCGCAGCCAACCAAAAGATCGCAGATGATGGCTATGACCTGTTTGGTTTCTTTTTTATGATGATGCTGTTTAAAGGCGTATTTGCTGCATTGGCAGGACCTGCACCGAACTATGATATGCAAAAAATTCTTTCATCACGCTCACCAAAAGAAGCGTCTAAAATGACAGGGTTTGTTTCCATCATCTTATTACCCATACGCTATTCAATGGTGATCGGCTTAACGGTGCTGGGGCTGCTTTATTTCAATCAGCTCAATTTAGATAACGGCAGTGGCGGTATTGATTTTGAAAGAGTATTGCCGGCTGCTATCAACGGGTTCTTACCCGTGGGTATTTTAGGCATTGTGTTAACGGGTTTACTGGGTGCATTCATGGGCACATTTTCCGGAACATTAAATGCAGCCCAGGCTTATATAGTGAATGATATTTATCTTAAGTATGTAAATCCAAATGCATCCAATAAAAAAACTATTAGGGTAAGTTATTTGTCGGGCATAGTAGTGGTGACTGTTGGTGTAATACTTGGATTCTTTACAAAAGACGTGAACGCCATTTTACAATGGATCGTTTCCGGCTTATATGGCGGTTACATTGCAGCAAATGTTTTAAAATGGTATTGGTGGCGCTTTAATGCAAACGGATTTTTCTGGGGAATGTTCGCCGGCACTGCAGGTGCTTTGATATTTTCAGAATTCTTTTCCGGCGTGCAGTTTCTATATTTCTTCCCGGTGTTGTTTTTAATATCGCTGGCAGGATGTTTCATCGGAACTTACACAGCGCCTGCGACAGAAACGGAAACATTAAAAAAGTTTTATCGCACTGTAAAACCCTGGGGATTCTGGAAACCCATTCATGCATTGGTAGTGGAGGAGGACCCGTCATTCCTATCCAACAAAAGATTTAAGCTGGATATATTCAATGTGGTTATCGGCATCATTGGACAATGCTGCCTTACTATTTTGCCCATGTATCTTGTCTTGTGGATGAAACTGCCTTTGTTAATTACAATTATACTTCTTATCATAATAATCTTCATTCTTAAAAGAACGTGGTGGAATAAACTGGAAGATTAAAAGCAAGCAACTATGGAAAAAAATTTTTATGAGCGTTTAGCGCAATTAAAAAATGAGCATGCAAAATTACTTGCATTAAAGAACGAGCAGGTAACTGAAAGCAATGGTATCATAAGCCGTTATATTCACCCTGTGCTTACGGCGGCGCATACGCCTTTATCATGGCGTTATGATCTCAATGCTGAAACCAATCCGTTTTTAATGGAGCGCTTTGGTATTAATGCTGTTTTAAATGCAGGCGCTATAAAATGGAACGATAAATACCTCCTGATGCCACGTGTTGAAGCATCTGACCGCAAGTCTTTTTTTGCCATTGCTGAAAGCGATAATGGCATTGACAATTTTAAATTTTGGGATGAACCCGTAGTCATCCCTGAAACCAAATATCCGGATACGAATGTTTATGATATGCGCCTGGTGCAGCACGAGGATGGCTGGATATACGGTTTGTTTTGTACGGAAAGAAAAGATCCCGGTGCTCCTCCGGGCGACCAAAGCGCAGCGGTTGCACAATGCGGTATTGTACGCACAAAAGATCTTAAAACATGGGAGCGTTTACCTGATCTTAAAACCAAATCGCCACAACAGAGAAACGTGGTTTTACACCCTGAATTCGTAAATGGCAAATACGCTTTTTATACAAGGCCACAAGATAGCTTTATCGAAGCGGGAACGGGTGGCGGCATCGGGTTTGGCCTTAGCGATACAATGGATGGCGCCGAAGTAAATGAAGAAACGGTTATTGATCCGAAGGTATATCATACCATTAACGAATTAAAAAACGGCCAGGGCCCCGCTCCCATTAAAACAAAATATGGCTGGTTGCATTTGGCGCATGGCGTACGCAATACCGCCGCCGGCCTGCGCTATGTATTGTATATGTTCATGACCGATCTGAACAACCTCACAAAAATTATTTATAAGCCAGCCGGTTATTTCATAGCACCCGAAGGAGAAGAAAGGTTGGGCGATGTGTCAAATGTTGTTTTCAGTAACGGGTGGATATTGGATGATGATGGCACTGTATTTATTTATTACGCTTCGTCTGATACAAGAATGCATGTGGCTGTTTCTTCTGTTGACCGTTTACTTGATTACGTCATGAATACACCTGCAGACGGCCTGCGCTCTGCATCTTCGGTAGAAAGGCTGATGGATATTATAGACAGAAATAAAGAGTTCCTTGAATCATCAGTCGTGAAACGGGAATCACCGCCTGACCGAATAAGTCAGGCAGTGTCAATCGTGAATGGTGAATAGCGAAGTCAATTTCCCAATCCGCAATTTCAAAATGGAATGATCTGCCTTCATCAATATAAAAAAGAATTAAAGAGTTTTTTAAATCGTCAATCGTGAATGGCGAGTAGCGAAGTCAATTTCCCAATTTCCCAATCCGCAATTCCAAAATGGAATGAACCGCCTTCATCAATATAAAAAAGAATTAACTGAAGAACTGAATTCCATACTCGATTACTGGATGGAAAACACTATTGATGAGCTTAATGGCGGTTTTTTTGGAAAGATAGATAACGCAAATGATATATATACAACCGCACCCAAAGGCGCTGTGTTAAATGCAAGGATTTTATGGACCTTCTCTGCTGCCTATAATTTTAGTAAAGATGAAAAATATCTTTCAACAGCAACAAGAGCTTTTGAATATATAAGAGATCATATCATCGATAAAACGTATGGCGGTGTATTCTGGACGGTTGACTCCAACGGTAACCCCCTCGACACAAAAAAACAGATCTATGCTTTGGCTTTTTGCATCTATGGCCTGGCTGAATATTATGCAGCCTCGGGAGATAAAGAAGCGTTATCCGTTGCTTTGTCGTTGTATGATGACATTGAAACACATAGCAATGATAAAATAAATAAGGGTTATTATGAAGCCTTTGCAAGAAACTGGAAAGAAACGGAAGATCTGCGTTTAAGTGCAAAAGATGCGAATGAAAAGAAAACCATGAATACGCATTTGCATATTATTGAAGCTTATGCAAACCTGTATAAAGTGCATCCGTCATCACGATTAAAAAATAAAATAATTGAATTGCTTGAATTATTTAATGTTCATTTCATAGATAAAAAGACATTTCATTTAAAATTATTTTTTGATGAGGCCTGGAATGAAAAACCTGATGTGATCTCTTACGGCCATGATATTGAGGCAGCGTGGCTGTTGCAGCAATGTGCTGAGATCATCCATCATGAACAATGGATAAACACCTATAAGAAACATGCCGTAAAAGTTGCAGATGCAGCCGCAGAAGGCCTTGATAAAGATGGCGGCATATGGTACGAATGCCCCCAACCCCTAAAGGGGAGTAATGTCGCACAGCAAAATATAGTTAAAGAAAAACACTGGTGGCCGCAGGCAGAAGCCATGGTTGGTTTCTTTAATGCCTGGCAGTTAACCAATAATGAAAAATATGTAGAACATTCGATTAAAAGCTGGCAGTTCGTAAAAGACTATTTGATAGATAAAAAAAACGGGGAATGGTTTTGGGGCATAAATGAAGACCACAGTGTGATGCAACATGAAGACAAAGCCGGCTTATGGAAATGCCCTTATCATAATTCAAGAGCCTGTTTGGAAATTATAAACCGTATTCAAGATTAAATTATATAATAAGTTCAGCTATTTCGTTCAACACAATTATTCACTACATGAAAGGTCTTTAATGGCTTTTGCTGTCTTTTGGCTTGATATTGGCTTGGCTGAGCAAATAATTCTTAATGAAATTTAATCTATGAAAAGAATTCCTGCTTTACTATTTTGTTTGTTGTTAACAGGCGCTGGCAAGGCAAACATCATTTTACCTTCTGTTATCAGCGACAATATGATATTACAACAAAAAGATTCGGTAAAACTTTGGGGCTGGTCTGATATTGGAGAAATAGTTTGGGTAACCACATCATGGGATAACCATACTTATTCTACAGCTACAACGCCGCAGGCAAACTGGCACTTAAAAATAAAAACCCCGGGAGCCGGCGGGCCTTTTAAACTGACATTTAAAGGAAACAATACGATTGTCTTAAATAATGTGCTGATAGGAGAAGTATGGGTTTGTTCCGGTCAATCTAATATGCAAATGAGTTACAATTGGGGTATAAAAAAAATGAAATCCGACTTCGAGTCGTGCTACAATAATAATATCCGTTTTTTTCAAATTCCGGTTACATCTTCTGAACATCCGCAGGATAATTGCCATGGCGGATGGTCGGTTTGTGATACAAATTCATTAAGAAATTTTAGTGCGGTTGCCTATTATTTTGGCAAAAGACTCAATGAAAATATGAATGTGCCGGTAGGCTTGATCAATGCAAGCTGGGGCTCAACTTCTGCCGAAGTTTGGATGCCTTCTTCAACAGTGAATAATGATCCCATTATTAAACAGGATGCATCTAAAATTAAACCTACACCCTGGTGCCCCGTTGAACCCGGCGTTGTTTATAATGCTATGATCTATCCCCTGACCAATTACACCCTGCAAGGCGTTATTTGGTACCAGGGGGAGGCCAATACCGATCATCCTGGTAATTATAGTAAAGTGCTTACCACAATGATAAATGCCTGGCGTAAAGATTGGAAAAAACAAATGCCTTTTTATTATGTGCAGATTGCGCCGTATGACTATGGTGATAACCTTAACGGCGCCATATTGCGTGAACAACAAACAAAAGCTATGAAGCTTTCAAATACGGGAATGGTTGTAATAACTGACCTGGTTGATGATACAGCAAATATTCATCCCGGGAATAAAAAAGATGTAGGTTTACGTTTGGCAAACTGGGCATTGGCAAAAACCTATGACAGGAACAATATTGTTTATGCAAGCCCGATGTATAAGAACATGAAAATTGAAAACGGCAAAGCCGTGATAAGGTTTGATTTCAACAGCAGCGGCCTGACGATAACCGGTAGTAAGATCGCCGAAATTTATATTGCCGGCAGTGATAAAATATTTTACCCGGCAAGTGCTGATATTGATGAAGGAAAGCTTGTTGTCTGGAGTGATAAAGTTAAAAATCCCATGGCGGTACGGTATGCATTCCGCAATGCAGCAATAGGGAATTTGTTTAGCAAAGATGGATTGCCCGTTGCACCTTTCAGAACAGATCACTGGGAAACTGACGAACCAAATTATACTATTGCATATGAATGGCATTAAACAAAAATTTTATATCGCATGTTTTGGGGGCTTGATGTTTTATACATCAACGGCTCAACAGCCTGATGAGCATATAAGATTAAATCAACCCGGTTTTTATCCGTCTGCTCCAAAGATCGCAGTGGTTATAAATGATAGCGCTGATAGCAATTTCTATGTCATCAATACAAACAAGCACGACACTGCTTACAAAGGAAAGCTAAGTGCAGTGCATCATTCAAACAATTCTTCAGTAAGCACACGCATTGCGGATATCTCTGGTTTGCATAAACCCGGAAATTATATTGTTGTTGCGGGCAGCAAAGAATCATATCCATTCAGCATACAAAAAAATGTTTTGCATGAAGTTGCGGTTGCATCTTTAAAAAGCTATTACTATCAAAGAATGTCAATGCCGCTGGAAGAAAAATATGCAGGCAAATGGGCAAGAGCGGAAGGGCATCCCGATACGGTTGTGTATGTGCATAGCTCCGCTGCAACAGCGCAAAGACCGGAAGGTACAATTATAAGGTCTCCCGGTGGCTGGTATGATGCCGGCGACTATAATAAATATGTTGTCAACAGCGGAATTACGGTTGCAACATTGTTATCGGCTTATGAAGATTTCAGTAATTACTTCGATGCATTAAAAACAAACATTCCGGAAAGCAATGATCATATTCCTGATATTTTGAATGAAGCATTGTATAACATCCGCTGGATGCTTACCATGCAGGATCCCGATGATGGCGGCGTGTATCATAAATGCACCAATGCCAATTTTGATAAGATGATCATGCCTGACCAGGCAACCGAAAAAAGATACGTGGTGCAAAAATCAACTGCAGCAACGCTTGATTTCGCCGCCGTATGCGCACAAGCCAGCCGTATCTTTTCAAAATATAAAAAACAATTCCCCGGTTTATCTGATAGTTGTTTGAGCGCTGCTGTAAAAGCCTGGCAATGGGCTGAAAAAAATCCAAAAGTATTATACAGGCAAAATGAAATGAATAAACAGTTTCAACCCGCCATCACAACCGGAGCTTATGGCGATTTTAGTGTAACTGACGAATGGTTTTGGTCAGCCTGTGAATTATATTCAACAACAGGAGAGGAAGCTTATTGGCAGGCGATTGATACAACAAATCAACATAAACTGTCATTGCCAACATGGAACAATGTTTATACACTGGGCATATATACGTTGCTGCGGGCGCATACGGAAAAACATTTAACGGATGTGGAAGGAATGAAAAACCTGGTTATTGCGTTTGCTGATGATTATGCTGCAGGTATTCAAACCAGCGCATTTGCAACAGTGATGGGCAGTGATAAAAAAGATTTCAACTGGGGCAGTAATTCCAATGCCGCCAACCAGGGTATTGTTTTGATAAATGCCTATTTAATTACGCAAAACAAAAATTACCTGGATGCTGCTTTAACTAATGTTGATTATATACTCGGCAGGAATGCAACCGGTTATTGTTTTGTCACCGGGATCGGCACAAAAAGCCCGATGCATCCGCATCACCGCCCATCTATTGCGGATGGTATTGAAGAACCTGTTCCCGGCTTATTGGCAGGCGGCCCGAATCCCGGCAGGCAGGATGGCTGCAAATACCAGTTCACAGAACCTGAAACCGCATACACAGATGACGACTGCAGTTATGCCTCCAACGAAATTGCCATTAACTGGAATGCACCGCTGGTGTACATTTTAAATGCAATGGAAGCGTTACAAAATAAATTGAAATGATCTGGCAGAGGTAGCCAGCGTTTTCAACCAAAAATTGTGAAGTAAATAAAAATTAACTGCAAATGGCGTTATCAGCAATAACAACGCCGTTTGTGTTTAAAAGCTGCACTCTCATCAATGATATTCTAAAACTAATTGTAGCTTTAAAATCCTTCAAACCACATTTTTATGATCAAAGGTGTTCATACTATGTTTTACAGCTCAGATGCTGCAGGGCTTAGAAATTTTTTTCGCGATAAGCTTGACTTGAAAGCCACCGATGTAGACGATGGCTGGCTGATATTTGATCTGCCCGAAGCAGACCTGGGATGCCATCCTTCCGATGAGGCACATGGCGCACCTTCCGGCACGCATGACATTTCTTTTTATTGTGACGATATAGCACAAACAGTAAACGAATTGAAAGCCAAAGGCGTAGAATTCAGGGAAGCAATACAGGATCATGGATACGGGCTCGTTACGCATTTTTTGGCGCCGGGAAATTTCTGGATCCAGTTATATCAGCCTAAGTATGATAAATAATTAAGAATTTGTATTGTAGTTAAACAGCGCGAAAACACGAGAATAGGTAGCCATGTGTTTTGAGAACGTTTACGCGCAGAAAATGTTTTAAAAGAATAAATGGGATTGGTTTGGAAGACCGGACAAAGTAAAAGAAACACTCTACTAACAGCATTCCAAGAATCGGGGAGTTCTAAAATTTCAAAATACGTCGCCGGGCACACCAGGACAAATAATATTTTTTCCTCATTGCAACGCTAAACCATTTCAAATTGTCAGCTATACATCCGGATGGATTATAAAGAACTTGTAAAGAATTGCCTGAAAGGAAAAGCAGAAGCCCAAAAAGATTTATACAATCATTTTGCAGCTTCCATGTTTGGCATTTGTTACCGTTATACTAAATCTGTTACAGACGCAGAAGACGTTTTACAGGAAGGATTTGTTAAAGTATTCCGCAGCCTGCATCATTACAGGAGTGAGGGCGAACTGGGTGCATGGATCCACCGCATAATGGTAAATACTGCTTTAAACTATCTTAAACAGCATAAGCGCTACAGCAGTGAACTTTCTTATGAGGAAGATCACCTCCACCCCGTATCGGCGGATCATCCTATGATTAATTTACAGGCAAAAGAATTGGCAGACCTGATACGGCAATTGCCAACAGGTTGCCAAACCATTTTTAACCTTCACGCTGTTGAAGGATATACGCACGTAGAGATCGGCCATATGCTGGGCATTCACACAGGGACTTCAAGATCGCAATATGCAAGAGCGAGAGGTATGATGATAACATGGATTGAAAAAAGAAATGAGCATGTAAAACAACAACGGTATGCAGGAAAATGAATTTGAAAAACAGTTAAAAGATTTGATGGACGAGTTTAAACTTGTTCCGTCGTCTTCTGTTTGGGAAAAGGTGAGTCGCAGGTTAAATGAAGGCAAACGCAAAAGACGTCCCTTTATTTTTTTATTATTTCTTGGTTTGCTGGTGGCAGGCTATTTCATGTACCAATATGCACGGCAACAACCTCAAACTAAATTTTATACCAATAATAAAACGAATAGCGGGCAGAAAAACGACAGCCTTTCCTTAAAAGATCCGGGGCAATTATCTACAGAAAAAACAACAGAACAAAATAGTGCTACTATAACGGCAAATAAAAACGACGGTATAACATTAAAAGCATCGTCGCCCAAAACAAATAACCCATCAAAATTTGTTATAAAGCAAGAGAAATATAAAAATACCGGCACTCCAACTAATGTGGTTTCATCAAACAATAACAACAACAGTGCCGGGCAATTAAAAACAGTTCCTGAAATTACTGCTAACGATGCACCTGATATAACAGAGAAACAGCTTCAAAATAATACACTTTCTAACGAGCCTGTTATTACAAACGATTCAGCGAAATTGACAGACAATGCAGCCCATAATGAAGCTTTAAATAAAACCATCGCCCAAGCTGATTCCATACAAATCAAACAAGACAAACAGAAAAGTGCAATGCAGGTTGTAAAAAAAACCTCCGGTAATAATTATACGATCCCTGCATGGCAATGGGGTATCAACGCATTTTATGGCAGAAGCAATGCCATCGAAAACCTTGTTGACTTTAATAAATCTGCTCCGGCAAGTCTTGATTACACTATAGGTCCGGGAATGATAACCGGTCGTGCTGATACAGGTCATTACAATAATAAACCTTATACCCCATCCAATGCTTACCAGTTTGGTTTTATTGTACAAAGGAAGATCATAAAAAATGGTTTTATTTCCTCGGGCCTGAACTTTGTTCATCTTTCTGCGAAAGCCGATGTTAATGGCAAAAAAGATTCAGCTTATACCGTTCAAAACGGCAATATTATCAGTAATTCTTTTTATGTAAGTTCGTTCTATCAGCGTGGGGAATCCAAAGCATATACCAACACTTATAATTTTATTGAGCTGCCCGTTTATTTTCAGCAGGATCTTTTTTACAGGCATAAGCTTTCATTGTCTTACAATGCAGGATTTTCCATACGGCAATTACTATCTTCCAATGCACTTATTTATAACCGCAGCAGCAATATTTATTATTCCAAAGATGAATTGCTGCGTAAAACACAATGGCAGTTTTCGGCAGGCATTAACTTAAAAATCAATGCCGGGAAAAACATGGCTGTTTATGTAGGCCCTCAATTTTCTTACAGTCTTTCCAATCTTTTAAAAGATAAGAATGCAGGTAATTTTCATCTGATGAATTACGGAATTCAGGCAGGTTTAATGTTTCGTAAGAAATAGTTGATGGATCATAGTTCATGGTTCATAGTTCATGGTTCATAGTTCATGGCAAACCTCCTACTCCTCATTCCTCATTCCTCATCACTCATCACTCATCACTGATTACTCATCACTCATTCTCTATGATCTATGAACCATGAACTATAAGCTATTCACAAAACCACGAAAGCAAATTACTTTTGCACCATGCACTATGTATCCGCAGAAGGAATTACAAAAAGTTTTGGCGCTGAACCCTTATTTGAAAATATTTCATTTCATATTTCCGAAGGCGATAAAATTGCCCTGGTTGCCCGCAATGGTTTTGGTAAAAGCACCTTGCTGAAAATTCTTGCCGGTAAAGAAACCGTTGATGAAGGAGAGCTGTGGATCAATAAAGATGTAACGGTTGCTCTGTTTGAGCAGGAACCCCGGTTTGAGGAAAACAAGACCGTGCTCGAAAATATTTTTCATATTAATCATCCTATAATTTCCGCTATAAAAGAATACGAAAATGCAGTTGAGTTGAACGATGAAAAAGCTTTGTCATCTTCCTTAATAAAAATGGATGAATTAAATGCATGGGAATTTGAAAGCAATGTAAAACAGATATTGGGCAAACTCAATATTCATCACCTGCAATCAGTGATCAAAGAATTAAGCGGCGGCCAGCGGAAACGCATCGCATTAGCCCAAACATTGATTGATATCGGGTTTGAACATAAACATAGCTTGTTGATAATGGACGAGCCGACAAATCACCTGGATATTGAAATGGTGGAATGGCTGGAACATTATTTAAGCCAGCAGCATGTAACCTTATTGCTCGTTACACACGACCGCTATTTTTTGGATAACGTTTGTGAAGAAATATGGGAAATTGACAACGCTAAGCTATACATATATAAAGGCGACTATGAAAATTACCTGGAGAAGAAAGCTGCCCGTATAGAAAATGAACAGGCTAACATTGATAAGGCAAAAAATCTGTACAGGCGTGAACTGGAATGGATGCGTAAACAACCCAGGGCCAGAACTACAAAATCCAAAAGCCGTATTGATGCATTTGCCGAAACAGAACAAAAAGCAAAACAAAGAATTGTTGATGCACAATTACAGTTGCAAATAAAAATGAGCAGGCTTGGCGGCAAAATTGCCGAGATGAAAAAAGTATATAAAGCCTACGGTGATAAAATAATCCTTAAAGGTTTTGATTACACTTTCAATAAAGGCGAACGCATTGGAGTTATTGGAAAGAACGGTGTGGGAAAATCAACTTTCATCAACATACTGCAAGGGATAGAACAACCGGACAGCGGAAAAATAAACATCGGCGATACCGTTATATTTGGAAATTTTTCCCAACAGGGCCTGGTCATAAAAGAAGACATGCGTGTGATAGAATATGTAAAAACTTTTGCCGAGAGTTTTCCATTGGCTAAGGGCGGAAGTTTAAGCGCTGCACAATTTCTTGAGTTGTTTTTATTCCCGCCGGAGAAACAATATACTTTCTTATCCTCATTAAGTGGCGGCGAAAAAAAACGCCTTCAACTGCTGACCGTTTTATTCCGCAACCCTAATTTTTTAATATTAGATGAACCCACCAATGATCTTGACCTGCCTACATTAAGTGTGCTTGAAAATTTCCTGGCTGATTTTCCCGGTTGTGTCGTAATTGTATCGCATGACCGCTATTTTATGGATAAGCTGGTTGATCATTTATTTGTCTTTGAGGGCGACGGTGTGATAAAAGATTTCCCCGGAAATTACACGCAGTACAGGTTAGAAGAAAAGGCAGTTGACATTTCACAGATGAAAGATGACAGAAAAAAAGTTGAAGATGCAATCAACCGTCAACCGTCATCTGTCAACCGCAAAATGAGTTATAAAGAAAAACGTGAATTTGAACAATTGGAAAAAGAAATCCCCGAACTTGAAGCTGAACGGAATAATCTTACAGAAAAACTAAGCCGGAATATACCTTACGAAGAAATAACATCCGTAAGTGAAAGATTATTATTAATTAATACCATGCTGGAAGAAAAAGAAATGCGGTGGCTGGAGTTAAGTGAGCTTGCCACCTAAATATGATACAATGCCACTTCATATATTTTAAAAGTGAACAATATATTTAGTACCGCCGGCTGCGCGCAAATCCTGCTGTATTCAATCAGCATTTTTATATAGATTAAAAAATTATTTAAATCATTGATCAGGCAGTAGGCTCCCTGGTTCCTGTCACACCTTTGTGATTTCTTCTTAATTTAATTCAAACAGATTTAAAAATTTGTTTCATACTGTAAGACTTCTATATCTTAATCCGATCAGAAAACTTTATTCAAAAATTCCTTTTGCTGCTTAGCGAATCACGGGGAAATATCGTATCTATGTTTATAGATTAATCCGTATAGGCAAAAAATAAATAACAACAGTTTGTTTCCGTATCGCTTTGGTTTACGATTATATACACTGCAATGCTTTATTACAAGTCTTTAAATTATTTTTTAATCACAACCGCGTGAGCACATAACGCCAATTGCTATTATCTATTTATGCTTGTCCGGATTAAGCAAAGGGGACGCTGAAAACCTTTTAAAAGAGTAAGCGAAAATCTAATAAACATCCAAAAACAATTACAATGAAAAAGAAATTATCTTTTGCATTTGCGGCTGCATTAGTGCTATGCAGCTTGCAAAAAACAAATGCCCAGAACTGGAAAATAGGCGGTAACGCCACCACAAGCGATACAACGCTCGGCACTAAAAACAATCATGACCTGCTCATGATCACCGCAAACAAAGAAAGAATGCGTATAGACAAAGCCGGCAATGTGGGAATAGGAACAAATAATCCCGGTACGGCACTTCATGTTGTGGGCACTCAAACATTAGCCGGTGACCTCAAATTCACTAAGGGCACGCAGTCTATCCTGTTCGCCAACCCGAATGCAAACCCGGCTGCCATGATATACATGTTTAAGTCAGGCACCACTAATAATAACCGCATGGTTATCGCCCATTCATCGTCTTTTCCTGACTGGGGCCTGCAATACAATGACGCGGCTGACCAGTTTGATTTTCTTGGCGCAGGCTCCAGCAAAATGGCCATCAATCTTTCCAACGGTAATGTAGGTGTCGGTACTGCTTCCCCCACAAGCAAACTGCATGTGGTAGGCAACCAAACACTCGCCGGTAATCTCACCTTTACTGCAGGCACGCAATCCATACAATTTGCAAACCCGGGCGCAGGACCGGCGCCTATGATGTATATGTTTTCTTCAGGCACAACTAATACCTCACGCATGGTGATCGCCCATTCACCCGGTTTTCCTACCTGGGGCTTACAATACAGTGATAACGCAGACCAGTTTGATTTTCTTGGCGCAGGCACCAGCAGAATGGCCATCAATCTTTCCAACGGTAATGTAGGTATTGGGGTTCCAACCCCGGTATATAAACTGGAAGTATGCGGAACCATACGCGCAAAGGAAGTGCGCGTTGAAACCGGATGGTGCGATTATGTATTTGAAAAAGATTATAAACTCAGGTCAATTGACGAACTGGAAAAATTTATTAACGACAATAAACATTTACCCGGTATTGCCCCGGCAAGCGAAGTAGAAAAAGAAGGTTTAAAAGTGGCTGAAATGAATAAAGCCATGATGGAGAAGATTGAAGAACTTACTCTGTATGTTATCCAGCTAAGCAAGGATAACAAAAAATTACAGGAAGAAATTGATGCATTGAAGAAATAAGTTTTCACAATCTAAAAATGAACTGATATGAAAAAGATTATAAAATACATCACTGAAAATATTCGTCCGCCATTGCTTGCTTTGCTGGCCTTATTCATAGCTGGCAGCGCAATTGGACAGGCCGGAAAGCCGCTCAGTGAAAAATTTAAAAATATCGCAAAACCGGGCAGCACCAGGGAATGGATCAATTTCTGGCAGGATTCGTCAATAAAGCCGCAAACTTTTTTTACAAAATTTAAAGACGCTTTTGAATTATCGGACAACGACCAGATGACCATCAATAAGATCAAAAAAGATGAACTGGGATATACACATTTCCGGTACCAGCAATATTATAAAAAGCACAGGGTATTATACGGCGAATACATCGTGCACCAACAGCCAGACAGTATGGTGAGAACTGCCAATGGGCGGCTGATCACAGGGTTAAACCTGGGCGCCACAGCCTCTGTTACAGAGAAACAGGCGTTAGATGCAGCTTTACGTTTTATGAATACCGGCAGGTACCTATGGCAAAACGCTAACATGGAAAAGGAATTAAAACGGCAGGAGAAAAACAACCAGGCCACTTATTACCCCAAAGGAGAACTGGTGTATGCGCCAAATAATCAGCAAGCCGGCTTCCAGCCTGCTGATTACAAGCTTGCCTGGTGTTTTAAAATATATACAGATGATCCGAAAGTTATGTCCAAAGATGTTTACGTAGATGCGCTTACAGGACAGGTAATACATTATGCTGACATAGCGATGAATTGTTCAGGCGGCTCAGGCACTTCGGCTTATAACGGCACTGTTAATATCAGTACTGAGTTTACCGGGGGTGTTTATCGTTCACATAATGATTGCCAGGCAACAGATATCTATGTGTACAATTGTAATGGCGGCGGCGCATCCAATACATTTTATACAGATGCGGATAATACATGGACGCAGCAATCTGCAGTTCAGGCACAATGGGGCGCTGCGATGACCTATAGTTATTACTATGGCCAGCACAGCCGGCAAAGCTGGGATGGTTCAGCCGGTGATATGATCGCCTATAACAATGCCTATGCAGGTTCCAATAATGCCTGCTGGGGTTGCACCGGCAATTCTACCATATTCTATGCAGGCAATACTTCTGCCGCCAATGATGACTGGAACACAAATGATATCATGGGTCACGAATTTACACACGGCGTTGTGCAGGATGAGGCGGGATTGGTATACAGCAATGAATCAGGCGCATTGAATGAATCTTTTGCAGATATTTTTGGCGAGATGGTGGAAAGCTGGTCGGAAGGTATTAACGATTGGCTGGTTGGTGCTGACCGGGGCGCTATCAGAAGTTTTATTAATCCCAATTCTTATGGCGATCCTGATACCTATAAAGGTACAAACTGGTACACCGGTTCGGCTGATAACGGTGGAGTGCACACCAACAGCAGTGTTCAGAATCATTGGTTTTATCTTTTATCAGAAGGGGGAAGCGGAACAAATGATAAAGGAGAATCTTATAGCGTAACGGCCATTACAAGATTTAAAGCACGCCTTATTGCTTACCGTGCCTTAACTGAATACTTAACATCCGGATCACAATATATTGATGCAAGAAAAGCGTCGCTGCAGGCAGCCTGGGATTTGTACGGTCAATGCTCCCAGGAGATAATTTCCGTGGGAGATGCCTGGCATGCAGTGGGTGTGGAATCACAATCACCGGCATACACCCAAAATGCCTGTGGTTCCTATCCCGCATCAGGAGACTGGGTACAGGCGATCTCTACCACATACGGTGGCAATGGATGTACTACCACGATTACACCCAGCTCAACCACTGTATATTTTACAGCAAGGGATAAGGTGATCCTGCTCCCGGGTTTTACAGCTCAAAGCGGTTCCAACTTTGTTGCTTACCTCGAGCCATGCTCTTCTACCAGGTGGTTAACTCCTCCCAAAGAGGTGATGAGTGATGCAGAAAAAGGAGTAAGAACTCCTGTTGCGTCTAAAGCAGGCACTTCAGATGATGCGGCTTTGGCTAACAAAACAGTAACTGAAAGTGTTGCGATAGCTCCTAATCCGTTCACCGGCTCCTTTGTGGTCACCATCAATGCAAAAAAAGATGGCAAAGCACAGGTATCTATTTATAATTCCGTTGGAGGAAAAGTAAAAGATCAACAAGGCGTAAATCTTGTAAAAGGCGCCAACAAATTATCTTTCAATGGCGCAAGCTTTACATCAGGCGTTTATATGCTTGAAGTGAATTTTGGCGATTCAAAAATTGTAAAGAAAATAGTGAAGGCTAACTGATCCAATTGCCCGTTTAAATCTAGCCTCTTTCTTAATTGAAGGAGGTTAGATTTTTTTTATACAGCTTTCCATTAAGGCTTAATCATATTGAAAATAATAACCTGGCAGGCATTCCGGTTAAAGTAGTGTATGTTAAGCAAAATATGACGTTTCAATTTGGGAGTGGTTGTTGTGAGTGAAGACCGCATATTTAGGGTGATTACTCACCATTCACCACTGACAACTCACGATTAACTTAACAGTAGTTATAATACACCAACCTTTTTGCTTTTGATAATGGCAGCAATTATTTTATCTGCATGTTCCCTTGAATTTTCTATGAACAACTTATGCGTATCAAATCCTCCGCAGACAACCCCGGCTAAAAAAATTCCCGGTTGATTGGTTTCCATTGTATCGCCATTGAAAAACGGGCATTGCTTTTCATCTTCTGATAAAGTTATGTGCAGGTGCTTTAGTAAAGCAAAATCAGGATGATAACCCGTAAGCGCCAACACAAAATCATTTTCAATTGTTATCATGCCTTCAGGTGTTTCTATATCAACCGTGCTTTCATGTATGGCCCTAATATTGGAATTAAAATAGGCTTTGATACTGCCTTCTTTGATCCGGTTTTCAATATCAGGCTTCACCCAATATTTTACGTTCTTGCCTATCGCCTCTTTTCTTACGACCATAGTAACTTCTGCGCCTTTGCGCCATGTTTCCAAAGCTGCATCAACAGAAGAATTGCTTGCGCCCACCACCAAAACCTTTTGAGATGCATAATAATGCGGATCGTTATAATAATGTGATACTTTAGGCAGGTGTTCTCCGGGCACATGCAGCATCTGGGGAAGATCATAAAAACCGGTGGCCACAATTATATTAGTGCTTATATAATTTTTTTTGGAAGTTCTTATTTCAAAAGCTTCATCATCCAAACGTTCTACATGCTCCACTGTTTCAAATAGCCTGATATTTAGCCGGTAGTCTTTTGCAACACGCCTGTAATATTCCAACGCTTCCGCCCGTTTTGGCTTTGGGTTCAGGCTCATAAAAGGGACGCCGCCTATTTCCAATCGCTCTGAAGTTGAAAAAAAGGTCATGTTTACAGGATAGCGAAATAAACTGTTTACCAGGCAGCCTTTTTCAACTATGATATAATTAAGATCTGCTTTTTGTGCTGCAATGCCACAAGCCAGGCCAATAGGACCACCCCCGATAATAAAAACATCGTACTTGCTCATGCTTGCAAATCTAATGGAGAAAGCGTTGTCCTAAAAAGGGATGCTATTTTGGTTATAGAGAATAAACCTTCTTTGGAGAATGGGCCAAAAATTCAAGAACCCTCTCCAATCATCAGGTTGTGCGTCACCTTTGACCTGCTGCTGTTGAAGAAAACTTCATAAATTTGGGCATCATGCAAGTACAAGTAGACATAGAATTTGATCAATTAGTTCAGCTTGTCAAAAAACTCCCAGCAAAACAATGGACTAAATTGAAAGAAGAGGTTGACGCTCAACCACCAACAGACACAAAAAGAGAAGAGTTTAAAAAATTTCTCTTAAACGGCCCGACTTTTTCAAAAAAGCAGTTAAAAACAATAGCTGAAACAAGAAAAGCGATCAATCAATGGCGGACAAAATAATACTCGCTGACACGTCTATCCTGATTGATTATTTTCGTAAAACTGATAAGACCAATTCTGTTTTAATTTCATTGTTTGACCAAGGATATGATTTTGCAATTTCAGCAATAACTTATTACGAGATTTATTCTGGAACGACGAATAATCAACTTGCATTTTGGAAAAATTTATTGCAACGGGCAACAGTTTTGGCTCTAGACGAGCGTGTGTCACAATTTGCAGTTGACATAAACAATGAGCTAAAAAGAAAACGTAAGCAGATTGAAATGGCTGATCTTTTTATAGCTGCAACAGCGGTTGCCAATAAACTCTCCTTGACTACCTTAAATAAAAAACACTTTGAACGAATAGAAGAACTTGTAATTATAGAATAAAGCGAACGCACAATAATTGTATTGCTGCAATTTGGGCCGGACAATGTAACATCACCAACAACAAAATTCAGCTTTGGTTCTCGGCACGACATTATTAATTTGGCTATTAATAATTATCAACAACAGTTTAGGTATCAGCAGCAGCCCCTGCGTGACCGAACGCTATCAAACTACAGCAATACCTGACCGTTGACTGCAATATATCTTGCTTATCATGCAATATCAATTTTTCTTAAATCAACTCAACTAAAACAGGAAAGTAAGACCGGGTAAATCATAACTAACAGATTAACTTTTGTGGTTCCTGAAATATTTCAGGCTGTCTTCTTTGTCTTTATCGATACGAAGCTTTAATTCATCAAGCGAATTAAATTTTTCTTCGGGCCTCAAATAGGCGCAAACAAAAATTTTCATGGTACAGCCATAAATATCTTCTTCAAAATCGAAGATGTTCATTTCTATGGTACGATTTTTCCCGTCAACCGTTGGGCGTACACCGATACTCATCATGCCCTGGAAAAGCTTCGAGCCGCGAGCAGCGAGCAGCGAGCCGTTTTCAGCCGCATTATTTTCCATTGACCATTCACCATTCACCATTGACCTTTCCTCTATCTCTGCTTCGGCAACATAAATTCCGTTGGAGGGTACCAGCTTATTTTCATCGTGAATGATAATATTCGCAGTTGGATACCCTAATGTTCTGCCCAGTTTATTGCCATCCACCACCATCCCTTCAAAAAAATACTTATACCCCAAATAGCTGTTGGCCGCCTGCACATCAGTTTTAAGCAAAGCCTCCCGTATTCTTGTTGAGCTTACCGTAACGGCGTTGATAACCTGCTCCGGAATTTCCTTAACTACAAATCCCAATTCCTTCCCCATCCTTTCAAGCAGGTGATAATCGCCCTTACGGTTTTTTCCAAAGCGATGATCATAGCCGATGATCAACGTATGTGGTTTGAATTTTTCATATAAAAAATGATGCACATAAGCTTCCGGTGTTTGGTTCGAAAATTTTTCATCAAAGGGAACGACGACTACATGATCCACTCCGAATTCGCGTAACAGTATGATCTTTTCATTCAGGGTAGTCAGCAACCAGGTGGGTTTGCTGGATGCAACTACTGCCCGCGGATGTGGATGGAAAGTAATAATGACCGTTTCACCGTCAATTCTTCCGGCTTCTTCCTTTAATTGTTTAATGATCTGCTGATGGCCTAAATGAACACCATCAAATGTACCAATGGTTATCACTGCATTTTTAAAAGCCGGGAGATTATCTATAGAACGATGCACCTGCATAAAGCGCAAATATAACACGCCATGCCAAGCCCCCATCCCCTGAAGGGGAGAAATATATAATTCATTAAAGTAGTATAGCGCGCTTATTTTTGTTCTCATGAAATCAAGTTTTCAATACACCCCTTTAGGGGACGGGGGCATGAGTTCCGGCCTCTATTCCAAACGCGGCGTATCGGCGCAAAAAGAAGAAGTGCATGCCGCGATAAAAAACCTGGATAAAGGGCTTTATGAATTTGCTTTCTGCAAAATATATCCTGACTATCTCAATAACGATGGTGGCTACGTGAATGTAATGCATGCGGATGGCGCCGGTACAAAAAGCATTCTTGCCTATTTGTACTGGAAGGAAACCGGTGACATTTCTGTTTGGAAAGGCATAGCGCAGGATGCGGTCGTCATGAACCTCGATGACCTGCTCTGCGCCGGCATTTATGATAACATACTTTTCTCCTCCACCATTGACAGGAATAAGCTGTTGATCCCCGGAGCAATACTTGAACAGGTTATTAATGGCACGCAGGATTTTTTTAATACCCTTAGATCATTTGGAATAAATATTCATTTCCTTGGTGGTGAAACAGCAGATGTTGGTGATGTGGTACGTACCATCGCCGTGAACGGAACCATGATGGCAAGATGGGAAAAGAAGAAGATCATCACCAATCAAAAAATAAAACCAGGAAATGTAATTGTTGGCTTTGCCAGCAGCGGGCAGGCATCGTATGAAGATGAATACAACAGCGGTATCGCGAGTAACGGCTTAACCAGCGCCCGGCATGATGTATTACATAAATATTATGCTGAAAAATATCCCGAAACATTCGAGCCTTCCTTAAGTAATGACGTGGTGTATATCGGCAAAAATAAATTCAATGACAGTTTTAACGACTCACCACTGACCACTCACCGCTCACCACTTAATATCGGTAAGCTGCTTCTTTCCCCCACCCGCACCTACGCCCCTTTAATGAAAGTGCTGCTTGAAAATTATTTTGATAAAATTGATGGCGTTATCCATTGCAGTGGCGGCGGTCAAACCAAGTGTATGAAATATTTACCGCAGCCTTTAAAGGTTATAAAAGATAATCTTTTTAATGCACCCGAAATATTTCGCATCATCCAGCAGAATTCCAATGCAGATGATAAAGAAATGTACCAGGTATTTAATATGGGGCACCGCCTGGAAATTTTCACCGATGAAACAACCGCGTCAGCTTTAATCGGCGAAGCAGGCAACTTCAACATAGAAGCGAAAATAATCGGCAGGACGGAGGCATCGGATAGAAAAGAATTATACCTGCATGTAAATGGGAAAATCATTTCTTACCAATAAATTCTTATGCATCAAGACTCAAAAATTTATATAGCCGGGCATAAAGGAATGGTAGGCTCAGCCATACTCAGGAGGCTGGAGACACTTGGCTTTAAAAACTTTATCCTGAGAACATCACAGGAACTCGACTTGCGCAACCAGCAATTGGTATCGGCATTTTTTGAAGAGGAGCAACCTGAATATGTTTTTCTGGCTGCCGCCAAAGTGGGTGGTATTTTGGCCAATAATACTTACAGGGCCGATTTTTTATATGATAACCTGCAAATCCAGAATAACGTAATTCATTCGTCTTTTAGTTATAAAGTCAAAAAACTGCTTTTTTTGGGGTCAAGCTGTATTTATCCAAAAATGGCGCCTCAGCCGCTTAAAGAAGAATATTTATTAACCGGTGAACTGGAGCCAACCAATGAGCCTTATGCCATTGCAAAAATTGCCGGTTTGAAAATGTGTGACGCCTTCAGAGATCAATATGGCTGTAATTATATATCCGTAATGCCCACTAATTTGTATGGGATAAATGACAATTATCATCCGGCCAACTCGCATGTATTACCGGCCTTAATAAGACGTTTTCATGAAGCCAAAATCAGTCATGCTGAAACAGTTACCATCTGGGGTAGTGGTTCGCCGGAAAGGGAATTTATGTTTGCGGATGACATGGCTGATGCATGCGTTTATCTTATGAAAAATTATAATGAGAGAGGATTCATTAATATTGGTACCGGAAAAGATATCAGCATCAAGGATCTTGCCCACCTGATCATGAAAATAACCGGATATAAAGGAGAGATCGCGTTTGATACCTCCAAACCCGATGGCACACCCAAAAAATTGCTTGATGTTTCTAAACTACATACCACCGGTTGGCGGCACCAGACAGACCTTGAACAGGGCATCAGTTTGGCCTATCAGGACTTCCTGGGTAAACAACCTGTTAAAGAATAAGCGTTTTCAAAGCATAACCTTCACCATAAAACCGCTTTGCGAAATAGCCAGTATCTTGCACTTTTTTAGAATTCTATATGACAGATCTTTCAAAATTTGATGTAAATGCGGTGGCAAACCGCAACAATAATATATTCGGTTTGCCATTTTCAGAAGAAGATGCCCGGGTAATTATTTTACCGGTGCCATGGGAAGTGACCGTAAGCTGTAATGCGGGGACGGCAAGAGCTGTAGAACATATTTTTAAAACCAGTACACAGATAGACCTGTTTGACCCCAATATGCCCCACGCATGGAAAAAGGGTTTTTACATGCGCCAGCCTGACAAAAAGATCCTGATGAAGAGCGATTACCTGCGTAAAGAGGCTGAACTCTATATCGATTTTATTGCACACGGCCAGGATATCAACAATAATAAGTTCATGCTGAAAAGCCTGAAGGAGATCAATGAAGGCAGTGTGATGTTGAACAATTGGGTATATGAACAGACGAAAGACCTGTTGAACCGGGATAAACTGGTTTGCCTGCTGGGGGGTGATCATAGTGTATCATTAGGTTACTTTAAGGCTTTGGCAGAGAAATATGAGCGTTTTGGCATTTTACAGGTGGATGCGCATTGCGATCTGCGGCAGGCATATGAAAAATTTAATTACTCCCATGCCAGCATTATGTACAATGCGCTTTCAGAGGTGCCTGCCATCGAACGCCTGATACAAGCCGGTGTGCGTGATTATTGCGAGGCGGAATGGAATTATATATGTAATAGCAACCATAAGGTTATCACCTATTTTGACCAGGATATTAAGGAACGTTTTTATGCCGGTGAAAACTGGATAAATATAGCAGATGAAATGATACAGCACCTGCCGGAATATATTTACTTTAGTTTTGACATCGATGGGCTTGATCCAAAGCTTTGTCCGCATACCGGCACGCCTGTTCCCGGTGGATTTCAGTCGGATGAAATATTATACCTGCTCAGGAAAATTATTGAAAGCGGAAAGAAATTGATCGGGTTCGACCTGGTTGAAGTTGGCGTTGGCGATAATAATTATGATGCTGTAGTGGCGTCAAGATTATTGTGGAAGATCTGTAACCTTTTTGTGAAAAGCAACTTTGCATGAGACAAAAGAAAGCATACGATTTTGTTGTTACATTAAAACATCCTGATTACAGAATATACAATATGATATCAGTGTTTATGTGCGTAATGACATTAACCGCCGAAGGTTTTGCCTTGTTAAATTCTGTTTTTTTTGATTATAACTGGATAAATGTTATCCTGGCGGCCGTTATACTTTTCACTCTCGTGACAGCAGTTCTTGACAGGAATAAAAACGAATATGTCGTTACATTCAAATGGGCTTTGTATGCCGCTGCATTTTTGTGGTTGTTATACCCTTTACATGTTCCTTTCATAAGTGTATTCTTTATAATAGCTGCACTGCTGGAAAGACAGATCAAATTTCCACAGGAGATTGGCTTTAATACCGACGGCGTTACTTTCAACACGTTTCCTTTCAAAAATTATTCATGGCAACAGGTAAAGAACGCAATGCTGAAAGATAATTTATTAACGCTCGATTTCACCAATAATAAAATATTGCAGAAAGAAACCGAGTCAGATGTTTCATCAGAAATAGAAAAAGAATTTAATGAATTCTGTAAACAGCAGATAGTTCATAGCTCATAGTTCATAGTCAATGGATGAAATAAACAATAATCAATGTTCAATATTCAATGCCCAAAGAAGAACCAAAAAAACTTGAATATTGATTATTAAGTGTTGATTATTGAATATTGGTCCGTGGTGAATGGTCAATGGTGAATTGTACTTGCGTTAAATCTGCAATCTGCAATCGCCAATCTGCAATAATCAATGTTCAACCACAAACCGCATTATATTATGGTCAATCAATCTCCATATTTACTCTACTCCGACGGCAAAGGCACTATTTATGAAGATGAAAGCCTTTATGCAGTTGGCCGCGCCGGTTGGGATGCTTTTCCTATTGACAAAGAAGATTGGATAGAATTACCCGAAGGCGGCAATCTTTACGAACTTCCGGGCCGCAGGGGCATTGGTATTGATGTGCATACCGGCGATATGCGTTTATGCGAAAAGGGCTGGGCGGTAGCGGCATTTATTCCGCCGGCACACACGGGTTTATATGTGGCCGCTTACGAAAGCCTGCCCGATGCGCCAACACTTCCCTTGTTTTGTTATACGGCCGCAGGTTGGTTAGATGATAAATTTTATGTGCCTGCTGTAAGAATAGAAAATGATATCCGCCAGGAACATGCAGGATATAACGAAGATAAGATACAAAGCGGTGCGGCTCATTTACTGGAGCATTACCCGCATAACCGTTTGGTACAACATTTAATGCAGAACTGTTGCCTCACCTATCATTGCCCTGCTGCCAGAAATTTATCATTGGGCAGATGGGAATGCCCGGTGCCTGCATCGCCCGCATGTAATGCCAACTGTATTGGTTGCATCTCTTTTCAGCCTGAAGAAGAAAACATTGTCTCAACACAGGACAGGCTGACTTTCAGGCCAACTGCAGAAGAAATTACAGAGTTCACGGTGCCTCATTTAATGACAGCGCCCTACCCGCTGGTAAGCTTTGGCCAGGGTTGCGAAGGTGAGCCTTTGTTGATGTGGGAAGCCATCAGGGATGCCATCATTGAAATAAGAAAACATACCAGCCGGGGCAGCATTAATATCAACACAAACGGCTCTAAGCCTGATGCCGTAAAAGCTTTATGCGAAGCAGGTTTAAACAGCATTCGTGTGAGTATGAACAGCGCACGGGCGCATATCTACACAGCTTATTACCGGCCAAACAATTATGTGTTTGAAGACCTGATTGAAACGCTGAAAACAGTTCGCAGCTATAATGGCTGGACAAGCATTAATTATTTTGTTTTTCCCGGAATGACAGATAGTGTGGAAGAATATGAAGCATTGCGCAGGTTAATTATTGATACGGATCTATGCATGATTCAATGGCGCAATTTTAATATTGATCCCGATTGGTATTTGGGAAAGATAGGCGTGGTGGAAACAGGGGAAATGTTAGGCATGAAGCAACTGATGGAATTATTAAAAGAAGAATTCCCCCATTTAAAATTTGGTTACTATAATCCACCGATAGAAAGGATCAAAGGAAACTTTGAAAGAGATTTCGCGCACTATGTTTAGGCCGCCGAGAACGCGGCGTACCACAACGTGCACAAAGGTTTTTATGTAGTGTTCTTTATATTCTTTCCTGTATTTTGTCGCCTTAGCGGGAAACGGGATCGTCACTGGTTACGTGGCCCCTCCGGAGCCTGTCATAATTCATGTCAATGCGTTTCTATAAACACGCAGCTCCTCCGGAGCTAAAATCCGTTTATTAGCTTGACACCTATGCGCCTTGCCGAACTATGTGGTTATGTGGTTCAGTTTACTTCTTAAAAATATAACAGGCTGTTTTCAATTCGAAAGATCCAAACTCGCGTTAAATAGGGTTGTGCCGTTTGTGTTCCTTTGCGCACTTCGTGGCCTTAGTGGGAAATGAGATTGCCACTGATTGCACAGAAACACAGAAGAATTTTTTTATCCAACAAGATCATATTAGCCTTATAGTATCAACAGTAAAAACGTTGTGTTCTTTTTGTTCCTTCGTGTTCTTCGTGGCCTTAGTGGGAAATTGAAATTGCCACTGATTGCACCAGAAACACAGAAGAATTTTTTTATCCAACAAGATCATATTAGCCTTATAGTATCAACAGTAAAACGTTGTGTTCTTTGTATTCTTTCGCGCTCTTCGTGACCTGAAGAAAAAAATTTATTGGCGTAACTCGCTGCTGATTCCAACCTGACAGGTTTTGCTTGTAATAAGTTCACGCTTATAACTAGTCAAACCTGTCAGGTTTATAATTGATGGTATTGTGCAAATTTTTTTTCTATTTTAGCCACCCATCAAAATTTTCAATATGTCAATGAATGCCGCTTTAATAGGCGAACTCAAACATGAATCAACTAACACCAGGAAAATGCTTGAACGTGTGCCCAACGATAAACTCGACTGGCAGCCACATGAAAAATCAATGAAGTTGGAAAGGCTTGCCACGCACATTGCAGAATTGCCAATTTGGTTTGAACGAATAATCAATTCAAATGAGTTTGATTTTGCAACGGCTGTGTTTAACCGCGAGCCCAAAGAAAGTACAGAAGATATTGTAAAGCTGTTTGATGAAAGGCTTGCCAATGCCGTAAAAGCATTAGAATCTGCATCAGATGAAAATCTGAATGATCCATGGACGTTCCGCCGAGGCGAGCTGATCGTGTTCCAGTTACCTAAAAAAGTTGCACTCAGGAGCATGGGATTTAATCACATTTATCATCATCGCGGGCAATTAAGTGTTTACCTGCGTTTGTTGGATATTCCTGTGCCAGGCATGTATGGCCCTTCAGCAGATGAAAAGTTGTTTTAGGTTATTTTTAATAAGAGCCAATCTGAAAAATTTTCATAACCAAAAAAGGGAATTGAAGTGATGAGTGATGCAGGCTATGAAGACGATAAAGCATTTCGTGAAGTTTTTAAAAGGGTAACAGGATTATCGCCGCTGAATTACCGGAATAAGTATAATAAAGAACGCATGGTGATGAATTGATAAATATTTAAAAGTGATGAACAGTAATATGCATTACTATACAGTGTCTCGTTCTGCGCTCAATGGCTTTGCTATGGCTATCCTTCCATGCTGTGAAGAATCCTGTCTGCCTGTCTTTATTCAGGCAGGCCTTTCCCTTCATTAATGAAGCTTGCCAGGGTATTGATATGACCATCCCAGCCTTTTTCGCAAACCTCATAACATTCAATTTCCGGCACAAGGCCGATATGCGTAAAATAAATTTTTGTTTTACTGCTTCCGGCTAAGTCATTTGGCAAGGCATTTACTTCCGAAAGCTCAAAAACAACCGCAGTACTATTCCATTCTTTTTTATCCCGGAACCAGGGCAAATAACAATCGGTAACTTTCCAAACCATTTTTTTGCCGGGTATAAATTCACTGATAACAAAATTAACAAAAGAAGGTTCTCCAAAGGGAATGATGAATGTATCGTTCAATTTCTGAGCACTGCCTGAAAAATCCTTTTTCCACCAAAAATTTACCTGGCTGATTTTTTTCATGGCTTCTTCTGCGGAAGTATTTACTTCAATTGTCCGATGAAAATCTTTCTTTTTCATCACAGTGTTATCTTCAAGATATTGTCTCCTGATCTCCGCTGCCTTATTCATTTCGTTTGACGGCGTACCCGTTGTAATAAGATAGAACAGCCAATCCCTGATGACAATATCCCAGCCTTTCTCACACAGTGCATAACATTCTTTTTGGGGAACAAGCCCTTCATGCGTAAAATGAAGAACAGTTGTATCGTTGTTCGCGCTTATCTCAAAAACCATTTTTGTATTTGTCCATTCTTCCTTATCATTTTTAAGCCAGTCCAGTTTGCTTTCTGTAACAAGCCAGACAACTTTTTTGGCTGGACTAATTTCTACCAGTTTCTGCTTTGAATAATGCTGGCCGGGATGGTTAATGATAAACTCATCATTCAGCTTTATACTGTTGCCTTCAAAATCTTTGCTCCACCAATTTGTAACATCATTGATCGCATTGAAGACTTCTTTTGCAGGCTGGGCAACCCCGATGGTTGTATTGTAACTTTTATTTGTCATTGCCTCAATTTTAATGATGATACAAAAAAAGGTAAAACTGTCAACGCAGTATTGTAAAAATCGGAAGTGGCTATTCCCGGTAATATCTTTCACCGAAGTTGTTTGTTTGCTTCTCAAATTTTGCAGGCGGCAGGCCGGTGAAGCGTTTAAAATCTTTTATGAAATGAGATTGATCGTAATAGAATTCGTAAAAATCATTCCTGGAAAAAGATCTTTCATCCTGACTGATAAATGACTGGTAGCAATGACTGAAACGGATAATGGAAGATAAATTCTTGGGACTTACGCCTAATTTATCATTGAATTTCATATTCAGCCAGCGAGCGCTGTAACCTGTTTTCTTTTCTAATTCTTTAATCGTTATTCTTCCTTTTGAAGCAGTTATTTTTTTTATGCAATACTCAAAAACCAGGTCTTCATGCTGTAATGAAAGTTGTTTGAATAAGAATTGTTGCAATAAAACTATTTTTTGCTGCGTAGAGGTTGTGTTATCAATTTGTTCTGTCAATCGCTTCCCGGTGTTTCCCAACACATCACTTAATGGATAAATTTGATTTTGAATATCATGCAGCGTAAAATGAAAAAAACGATATGCCCCTTGCGGGTTAAATTCAATGCCGATAGTTTCTGTAGCAACATCATCCTCAACGTCCAATATTACAGGCACATCGATCAGGCCGGTTAAAGTAATGTCGTGTTCTTTTGAGGCAAATGTTTTACCGTTCACTGCAGCAACAATACCGTTTTGATAAGAAACAGTAAGTTTGATATTTCCGTTAGGTACCACCAGTTTCATATCTTCAACAGGCATTTTGCCGCTGCTTTCAAAAACCCACATTTTTTCGATGTAATTTTTTAACAGGAAATGAGGTTCAATATGACGAAATTGTATTGTCATTTGCTTATGCCAAGGTATAGTTTTTTAGTGTATGTAAGTAAAGTGTAGCCCGCGGCCCGGATCACAGTTATCAACAGGTTTAAGCAATTCCCCTTTTATAGCTCAACCCATAAAATTCTTTACTCAAATTTGTTGATTCTTACCTGGTATTGATTTGACGTTGACAGATCAGGAAACTATGAATATTTGTAGAATGGTAAGTAAGGCACAAATGCTGCCCATAAAGCTATGGGGCTTATACTTGCGCCTGTGAGGGGTTTAGTTTTCTTTAAGCAATCATTTTTGCTTATTATTTTTACCGCATTACTGTGAGTTAATCAGCAACAAAAAAATATAAACATGAAAGTTATTGTTTCGTTTTTAGTAACCGGTTTATTTTACTCCTGCATTGCCTGCGCACAAAACAAACGCCCTAATATTATTTTTATTTTTTCAGATGATCATGCTTACCAGGCAACCAGCGCTTATGGCAATAAATTAATATCAACACCCAATATTGACAGGATCGCCCAAACCGGCGCTTTACTGCAAAACAATTTTGTAGTCAATTCCATTTGTGGTCCCAGCAGGGCTACGCTGCTTACAGGAAAATTCAGTCACAAGAATGGATATTATGATAATGGCGCAACGCCTTTTGATATAAACCAGTTGGTGTTTCCACAATTACTACAGTCGCAGGGCTATCAAACTGCGTGGATCGGCAAAATGCATTTGAATGCGCTGCCTAAAGGTTTTGATTATTTGAACGTGCTGGCTGGTTCCGGCGGGCAGGGCGCTTATTTTAATCCTGAATTTGTAAATAACAACAGGGATACCATTACCTATAAAGGTTATGTTACTGATCTGATAAGTAATTTCTTCTTTGATTGGCTGCAGGGCAGGGATACCAGCAAACCTTTTTTTGCTGTTGTTGGTGAAAAAGCAACGCATCGGGAATGGTTGCCTGATATACAGGACCTGGGTGCGTATGATGATATTAACTTCCCTCTTCCCGGTGATTTTTTTGATGATTATGCAACAAGGTTAGCCGCACAACAACAGGATATGACGATTGACAAAACCATGCGGCTGAAGGAAGACCTGAAAGTAGGCCAGCCTTTCGGATTGCAATTAACAACAGCGCAAGCGGATAGCTTTCGTGCAGTGCTTGAAAAACGTTATCCCGGTAAACAATTCACTGATGAAGAGCTAAGATTGAAAAAAGCCAGTTGGGATGGATATGCAAGATTGGATGCTGCACAGGCACAGGCATATCAACAGTATTATGGCGATAAAATAACGAAGGAGTTTAAATCAAAACATTTATCAGGAAAAGACCTGGTGAAATGGAAATTTGAAAGATACCTGAAAGATTATTACGCCACCGCAAAATCAATGGACAGGAATATCGGGAAGATATTGGATTATCTTGACAGCGCAGGATTAAGTAAAAACACAGTGGTGATCTATGCTTCAGACCAGGGATTTTATTTAGGCGAACATGGCTGGTTTGACAAGCGTTTTATGTATGATGAATCATTAAGGACTTCTTTTCTCATCCGTTATCCCGGTAAAATAAAACCAGGCATAAAAATAAATAACCTCGTTTCAAATGTTGACTGGGCGCCAACGGTATTGGATATTGCCGGCATTCAAACACCTGCTGAAATGCAGGGAGAATCTTTTCTTTCATTGTTGAAAGGAGATAAAGCTGCTAACTGGCGAAAAGAAGTGTATTATCACTATTATGAATACCCGGAGCCACACCATGTATCACCGCATTTTGGTTTAAGAACAAGTGATTATTTGCTCATTCGTTTTTACAAAGGCGTGGAAAGCTGGGAATTATTTGATCTGAAAAAAGACCCTGAAGAATTGCATAATATTTATAATGATCCTCAATACCAAAAACTAATTGCTGATCTTAAAGAAAGCTTGAAACAGCAGATTGTAAAGTATGATGATAAAGATGCGCTGGAAATATTTAATAGGGGACTTTAGAATACAGTTTTGTGGCGTTTTCGAGTGAGTTTATCAATGCGAATACAACAATTTGATATTTTCAGGTAAATTTGAAAAAAGTGTTTTATGGAAACAGTTCTTGTGCAACCTGCAAATATTGAAGAGCTAAAACTGCTGAAAGAATTTTTGCAAAAAAGCAGCATTAAAAACCGTGTGCTTAGTGAAGAAGATAAAGAAGATTTTGTATTGGGCTTAATGATGCAGGAAACTGATTACAGCCACACCATAGATACAGAAAATTTTATTAAGCAACTGCAAGGCAAATGAATATAGTTGTTACTAAAAAATTTGCAAAGGATGTTGAGAAAGAATTGAATGAACACCAGAAGCAGCAGCTTGCCCGAATACTGATAACCGTAACCCGCTCACGAACCCTTTCTTAAATTCCTGACTGCAAAAAACTAAAAGGCTCAAGCCTTCGTTGGTCTTGTGACCAACGAATTCGATTGTAATAAATGATTTCGTTTATTGAACTCTTTGTTGGTGATAACACCCAACAAGGGCCGGAAACATAAAGGAACACTAACGTAAAAATGAGCAATGAAAGTGCCTCTTGCGCCATACATTTGACAACCATGCCACTATCAAAAGAAAAAGATCACAGAAGCAAAACTGTCCTTATACTGGGCGCTAATTCTGATGTGGCCAAAGAGGCCATTAAATTATATATAAAAGCCGGGCATACAGTAATAGCTGCATCAAGGAGTACAGGTGAATTGAACACGTTTGTTGAACAGCAAGGCTTCGCAAAAAATGTAATAGTGCAATATTTTGATGCAACCGCTTTTGATACGCATCAACACTTTTATGATAACCTGCCTTATAAACCAAATATCGTACTGTATGCAGCGGGATTTCTAAAAAACAATGAAGCAGCGATGCTTGACTGGGACAGCAGCTACCAGATGATGAAAGTACATTACTGTGGCGCCGTTTCTATTTTGAATATTATTGTTAGCGACCATGGAAACGCACATCTCGAGAAAATCATCGGGCTTTCATCGCTTTCGGGTGTAAGGGGGCGAAAAAGTAATTTCATATATGGCAGCACCAAGTCAGCTTTTACACAATACCTGGCGGGTCTGAGACAATATCTTTTTTCACGAGGCATAAGCGTACACGTTATTGTAGCAGGTTACATCCGCAGCAAGATGACGGCAGGGTTAACCCTTCCAGAATCATTGATGCTTGAGCCTTCCTTCATCGCAAAAGCAGTTGTGCATATTCCGAAACGGTTTGTCATTGTGCCAGGTTTTAAATGGAAGATCATCTATTCTATTTTGAAAATAATGCCGGAGAAATTAGTGGCTCGGTTGCCGTAATCTGCAGTTGCTCAGCAAATTATAAAAGTCCGAAAGTCAGTAAAGTCAGGAAGACCGAAAGAAATGAATACGTTTTTAAACAAGGAGATTAGCTGGTTCATTGTTGCATACTACATTATTAGATATTGTTTGTCACTTTCTTTTCTTGAAAAAAGAAAGTAACCAAAGAAATTCAAGACAAACCCGATCGCTCTCCCGCTGTGCGGGATTTTGTCTGGCCTGCGCCTCCCTCTGTGTAACTTTCATTATTAATTCTTAACCATTCTATGTTCGACGATAATTTTGAATTTGCTTACACATAGCGATAGCCATCTAAACCTGCGAACTTCCGATGGCCAGCTTGTTTCCAAATAAAGCACGATTTCCCAAAAGTCTTTTTGCGCGATTGAAGTCCAGACTATTCTCTTTCCATTTTTCTAATTGCTGCATCAAATCATCATGCGAAATGAAATTTCCTTTTTCATACTCTACTTCCGATTCCATAACCAGGTTTCTATCTTCCTCTGTTAATTCATCCCACCAGTCTTTTATTTCATTGCCAGATTCAAGCAAAGCTTTGGCTTCAGATAACAATAGTTTGTTATCGCAGTTATCAATCAATTTATGTAGTTCATTTTTTATATCTGTATTCATAAAGTTCTTTTATTAAATTTTATTAGTTCCTTGCTGATGTTGAGATAATGTGAAGGAAAAACTTCACAATCCTCATTTCAACTCATTATGATCATGCAGCAACCTGTTGTTAAAAACATCGCTCCAGTCATTATAAAATTTGACTGAAATTAATTTACGCGATGCTTTCTCTTTATTTACTAAATGAACTATTGCATACTTCTTAAATCCTTTTGCAAATTTAAACAGCAAGGCATTTGTATCTTTTCGTATAGCGATTGCTTTTATTTTTTTCCATTTGAGCGGATGAAAAAAACTAAGTTGTTTTTTAAGTTCATCTTCATAAAAGACAGGATTTTCAATTGGCTGCCATGGCGGCAAAAATGTTTTTTCCAGGTAAGCGGCTGATTCATCGGTGAGAAGCCGCATAAGTAATTTCGAACCTTTTAATGAAAGTACCAGCATTTTTTGAGATTCGGAAACTGAGTTATTATACTTCAGCCTTACTATTTCACTCACTGTTGGGAAACGCATCGCTTCATCAGGATTAATTTTAGACACAATATCCTCAAATGCTTTTGTATGCGCTGATTGGTTTGGTTGCCAATCCGCATCAAAATACCACATATCGTTTGCGGTATTCAACACTTTTCCAACCTCTTCATTCTTCCAAAATATGGTTGCTGCGTTTATCAATAATGCTACCGGTAAATAAGTTTAGATGAAATGAATTCGCAAATAATGACCTGTAATTTGATATGCATGCCTTATGCAGATTTACGAAAATCCTCTTTTTTCCACTTTTCAAATATCTCTTTAGGATATTCTTTTCCCTCAAAAGCCTCATCTGCTTCCCACACAACTTTGCCGCTTAAATAAGCGATCAATAATGATTTTATTTCTTTTAAATTTCTTCAGGCCATCGTTGGTCTTGTGACCAACGAATTCAATTGCAGTAAATGATTTCGTTTATTGAATTCCTTATTGGTGACAACACCAAAAACAGCGGGGAGTTCATGATTTTGCTGCGCAGCGAATAGGGAGAGCTAAAGCTGCATTATCTATTTTTTACAAACCTTAATGTTTGTTTTATTCCGTTTTGTAATAAAACTACATGATAAATCCCCGGTGCAAGTTGTTTTATATCCATTGTTTTTAAAGTTGTTTGTACACCCATTTCTGAACTTATGATTTTTTTGCCTGCTATATCATAAATAACAATTTTAGAAACACCATTTACAGGCGGAACAGTAACAGTAATGAAATTATCTGCAGGATTCGGCGATATAACAAAAGCCGGTCTTTCCTGACCTTCAAAAATTATTGAAACAATTCCTGAGTAGGTATATTTACCATCCTTGTCGAATTGTTTAAGCCGATAATAATTTTTTCCCTTCAAAGGATTGTTATCATTAAAAGCATACTTATTTATGTTAACAGATTTTAAGGCTGATATTTTCCCGATAGAAATAAATGTTTTAGAGTCTGCAGATCTTTCAATGCTAAAATAATCGTTGTTTATTTCATTGGTGGTTTGCCATTGTAACTGAACAGATGAATTTTTAGAAGTTGCAGTAAACAAATTAAATTGTAAAGGCAATACACTGCATGCGGTCAAAATACTGCCCCCTTGCGTAACGACAACATTGATATTATCATATGCTATTGTTTTATCAACTACAAACACAGTTGAATTGCCTGGTGTTACAAAATCCGAAAGATTATCAGAAGTACCCTGATAATTACAAGAATTAAAGCCAGAATCAAGTTTTAAAATAACACCAGGGGCACCTGCCTGCCAGCCAACACCTAAATAACCATTATCACTAGTTTTGATGAGTGAAAACATATTCGTTGCAGTTCCTCCGTTACCATTACTATAAATAATTTTCGACCATTGGGTATTACCATCCCTATCAATCTTGTAAAAAAGATAAAAAGTACTGTCTGCGCTTAAAAGATTACCATATATTATATAATTGCCATCTTTTATTTTTAAAGCACCACTAAATGTTGCGGCTGAGGTAATAGCCTTTGACCAATTGGTAATGCCATTTGTATTTAGCCTGATCACAAAACCAGCGCTACCAGATGATGATATGTGATGACCTGATACAATACAACCACCACTTGGCATTGCAGTAAGATTATGCCCATAAACCATGCCTTCGGGATAAAAAATATATTTATCCCACAGCACATTCCCCGAAGGATCGATTTTTATAACATGACTGGTATCTCCAAATAAACCTGTATTAGAAGAATTAATGGTTACAAATACGTAATTACTGTCAGCGGTTCTTTTCAGATCAGTAACCTGGGATAAACCATGCGCAAAATAATTTTTTACCCATTGTATACTGCCACCTGGGTCTGTTTTAATAAGATAACTTGTTGCAGAATCTTTTACATAGATAGATGTTGCTAATAAATAGCCGCTATCACTTGTTTGCAACAAATTGCTTACGTTACTTTTTGAGTTGAAGATATAACGCTTGCTCCACTCTAAATTACCGTCTGCATCAAATTTGCTGATCACGGGATTTCCTGCATAACTACCGCTTATTGCAAAACCGCTATCATTTGTATTTACAATACCATTTCCATTATTGTAGACATTTGATGAATTATCAAGATTAACTGTCTTGCTCCAAATTAACTGCCCTTCGGGATTAAGTTTAATAAGGTTGATTTTTTGCAACCCTCCACTGGCAATGTAATTTCCGTCTTGTGCTTGTATCACATTGTTTAGGTAATCGCTATAGTAATTTGTGAACTTTATTTGACATTTAGCGTAAACTCCAATAAATAAAGTTAAACTGAGCAACAGGTTGTGTTTCATGGTAAGCTTTGTTTAGGTTATTTAATCATACTAAAATAAGAATTTATTCATGGAATGGCTTTTAGCTTTTTTTTAAAACGCAGTAAAACTATTTGACTTCAATACCCCAATATTCACAAATGCCAGCCTGTGTTCGCCAGTTATTCGCCTTAACCAACGTCCTTTCAGATTATCAAGGGCTTACACTGCCTTCTATAAGCACGTCAACTGGAATAATTGCTTTATTATAGATAAGATAGCTTTCATGCATGTAAGAGCCATAACGCTGATATACATATTCCTTTATTTTTTGCAGAAGAATAAATTGATTTCATTTATTGAACCCTCCGTTGGTGATAAGACCAATAAAGGTGAAAGATGAAAAGGTGAAAAAGATTTGCGAAGAGCGTAGAGTAGAGAAAGATTAAGTTTTTAGAAATCCATGTCTTTATAATGGGTTTGCTAAGAATCAAAAGGCACATTACAAAAACATTGCAATCAATTACCGCCGTCATGCCTTATGCAGATTTACGAAAATGCTCTTTTTTCCATCTTTCAAATATCTCTTTAGGATATTCTTTTTCCTCAAAAGCCTTATCTGCTTCCCGCACAACTTTGTCGCTTAAATAAGCAATCAACAATGATTTTATTTCTTTTAAATCTTCTTCGCTTTGATTAGAAGAGAAAAGGTCTAAAATTTCTAATTGTGTATTGTTTAGCGCGGCCTCCATAAACTTAATCTTATTCAATTTGCGTAAATCAAATTTACAATAAATCTGTTGTATCAAATTCTTTGAATCAATTATAAGTTTCGCTTACGTATTTCCGTGGGTAAGGAGGATTCGTTTGCATTATTCTTGATTTAGGACAGAGTTAAGTTATGCTAAATCAGAAACCTTATAAATTACTGTATGTTTTTTTAAAGCTATTGTTGTGGCTTCTGAGTTTAAAGTCTTTATTTCTTCCATTATTCTATGTTTTTCTTCACTTATTTTATCAAGCCTTTCTTTTACTATTTGAAATTTTCGTTTGTATTTTGATATATGTACATTTTTATAGCCTTTAATGCCTAACCCTAAAAGAGCCGCAGCCAAAATCGCGGAAATAAAAAAAATATTCAATAAGCGATTAATATCAAAATCCATAATAACCGAAATTGTCAAATAGAATAACATTACAACAATAAACACTATTCTTTTTAACAAGCCCTCTTGAGGAAATTTTTCCGATAGTTTTTTGTAATTCAGCATTTGTTTTTCTGTTAAAATAAAATCTAGTTTTAATGAATCATAGTCTTTTCTCTTTTGTTCAATCTCAATTCTTTTCTTTTCAATACTAGAGTCAATATTTATATTATTTTTTTCTTTTGAAATTGCAGATGTTATGTAATTATCAGAAAAGTAATTAAGTATATTATACTTCCCTTCTATTTTAGAACCAAGTTGCTTTATACAGTCATTTATAAATCGATATACAAAATATTCATCTTGCCCTTTATATTTTTCCTTAAAATCTTCAAATTCGTTTTCAATTTTATAAATGAAATGAGTTATATACTTATTAATGTCAGGATTAATTATGAAATCTAAATCGTTCACAACCTTATTTAGTTTATCAAGATTTCTTCGCAGATAGTAATCTAAAAGTGGATAGGCTGTGTCATTTTCTTTAGCGCGGGCAGCATATTTGGAGGCAAAATAATATACTTCATCGTTGCAATCACAAGGCATCACATCCACCAAGGTATTGAATGCCTCTACGTCATTACCTAATATGTATGAGCAAATAGATGATTGTATAAAACAAATTGAAATAAAAAGTTTTCCATTCAAATCAGTTTTTAAGCCATATTGCTTAGAAAAAAGATTGCTTAAGTACTTATATTCCCTGCTATTTTCATCAATTGATGCATATTTGATAGCCTTGTCAAAACATTTTTTTGCAGAATTTATATTCGTATGTTTAGCAGAATACAATTCAATCATGCCAATATTATAAAGCGTATAATAGTCTTGTGGCTTTAATTTTTCAGCTTTTTTAAACTCAGTATAAGCATCATCATAAAACTCATTTTTCGAGTATGCATGTTTTAAAAACCTTAATCCTGATTGTATATAATATACTCTTTCTTTTTCACGGTCCGGTACTTTAATTAACTCTTCTATGTTTTCAATTACAATACTATTTGCAACTTCTATTTGTATCAGCGATTCAAGTTTTTGATTAGTGATAGTTATAGATTTATTTATAACCCCTAATCCTGCCATTAATAAACTAACGCCGTCGTTAACACTTACGCTTAAGGCATTGATAGTATGAATTTGATCAGCAGATAGGGTATTCAAATTTTTATTAATTACCTCAGCTTGATATTCAACCAGCGAAACATCTTTATTATAATTTAACCAACTGTCAATAAAATTTGAATTCTCTTTCCAAGGTCTCCAATAATTTAAAGCGAATGAGGGCTTTGGCATATTAATTAGTTTTCTGGTACATAGTTAATTATAAGAATATCAAAGCATCTATCATTTTCAAAAAAGTCAGCTCTTGCCTGATAAAAATAATATTTCTCACACTTCGCAATATATGGGTCAAAAAGAATAAAACAATTTTCGTCGTATGCTAAAGCAACCTTAATGTGTACCAGATTATCATATTCCCGAAACGCCATGGCTACTGGTCGTTTATGTTTTACTTTCATTTTGATAATATTAAGCCAGTTGTTAAATGCTTCTTCTGTAAAACCAGACGGATACTTGATGTCAAATGGAAGCTATTTATGGAGATATCTTTTGCCGCTCCGAATGAAGGATTTTTATTCATTAAATGAAATAACTCTCTTTGAGTGCAATTCAAATTATTATTATGATACTTTAAAATTGCCAAAAGGGATGCAGGCAGGCAATAATATTCAGTTTCTTGTTTTAAAAGCGGGAATTTAGAAATTTCAATTGAATCAGAATCTTTACTCATAAGTAGTTGTTCTTGCAGCAAAGCTTTAATCTAGTAAACGTTTTCGCTAAATTTATGCAATTCTTAATTTAATAACACAGCTTTAGTCGCCATTTTAGTATCAGCATAAGGGAGTGACACAACCGTGATGCCATGAAATACAGTTGCTGGTAACCAAAAAATACGTTCCTTAATCGGGAGATTCCCGTTTTCGCGGGAATGACGTTCAGTTTTATGTTACGTTTTCAAAACAGCTTTCGCAGGAATAACGACACAGTTTCTTATTTGCACTTCGCAGAATAATACAAGCTAATGCTTCCAATCATTAAATACCGCCTACACCTTCCCATTCTTAATATCTTCCACAACACCCGGATCAAGCAGTGTTGTAGTATCGCCAAGATTTTGCGTTTCGCCCTCGGCTATTTTGCGTAAGATGCGGCGCATGATCTTACCGCTGCGCGTTTTGGGAAGGCCGCTTACAAACTGAATTTTGTCGGGCTTTTCTTCGCCGCAATGTTTCTTCGTCCTGCCTTTGTGCTAGGGAAGAACATTGCGGTTTGCTTCAGGAGTAAAACATTGTTAGTGTGTAAAAACCAAACGGTTGCATGCCATGCACAAAGGCCGCTCTGTTTAAAATTTCTTAAATTGCACGAAAATAAAATTAATGACGCCGCATGATATAGAACCCGCTTTTAATGAAGCGCAATTGGAGTTGCTTAAATTATTCAAGCATTATAAAGTTGACAGAAATGAACTTGCCGACATTAAACAAATACTGGCAGCATATTTTATGGACAAAGCCCGAAACAGTGCAGACAGGGTTTGGAAAGAAAAAGAATATAATACAGATACTATAAATAAATGGCTGCACAGGAATTAAATAATCATGCGGGTTGTTTTAGACACAAATATCATTTTAGCTTCTATTTCCCGGTTTTCTCCATATAGCCCAATAATTGATGCTTTAATAGATCAACAGTATGAATTGGTTGTAACCAACGAAATATTGCTTGAATATGAAGAACGCCTAATCGAAAATTTTGATGATGCAACCGCTAAAAACTTTATTAATGCACAGTACAATTTGCCCAACGTGTTTAAAGTGAACCGGATATTCGCAAGTGAATTAATTATTGCAGACCTGGATGGCAACAAATTTGTTGACGCATATTATTCAGGAGGCGTTCATCACCTGGTAACAAACGATAAACATTTTAATATATTGAAGCGGTTTCAATTTCCTGAACACAGTGTTTTAAGAATAGAAGCGTTTATAGCGTTGTTAACCCGGAAGTAATAAAATTTATAACTACTGAAAAAATAATAACATTGAAATAATTATTGTTTTTTGGTTCCCGGTTCATGGACGCCATGAAATACCGCTGCTGGTAACCAAAAAATACGTTCCTTAATTATGAGATTCCCGTCTTCGCGGGAATGACAGTAAAGTTTATGTTTCGTTTCCCAGAATCACGTTCACGGGAATGACGTTCCGGTTTATCTTTTTGTTTCCAGAATACTCAACACCTTCTTCCTACACCTTCCCATTCTTAATATCTTCCACAACACCCGGGTCAAGCAATGTGCTGATATCGCCGAGATTAGAGATTTCGCCCTCGGCAATTTTGCGTAAGATGCGGCGCATGATCTTACCGCTGCGCGTTTTCGGCAGGCCGCTTACGAACTGGATTTTGTCGGGCTTGGCAATGGGGCCGATAATACGACTCACGGTCATGGTGATATCGCGGCGGGTGAGTTCAATATCATGATGCCCGGTATAAATTACATATGCATAAATACCCTGTCCTTTTATATCATGAGGGTAACCTACCACCGCGCTTTCCACCACGCCGCTGTGCATGTTAATGGCATTCTCCACTTCGGCAGTACCAATGCGGTGACCGCTTACATTCAATACATCATCCACGCGGCCGGTAATGCGGTAGTTGCCGTCGTTATCTTTTAAAGCGCCGTCGCCGGTGAAATATAAACCGGGATAAGTGGCAAAATAATTGGTGCGGCAACGTTCATGATCGCCGTAGGTTGTACGTATAATGGATGGCCAGGGAAACTTTATGCAAAGATTTCCTTTGAATAAACCATCTTCATCCGGCTCTGTAACTTCTTTACCATTTTCATCCACCAGCAATGGCTGAATACCGGGCATCGGCAATGTTGCCCACGACGGTTTTGCCGGTGTTACACCAGCAAGATTCGAGATCAGTGTGCCACCCGTTTCTGTCTGCCACCAGGTATCTACAACAGGAGATCTTTTTTTGCCTATATTTTCGTCATACCAGTGCCAGGCTTCTTCATTGATCGGTTCGCCGACAGTACCCAAAACCTCTAAAGAAGAAAGGTCTTTCCCTTCCAGAGGCTTTTCACCAAAACCCATCAGGCTTCTTATTGCAGTTGGGGCGGTGTATAAAATATTCACTTTGTATTTGTCAACAACACTCCAGAACCTTCCTGCATCAGGATATGTTGGAATGCCTTCAAACATCAGTGACGTTGCGCCTGCACCCAGCGGACCGTAAACAATATAACTGTGCCCGGTAATCCAGCCGATATCCGCCGTACAAAAATGCACCTGCCCTTCCTGGTACTGGAACGCATTTACAAACGTGTAAGCCGTATAGATCATATACCCTCCACAGGCATGCACCACACCTTTGGGTTTACCGGTTGAGCCGGATGTGTATAAGATGAACAACGGATCTTCCGCATCCATTTCTTCTGCGTCAAACGTAACCTTTCCATCTTTCTCTACCTGGTGTTCTGCGTGCTCCATTTCATCTTCCCACCAGATATCGCGGTTCTTGATCATTGATACCGGTGTTCTCGTCCTGGTATAAACAATTACTTTCTTCACTGTTTTATTCCCGATCAAGGCATCATCAATAACATCTTTTAACGGTATCACTTTTTCACCACGGTAAGCGCCATCGCAGGTAATAATGTATTCCGCTTGTGCATCATATAGCCGGTCGGCAATGCTTTGCGCACTGAACCCGCCGAAGATCACAGAATGTATCGCGCCTATTCTTGCACAACCCAGCACTGCATATGCCAGTTCAGGCACCATGCCCATATAAATACAAACGCGGTCGCCTTTTTTCACGCCGTTATTTTTCAGCATCTGTGCTACCTGGCAAACCCTTTTGTGCAAACGGTTATACGTTACCACCCTTGTTCTCTCTTCAGGATTATTCGGCTCCCAGATAATGGCCGGATCTTCACCTTTTGTTGCCAAATGGCGGTCAATACAGTTTTCCGTTATGTTGAGTTTCGCGCCTTTAAACCATTCCACTTTAGGCTCGGTGAAATTCCATTCCAAAACTTTATCCCACTTCCTGCGCCACAAAAAATTCTCTGCGACTTCCGCCCAGAATTTTTCCGGGTCTTCCACACTTTGTTTGTAACGCAACTGGTATTCTTCCAATGATCGTATCTGAAAAGGATATGGCATAGCTTATATTTAAGAGGCGTAAATTTATTAAACATCTTCACATAGCAAAGAATAAAAAGTTTTTATTAACGCGGGCGTAGTTTTGTAGTTTGATTGGGTGATTATCTTTGGCAGTAGTGAGTGGTGGGTTGGTGAGTTTGATCCGTGAATCGGCAAACGTGAAAAGTGAATGTAGCACCCGAAGGTTAATAGTTGCGCGTTTGACTTACTACGAAGATTGTTTCCGCTGAACCATTAATATTTAAGTTCTTACAAATAGTTTGTGCAGGAAGTTTTATGTTACCGGCTTCCGTCCTTGTAGCATCGTCCCTTGCGTCGCAACACTTGTGCTGATGTATTTCATGGCAGCGATGATTTCAATACATGCCATGTTATTGAAGGCAATTGCCATTTTAAAGTGCAAAGCACATTGCATTCCTACGGAACGCCGTTTACTTGGTGTTGCACCGGGTTACCCATATTAAGCCTCTATGAGGCTTGTGTATGAAGCGGGATTTGTGAGATTGAAAGGATAGCAGGACTAAATGGCGCAAGGTTGAAGATGTTTGAAGAGAAAGTACCCTGTTACACCTAAGAATCAAGGCCCGGCAGACGAAGAAACGATACTACAGAAGCCCAATCAAGGCGTGTGCACGGATGTGCTGTATTATCATCCGTGCTTGACTTTTTTGGCACTTTTTGTGTCAAGACAAAAAGTACAGAAAGAAGGCTATTTTTTGAAGAACAAGGTTGTTCAATGTTCAAAGTTTTGCAAGGAGTTGAAAGCACATAGCTAAATGACAATACGAACTAAACAGCTTAATAAAGAAATAAACAGCATGTCAATACAAGTCCATCAACTTTTAAAACAATACGGCGAACAAAAAGCCGTTAACAATATTTCCTTTTCATTAGGCAAAGGAGAAATTGTGGGTTTCCTTGGTCCGAACGGCGCGGGCAAAAGCACTACCATGAAAATGATAACCGGTTATCTGCAACCTGATAGCGGCAACATAAAAGTCTGCGATATTGATGTGGCAAAAGAGGTGATGAACGTGAAGCAAAAGATCGGCTATCTGCCTGAATCCAACCCTTTGTATTACGACATGTATGTAAAAGAATACCTGAATTTCATTGCCGGTGTTCATCAGATAAAAGATCAGAAAGAAAAAATTAAAACCGTTATTGAGCTCACCGGTTTAACGGTTGAAAGCAAAAAGAAAATAGGGCAGCTATCGAAAGGGTATAAACAACGCGTTGGCCTGGCGGCTGCACTGTTACATGAGCCGGAAGTATTGATATTAGATGAACCTACCAGCGGTCTTGACCCGAATCAAATTATAGAAATACGCAACGTAATTAAAGAACAGGGCAGGAATAAAACCGTATTGTTTTCTTCTCACATTCTGCAGGAAGTTCAGGCGATTTGTGACCGTGTGATCATCATTAATAAAGGTGAACTGGTTGCCGACAGCAGTGTTGAAGACTTAAAACTGAATGCCAAATCAAACCGTGTTGCCGTTACATTTTCATCGAAGATCAGCAAAGAAAAATTAGAAATATTACCCGCAGCTATTGACGTTATTAGTGTGAATGAAAACAGTTTTAAAATATCAACCGATGATATAAATGAATTACGCCGGCAACTGCTCGAATTTGCAGTGGCAAAGCAACTGGATATAACATCCCTGCAAACAGAAGGCAATAACCTGGAAGATATTTTCAGGAGCTTAACAACAACGGGCTAATTAAACCTTAAGGATGTTAAAAACCTGTGAGGTTTGTACTCAACAAGTTACATACGCGCCGTTTTACTAACATTAATTGCCACTACCTTTAGGTAGTGGAATAATTAATAAATTGTTTAAATGGCTTTAGCCTAAACCGTTATTTTGGCTAAAGCCATTATAGTTTGTGAAATCTTAATTCCACGACTTAAAAGTCGTGGCAACGTATCTTCCGAACAATTATATTTAAAACATATAAGCTTTCTTATCAACATATCAACTATTCAACTAACCACCATGCTACAAACATCCACGCTTCAATTTCTAAAACAACTCGCAAAGAACAACACCAAAGAATGGTTTAACGCCAACCGCAAAAAATACGATGCAGCTAAAGCAGATCATATGCAATCGGTACAAAAAATTATTGATGAATTTTGTAAGACAGACACAACATTATCATCGCTTAGTGCAAAAGATTGTTTGTTCAGGATCAACCGCGATATACGTTTCAGCAAGGACAAATCACCTTACAAAATAAATTTTGGCGCTTACATAAATGCCAACGGTAAAAAAAGTATGAATGCCGGTTATTACCTGCATATTCAGCCAGGTGGAAGTTTTGTTGGCGGCGGCATGTACCAGCCTGATGCAGATGCTTTAAAAAAAATACGGCAGGAGATCGATTATAATTTTGATGCATTTAAAAACATCATCAACAATAAAAAATTTAAAGCAGTTTATACAAAAGGCATAAGTAAAGACGGTGATGTGAGTTTATCAAGACCGCCCAAAGGCTACGACGATAACAACCCTGCCATTGAATTCATAAAGTTGAAAAGCGTTGTTGCCATAGCGCCTCTAACCGATGCTCAGGTCACCGATAAAAAATTTGTTTCAACGGTTGTTAAAGCGTTTGAAGCATTGCATCCCGTAGTAGTGTTTTTGAATAATGCGCTGGAGAGTTAATATTTGTAAGTATAATCATACTTGAAAGTCGGAGACTTTACGCATACAACTGCTAAGTCCGGAGACTTAGCAGAGCAGGGATATAATCATAATTGAAAGTCGTAGACTTAGCAAAGCAGATTTCTTATCTGTATTATGCATATCATTTCAGTTTTTTAAATTCCACGTTTCTTGCCCTGCTGACACTTATTTTAAACGCAATGATCTTGTTTTGAACATTCCTGGTAAAGACGAGGTCGCCATCCAAATCACTTGATTTAAACGCATCTGCATAGGTTGGTATGAGTGGATAATCCTGCCCGGGCTTTATATGAAAGATGAGTGTTCCATTCTTATTTTGAATAACAATATTGGAATTAGTTTCTTCTGAAAAATAGTCTCCCGCATAGGTGTTAAGTTCCTTCGGAGAAGGCACGGCAAGTTTCGCTTTTGTGAAACGGATCGTGTCAACTGGTGAAGCAGTTATATACATTCCCTTGTCACCATTAATCTGAAAAATAATACCACTGCCCTTAAAAGAATTATTGGATATTGTGAAAAGCGGCAAGTCACTATCAACCATTAAAAGGCTGTCTTTTACAGAAATTTGAAATGTCGAGTGATCTCTTTCATTCACATACATGCCTGCAAAACTCTTCAACGCTGCTTCAGATAAATGCATGCTGCTTTTATTGCCTGCGGCCGGCTCTGATTTGTCTGGCAGAAATATTTTTCTGACCCTGCTTTCAACTTCAGCAATATTAAATTGCGAAGTATTGCTTAACATAGCAATGGTAAGATTCAATTCCGGGAAGGTTTCCAGGTACGCCCTATAACCTGCAGTAGCCCCGCTATGACTTATATTATTCCATCCCATAACTTTTCTGATAACTAATCCCGCACCATAAGGATTCATTACTCCATTGTTCAATGGATCCGTTTGCACCTGCTTCGACAACAGTGAACCAGTTCCCAGCTTACCGCCCTGGTAAAAATCACTCCACTTCAAAAGGTCTTCCGTTGTTGTTAAAAGGCCTCCGTTACCATAAACATATTCATTCGGCATATTTATTATAAAACTGCTGTCTTGTTTTGAATAAGCAATTGCCCTGTCGGGCACAATGCGATTGGGATCATCTCTCCATTGTGTATGCACCATGCCGGCGGGTTCAAAAATATATTTTCGGGTAAATGCCGCTAACGATAACCCGCTCACCCGCTGTACAATAATGGCGAAGAGATTGTAATTGGAATTACTGTAAATATATTCATCGCCCGGTTTATTATTCAGGTGTTGCTGGCGTGCAATAATTTCCAGCGCATCATCATTACTATAAAACTTTCTTGATCTTGGCCAGCCGGTGAGTTCAGCTACAGAACCCCAATCCCTTAAGCCACTGGCATGATGCATCATTTGGCGAAGCTTTATGTGCGTTCCGTAATCCGGCAATTCAGGGATATATTTTCTTACGTCATCATCCAGAGAAAGTTTCCCCTGTTGTTCCAGTAAAAGAATAGCCGCAGCCGTGAATTGTTTGGAGACAGAACCACCTTCAAGAATAGAGTTGGTTGAAAGAGGAATGTTGCGTTCCATATCTGCCATACCCCATGCTTTGGAAAAAATTACCTGCCCGTTTCTTGAAACAGATAACTGGCAGCCGGGATTTGCAGGCTGATATTGACTAAGTGCTTTATCTGTAAGCGAAAGCGTATCCTGCCATGTTTGTGCAAAAGAAGTATTGGAAATAAGTAAAAGAATAAATGATCGTCTCAGGAACTTCATGCTTTGATTTTTAATGCGTAATATAAAAAGCTTGTTGTGTTATTTATGGTTTCATTTATTAACGACACAAAATATCACCACTTAAATTCAGGCTGATCGCACTTATAAATAAATTGTTATGGCAATACTTAACTGTTCGCAACAAATCCTGCAAATAAAGATTGAACTAGTAAATATATGATTAACCAAGAACAGCCATCCTGCGAATACCAACAGCAATATAAAAAGATATGGCAGCATATACATTCTCTAAGGCCAACTGTAAATTAAAACTGAACGTTTGTAAAATTTGTATTGTTTTATAAAAATCAGCTTATTAATTATGATGTATGAAACTGTTTTTCTTCATACTGTTTATGGCCACCGGTACACATATATTGGCACAAAATGCTAACGACACTTTGCAAACAGTTTACTATTTGCCCGGCAATGTAAATATCACTATTAGCCTGTTAAATAAGAGCAGTGTTACGGGTGATGTTTGGAGATTTACCGACAGCAGTTTAATGATATATGGCAGAACCAGTACCGGTAACATAATATTTAAGTATTTCAATTATTCAGAAATCCGTTCTATAAAAATAAAGCGCTATGCTTTTTTACAAGGGATGGCTGCCGGCTTCGCTGTGGGAAGTTTGATTAAAGTGCCGGAACAAAACGCTTATACAGATTATTATTCTACAAACACAAAAGCACAGATGCAGGTGCTTGCTGCAACAGCCGCGAGCACGCTTATTGGCGGCATGGTTAATACCACGATAAAGAAAAAGAGATTTAAGATTAACGGCAGCAAACAAAAATTTCAGCCGGTATTTGAAATTCTAATGCGTATGCAGTAATAGTTCGCTTTATTCATGATTATGAGATGAATTAACCTTTAACCGCCACAACAATTTTACTCATTCCATTCAACCGATTGTCATGAAGAAAATGCTTGTTTTATCAATTATTCAGTTCTTTCTTGCAGACATCTATTGCCAAAGCGAAGCAACAGATGTTATAAAGCTAACCATCTATCAACCTGGTTTAAGTTATGAAAAAGCCATTGGCCGCCTTCAAACATTATATGGACAACTATACGGCGGCTCATCGATTGGCTATTCTTATTCCGGTTCATTCGGCTCAACATTCTATTTTTCAATTAACCCTGCCGCTACATTGCAATACCGTTATTATTATAACAGTAAAAAACGTGCAGAACACGGCAAGCGCACCGCATTGAACAGTATGAATTATATCGCCGGTGTTTATGAAACAATTTACACAAATGCTGCAGTTTTTGAAGGCTATGTGGCAGAAGAGAAAGACCGGTTTGTGAATTCCCTGGGAGTAGGCTGGGGCTTTCAAAGAAACTATCCAAAACGTTTTAGCCTTGACCTGGTTACAGGGTTGTCTTATGTCTTTGCCAAATCAACTTTACTCTCCGGTTCCGAAAAAATAACGGAAAATCACGGTGAGCTTAGAGTGATGATAATGTTTAATATCGGCATCTGGCTGAACAAAAAAAGATAGGAAAAAGAACAATTCATTTATGTCATCGATATTCCCAAACCAGGTTTATCAGAAATGCTTACAATACCATCATCATACTTTAATCCTGTGGCAATATCTTCTTTCAACAATAGAGGCCCATCCATATCAACATGATCAAGCTGTGGTAAAAAATGAGCAATGGCTGCGGAGCCGACTGTACATTCATTCATGCTGCCCATCATCACTTTTAAATTCAATTGCTTTGCTTTTTCAATCATGCGCAAAGCCGGTGTAATACCGCTGCATTTCACCAATTTGATATTTATGCCATGAAAACAGGCCGCACATTTCTCCACATCATTTTCAAACACACAACTTTCATCTGCAAGTAATGGCAATACAGATTTTTCATGCAGTATTTTCATATCGCTGAAATTGTCTTTAGCCAATGGCTGTTCAACCAATTCCACGCCCAAATCTTTTAATAAAGGAATTTTTTCAAGCGCCTCATTTAGTTGCCAGCCGGCATTGGCATCAACGTAAAAAGCAGCATTGGTGTGTTTACGCAATGTTTCAATGGTTGCAATATCATTCTCTGTTCCTACTTTTATTTTATACACCGGCCAGGGTTTGTGTTGCATCTTTTCGATCATTTTATCTATTGAATCAATGCCAAGCGTATAATCACAAACAGGAATATTTTCCCATGGTGTGTTCCATAATTTATACAACGGCTGCTTTCGCATTTTACCAAAGAGATCCCATGCAGCCATATCCAGGGCGCAAACTAAAAAAGGATCATCAGGTATCAAATGATGTAAATAATGCCAGTAACGTTCAGGCGTGGTAAAAGCAAATTTTTCGATCATCGCTTTTTTACTTTCCATATCCGCGATCATTTGTTCAACCGTAATATTATAGTAAGTGATCGCCGGCGCTTCGCCATAACCAACAAGATTTCCAAGTTGTAATACAACAATTAAAGAAGGCTGATGCGTTTTTGTTCTCCCGCCTGAAATAGTGAAAGGATATTCAAAAGGCAGTTCAATTTTTTTATAGTGCAGCTTCAAATTTTACGTATTTTATTTTGAGTTTATAAAAGATCATTTCTTAGGTCATGCAAATCATCAATACAGTGTTAAGTCAATTGTGGGTTGTCAGTGAATGGTGAGTATTCACGTTTGACTTCTCACGTTTCACGCCTCACTTCCCACGATTCAAAAACACTCACAACTGACCACTCACCGCTCACAACTGAAACGTCATACTTTGCATAACATAGCACTAGTTTTGTGATTAATAACAATCATTACCTCAAGTTAAATTTTAAAAGCAAGTTATAATCTTATCTTAATTCAGCAGAGATAGTTAGCAGCTACTTTTCCTTTTCGTTAATTTGAAGCATGGATTTTTTTGTTGATAAGCATTCTATTGTACGTAAGATATGGGGCGCCAGTGATACCGTTCTATTCATTTTTGCAGGTGCAGCGGCGGAGTTTGCTTTAAATAAAGCTGTTGACTGGCTTTACTTTACAGGTCGCCTTCCGGCAGATCCTATCGGCAGGTTATTCTCAACGGTTTCTTATGCAAGATCAATCGTGTTTTCTGAAACGGATAAAGCAAACAGCGTAATAGATAAAATACATTCCATACATGACGCTGTGGAAGAAAGCCGGTCAGCAAAAATACCTGACTGGGCTTACAGGGATGTACTGTTCATGCTGATCGATTATTCTATAAGATCATACGAATTGCTGGAAAGAAAATTAACACTTACAGAAAAAGAAGAAGTGTTTTCGATATTCCTTCGGGTAGGCAACAGGATGCAGATAAAAGGACTGCCTGCATCTTATTCAGCATGGCTGCCAATGCGCGAACAACATCTGAATAAAGACATGGTGTGCAGCGCATATACAACTGACCTGTTCAGGCAATATAAAAAACACCTTGGTACATTACGTTTTTTTATATTAAAACAGGCGCAGATACTAGTAGCGCCGCCGCAGGTAAACAAATTATTAGGACACGGCAAAATTTCCGTACTAAAACCTGTTATTTTTTTATATAAAATTTTCAGGGCAATTAATATGGATTGGTTCGTAAAAAATCTTGTGTTGCCAACAGAATACAAGGCGCAGATAAAGGCGCTGGATATAGCCGACTAATTAACAACGTACACAACCCGTATCAAAACATCCGAGGCGCCTTTAATGCAATAACTATTAATGTCTCGCCATTGATAATGCAATCTTTGGTTTATACCCGAAAAGAAGGTAAAGGGATTTGAAATTATAAGGACAAATTAGTTTATTCGAAAGAATTAAAGAATGATCTAAAAATTAAGGAAGAACTTGAAAAATTGAGAGTAAACTGAAACTATGAAAATCCAAAGGCATCATCTTCCTATAACACTTATTGTTGTCCTTCCTGATTTCTTTTCCTCATAGAAGAAATCAGCGTTAATTTAGATAATAACTGGTGCTATGTTAATTGTAAAATGTCATAATTGTGGTGAGTAGTGAGTGGTCAGTTGTGAGTGAATACCGAATATTTAGAGTAATTACCCACCATTCACCGCTGACAACTCACAGTTAACTTAACACTAGCTGATGCTATACATTCACAGTTTCAAATGTTAACGCCAGAGGCATAAAATATATGCGTACTTATCATTAAAGTTTAAATATCAAATTAAAGACTTGTATTAAAAAGGTTCACATGAATTACAAATGCCAGAAGATTTCAATAACTATTTTATTTTTCTTTTTAGTGCTGTTCACCAATGCAGCAACAGTAGATACCGCAGTTATTTATAGTAAATGCATGCATAAAAACGTAAAATGCGTTGTCATAATGCCGGAGCAATATAAAAATGATACCATGCATTTTCCTGTTTTGTATTTATTGCATGGGTGGAGTGGCAACTATAGTAATTGGGTAAATATGGCTCCTGATTTATTGCATGCGGTTGATGAAAACGGTTTCCTGGTGGTTTGCCCTGATGGTGGTTATGACAGTTGGTACTTTGACAGTCCTGATACAACAATGAAGTACGAAACCAATGTAGCGATTGAAATTCCTGCGTATATAGATTCAAATTACAGAACAATTGCAAATAGAAATGCACGCGCTGTTACCGGCTTAAGCATGGGCGGCCATGGCGCTTTGTTTCTCGCTATCCGTCATCAAAATAATTTTGGTGCAGCTGGCAGTATGAGCGGTGGTGTTGACTTTCGTCCTTTTCCTGAGAATTGGGGATTAAAGGATCGTTTGGGTGATTATGCAACGCACAAAAATACCTGGGATCAAAATGTTGTTATCGATCTTGTTGATTCGCTGCAAAACGGATCACTTGCAATTATTTTCGATTGCGGTGTGAATGATTTTTTTATACACGTAAACAGGGCCCTGCATCAAAAATTACTGGATAAAAAAATTGATCATGATTACACAGAACGGCCCGGTGAACATAACTGGGTTTACTGGAATAACTCAATACAATATCAATTGCTTTTCTTTCACAATTATTTTATACGGAATAAAGTATTGAATTGATTTTATCTAATGGCCTTCATGCGGATCGCAACACTTTGACTGCAGTAAAAATTATTGCTTTAATTTATACCTTTAAAAAACTTTCACGGCCTGTGATATAATATGAAAACCTCTCTCGAAAATAAATGCTGCGTATTAACGGTTGATTCTTTTGGCGGTGCCATTACAAATTTTCATTTAAAAAATGAAGCGCAAATAAATCCATTAAGCTTTGCCTTCTCAAAAGAACAAATGCCGGAAAACAATAAAAATGGTGCACCTTACCAGGGGCATTTTTTATGTTTGGGAAGATGGGGCTTACCTTCTGAAGGAGAAATAAAAGCCGGTGTTCCCAATCATGGTGAAGCAGCTAATATTTATTGGGAAACTACTGCAAAGAACGCTAACGAATTATATATGCACACAACCGCAAAGCTGGAAGGCTTGCATGTTGAAAGAAATATTCAACTTGATAAAAACAATGCAGTGTTTCATGTTAAAGAAACAATTACAAATATCAATCCTTTAAGCAGACTATTTAATATTGTTCAGCATCCAACTTTAGCAGCGCCGTTTCTTAATGCTTCAACTGTTATTAACTGCAATGCAACCATCGGTTTTGACCAGGCGGAATATCAATCAGCAGAAAAAAACAGTTTTTATTTTCCATGGGTAAAAGATGATAATGGGAACGCCTTTAATATAAAAAACCCGCAAACAAAGTATAATGCTGTTTTTTCTTTTTTAGTTGATAAAAATAACTATATCGGATGGCTCACTGCATATTCACCTGCACATAACTTATTAACCGGGTATATTTGGAAGCGCAGCGATTATGCATGGATACATTTATGGCAGCATTGGAATGAAATTGAAATTTTATACCGCGGTCTCGAGTTTGGAACAGCGGGTATCCATCAGCCGTATGAAGAAATTATGAACACAGCGATGCAACTATTCGGTCAAAAAACTTTTACTTACATAGATGCAGGTGGATCCGTTTCGAAAAAATATTTTTGTTTTATTTGTACACCTGAAAGAAGCTTTGCCGAAATTGAAAATGTTAGGGTTGATGCAAGTGCTATCATCATAGAAACAACTAACGAAACGTTTACATTTCCTACATCATTCAATATAGAAAATGAATTATCAGGGTAAAACAGTCGTCATTACAGGTGGTGCGAAAGGTATCGGTGCAGCTACTGCAAAATTATTTTTTGATGCCGGTGCAAATGTTGCCATACTTGATGTGGCGGCAGATACATCCAACATACATGATAAAAGATGGATGGCTTTGCAATGTGATGTGTCGAACGAAACAGCAGTGCAATCTGCATTTGAAAACATCAGTCAAAATTTTGGGTCTGTAGATTTTTTAATAAACAATGCCGGCATTCAACGTTATGGAATGGTAACAGAAACGTCAACAGACGAATGGGACCTGGTAATGAATGTAAATCTGAAAAGTTTTTATCTCTGCGCTAAGTATGCTATTCCTTTCATGCAAAAAAAACAAAACGGTGTGATAATAAATATTGCCAGTATCCAGGCATTTTTAAGCCAGCAAAAAGTAGCGGCTTATACAACTGCAAAATCGGCGATACTTGGTTTAACGCGAAGCATTGCAGTTGATTATGCCCCGCATATTCGCTCAGTGGCGGTTTGCCCCGGAACGATTGACACGCCTATGTTGCGCGATGCCATCGCACTTTCCGCAGACCCCGAAGAAGTGATGCTGGAATGTATTGATATGCATTTAACCAAACGCATTGGTACAGCAGAAGAAGTTGCGGAGCTTGTTTTGTATCTGTGTGATGATAAAGCATCTTTTATTACAGGACAGGCAATAAGAATAGACGGCGGTTTGGGTATAACAATAATGGGAAGCAAAAGATAGCAAGAGATGTAGATAATATAAATAACAATTTAAAAATTCCCCTTTAGGGGATAGGGGCATGAAAATAACCGATATAAAAGCCACCACGGTTGCTGTGCCTTTGGAAGCACCGATACGACATGCAAACGGCGCCCATTGGGGGAGATTTATCAGGACGATTGTTGAAGTGGAAACTGATGAAGGTATTACCGGTTTAGGCGAAATGGGCGGTGGCGGCGAATCTGCGGAGAATGCATTTAAAGGCTTAAAACAATACCTGCTTGGACATGATCCTTTTCAACTGGAAGCAATGTATTGGAAGATCTGCAATCCAACGGCATCATTATACAATAACAGGACGCAGCTACATGCCGCTTTGGAGTTCGCCTGTATGGATATCATCGGCAAAAAGACAGGCATGCGCGCCTGTGATTTATTGGGCGGAGCATTGCGCGAAAAAATTCCTTTCGCATCTTATTTATTTTTCAGGTATGTGAATGAGCAGACAGGCAAAGGTGGTGAAGAAACAGCAGAAGAAATGGTGAATCATGCTAAGGAGTTGGTTGCTGAACATGGCTTCACAACACATAAATTAAAAGCAGGTGTTTTTGATCCCACGCATGAAGTGGAAGTGCTTCGTGCATTGGCTAATGAATTTCCAAAACATAAATTAAGAATAGATCCTAACGCTGCATGGAGTGTTGAAGAATCAATCCGCATTGGTCAGTCAATCGAGGACCTGAATAATGATTATTTCGAAGATCCTACATGGGGGCTCGAAGGGATGCGGCGCGTTAAAAGCCGCATACGCATCCCAACTGCTACCAATACGGTTGTTGTAAATTTTGAGCAGCTTGCAAGTTGCATACGCAACGAAGCGATCGACGTTATATTATTAGATACCACTTTCTGGGGCGGTCTCCGGCAAGCCTGGAAAGGAAGTGTTGTTTGCGAAAAATTCCAGGTTGGTGTTGCAGTACACAGTTCCGGTGAACTCGGCATACAACTGGCAACCATGTTACATTTGGGCGCCGCGGTGCCTAATTTGTCCTTTGCCGCAGATGCGCATTATCATCATCTCACTGACGATATTATTAAAGGCGGCAAGATGAAATATAAAGACGGATGCATACAGGTGCCGGCTGCTCCGGGTCTTGGTGTAGAGTTAGACCGTGATAAGCTGGAAAAGTATGCAGCATATTATAAAGAAACAGGTGGTTATACTTATGACCGTGATCCTCAAAGACCTGATTGGTATAGTGTGCTGCCTGAAAAAAGATGGGCGCAGTTGAAAACAAAATAATAGTGCCTTGTTAATTATAAGTTGTCATATTTCAGGTGAGTTGTGAATTGTCAGTTGTGAGTGAATACAACATAGGCGAGGTTGCTTACTCACCATTCACCACTAACAGCTCACAGCTACTTAACAATAGCATCAAAATATAAATGAAGAAACCAATGTCATTAACGATTGCTGACATTTCAATTTTTGCTGATGGTTTAGATCATCCTGAATGTATTGCAATACATCCTGATGGTTCTGTTTGGGCAGGCGGTGAAGCCGGCCAGATCTATCGTATAGAAGCTGATGGAAGTTCCATGCAGGAGATAAACAACACACATGGTTTTATACTCGGTATCGCGTTTTCACCTGATGCTTCATGGCTTGCCGTTTGCGATCTTAAAAACAAATGTGTCTGGAAACTGGATATCAAAACAAACCAGCTTACAAAATTTGCAACAGGTGCGGAAGGTGAAAACTTCAATATTCCAAACTATGCTTCTTTCACACGCGATGGAAAATTGTTTGTCACCGAAAGCGGTGCATTCAGGCAAATAACAGGTAAAATATTTTGCTTTGATGAAAACGGCAAAGGTTCAATATGGCATCATGGCCCTTTCAATTTTGCAAATGGTTTGGCATTGGATGCTGATGAAAAATTTTTGTATGTTGTTTGCACCTGGTTGCCGGGCGTTGAGCGCATTGCAATTAATGAAGATGGTTCAGCAGGTGAACGTGAAGTGTTTTGTACGTTGCCACAAACATGCCCGGATGGGATTGCATTTGACGAAGCCGGAAACTTATATATTGGTTGCTATGCACCCGGCAGAATTTATAAAGTAAGTCCCGGTAAAGAAGTAAGTATTTTGGTGGATGATTGGGAAGCACACACTATTTCAAACCCAACCAACCTCGCATTTGGCGGAAAGAATTTTGATGAATTGTTTACGGCAAACCTTGGCAGATGGCACATAAGTAAAATCAATCCTGGTGTTAAAGGATTAAAGCTGGCTTGTCATAAATAATTATTTTTTGTTACCAGCTTTAGTTCGTTGTGGCATCACGATGAAGCCTGTCCCGCTCTTGATGCGGGATCACCCCCTTGTACTGTATATTTTCATGGCAGCTTGATTTTACATTCACGGTGCAGAATAATTTTTTAGATTGATAACTATAATTCTTTAATTGTACAAATACTGCCAATGCGCGTTGGATTTGCGCAATGGAGTTGTGTATATTTATAAATACAAGTCTATGGCAACCGTGTACAGCCAGACTGAAAAGCAAAAATTGAATGAGAGAAAATGACAAGAACAGAAGCAGAACAAATTCTGCAAAAGACTTTTAAGTTACAAAAATTCTATGACGAACAATGGCAAACCATTGAAAGAATTTTAAAAGGCGAGAGAGTTCTGCTTATCGAGAAAACCGGGTTTGGCAAATCACTTTGCTTTCAATTTCCTGCAACACTTTTTAATGGAACAACTGTAATTTTTTCTCCCCTCATTGCATTAATGCGTGACCAGGTGAAAAAATTAAACGCACTCGGAATTCCCGCAAAGTGCATCAACAGTGAACAAACAGCCGAAGAAAATTCTCAACGAAGCTAAAGAGGGTAAAATCAAAATACTCTATATCGCGCCTGAAAGACAGGAAAACCGAGAATGGATTGATGCAACAAGACAGATGAATTTGAAAATGGTGGTAGTTGATGAGGCACATTGTGTTTCCGTTTGGGGACATGATTTCCGGCCTGCATTCAGGAGGATAATCAATCTTGTAAACTTATTGCCAAAGGGATTACCCGTTCTTGCAACAACTGCGACCGCGACAAAGCGGGTTGAGCAAGATGTGGCTAAACAAATCGGTGGCGACATCACAATATTGAGAGGAAATCTGATGCGGGATAACTTCAAACTATTTGTTGTCAAAGTAAATTCAGAAGATGAAAAGCTTATTTGGCTTGGAAAAAATCTTGAAAAACTACCTGGCTCGGGGATACTTTATACAGGAACGAGAGTTGACACTGAAATTTATTCCAAATGGTTTGAGTATCTGAAAATTTCATCTGCCAGTTACAATGCGGGACTTGACGCCGATTCAAGAATTGCAATTGAAACCGGGTTGATGAATAATCAGTGGAAGTGCATCATTTCTACAAACGCATTGGGGATGGGGATTGATAAACCCGACATTCGGTTTATTATTCACACGCAAATACCACAATCACCCATTCATTACTACCAGGAAATTGGAAGAGCAGGCAGAGACGGAAAACCTTCTTATATAATTCTGTTCTACAATCCGGAAGACAGAAAACTACCTGAAGCATTTATTGAAGGAGGAAGACCTTCAATAAAAAAGTATGAAAGAACCATCGCAGCAGTTAAAGCAGAACTTCTTGGCGAAAGAGATTTGATGCGAAGAACGAATCTCAAGCAAAACCAGATCAGGGTTATCAAGGCCGACTTAATGGAGCAGGGCATTATCAGAGAAGTAGTAATTGGCAGGAGCAAGACATATGAATTCGTTCCGGACTCGCAACTATTAAATACAAAAACTTTTGAAGAATTACGAAATGCCAGAACAAAAGATCTTGACAGCATGATTCAGTATGTTGAAACAACCGGATCAAGGATGAAATTCCTCTGCGACTATTTAGGGGACAATTCTAATCACAGGTTTACAAATTGCGACAACACAGGCGAAAAGCAAATTGTAGTCCAGGTAACACCCGAATGGACAGAGAAACTTCAAAGCTTCAGAGAAGATTACTTTCCGGAGCTGGAAGTTGAATCAAAGGGCTCAAATATTGTAAACGGTGTGGCTTCTTCTTACTACGGTGTTTCTAATGTTGGTTCAGCAATGCACCGATGTAAGTATGAAGGCGGTGGTGATTTCCCTGATTTCCTGTTGAAACTTGTATTGAAAGCATTCCGTAAAAAATTCGGGCAAGAGAAATTTGACTTGATTGTGTACATTCCGTCAACTTCATCGGGAGATTTGGTTAAAAACTTTGCAATTAAAATTTCGCAGGTTTTGAAATTCCCAATTTCCCACAACCTCAAAAAAACAAGAACAACACAACAACAGAAAGTTTTTGAAAACAGTTATCTCAAGTCAGACAATGTGAAAGATGCTTTTATTTATACGGCTCCGGGCGAGATTCAAGGGAAAAGCGTTTTACTCCTTGACGATATATTTGACAGTGGGGCAACCGTGAAGGAAGCAGGTAGAATTCTAACTAACTTTGGAGCCACGAAAATTGCTCCGATTGTTATAGCAAGAACTGTAGGAGGCGACTTATTATGAATAAAGAAGCACCTTATTGGATAGCGTTGGCACATCTGCCCAGATGGGGTTATTCAAAAATTAATAATCTCATCATAAAATTCTACCATGAGAATAAAATCTCAATAGAGGAGTTTTTCAATTTGTCCGAAAGTGAATGGAGAGAAAATTATTTTTTGGATGCAAAGCAGATTTCAGATTTACACCAGGCCAAATCTGAATTGGCAGGCAATGCATTTTTAGCAGAAGATTTTTTTAGTCAGGGTTATGAGTTGATCCCGATTACTTCTCCGGAATTTTCAAAAACGCTCAAAGCTAATCTTAAAACGGCTCACGCTCCTGCCGTTATTTATGTGAAAGGAAATAAAAAAATTCTTGAAGAAAAATCAATTGCAATTGTTGGTTCAAGGGATGCTTCTGAAATTGCTTTAAAGTTTACGGATAACATTGCAAAACGTGCAGGCAAGGAATACAAAGTTGTAGTAAGTGGTTTTGCAAAGGGCGTTGATAAGCAGGCATTGGATTCCGCAATAAATTATAAAGGACAAAGTATCATTGTTTTACCACAAGGGATAATGACTTTCGGTTCGGGCTTTAAAACGTATTATTCACAAATCATCAATGGAGATGTTTTAGTGTTGAGCACCTTCTTTCCTAAAGCTCCATGGAAAGCAGAGTTAGCGATGGCACGAAATCCTATCATCTATGGACTTGCATCTGAAATTTATGTTGCTGAATCGTCAGACAAGGGCGGAACATGGTCTGGCGTTATTGACGGATTAAGAAAACAAAGAAAGATTTATGTGAGACAGCCGGAGGCAAATGAAGAGAACGCTAATCTTCTGTTGATTCAGAAAGGAGCAGTTGCAGTTGACTTTAACGGGAACGAACTCCCAGAAACTTATGATATTTCAAAAGTTGACCAGGAATTTATAGTGAATGATCCGGTTGAATCAGAATCAATAGACATGAAAATTCGCTCAGTATTTAACGGTAGGCCTTTAACAGCAAAGGAACTAATGAAAAAACTTAATATAACCTGGACATCACAAAAGCTGAATGCATATTTAAAGAAGTTGGACTTCATTGAAACGGTAAAAGAAAAAAATAAAATCCTTTATAAACTAAAAGGGACAACGGACACAACTCAAACAACACTTTTTGTTTAAACAAAAAAAACGAAAATCAGCTGCCGGCATTATAATCCGAACACCAAATCCCGGATCGCTACCCGCATCAATTCACTTCTCCCCCACCTTCAACCTGATAAATCTCGGATGATAAATCGTCGCATCTTTTTTTATATCGTTCCAGAAGTCCGGCGTTATGGTGTTATAAGAAATGAGCAACTCGCCAGGCTTTGATAAATTCGGGTGTGCTTTTGCATTGTATGTCCATAAACCCTTGTCCCATTCAGGCGCTTTCCAGACTTCAATAATATCGGAAAAAGGTCCAACCGGACTATCACCAATTCGAACACCCACTTTATCACTCAAACCCATCACCTGGAAAACCAAAATATATTTCCCGTTCTTCATGGGCGTTACATTTAACTCATTTGAAACTGCGTTCGTTATTGGTTTCATATCATCTTTATTATTGCTCCAGCCTGTTCCATTCCAGTACTTCCATTCATCGAGCTTTTCAAAATCTTTTGGCTTAACTCTCGCCGCTATCAAATTCTTATCGTTGCCGGTACATCCGTACACATATACGTAGCCATCCGGCGATGGTGCGCCGCTCCAGGTTGTATTCACTAAAATACCTGCGCCCATATTGCCTTCGCCAAGTGTCTTATTGTTGATGTGTAATGATGTTTCTACCTGGCGCTGTTTATTAAACGGCGGCTTGCTGCCTTTTGGAATAGCAATGATCGAAACACCCGGCTCGATAAAATCAAAAACACCGGCGCCTGTTCTTTCCACCTTGTAACCAAAAATGTATAAAGTATTATCGCGTTCTTTATTTACAAAGCCATCGCCGAGCCAAAACAGTTGCGGTTTTGCTGTGGTGGAAGTTTGCGGCGTGAAAAAACTTACCGGCTTTCCGTTGGCATCAGTATTATAATGAAAATGAATTTTAGAAACATCAGGATCATTGCCTTTAATATAAGCGATGGTATTGTTGATCATGGTATCGTTTACGGGTTTGCCATCTTTTACTTCGCCAATATAGGTATCGCTGAATATCAGTAGTGTCGAATCATTTCCTTCATTATCATTTTTATCTGCACCGCTCAGCGGAATCGAAAAAATACCATCCGCTCCAAACCATCCTGAGGTACGCTCAAACAGCTTTGTCCATTCCGGCGCTGCGGCCGCAGAAAAGGTAAAAGGTAATTTTTTGGTCAGGGAATCCTGGGCATAAACACAGCAAGAATAACATAATACCGTGCAGATCAACAGCAATCGTTTCATGGAACAATGTTTTACAAGAAGTCAAAAGTGGAAAAAAATGCGGTTCAAAAAAAATTTTTGTTCAAATGTTTGAACATATGAAAAACTTACCACACTTTTGTAGTATGTATGAACATATAAACATACATATCTAACGATGGAGTCTTTTGTTATCGATCACAAAAGTGTTTTGCCGCTTCACCTCCAGGTTGAAGAAATGCTGCGAAAATTAATAGCCGAGCCCGAATACCAGAATGGAAAACTATTACCCAACGAAGTGCATATTGCCCGGAAATTAGGCATTTCAAGAAATACAGTGCGGCAGGCCGCTAATAAATTGGTACATGAAAATTTGCTGGTTCGCAAAAAAGGTGTAGGCACCAAGGTTGCCAAGAATAACATCTCTACAAAACTAAATAAGTGGGCAAGCTTTACGCATGAAATGGATGAAAAAGGCGTAGTGTTTAAAAACTATTCAATTAAAGTAAGTTCTGTTGTTCCTGACGAGGAAGTCCGCACCCTGTTTAACATCAGTGACACCACAAAAGTGATCAAGCTGGAAAGGTTACGCGGATTGAACAAAGGGCCGATCGTAGATTTTATTTCCTATTTCCATCCGCGCATCGGTTTAACAGAAAAAGAAGATTTCTCAAAGCCTTTGTACGAAACGCTGGAAAAAGACCATCATGTAAGGGTGGCGGTTTCAAAGGAAAGCATTAGCGCCATTCTTGCCAACAAGAAGCTGGCTGAAAAATTAAATATAAAACCAGGGGCGCCGATCCTGTTTCGCAAACGTATTGTATGCGATCCGGGTGACAGGCCAATAGAATATAATATTGGTTATTATCGTGCGGATAGCTTTAACTATACCATCGATATTGCCAGGGATTAGACAACATTTATTTTAACGAACCGGTTGCGGAAGATTTTTATAAACGATTCGCTTTTTATCATCATTAATCTTGACTAATGAGAAATTGTAAACAGGTTACCAGACTGCTTGCGGCATTTTTATGTATTGTTTTTATTTTTAACTGCATTGCAGTTTCTGCGCAAAATGAAAAAAATGTTTCCGGGGTTATTACGGCACAATCCGGTGAAGCGCTTTCAGGTGTAAGCGTAACCATAAAGGGAACAACCCAAGGCGTTACCACGGATGTAAAAGGTGCATTTATGATCACAGCACCCGCCAATGCAATACTAATTTTTGCCCATGTGGGCTATACGACTCAAGAGGCAGTTGTAAAAAACCAGGACACAATAAATATTGTTCTCGAAGAAACCAAGAACGAGTTAGCACAGATAGTTGTAATTGGCTACGGTACCGTAAAGAAAAGCGACCTTACCGGTTCTGTTGCTTCTGTAAAGGCTGAAGAGCTTAAAGCGGTTCCGGTTACCTCTTTCGACCAGGCGCTGCAGGGCAGGGCAGCCGGTGTGCAGGTTACTCAATTATCAGGTAAACCAGGCGCCGAGACTTCAATAAGAATAAGAGGAACTACATCCATCAATGCAGGTAATGAACCTTTATATGTAATTGACGGTATGCTGGTAAACAGTGATGCAGCCGATATGTCAACCGGTGTCACACTCGGGCCACGCATCGGCGCTTTATCCGCCATCAATCCAAATGACATCGAGTCAATAGAAATATTAAAAGACGCATCCGCCACTGCCATCTATGGTTCACGAGGCGCCAACGGCGTTGTATTGATCACTACCAAACGGGGTAAAGCCGGTAAAGGCGTTGTAACATTCGACGCCTATTATGCACAGCAAAATATTGCCCATGAAGTAAAAGTGTTGAATGCTGCACAGTTTGGAGATTTTGTGAACGATGCAAAACTGAACGCCAATCAAACACCCGTATATGTAAATCCTAAAAACCTCGGAGAAGGTACAGACTGGCAGGGAGAATTATTTCGCAAGGCGCCGATGGCCAATTTTCAAATATCTTTTGCAGGCGGCGATGATAAAACAAAGTATGCGATCTCCGGCGGTTATTTTGACCAGGATGGAGTTATCATCAACTCCAACTTCAAACGCTATAGCTTCCGTGCAAATTTTGACCGTGACTTAAGCAACCGGTTATCGGTTGGTACCAGCATTACCTATTCAAGAATAAGCTCAAATGGCGTGCTTACCAATGCAGGAACTATTGTTCCCGGTGTTGTAACGGCTGCATTGCTGTTTAATCCCATTTTACCGGTATATGATTCAACGGTGAAAGGCGGATATACATTTGAAAACGACAGGGGTACCACATTGGGTAATCCTATTGCCGATGCAAAAGAATATAACTCATTCACCACCAGCTCCAGGTTTATCGGCAATTTTTATGCGCGTTATAAGCTAACAAAGGACCTCGATTTCAGGACAACTTTTGGTGTGGATGCGTTTTCAGACAGGGAGAATTCCTTCGGTCCAAATTTTCTAAAGCGGACACAAGCCAGCGAGGGCGAAGCTTCTGTTGGTTCTGTTGATGGCTTAACCTGGCTGAGTGAAAACACGTTCACGTATAATAAAGACTGGAACGATAAACATCATATCGGGGCAGTAGCAGGTTTTACAGCACAAAAATTTAATAATGAAAGTTTGTTCGCCTATGCATTTGGTTTTCCGGATAGCAGGACAGGCTATCACAACATTGCTGCGGCAGAAAACCCGCAAACCCCGGTTAATAACGAATCTCAATGGACATTATCTTCCTTCCTCGGCAGGGTGAATTATACACTTAGTGATAAGTACCTGTTCACACTTACCGGCCGTATCGATGGCTCTTCAAAATTTGCAGAAGGGAACAAATACGGTTACTTTCCTTCAGGTGCATTCGCCTGGCGCATCTCGCGTGAAAAATTCATGGAGAACGTTGAATCTGTTTCAGACCTTAAACTGCGTGTTAGTTATGGTGTAATAGGCAACCAGGCCATTGCGCCCTATCAATCACTGGCATTGATCGGTCCTTATGGCCAGGGTGTTTTCAATAGCTCTGCAGGCAGTGAAGTATATGCAGGCATGGAACCTTTAAGCTATGTAAATAAAGATTTGAAATGGGAAAGCACAAGACAGTTTGATATCGGGTTTGATCTTGGTTTATTTAAGCAGCGCGTTACATTAACAGCGGATTATTATTCCAAGCTTACCTACGATCTTTTGTTGTCAACGCCAATACCAACAACTACCGGTTTTGCAACAACTTTATTAAACGTTGGTAATATATCGAATAAAGGTGTTGATATCGACCTGCGTACAATTAATACAACAGGTGTATTAAGGTGGAATACTGCATTTAATTTTTCAATGAACAGGAACGACGTAACCAATCTAAATACCACAACTGATATCTTATTGCTGAATGCAAGCCTCCTGAGAAAAGGCGAACCGATCGGTACTTTTTATGGGTTGGTATTCGACGGCATTTTTCAATCCGATGAGGAAGCTGCAAAAAGCCCTGTGCTTGTCGGGCAGGAACCGGGTGCTTCCAATCCGGCTTCTGTTGCAAAAGCAGGTGACAGGAAATACCGCGATATAAATAATGATGGAAAAATTGATGCAAATGACCGCACCATTCTCGGTAGTGCACAACCGAAATTCACGTGGGGTTTCAATAATACCTTATCCTACAAAAATTTTGACCTGAGCTTCTTCTTCCAGGGAGCGCAGGGCAATAAATTAGCCAACTTTAATTCCTTCAGTTTATTAAATTTTACAGGCCAGAATAATGTATTGGCCGAGGGTGGCTTAAACAGGTGGACACCGGAAAACCCCGGAAATAAATACCCGAGAGCATTGTCATCGGGCAGTTTGGATGTGGGCATTTTTTCTTCTGCTATCGTTGAGGATGCATCCTACGTACGTTTGAAAAACGTAACATTAAGTTATTCGCTTCCGCATAAATTAATGCAAAGAGCAAAGATTCAATCTGTAAAAATTTATGTAAGCGGAAGTAATTTATGGACGCTTACAGATTATACAGGATACGATCCTGAAGCAAACACTTACGGTCAAAGCACTACATTAATAGGCATAGATAACGGGGGTTATCCGCAATCAAAAATTTACCAGGTGGGCGCCACATTAAGTTTCTAAAATTTAAAACCTATCTCATGCAAAGATATTCATCCTATATACTGATCCTTCTTGCTGCAACGTTTGCATTTTCATCCTGCAAAAAATTCCTGGAAGAAGATCCGAAGAACCTGGTTGCCACATCTAATTTTTACCAGACAGAGAACGATGCTGTTGCTGCTGTAAATGCCATTTACGCGTATCTCAATTCAACAAGCACCGGTTCAACTGCCGGGGTTTATCACAGTACGTTCTGGGTTATTGCGGGTTGCGCCTCAGATGAAATGATCAACAAAAACGTTTTTACCCCAGATGTTGACCAGATAAGCAAGTTTTCGCAAACGCCATTAAATAACAGCCTTGAAGAAACATGGACAATGCATTATAAAGCCATTACGCTGGCCAATACTGCGATCGCAAAAATTCCTGCAATACAAATGGATGCAACGCTGCGGGCCCGCCTGGTTAATGAAGCGCATTTCTTACGCGGGCTTTTATATTTTGATATGGTGCGTTTGTTTGGAAGTATTCCGTTAGTGTTGCAGGAACAGGAACCTTTAACGCCGCCCGTTGCTTCTGTTGATGATATCTATGCACAAATTATCGCTGACCTTACTGCTGCAGAAGATCTGCCCGATAATTATCCTCCGGGTGATGGCCGTGGCCGTGCTACAAAAGGTGCTGCTAAAGCTATACTCGCTAAAGTTTATCTCACTCAACAAAACTGGCAGGCATGTGCCGATAAAGCCAAAGAAGTTATCAACTCCAATCAATATGCTTTGTGGGCTGATTTTGCAGATGTGTTCAAGTTATCCAGCCGCGGCGGTAAGGAAGCCATTTTTTCTGTTGGCTTTGGTGATGGCGGCGGCGTCATAAGCTTTTGGGAAGTGGGTCAATTCAATGTGCGTTTATTACCGCCGGCACTGAGTGTTGAGGGTGTGGAAAATGCACAGGGCTGGCAGATTCCAACGTTAAATCTTTATGATGATTATGACCCGCAGGACCGCAGGCGTGAAGTAACCTACGTTACGCAGGTACATAATACCGATGGCTCGATCACAACTATTGATCCGTACATAAGAAAATACTGGGACAGCGCTGCGGAACCGAAGGCCAATGGTTCTGCAAATGATTACCCTGTTATAAGATATGCCGATGTATTGCTGATGTATGCGGAAGCAGAAAACGAATTGGGTAATACTCCTGAAGCATTGACTTATATCAACATGATAAGAAAACGCGCAAGATGGGATGGAAATGTTGAGCGCAATACAACGCCGGATTACGTTGGCCTAAACCAGGAACAATTCAGAACGGCTGTTTTGAACGAACGCAGGATTGAATTTGTTGCAGAAGGCCAACGCTGGTTTGATCTTGTCCGCACAAAAACGCTGGAAACGCTGGTGCCTGTTGCAAAGCCTGGCATAACGCCGCAGGACAAACATTACCTCTTCCCTATTCCGCAACGCGAGATAGATCTTAATCCAAACCTTACACAAAATCCCGGCTATTAAAAGCCCCGGCCCTAAAGGGAGAAGAACATTTTTTATATGCTGTAAAAATTCACCAATTGAATACCAAGCCAGCCATATTAAACAATAATACTGCGAGTAACTCCCCTTCAGGGGATGGGCGCGGCAGTGTCGTCATTGTATTGGACATTGGTGGAACAAAGATCAAAATGGGTTTGGTGCAACAGGATAAAATTTTATGTACAACAAGTATTGATTCACATTCTTCCAATGGCTTAACAGACAAATTACCGGCAATAGCCTCTGCTGTTAACATCATGCTCCACCAAAAAAATATCCAACCGGATGCTATTGCAGGCGTTGGTATTTCGATGCCTGGTATTGTTGACAGCAAAGAGAAAAAAGTACTTTCTATCGACAACAAGTTCAACGATGTTGTTGACATGAATTTAAGTGAATGGGTAAGCAATACGTGGCATACAGATCTTGAAATGGAGAATGATGCACGTTGTGCACTGATAGGTGAATGGCAGTTTGGTAAGGGCAAAGGTTATAACAATATTGTATTGATGACGATAGGCACAGGCGTTGGCTCATCAGCAGTTATAGAAGGCAATGTATTACGCGGCAAACATTTCCAGGCAGGTTGTTTAGGCGGGCATTTCACTGTAAACATCAATGGCGAAATATGCAACTGCGGCAACAAAGGTTGTGTTGAAGTGGAGGCATCAACCTGGAATATTGAACGCATTGCCAAACAGCATGCAGCATACAATTCAAGCAGCTTATCCGCACAAAACAAAATTGATTTTGAATCCGTTTTCACGCATGCAGCAAACGGAGACATGCTGGCAAAACTATTGCGAGAACAATGCCTGAATGTATGGAGCGCAGCAGCAGTAAACCTGATACATGCTTATGATCCGGAGATATTGATCATAGGTGGCGGTGTAATGGCAAGTGCTGAGTACATCATCCCGTATATACAGCAAAAAGTAAATACCCATGCATGGACGCCGTGGGGTAAAGTGAAGATCGAAGCAGCAAAAAATATTAACGCCGCAGCATTACTGGGTGCGGCTTATTTGGTTTTTAATCATTAAAAAGAAAAATATTGAAATCGAATTTCAACAAATTTCCAAACGTAAGTATCAAAGGCCATCACTGTACAACAGGATGGAATGCTATTGCTGATGCATTACAAAATGAGATCAGTAAAAGATCAAACAGCAAAACAATTCTTGCCATTGAATGTTATCACGGCGTTTACACCAATGAGATCGGTGCAGTATTGAAACAACATTTTCCCGAAGCATTGATCGTAGATGCTTCCCTTGCAATAAAATCAGTTGATAGCATTGAGCAAATGGTATACCCGTTTGTTACAGACGATCCTGTGTTTGGTTATATCGCACCGCTGAACCTTGAAGATTTTTTTGATGCAGCTATAATTGCATCAACAAAAAATAAAATTGAAAGCCATAATAATGGAATTGCAATTGTTTATGGAATCGGCGCATCACTCATTGCAAATAATGCAGATATCCTGATATATGCTGATATGCCACGCTGGGAAATTCAACTGCGCTTCAGAAAAAATAGTATAACCAATATCGGCGCCGATGATGCGCATGCAGAATTTGCTTATCAATACAAGCGAAGCTTTTTTGTTGACTGGCGTGTTTGCGACAGGCATAAAAAATCATTGATGGATAAATGGGATTTTGTGTTGGACACAACCATTTCCGGTCAGCCAAAAATGATCACTGCAAAAACTTTTGCCGCTGCTCTCGAAACAACAGGGCATCAGCCATTCCGGGTTGTTCCCTTCTTTGATCCGGGGCCCTGGGGCGGTCAATGGTTAAAAGAAGTTTGCGACCTTGACCGTACACAACAAAATTTTGCATGGGGTTTTGATTGCGTGCCTGAAGAGAACAGTTTGGTATTTAAGTTTGACGATGGTGTATTGTTTGAAACACCAGCAATCAATCTCGTTTTCGCAAAACCTGCAGAATTGCTTGGCAAAAAAGTATATGAAGCTTTTGGTGATGAGTTTCCTATCCGTTTTGATTTTTTAGATACGATCGAAGGTGGCAACCTCAGTTTGCAGGTACATCCGCTGAAAGCATATATCCGCGAAAAATTCGGCATGGCTTACACGCAGGATGAAAGCTATTATATTCTCGATGCAAAAGAAAATGCTTTTGTATATCTCGGTTTAAAACAAAATATTATTCCCGAAAAAATGATCAGCGCCTTACAAACCGCACAGGAAGAAGGAAGTGATTTTGACGCGGAAGCATACGTTGAAAAATGGCCCATAAAAAAGCATGATCATATACTGATCCCTTCAGGTACGGTGCATTGCTCCGGCGCAGATACCGTTGTGCTGGAGATAAGTGCAACGCCATACATCTTCACTTTTAAACTATGGGATTGGGGAAGAATGGGTTTGGATGGAAAGCCTCGTCCCATTTCACTGGCACATGGAAAAGAGGTTATTCAATGGGACCGTACAACCAAATGGACCGGCCAAAACCTCATCAACCAAATAGAAAAAATTGCAGAAGGCGACGGATGGATTGAAGAAAGAACAGGGCTTGACGCCACTTCTTTCATTGAAACGCGCAGGCACTGGTTCACCAATAAAGTTGAACATAATACCAACGGCATTGTAAATGTTTTGAACCTGATCGAGGGCCGGGAAGCCATAGTTGAAAGCCCGGCAAATGTATTTGAACCGTATATCATTCATTACGCTGAAACATTTATTGTGCCTGCAGAGGTTGGCGCTTATACAGTTCGGCCGCATGGAGAAAGCGAAGGCAAGCAATGCGCAACCATAAAAGCATTTGTACGTACAGAAAACCTGATTGATTACCGCATTAATTAAACCATATGAACGAAAACGGAAATAAATGGTATGTATATAAAGCAACAATTGTAGCGGCAGTTGGCGGTTTGTTATTTGGTTACGATACCGCTGTAGTGGCGGGCGCTATCGGCTTTATCGAAAAGCTGTATAATCTTACACCAACCATGAAAGGATGGATCGCTTCATGTGCATTGATCGGCTGTGTGATTGGCGCCATGTTCGCAGGAACGCTCAGCGACAAAATAGGCCGTAAAAAAATGCTGATACTCTCCGGCATTTTGTTCGCTGTTTCATCTGTTGGTATCATCATGCCTTTAAGTTTGAGCTGGTTTGTTTTTTTCAGGTTGATCGGGGGCATCGGCATTGGTGTAGCCTCTATGCTCGCACCCATGTACATTGCTGAAATCGCCCCGGCAGATATTCGCGGACGTTTGGTTTCCGTAAACCAGTTAGGCATTGTAACCGGCATATTGCTTATCTATTTTGTAAACGCTTCTATTGCAGGTTTGCATGATGAAGCCTGGAATATCTCAACAGGCTGGCGCTGGATGTTTGGCTCCGGTGTTATCCCATCAATTATATTTTTAATCATGTTATTTTTTGTGCCGGAAAGCCCGAGATGGCTGGCATCAAAAGAAAGATGGGATGAGGCCGAAGATATTCTTGCAAAAGTGAATGGCAAACAAAAAGCGAAACAGGAACTGGTTGAGATAAAAGAAACACTGAATATTGAAGTAGGAACGTTCTCAGAAATTTTTAGACCGGGCATTCGTAAAGCATTGCTTATAGGCGTAGTGCTTTGCATATTCTCCCAGGTTACAGGCATTAATGCCATCATGTACTATGCACCTGAAATTTTTAAATCAACCGGCGATGCCACGGGTTCCGCATTAATGCAAACGGTGCTTGTAGGTGTGATCAATGTATTATTTACACTGGTGGCTATAAAATATGTTGATCATTGGGGAAGACGTGTGTTGCTGCTTATCGGCTCTGCAGGCATGGCAGTATGCCTGGCTATTGTTGGTGGTGCGTTTTATTTTGATATGGCGAAAGGATACCTTGTATTAATAGCCATATTGGCTTACATCGCATTCTTTGCTATATCGCTTGGACCACTCGCCTTCGTTGTTATCGCTGAAATTTTTTCCAACAGGAATCGCGGCAAAGCAATGTCGGTAGCCATATTCTTTTTATGGGTTTCTGTATTTGCCGTATCCCAAACATTTCCCATGTTATTAAGTTCAATCGGAAGCGCTTATACATTCTGGATATTCATGGTTATGTCTGTGCTGGCTTTCATTTTTGTAAAAAAGCTCGTGCCGGAAACAAAAGGAAAATCGTTGGAAGAAATTGAAAATTATTTCATGCATGCTGAAGACAAAGCATCAACTGTTTCAAAAAAAGTATCAACATTAAATAAATAAAGATGAAGAGAATTGCCATTTTGATAAGCTGTTTTATAATTGTTGTCGCAGGATTTATTACCTCGTGTAATAAAGATTCTGTTGATCCCAACCTGCCTGTGTTAAAACTACATCCTGTAAGTGTTACAGGCAAAACAGGCCAGCATGTGTTTGATACGCTTGATATTGTTGCGCCGTATGGTGTAGGCAAACTGGTGCTGTCAAAAACGATAAATCTTGTTCCTGATGAAACTTTCGGTACGCAAACTGTAACGCCGGCAGACTTAGGCAACAATACTTACCAATACATTCTTGATTATATCTATCAGCCTGATGAAGTAGATAAGCTCGTGGGCATCAATTATCATTTTGAAGACGGCAGAGGTAATATTGCAGAAAAAGACCTTACGGTAAACACTTCAGCTTCCGCAGCGCAGATCATTTACTCGCATAAATGGAAACCGGTTTCCATACTGTGGGTAACCGCTACGCCGCAAGAGGAATCTTTAACTGATTGCCAGAAAGACAACGTATTCTCGTATAATGCGGACAGCACCATGAGCATTAATTATGGAGCGCTCGGCTGTACTTTCGACGGCTTTAATATCTATGATAAATGGTATGTAAGCGATGATGAAAAAACATTTACAGATGTATATCATTCTGTATTTAATCCGGCACAGGTAACAACAGAGGTTTACAATATCCAATCGCTCACAAAAGACAAATGGGTTATGGATATAACGATCGATCTATCCGTTTTCGGATTAAGTGATCATGAAAAATTTGTTTATACATACCAGTCGGAATAGCCAGTTGTCAGTGGTGAATGGTGAGTTATTCACTCACAACTGACCACTCACCACTCACAAACCGAAACGTTTTGCTTAACATAACACTAATTTTTAACACAACACCAATGAACAATAAAAATATTATAAGCATGGCCCTTTGCATGATGTTATTTTTGTCATGCACTTCCGATAAAAATAGCGCGCAGCAGCATACCGATCTGACTACTTTAAAATTTACTGCTGAAGAAGACACAGGCTGGACAAATCTTTTCTACAGAAAGCATGGATGGTTTGGTGCTGACGGCGTTTTCTCGATCCCGGTAAACGGTGTGGATACTGCAGGCGCAAATAATGAAACCATGTTATTCTTCAGCGATACCATGCTTGGCGATATTGAAGGCGACAGCCTGAAGCCAGGATTTTTAATGATCCATAATTCGGCTGCACTGGTAAAGGGCAACAGGCCGGATAACACCAGTACTAAATTTTATTGGGACAGCACAAACGGAAAACCGATAGGAATATTTACACCGAACACGCCCAATGCAGAAGCGCGGGATTATTACTGGCTGGGCGACGGGTTTTTTAATAAAGATCTCAACGCAACCTATGTTTTTGGATACCGTGTGCGTGATACAAGCAATGCTGTTTTTGGTTTTGCTGAAGTGGGCAATTCATTGATAAAAATTCCTGCCGGTAGTGAGCCTCCTTTTAGAAATGCACAACAAATAGAAACGCCGTTTTATTTAAAAGGCACGGCTGAAACCTATGGTTCGTTTGGCGCCGGTGTTTTTCCCAACACAAAAGAAGCAGGCTATACAAATGCAGACGGTTATGTGTATGTGTATGGCGTTAGAGGCAAAGCAAAAAACGTAATGGTGGCAAGAGTAAAGCCCGAAGATTTTGAAGCCTTTGATAAATGGCGTTTCTGGGATGGCCAGCAATGGAATGCAGATATCAATTCAGTAGCAAATATTACAGACCGCGCATCAAATGAGCTGAGTGTTTGCCCGTTACCCGACGGCAGGTATGCGATGGTTTTTCAAACAGATGGCATTGGCAGAATGGTAGGTATGCGCTTAAGTAATTCTCCGCAAGGACCCTTTGGCCCTATCATTAATCTGTGGTATTGTAAAGAACCCGATATCGCGAAAAATATAATTGTTTACAACGCGAAGGCGCATCCCAATTTATCCAACACCAACGAATTGCTGATAAGCTATAATGTAAACTCATTCGATTTCTGGAATGATGTGAAAATATATCCCAACTTATACAGACCAAGATTCATACGCGTAAAATTGCAGTAATAATGAAGTGGCTATTTTTTATACAGTTTTGTTTTATCAGTGCTGCTTCGCCGGCACAGGACGCCATATCATTTTCAGTGAGCAATCTCCTGCAAAACAATATGGTTATTCAGCAGGCAAAACCCATGAAAATTTGGGGAACAGCACGAAAAGGCGACATCATTAAAGTGAAAGCAGACTGGGTGAAGCATACTGCTGAAATTACTGCCGATAAGAATAATGAATGGCTGGGAACAATTGAAGTGCCTGCTGCAATTGCAGGAAATTATGCGACGCATACCATCACAATCATTCATAACAGCGATACTATTCAACTCAACAATATTTTAATTGGTGAAGTATGGTTATGCAGCGGCCAGTCAAATATGGATATGCAGTTAAAACCATTTTTGCCATGGCTAAAAGGCGTTGATGATTTTGAGAACGAAATAGCAAAGGCTGATCATCCCGAAATTAGAGTGCTTGACATTGCAACTGCTTTTCAAAAGAACCCTGTAAACGAATTCAGGGGAACGTGGACTGTTTGCACACCGCAAACAGCCGGTGATTTTAGTGCAGTGGCTTATTATTTTGGTTTGGAGTTATTGAATAAGCTTCATGTACCTGTCGGACTCGTTACAAGTACAGTTGGCGGTTCATCCTGCCAGATTTGGACAAGCAGGGAAACGCTTGCCGCTGATGATTCGCTCAATAAAAAATATTTATATTCTTATGATACAAGCGCTGCATCAAAAGAAGTTTTAGACAGCGTCGTTACGTTTGAAAAAGTTGTGCGTCCGACATTGTTTTATAATGCTATGATATATCCTTTAAGAAATATTTCACTGCGCGGATTTTTATGGTACCAGGGCGAATCAAACAGGGATGATGGAAGTATATATACACGACTGAATATTGCAATGATAAAAAACTGGCGTGCCTTGTTTAACCAGGGCGAACTCCCTTTTTATTATGTCCAGGTTGCGCCATACAACTGGCAACAATATGATTCAATTGCCAGGTTTGATTCAACAGCTTTTGATTACGCAATTTTTCGCGAGGCACAAACCAATATTTTAAAAGAAAAAAATACCGGCATTGCATTAACGATGGATATTGCGCAACCTGATGAACTTCATCCACGCGATAAAAAAGATGTTGGAATACGATTAGCAAAAAATGCATTCGCAAAAACGTATGGATTAAAAAACATTCGATATCTCGGCCCGCAATTTTCCGGTTTTATTATCAATAAAAATATTGTTACGGTTTCATTTGATAAAGCAAGCGTTGGTGCGGGCCTGACAACATCAGATGATCAGCCAATAAAATACTTTTTTATTGCGGGTAATGACAAGATCTTTTACCCGGCTTCAGCACAAATTATAAATGATAAAGTGGTATTAAGTGCACCGCAGGTTGATAAACCTGTTGCCGTTCGATATGCATTTACCAATTATCCCATCACCAATTTTTGTAACAAAGATGGTTTGCCGGCAATGCCATTCAGAACGGATAACTGGAATATTCTTCCATCATCAAATACGCAAAAGCGATGAAACATATATACAATCTGATCTTCCTTTTTTTCCTGATGAGTTGCAACAACACAAAGCCTGTTGTACCTGATGGAACCATATCGCATGCGAGATGGTATGAAAAAGATTCTGCCAGCCAGATCATCACAAAGCCTGCACCGCAATGGGCAGAGATGCTACGGCATGATACCGGCTGGATTGGGGCAGATGGTATTTATAGTATAGCTACAAATGGTGTTGAAGCACCGGGCAAAGCCGGGCAAACAAATACATTCTTTTGGTTTAGTGATTGTATTGTTGGGAATATAGTGGCGGATACTTTGCGCGCTGACTGGCAACTGCTGCACAATTCAGTCGCGTATATGGATGGTGATAAAGTTGATCCCAACCATATTCATTTTTATTACAGAAAAGACAGCGCCGGCAATGCTATATCCATGTTTGAACCACACTCGCCGAATTCAATTCCCGGCGATTATTATTGGTTAGGCGATGGGGTGTTAGATCACGCCATGGACAGCACCACTTATATTTTTGCTTACAGAATTAAAAATGTGCCGGGCGGGATTTATCCTTTTGATGATATTGGCTTAGGCTTAATTGCTATACCAAAACATAGCAAGCCGCCTTATACTGAGCAATACCAGTTAGATGTCCCTTTCTTTTTAAAAGACAGCAAGGGGAAAGGCAAAGTAGTTTTTGGAATAAGCGTATTGTCGAATACGATTGGTGCAGGCGCTCCGCATCCTGACGGATATATCTATGTGTATGGTGTTCGCGGCCCGGATAAAGAATTGCTTGTGGCGAGAGTAAAAGATGATCAATTCGAGAAATTTAATGAATGGAGATTCTGGGACGGCAGTGGCTGGAATGAAGACGTAAACAATGCGGCTGCATTAACCAGCCGTATCTCGAACGAAATGAGCGTAACTTTTATGGATGATGGAAGAGTGATCGCGACATATGAATTAGATACCAATTCACCTGATGTGGTAATACAGGCCGCCGCAACGCCATGGGGTCCTTTTCAGCCGGCAAAAAAAATATGGCAAACGCCTGAAATATATGATGGTATTGATTTCTACACCTATAATGCAAAAGCGCATCCGCATCTTTCAAAACCGGGCGAGTTACTCATAAGTTATAATGTAAACTCATTTAATTTCATTGAAAATATTATAAAACATCCTTATCATTTACGCCCGAGATTTATTACCGTAAAGTATAAATAAAAGAAACGATAGCGGAGAGATAAATAAATCTTCATTGAAATAAATTCTTAATTTTAAATACTAAAGTGTTCTTTGAGTGTGGAAATGACAAATCATTCCAGGGCTTGATAAACATTTTGTTAATTTAAGTTTCTTTTATCTTCTGGAACCGGCGTTGATCTTTAACCATTAATTTAAACATCATGAAAAAAATTTTACTTCTGACAGTTTTGCTTGTAATAAGCTATAATCTTTTTGCTTTCACAACGCAAGGCGTTTGGCGCTGGCGGAAAGATGATGGTTCAGAAACTACTGCTACATGGCGGGCAGATCAAAACACACCTATTACCGTTGCCAACCTTGACAGCATTATACGGCTGCGCATTGAACTATATAATAATGGAAGCGGTGGCCTGCTGGATGGTGCATTGTTTGAAGATTCAAGCAATGAAGCTGGTTCTACATGGCAACAAATTACAGGAACTGCAGGTACAAATGCGTTTGTTCTTGCCGGCACAAGCCCGAATGTAACCGATCTTGAACCTACTACACACCAGTTAAGCGGCCAGCCCGATCCGTATGTTTTCGTTGCGGGGGCAGAAGTTGTTTCTTCAGAATCCCTGCCCGCCCAAACGCTTAACGCAGGTGAAACAAGTGAGTTTGAATATGCCATAAAGCCAACGGAAAATCTCAAACCGAATGTTACCTATTATTTCAGGGTTGATGCAGCAACCTATCTTATCGGCTATGCATTCCCTTCGTTAACCACTGCCGGGGTATTACCGGTAAGCCTTGCCAACTTTACAGTTGAGCAGGATAAGAACCGGGTGCTGATAAGCTGGAAAACGGCGATGGAGCAAAACAACAGTCATTTTGATATTGAACGCAGCACTGATGGCTTCAGGTTTTCAAAGCTCGCAACGGTGCAGGGCAGCGGTACCTCCGTGGTGGCACATACTTATACGGCACATGATAATTCGCCGTATAATGGCGTTAATTATTACCGGATAAAACAATACGATACTGATGGCAAATTTGCAATTTCCGGCGTGAGGTCACTGAGCATGTCCGGGAGACAGGCCATTGGAAAAATATATCCAAATCCTTCCCATGGAGACATCAATTTTATTTTGCAAAATAATTCAGGCGGGGCAGTAACAGCAACATTGACAAACCTTGCAGGTAAAGTTGTACACCGGGAAATAATTGAAACCAATACAGGAGCAGGCAGCTATAAACTAAATTTAAAAACAAAGCCCGCAGCAGGTGTGTATATTTTACAATTGAAAGGAGATTCCGTAACAGAAAATATCAAGATTTCTATTGAATAATTTATTTTAACCTTGATGAGAAAGAGCCTTTACAGGCTCTTTTTCTTTTTAAGCATATCATCGCTCCGGGTTAATCATATTATTTTTACGTTTGATAATGCTTAAGAAAATTTTCTCTTCAAACATGCCGGCAATCATTTCTGGTTTGCTTGCATTTATTGCGCTTGTCGAAATAAATTTTATTGTTGGATGGATATGTTTTGTTCCCGTGTTTATTTCAATGCTTAAAGCAAACGTGAAACAAAGTTTTAAGCAAGGTTTTATTTTTGGTTTTGTATTATCCTGTCTTTCGTTTTACTGGATGATAAGCGGAGCAGAGCGTTTTACCGGTTATAATTTTTTATATGGCTTGGGTGTGTTTTTAATCTGCACTTTAATTATGGCCGTTTACTGGGCATGCCTTTTTTCATGCGTTTCATTCGCCAGGATAACTAACAAGAAATATTCAGTTGTAATAAACAGTTTATCTGCAGCAGCATTGTTCTGCCTATTTGAATATGTGCGATCGCTGATTTCAGATGGAATGCCATGGTTTAATTTTTATGCAGGCAATGCACTGGAAGGAAATTTATATGCGGTGCAGCCGGCATCTCTTTTTGGAATATATATCCTTAGCTATGTTGTTGTTCTTGTGAATTACCTGCTTGCTGTTTTTATTGCAACTAAAGAGTGGAAAAAAGTTTTTATTCCTGTCGCTGTTGTATTAGTATATATATTTTGCGGGTATGCAATTCTTCAAAGTTTTAATAACACGATAACGCAAAATCAGCCGGTAAGAATTGCATTGCTTGCTGAAAATATTCCGCCGGATATAAAATGGGATGATGCCAATGGCAATATGTTAGTACAGCGCTTACTCGATTTGAATAAAGCCGCTGTTGCCCAAAAACCCGATATGATTTTATGGTCTGAATCTGCAATACCGTGGACGTACAGGAAAGATGATGACCTGGTCAATGAAATCATTAAAGAGTCCGCATCGGCTAAGGCAACGCATATACTTGGAATGAATACCGAAGTTGAAAATAATATTGTGAATAATTCTGCTTATTGCATTGCTCCAAACGGAGATATTACAGGCAGGTATGATAAACAGTTTTTATTATCGTTTATAGAAAAGCCTGTTAGCGGCATTAGCATTCCTTTTTTTTCCAGTACAGGTTTTTTAGTAACCGATGACATCGCACATAATGCACCATTGGAAACGCCATACGGTAAAGCAGGCATTATGATCTGTAATGAATCTGCGATTGAAACCGCCGCCCGGCAACTGGCTGGTCAGGGTGCTGAGTTTTTTTGTAATATGAGTAACGACGGCTGGTTTAACAATACTTACATCGTGCGCTCCCATTTTTTAAATGCGCGGCTGCGTGCCATTGAAATGCGTAAAGATGTAATTGTAAATTGTAACAACGGTTATTCCGGGATGATAAATTCCGGTGGAAATATAATTAAGCAGGAAATAGACACCGCACCTTTTATCCAGCTTAATGAAATCTATCCGAACGATTATAAAACATTTGCGTTCAAATTCCCTTTATTGCTGCTGTACATATGTGCGGCATTTGTTTTGTTTGCGATGATGATAAAATTAAAAAAACAGGCATAAATCAATTGAAGAAAAAACTCGAAATATTTCAATAGAGTAACTGTCGAAATCATTATTGAATACCAGTATCGTCCGGTTAACTTGGGCTAAAGCCCGTTGGATAAGGATTCCGCTATATAGCCCCAGGCTTAAGCCTGGGGCTAGTGAAAACCAAGCCCATCAAGGGCTTTAGCCCAAGAATTAAAATTTTAGTCGGACAACAATGATTGAATACCACAGAAATCTGCCAAAAGCATATGGGGCAACTTTTAAAAGGATGTTTTATACAGCGACGATCCTGAAAGTACAAACCATTATCAAAAGTTGCATATTATAGGCCAAGTGCAAGCCCAACAATTTATCAGGGGAAATAATTTGTTTCGTAAAAGATTTCAGAAAGCGGTTTTAAGAAAGTTGCGAATCAACGCTACTAATTTTTAGATCTTCCGAATATCGATTCCACAATCAGTAATTCATAGCCAGTCGGGTTGTCATCTCTGCGAATCAAATACCCGACGTAAATCATAAAATCAGATTGCATCGAATATCGGTGAAGATCTCGACATCAGCCCAACATAACAAGAGCGATTAAAATTAATTTCCCGGGGTCAGGAGAAAAAATATGACTGGAAACACGATTTCAAGAAAGAAATTTTTATTGTTGCATAATGAACCGGCTGTTTGGGAGTGCCGCACAACAGTTGATGCATGGAGTTTGGCGGTTGGCTACATAATTCTTTCAATCGAAAAATTATTTTCTTTTGTCATCAGCAAATGAATTAAAAAGAACGCTCACGCCTATAATGCTTTGGGGGCTTGGTGTTGGTTATGTGATATCGGGAATGTATTTCGGATGGAATCTTGGATTGCAGGAAGGAGGTACATTAGGGCTGGCTATTGCTACGCTCTTCATCATTATTTTGTATGTCACTTTCACGTTCAGTTATACAGAATTGGCATGCGCCATACCGAAAGCGGGTGGTGGCTTTGATTATGCTGCGCGTGCCCTTGGAAAAGATTGGGGATTTGTGGCAGGCATGGCGCAGAACATAGAATTTATTTTTGCACCGCCTGCCATTGCATTTGCGATCGGCGCCTATTTCAATTTATTTTTTCCGCAATTATCAATTTTGTCGATCGCAATTTTCAGTTACATAATTTTTACCGGCTTAAATATTTACGGCGTTAAAGCTGCAGCAATCTTTGAGTTGTTTATAACAATTCTTGCGGTGGGCGAATTGTTGTTATTCTCTGGTATTACCCTCCCACATCTGGATATAAAAAATTTACAGCATAATGCATTTCCGCACGGCTGGAGCGGTGTGTTTGCTGCAATTCCTTTTGCCATCTGGTTTTTCCTGGCAATTGAAGGTGTTGCCAATGTAGCAGAAGAAGCCGTTAACCCTCAACGAACAATGTTGCTGGGTTTTGGCTCAGCGATCCTTACATTGGTGATCTTGTGCATACTGACTTTTATAAGTTCCGTTGGTGTCGCTGGTTGGGAAGCGATTGTTTACAAAAATGACGGCTCTGCTTCTGATTCACCGCTGCCATTGGCGTTAAGTCATATCGTTGGTAATAACAATGTGCTTTATCATTTATTGATCACGGTAGGATTGTTTGGCCTGATCGCGTCGTTTCATGGAATAATCCTTGCGGCAGGAAGAGCAACTTTTGAGTTTGGCAGAGCCGGATTTGCGCCTGCATTTTTAAAAAAGATACACCCCCGTTTTCAAACACCTTCAAATGCATTACTGCTGAACATGGTGATCGGGATCATTGCATTGCTTACAGGGAAAACAGCTGAAATCATTACCATCTCTGTCTTTGGCGCTTTGACATTGTATATTGTTTCGATGATAGCCTTGTTGAGATTAAGAAAAAAGGAACCCGGTTTAATACGGCCATTTAAAGTTCCGATGTATCCGGTGTTCCCTGTTACGGCATTGATCATTGCCCTGATCTCATTTGTTGCAATGGTGATTTACAATTTTGAATTGGCTATAATATATTTTTTGATCCTCGGCATTTCTTATGTCGTTTTTAAACTATTTGCAGCGAAGCATGTAAATAATTAATGTGTGGCTATTGAATTATTAAATGAAAAGTCTGAGGGATAAAATAAGGCTAATTAATATTTTGAGGTGCTGGTTAGAATTTGTTTGTCTGAGCAGTTACTGTATTATATTTTTGAACCACATTAGGAACATAGGCACATAGGTTTAACACATAGCTGAATGCGGATAACAAAAAGGTATTTAAATGAGCTAACCTATAAGGTTATTGGTTGCGCAATAGAAGTACATAAATATCTTGGCCCGGGTTTATTGGAAAGCGTCTATGAAAAATGTTTTTTGCGGGAATTAAATCTGCGTGGAATAGCAAATAAAAGCAAGGTGTGGGCGACACTGGAATACAAAGGCTTGCTGCTTGATACAGAATTAAGATTGGATGTGTTAGTGGAAGATATTCTTTGTGTAGAATTGAAAGCTCAGGATGGACTTTTGCCAATACATGATGCAATATTACTGTCTTATATGCAAATGTTGCAAAAGCCCAAAGACATGCTTATAAATTTCCATTGTGTAAATATTTTTAAAGAAGGGCGGAAACCTCTTGTAAATAACCTGTTTGCTTTACTGCCGGAAGAGTAATACAAGCTAATGTGAACCTCTATGTAACTATGTGCCTTATGTGGTTCAATTTGCTAAATAATTAGTATTTTTTATTTTTAAAAGAGAATATGACCGCAAAAGAAATTCTTCAATATGTAAAGGAACATCCTTCGGGAAAAGTAAAAATTGCAGTCAGCGATATAGACGGAATACTCAGGGGAAAATATATATCTGCTGAAAAATTTAGTTCTGTAATGGAGAACGGCCTTGGTTTTTGCAACGTGATCTTTGGTTGGGATGCAGCCGATGTTGTATATGATAATGTTGAATATACAGGATGGCATACAGGGTATCCTGACTCCCATTGTGTGTTAGATATAAACAGTTTCAGAAAAATTCCCTGGGAAAATGATGTTCCGTTCTTTCTTGGTGAATTGGCGGATGAGAAAGGAGATACTTCTTCGATCTGCCCGAGACAACTGCTGAAAAAAATTATGAACCAGGCAGGCGAATCCGGCTACACTCCTTTTTTCTCGCAGGAATTTGAGTGGTACAATTTTGCCGAAACACCTCAAACGTTAAATGACAAGCAGTTTAAAAATCTCACTCCCCTTACGCCCGGGATGTTTGGTTATTCCATCCTGCGCAGTTCATTGGAGAATGTTTATTTCAATGACCTGTTTGAAAGTTCAAAAAAATTTAATGTTCCGCTTGAAGGAATACATACGGAAACGGGGCCGGGTACTTACGAAGCTGCAATTACTTACTCAGAAATTTTACAAGCAGCTGACAGGGCGCTTCTTTTTAAAACAGCAGTAAAAGAAATTGCATACCGGCATGGCATAATTGCAACATTCATGGCGAAGATCAATGAAAATCTTCCCGGTTGCGGAGGGCATGTTCATCAAAGTTTGTGGGATAAGAGCGCTAAGAAAAATCTTTTTTATGATGAAAAAGATAAAATGAAAATGAGCGCTCTTGCTAAAAATTATCTCGCAGGACAATTATATTGTTTGCCGTATATACTGCCGTTGTTTGCGCCAACTATAAACAGTTATAAAAGATTGGTAGAAGGCGCATGGGCTCCCACAACGCTTACCTGGGGAGCAGATAACAGAACAGTTGCTGTAAGATTGCTGGCTGCAGGCAGCAAATCATGCCGTTTAGAAACAAGGGTGATCGGGTCTGATGTAAATCCATACCTGGCAATGGCGGGTTGTTTGGCGGCGGGTTTATATGGAATAAAAAATAAACTGAAACTCAACCAACCGGCAACAGTTGGAAACGGCTATGAGGATTATTCAAACGGTGTATTGCCCGCAACATTAATCGAAGCCACTCAACAGATGAAAGCTTCCGGGGTGGCGAAGGAATTATTCGGTGAAAAATTTGTACAGCATTTCACACAAACAAGGGAATGGGAATGGAGGCAGCATTTGAAAGCGGTGACGGATTGGGAGTATAAAAGATATTTTGAGATTATCTGAATTCAACAATGAGCTAATTTGAAAATTTGAAAATGATTTGAACAAGCTGATGATTCAATTTTCAAATTGCCAAATTTTCAAATTAATCTTATGACATTCGATAAAACCTCCTTACCCACAATGTCTCCTTTTAAAGCCATTAGCAGCGCAACCAGGGAACATTCGACTTACAGAGCGCAATAATCCATAATCATTTCCTAATCCTTATCGCATTGGGCTGAATAACAGTAAATGCTTTCGCTAATTCGTTTTTGTGTTGTGATAAAACTGACGTAGTAATTTCTGCTTTCACTTCAGGTTTATAGCCATGCAACCTTATAAGAACAACACCATAATGCAATTGCTTTAAACGAAAAACCAGTTCGCCAAAATCCTTATCCTGTGTTAGCAAAATCCTTTGTTGCGCGTTTGCCAGCGATAAAATAAAATCATCATCTGCTGAGGGATTTGTTTCCAGTATATACACAACATCAAAACCTGCATTACGCAATGCATCAACAATTTGCTTGTCTATCCCTTCATCTGCAAGCAAATTCATACTGCAACAGGATAAATATTCTCTCCCTTTAATGATTGAGCAGCAAAGGCAAGCGCCGCTTTAATATCCTGTTTGGTTAACCGTGGATGTGCAATTAATAAATCATCTTCAGATTCGCCGGAAGAAAGTTTTTCAAGAATGAGCTCGACAGTGATGCGGGTGTTTTTTATAACAGGTTTTCCCATCATAATTTTTGGGTTTATTTCTATGAATTGCTCAATATTCATACATATATCATTTCAAAGCAAGTTACGCGTTCTGTATCAAAATTCCGCACAAGCAAACGCAGAGCCAGCACCGTTTTAATGGTAGTGGCCACCTAAGCGCAAAATCCGGCAGGGGCAGACCTGCTAAGAAACTGAAATAAAATTTTAAAATGATTGTCTTCATAATTTAAATTTGAATTTTCGTCTTTGCTTATTTTGGTTTTAATGTTTGAGTTTTGAAATTTATTATTTATGACATTCGACAAAATCTATCAATATAATTTTCCCACAACCATTCGCTTTGGAGCAGGTTCAAGCAGAGAACTCGGTGATTATCTTTTAAAAAATAATTTATCGCGGCCCCTGGTTGTTACAGACGCAATTATTGCGCAACTGGATTTTTTTAAAGAAATCATCAACGATCTTAAAAAGAAAAATATTTCGGTTGAAGTGTTTTTTGATATTCATAAAAACCCTGTGAAGTCAGATGTGTATAAAGGGGCAGATGTGTATGATAACACAGAAAGAGATGCTGTTATTGGTATTGGCGGAGGCGCCGCATTGGATGTTGCAAGGGCAATCGCATTGCGAATAAATCACCGGGAAGATCTTTTTAAATATGATGACCTGATCGGTGGTGATGTACATGTTACAAATGATGTTCCGCATTTTATTACTATTCCAACAACTGCAGGCACGGGAAGTGAAGTGGGGCGAAGCGCCGTTATTTCGGATGATGAAACACATCAGAAAAAAATTCTTTTTTCCCCGAAGCTGTTGGCGAAAATAGTTTTTGCGGATCCTTTATTAACAATGGAACTTCCTCCATTTATTACTGCTGCAACAGGAATGGATGCATTAACACATAACATGGAAGCTTACCTGGCAAAGATGCCGCATCCGCTATGTGAAGGGATTGCGCTGGAAGGAATTTCATTGATCAGCCAATCGCTGGAGAAAGCAGTGAATGATCCTGATATCGAATCAAGAAGTAAAATGCTGATAGCTTCTCTTATGGGTGCTGTTGCTTTCCAAAAAGGACTGGGTGTTGTGCATTCACTGGCGCACCCGTTATCATCATTGCTCGATACACATCATGGACTTGCAAACGCAGTGAATATTCCTTACGGCATGGAGTTTAACATTGAAGGCTTTGAAAACAAGTTCAGGCAGATTGCGCGAACATTAGAACTGAAAGAAGAAACAGGCAATGCAGTTGTACAATATTTGTTTGATCTGAATGCAAAGATCAACATACCACACAGGTTGCGTGATATAGGTGTAAAGCAGGAACATATTGAACCGCTCGCTGATCTTGCCATTGCTGATTTTGCGCATCCCAATAATCCGAAACCTGTAACCCGCGAAGATTTTAGAAATTTGTACTCTAAAGCATTATAAGCCCCCATCCCCTAAAGGGAGTAAAAAGCAAATCATGAAAAAAAAGATAGGTATCAGTTATACTGAAATTGCCTTTCAGAACTATTGGAATTGGTTTATCGCTGATGATTTGAAAGACGATATCGAATTGATCGAGCTTTCTTTTGAAAAGAATAATACAGAAGATATTTATACCTGCGATGGTTTTATTCTCACCGGCGGAATAGATGTCCACCCTTCTTTTTACGGCGGAGAGGACGATTATAATAATATCCCTGCTTCACATTACCTGGAACGGGATCGTTTCGAAGAAAAAATTTACCGCTATTCACAGTTAAACAAATTGCCTGTCCTGGGAATATGCAGGGGGATGCAATTGATAAATGTTTTGGAAGGCGGCAAACTTATACAAGATCTTGACAATGGCAATGTAAGACATAAGAAAGAAGCATCAGATAAAGAACATACAATCGTTACGGAACAAAATACTTTGCTTTATAAAATTGCAGGTTCACTTTCCGGCCATGTGAACAGTGCGCATCACCAGGCAATTGACCCGGATGCCATTGGAGAGAACCTGGTAGTAAATGCTTACGATGATGATGAAGAAAAAATAATTGAAGGCCTTGAATTCAGGAATAAAAATGATAAAGGTTTTATGCTTTGTGTGCAATGGCATCCTGAAAGAATAAAAGACGCAGCGCATAATCCATTTTCAGAAAATTTAAAAAAACAATTTCTTTCTGCTATAAGAAAAACAGACATGAACAAACTTTCCATTATCAATCCTGCTACTGAAGAAGTAATTACAGAACTGAATGTTGATACACAACAAAGCCTGCAAAAAAAGTTAGAGTCATTAAAGGCTGCGCAGCCTGGTTGGTATAAAGTTCCCCTTCAACAAAGAATAGAAGTAATAAAAAAAATTTCGGAGTTGTTGGAAAAAAATGCGGAACAGCTTGCTGCTGTTCTTACTTCAGAAGTAGGAAAACCTTTGCAGCAATCGCGCAATGAAATAAACGGCGCACGTACAAGAATTAAATGGTTAACTGAAAACGCGGAAAAATATTTATCGGATGAGACCATGAGTTACAGCGACGGGATGGAAGAAAAAATTTCTTATGAACCGCTTGGTGTTGTTTGCAATATCTCTGCATGGAATTATCCTTACCTCGTTGGTGTGAATGTTTTTATTCCTGCGCTGCTTGCCGGAAATGCAGTAATGTATAAACCTTCTGAATACGCTACGCTCACAGGGTTGCAAATAGAAAAATTATTAAAACAGGCGGGTGTTCCGGAAAATATTTTCCAGGTTGCGATTGGTGCAGGAAACGTTGGTGCGCTGCTGTTAGATCTGCCTTTTGATGGTTACTTCTTCACGGGCTCTTATAAAACCGGGAAACATATATATGAGAAAGTTGCCCCAAAAATGGTTCCTTGTCAATGCGAGTTGGGTGGTAAAGATCCTTTGTATGTGGCAGATGACATACAGGATATAAAAGCTGTTGCTGCCGCTACTGCTGATGGCGCTTTTTATAACAATGGCCAGAGCTGTTGTTCTGTGGAAAGGATTTATGTGCATGAAAAAGTTTATGACCAGTACATCAATGAGTTTGTAAAAGAAGTACAATCGTGGAAGATAGGTGCTCCAACTGAAGAAGGAATTTATATAGGGCCTTTAAGCAGGAAGGAACAGCTTACAGTTTTGGAAAACCAGGTTGAGGATGCAACAAGCAAAGGCGCAAAGATCTTGACCGGCGGAAAAAAAATAAATGCAAACGGGTACTTTTTTGAACCAACCGTTTTGCTGAATGCAGATCACGGGATGAGCATAATGAAAGATGAATCATTCGGTCCTGTTATTGGTATCATGAAAGTAAACAATGATGACGAAGCGATAGCATTGATGAAGGATACGGAATACGGTTTGACGGCTTCCGTTTACAGCGCTGATAAAAACCGTGCGGAAAATATCTTACAACAAATAAATGTAGGCACAGGTTACTGGAATTGCTGTGATCGTGTAAGCGCCGCATTACCCTGGAGCGGAAGAAAGCATTCCGGTTTTGGCATTACGCTCTCGCATGCGGGTTTGCGGGCATTCACAAAAACAAAAGGATATCATTTACGCGGATGAGGGTTTCGTTTCTTCGCTGCGCCCTGACGAAGCGGCAAGGCTTGCCATCAAAAGATTTTATCACATCCCTTCTTCCATCAATAATATATTAAACCTATGTCCATCGGGGTCAGCAAAGCCCAAACCATAATAATTGTTTTCATCTCTCCCTGCTTCCTGGAAAATAGTACCGCCGGCATTTTTAACCTTCTCTGCCCATTCTTTTACTTCAGCCTCTGTTGCTGCAGAAAGTGTAAAAATAATTTCGCTGGTAGTATTTGCTCCGGATGTTAAATATTTATCTATCTGTGAACCCTGTTCAAAAAAATGAATCACGAAATCATCATCACCAAAAAGAAAGCTGGATAGCTTAGGATAGTTGTTTGTGTTATTGGGCGTAAAACCTAATTGTGTATAGAATTCGTTGGTGCGCTTTGCATCTTTTACACTAAAATTTGCCCATATTTTTTTCGCTTTCATCTTGTTGAATTTTGAGTCAATATACAGTAATCACGCCAATATAGTCTTGTTGTAAAACACTGTCTCTGAAAAGAACGATGCATTGTGAAATAGCAAATTGGTTTTTAGTTATTCAAATACAGCCTTCCCTTGTATTTACGAAGTGTGGGTAGCGTATATTTGAGCGTAATGCACCACTGTATAAAAGTCCTTATTACAATAATCGCTTTACAAACATTGGCACCTTCTGCAACAGCGCAAAAACAAATTTCTCCGCAATTCACTCCAATCGAAAAGTTGCTATGTGATAGCTGCGGCAAATTGCACCAAAGCTACCTGCCTTCCACCAACAATATTTATGATAGTAATTCTCAGGCAACATAATGATAAATTCTGACAACATAGCGCTTTACAAACAAGCCAAAGTTGAAAATATAGTTGTTGCTGATACAACGGTTGCTATCCGGCAATTCGGGCAAGGAGAAACAATTATTTTTATTCACGGCTTTCCTACCAATGGTTACACCTGGCGGCACCTGCTTCCGATATTATCACTTTACTACAGATGCATTACACTTGACCTTCCCGGGCTTGGCGACAGCACCTGGACGAGCAGCACAGATTTTTCGAGCAGCGCACAAGCCGGTTATGTAATAGAAGTACTAAACAAAAAAGGCATTCATGCATTCAGCCTGGTGGCTCATAATTCAGGGGCAACAGTGGCGCGGATCATTGCTGTGAATGAACCTGCCAGAGTGAAAAACCTGGTCATCTTTAATACCGAAATTCCCAATCACAGGCCACCCTGGATTCCCTTTTATCAAAAAGCAGGGCTATTGCCATTAGTACCGGATCTGATACGAACGCTATTGAAACAGAAATGGTTCATCCGCTCTTCAATGGGTTTCAGCGAAGCATATTTTGATAAATCCATGTTGAACGATCCAGGCAACATTCAATACTACTTAACGCCATTTATCAACTCAAAAGAAAAAGCCATTGGTGCATTTAAATACCTGAAAGGCATTGACTGGAAAGCCATAGACGATTTTAAAACAGCACATAAAAAAATTAAAGCAAACGTATTGATGATATGGGGAGAAAAGGATAACACCTTCCCGTCGCGGTTAGCACTCAAGATGAGAAACCAGTTTAATGCTAATTGCAAATTTTATACTGTAAAAGATGCTTCGTTATTGCCGCATGAAGAAAGCCCCGAAGAAGTATGTAATACGATGATTGCGTTTTTATCAAATAAATTTCCCGCAAAGCCAGAGAGCAGGCCGTAATATATGAGCACACTTTGCCCTTTGAACATTCCAACAAAACAATTTCTCTATTTTCGTTCATAAATAAAAAAGGTCGAACGCTTCGATCGTATCTAACTGAATCATGAAAAATTTATGGAACAATGCTGCAGCCGCAGAACTGAAAAGCGATTTACTGAAGTTGAGAGTATATTCATCACAATTATTGGGAGCTGATCCGGACCTGGTGTTACATGGCGGAGGAAATACTTCGGTTAAGATAAGCGAACGTAATTTGTTTGGCGAGACAGAAGAACTGCTTTATGTGAAGGGCAGCGGCTGGGATCTTGCCACTATCAGGGAAGAAGGATTTGCACCTGTACGGATGAGTGTGTTGCTGAAAATGGCCCAGCTTGATAAGCTTTCGGATGCGGACATGGTGAAATATCAACGTGCTGCGATGACAAATCCGAATGCACCTGTTCCTTCAGTGGAAGCGATCTTACATGCTATTATACCCTTCCGGTTTGTGGATCATACGCACGCTGATGCAGTGGTAACAATCACCAATACACCCGGGGGAAGAAAATGGATTGAAGAAATCTATGGCAATACAGTGTTGATCGTTCCGTATGTGATGCCGGGATTTATCTTATCGAGAGAAATATACAAGCTTACGCAGGGACTTGACTGGAAGAAGATCGAAGGCATCATTCTGCTGAACCATGGGATTTTTACGTTTAATGATGAGGCTAAAAAAAGCTATGACCAGATGATTACACTGGTAAGCAAAGCTGAACGATACCTCCAAAATAAAAAAGCAACCATTGTTCTGGATAAAAAAAAGCAGGAACCCGATTTGATCAAAATTGCCAGGTTACGAAAAGCTGTTTCATCCGTGATGGGAAACGCATGTGTTGCAATTTTAGAAGATTCCCCGGCAGCAGTTGGCTTCAGCAACCTCGAAACTGTTTCATCCATTACTGCCAGGGGCCCTGTCACGCCTGACCATATCATTCGTACAAAACGCACAGCCCTTGTTATAGGTAATGAGCCCGAAAAGTCAGTAGAGAAATTTGTAAAGGACTATGAAAAATATTTTGGTAAATATACAAACGGTAAACTCATGCAACTTGATCCTGCTCCCCGCTGGGCAGTGTGGCCCAGGCATGGCATTGTTGCGTTTGGCAAGAGCCTGGAGGACGCAAAGATCGTTGCCGACATCAGTCAACATACGATCAAAGCGATACAGCAGGGAGAAAAATTGGGAGGTTGGCAATCACTCTCACAAGAACATCTTTTCGAAATGGAATATTGGGAACTGGAACAGGCGAAGTTGAAAAAACCGGCATCAGTAAAAACCTTCCAGGGAAAAATTGCATTAGTTACAGGCGCTGCAAGTGGCATTGGCAAAGCATGCGCACTTGCCCTTGCAAATGAAGGTGCTATTGTTGTTGCACTCGACATCAACCCGGCCATTGAAAAGATGCATGTGCAGGGAGTGTTCGGAATAACTTGTGATGTAACGAATACAGCAGCATTGAAAAATGCAGTTGACCAAACACTTAAACAGTTTGGCGGGTTGGACCTGCTAATCAGCAATGCGGGTATCTTTTCTCCCGGTGCAACAATCAAAAACATTGATGAAAAAACATGGGAACAAAGCCTGTCGTTAAATCTTACCAGTCATCGTCAATTAATGCAGGCATGTATTCCATATCTTGAATACGGGATAAAGCCTTCTGTCGTAATCATCGGTTCAAAGAATGTTCCTGCCCCGGGGCCGGGCGCTGCAAGCTACTCCGTAGCGAAAGCAGGCCTTACACAACTGGCAAGAGTGGCGGCGCTTGAACTTGGCAAAACAGGAATTCGCGTGAATGTGATTCATCCCAATGCAGTGTTCGACACAGGAATCTGGACGGATGAAATACTGGAGGCACGTGCTGCACAATATGGGCTTTCCGTACAGGCATATAAAACCAACAATGTTTTGCAAACGGAAATAACATCGGGCGATGTTGCAGCGGCAGCACTTCAATTACTGGGTTCATCGTTTTCCAAAACTACCGGGGCGCAGATACCTGTTGATGGCGGCAATGACAGGGTAATTTAATTTTCCTCGCTTCTCCTTACTATGCCTGTGGCTTGTAATCCCTCGTAACATCTCAGGCCTTACTTTCTTACATTTGATCTGCTAATTAAAATCATTTCATGAACGTTAACGGGAAAGCTTTTCGGACCATCTGGTTAAAACCAAATGATGAAAAAATAGTTCAGATAATAGACCAGCGTTATTTGCCGCACCAGTTTATTATTGAAGATATAGAAACCGTTGACCAGATGGCTGCAGCCATTAAAGACATGCACCTGAGGGGCGCAGGGTTAATTGGCGCTGCAGCAGGTTTTGGAATGTATTTAGCCACATTGGAAGCATCAAAAAGCGATTCTTTTGATCAATTCATTTTACTCGTGGCAGAGAAATTAAAATCGACACGTCCAACTGCTGTAAACCTGGCATGGGCAGTAAACAGGCAATTGAATGCTATACAAAATGAAAACACGATCGAAGAAAAAATAAACATCGCCTTTACCATTGCCAATGAAATTGCGGATGAAGATGCTGACTATTGCAGGCGCATTGGCGAACATGGATTGACATTAATTGAAGAAATCAGTAAAAATAAAAACGGCGGTACTGTAAATATCCTTACACACTGTAATGCAGGATGGCTCGCATTTGTTGACTATGGCTCTGCGAGTTCACCTATATATGCAGCGCATAACAAAGGCATTAATGTTCATGTATGGGTAGATGAAACCCGCCCGAGAAACCAGGGAGCAGGTTTAACTGCGTGGGAGATGTCGCAACACGGCGTTCCAAATACCGTTATCGCCGACAACACCGGCGGACACCTGATGCAGCATGGCATGGTGGATGTGGTGATCGTTGGCTCAGACAGGACCACCTACACAGGGGATGTAGCCAACAAGATCGGAACCTATCTGAAAGCATTAGCTGCTCATGATAACAACATACCTTTTTATGCAGCACTGCCTTCTTCTTCTATCGACTGGCAAATGGAAGACGGACTGAAAGAAATAGTTATCGAAGAAAGAAATGGCGATGAAGTAAAATACATGGAAGGGCTTTGCGATGGCGAGATAAAAAAAGTGTTGCTCACACCCGGCAATAGCAAGGCTGCTAATTATGCATTTGATGTAACACCTGCAAGGCTGGTAACAGGCATCATCACCGAAAGAGGTATTTGCGAAGCCAATAAAGAAAGCATCCTTAATTTGTTCCCTGAGAAAAAATAATATGGATGAAGATTATTTTAGAAAAGGGCTTGCGGAAGCAGGAAATATTTTTATTGATAAATTAATGTTGAGTTAATCGTGAGTTGTCAGTGGTGAGTTGTCAGTGGTGAGTTGTCAGTGATCGATGCAGACTTCCTGTATTTTATTCACAACTGACCATTCACCACTCACAATTCTGTGACATATATTCTTAACGTGACACTATAAACTAATTTATGATAAAGATCGGGATCATTGGTGGCTCCGGGTTGGAAGATCCACAAATATTAAGTAACGTTTATGAAGAAGAAGTTTCCACTCCTTATGGCAAACCTACATCGGTATTAAAACATGGCATTATCAGTGAGAAGGAAGTTGTATTGATATCCCGCCATGGCAAACACCACCAGTACTCGCCCACTGAAGTTAATTACCGCGCGAATTTATATGCTTTGAAAGAAGCAGGTGTAACGCATATTGTAGCCACTACCGCCTGTGGTAGTTTAAAAGAAGAAATTGGTCGCGGACATTTTGTAGTATTGGACCAGTTTATTGATTTTACCAAATACAGGGTCAATACTTATGCTTCTACATTTGAAAACGGTATAATGCATACACCCATGGCTACACCTTTTGATGAAACATTACGGGAGTCATTTTTTACCGCAGCCACACAATTGAATTTACCTGTTCACGCTACAGGAACCGTTGTTACTATTGAAGGCCCCCGTTTCTCTACCAGGGCCGAATCAAAAATGTTCCGGCAATGGGGTGCAGATGTTATTAATATGTCTGTAGCCACAGAAGCCGCTTTGGCCAATGAATTAAAAATACCCTATGCCGCTATTGCCATGAGTACCGATTATGACTGCTGGAAAGATGATGAAGCGCCTGTTTCCTGGGAAGAGATCTTAAAAATATTCAACCAGAATGCGGATAATGTAAAGAAGATATTGATAGAGGTGATTGGAAGGATTGGGTAGAGGTTACATCAATTCAAAATCGCAAAACTTATGTCATCACAGTTGTTGCAAACGTCATGAACGAAAAAAGTAAAGTTGTTGATTGAATTATTTTTTTGGGTCACCGGCAATTTTTTTTCATGGCATCGTTCCTTGCGTCGCAACACTTGTACTGCATATTTTCATGGCAGCGATGGGTTGCTAATATAAATGGATGTTGAATTAATAATTTCACAAATGCAACAGATGATAGCCGATTTGCAAAATAAGGTGTTGTATATTTATGAGATGTAAGCTATTTATGGACACTACTCATTTCTGCATCTCTTTCGAATGGCAAGACTTTTATTGGCACTCCTAACACTTGCACAAATTGGCTGTAAGGACACAACGCAAAACGGCCACAATATTAAAGCAGGCAAAGTTGACATCGCATCTATTGAAAATATTATTCATCAAGTAAGGCAACAAACCTTAGATTATCTTGACACGATGGTTAATAATGACAGTAAAACACTGGTGCGATTTCATTCAAAACTTGACAGTTCAACATATCAAACCCTACGAAACTGGATATCCCATAACGAAACCAAAATTCAATCAGGTGATAAGGAAATACTCAATCTGTTGAATAAATCTTATGTTGACAGCTTACTACTTATCAAATACGACACTACTTTGCTTACAAGTGCTTCCAATGCAGATAAGATTATCCAAATACACTTTAATGGTTTTGTGCTCAATTCTGACACGACAAAAATTGCTACTGTTATTGGCGTTTATTTAGGTGACGAAGATGAAATGATTACTGGATGGAAAGAGTTTTTGGTTTTTAGCAGACAAGGAAACAGGTACATAATATCAAAAAAGGATATTGTCACGGAATATTAAACAGCATACAATGGAGACTTGGCAAAACACTGGCTGACCCAACACAGCATCAACTTTTGTTTGGCTATCGGGCTGCAGTTATCGGTTGGACGAATTTCAAATACCAGTTCTCGGCCAAGCATGGGCCGTTGGCGGCTATTAATTCTAACATACTCATTTTTCAAAGCGATGGAATAAAATCATTAAACGTGTACCTTTTCCCAATTTATTTATACAGCCTACTGTGTGCATGCAAAAAACATTCAAGCTATGTGGCACAAAAGCCCATATTTTGCATAAGTTATCGCAATAAAACATAAGACATGAAAAATCAAGAAAGCTTACTCGAATTAATGCAAAATCCTATAAAGTGGAATGAATGGAAAGCAGCTCAAAAATCCTTTAACCACAGGTGCGACTATTTTAATGATGGTACCTTCCGCTACTATGAATTAAGATCGGCAGGCTATAATGATGCGAAATTGAGGGAAGCAGGAATCAGTGAATATGATAGCGCAGATGCAGATTTGACGAGAATAGGTATAAATGGCCCAGATCTTAGAAATATAAATTTATCTAATGCAAAATTACCAGAAATAGATTTTTCTCATTGCGACTTACGTGGGGCAGATCTTTCGCGAGCAGATTTATCGGGGTCAAATTTTAAACTTGCACACTTAGCTAATGCAAACCTTACTGATGCAAAATTCGAAGAATGTGATTTTACAGAAGCTAATCTGCTTGGTGCAAATTTATCCAGGGGTGAGTTTAACGAATCGAAGTTTAATAAGTCTATATTGACTGAAACAAATATGAAGGATGCATATTTTCGGTATGCACAAATGGCAGACGCTCATATAAATCGAAGTTATTTATACTGGACCGACTTTCATTGGGCTAACCTAACCAATGTTGATTTAAGAAATTCGATTCTTACAAAAACACGATTTACTAATACAAATCTTGAAGGCGCTAGGGTATATGGAGTATCTGCCTGGGATTTAGAATTACATGGTGCGAAGCAAAGTAATTTAGAGATTTCAGACATTGGTGACAGCCTTAAGGTTGACGGCATAGAGATTGCACAATTCATTTATCTTATCTTAAATAATAAGAAAATAAGAGAAGTTATCGATACTATTGGGAAAAAGGCCGTTTTGATACTTGGTAGATTCACACCTAAAAGAAAAGAGTTTTTGGATGCGATCAGAACCGAACTCAGAAGCAAAAATTACCTGCCTATATTATTTGATTTTGAAAAACCTGCAAATCGTGATCTAACTGAAACAATTTCCACATTGGCTCATTTGTCAAAATTTATAATTGCCGATATAACTGACGCCAAGAGTATACCGCAGGAATTACAGGTAATCGTTCCTAATTTACCCTCTGTTGTAGTGCATCCCATAATCAGTTATAAAGATAAGGAATATGCAATGTTTGAGCATTTTAAGAGGTATTCATGGGTTCTTCCTTTATACCGCTATAAGTCGGAGGCTAACTTGATTAAAAATATTTCTTCAGAGGTAATAGAACCTGTTGAAAAAAAATTGGAAGAACTGAGTAATTTAAAATGAGAGAATGGAATTTAAGTACAATGCATCTTTACTTCCGTCTCAGCAGGGTCTTCATAGTGTAGCATATTGTGCACTGGTATGAAGACCGGTTTATCCAGACCTGACAGGAGCTTTGCACCTGTCAGGTCTTACCGCCATCTGGCGCAAATATGCAGCAATGGATTTGTGCATGGCGGACTTGTGCCATTGCTATATCATTAATAACCTGCGTAAAAACACTGATCGATCCGGCCTCTGGCGTAAGCATGCATGCGGCCAATTGGTCTGCTTATAATTAGATCTTCATATGCATTTTTCAACCGCTCATTCAATTGTTTAAGGGCTGCGGGATTGCAGTGAATACCCCGCTGAAGATTATGTGTTTGGCTTTGTGGCGGAGTAGAAACGTAAAGCCCGAACCGCAGCAGAGTAAAGAGGCGAACGATGAGAGCCCCAAATAATTTTCTTCTTTATTGTCCGGCATCTTCTTTATCTGGCGCGGGCATGCAGCCAAGCCTTTATAACGCTGCGTAAAGAATTCGCAGTTCTGCGAAGCCTGGAATTTAGCGCTTCTATATAAAGTTTGTAATTTCCATCTAACAATTGAAAAACAAACCAGATGAAATATAAACTGTTCCTGCTTGTAATTTTCGTCGCATGTATTCATCATTTTTGTTCTGCCCGGCAAAAATTAAAAGTTGTTTTAGCCGGGCTTAGCCACGACCATGTAAACCCAATACTTGACAAATACAAAAGCGGACAAATAGAAATTATTGGTATTGCGGAAACCGGTTTGCCCCTGTGCGAAAAGAAGAAAAAAGCGTATCAACTGCCGGATTCCATTTTTTTCAAAGACTTAAAAACAGCCTTACAAAGCAAACATCCTGACCTGGTGATGGTGTATGAGGCGCCGGCGGAGCATTTGAGTGTAGTCGAAATATGTATGCCCCTGCACATTCCTGTACTAATCGAAAAGCCACTTGCTTTTACCAATGAAGATGCAGCGAGAATAAAATTCTTATCCGAAAAATTTAAAACGAAAGTTTATACCAATTTTCCCTCCATATGGTACAGCAGTTTTATTGAGCTTTTAAAAAGATCAAACGAAGCAGGCACGATAAATAAAATGGTGATGAGAGGCGGCCACCGCGGGCCAATAGAAGTTGGATGCAGCAAAGATTTTTTAAACTGGCTTACCGATTCAATAAAAAACGGAGGCGGCGCTTTAATTGATTTTGGCTGCTACGGCGCAGCTATTATGACAGAATTGATGCATGGTCAGATCCCGCTGTCAGTATATGCTTCCGTAAAACATCTGAAACCGGAAATGTATCCTACAGTGGACGACGCTGCGACCATCATCCTGGAATATAAAAATGCTACCGGCATAGTTGAAGCATCGTGGAATTTTCCTTACACTATTATGGATGCAGAAGTTTATGGCACAGATGGTTACCTGCATGCATCGCAGTTCAATACCCCGCACTTGCAGGTAAAAAAAGATTCAACAAACCGGGATGAAACCATTGCAACACAGGAGTATAATGATGCGGTGGAATATTTGACGGCAGTATTAAAGAATGGAGCGCCCGATAATAATGAACTGCTGTCATTGGATAGAAATCTTATCATTGTACGCATATTAGATGCCGCTCGAAAATCAGCAAGGGAAGGAAGAAAAATTTTATTGCAATAAGATCATCGTACCGTATAGTTTTATATTTAAACAAACTTTCTCCGCCCTCGCTGGTATTGTTACCAACGAGAAGTTAACAAACGAAATCAGTATTAATTCGTAGCAATAAATTCGACGGTCACAAGACGGCAAAGGCAGGGGTGCAGGGCAGAGGGCTCTCACTGATATTCTGACTCAACAATTCTTAACTTTTATTTCCAACATCTTTAGTTTGACAATTTCATCTATGCCTATGCCTCTGAAAAAATTAATCTTTTCAAAGGACAACTTCATAAACTCTTTCTATATTTACAGTGCGTACAATCCATAAAGTCAGTTCCAATGACTATTTTATTTTTAACAATAATGCCTGGCAGAGAGCAGGTGCGAGTCCTGCACACTTCAAGACTTCTTGGATGTACGCAGCACTGTCAGGTTATTTTAAAACCTTCCAAAGATTATGCGTACATCCGAGAAGAAATCAAGCAGACGACCAGAGGTCAGAAGCTTAAAAATCCAACCAGACATTAGACTTAATCGTTTGAGCAAGACAACAGTTCCTGTAATTTCCGTCGCAGCAGGGTCTTCATAGTATAGCATATTGTGCGCTGATATGAAACCCTGCATTTCAAAATTTGCACCCCTAAACGCGGGGTCGCACCCGAATGCACAAAGCTATAGTGCAGACCCCGCTAAGAACTAAAACTGGTCATGTGCCATATATTTTTATATTTAAACAAGCTTTCTTTATGCGATATTTTATTTTTTTAATGTTACTGTTTAGTTCAAGGCGAACTCCGTCGCAGCAGGGTCTTCATAGTATAGCATATTGTGCGCTGATATGAGACCCTGCATTTCAAAATCTGCACCCCTAAACGCGGGGTCGCGCCCGATGCACAAAGCTATAGTGCAGACCCCGCTAAGAACTAAAACTGGCATGTGCCATATAGTTTTATATTTAAGCAAACTTTCTTATGAAATATTTTATCTTTTTAATGCTACTGTTTAGTTCGCGGCAAACGTTTGCGCAATTTACCTCGGGTGGTAAACTAAAACCCGAACAGGCAATCATGGACATCCGCCATTATACGATTGCGCTGGATGTAAACATTCCGGAACAGTTTATCAGCGGTTATACAACTATCGACTTTAATCTTCTTCAGCCAACGCATGTATTGTTATTTAATTTGCTTGATTCTTTCCATATAAAAAGCATAACCGTCAACAACAAAAAACAATCATTCGATTATAAAAACAATCTTATCACCATAAATCTTGCAAACGAATTACCAGCCGGTAAAGCCTCTGTTACTGTTGTGTATGAAGGCAATCCACATACCGCAATAAGACCGCCATGGGATGACGGCTTTACATGGACAAAAGATTCTCTCGGTAATCCATGGGTTGCCGTTACAGCAGAAGCCAGCGGTGGAAAATTATTTTTCCCATGCAAGGATCATCCTTCTGATGAACCAAACGAAGGTGCTGAATTGATCATCACTGTTCCAAAAGGTCTTGTTGTGGCGGGCCCGGGTTTGCTGAAAAAAACAACGACAAAAAAAGATAAAACCACTTACAACTGGAATACAAATTACACGATCAATAATTACAGTATCCTGTTCAATATTGGAAAATACAAAGTGGTAAGCAGAAATTATACAACCGTAAACGGCAACAAAGTTCCTATGCAGTTTTATGTACTGGAAGAGCATGCAGAAAAAGCAGAACATCATTTAGATGTGCTGGAACAATTTGTGCGCGTACGGGAAAAATATTTTGGAGAATATCCCTGGGCGAAAGAAAAGATTGGAATTGTAGAAACACCACATCTTGGAATGGAGCACCAGACTATGAATGCTTACGGCAATCAATTCAAATACACAAAAATTGGAAGTAAGGATTATGACTGGTTAATGAATCATGAATTTGGTCATGAATGGTGGGGTAATAAAGTAACAGTAAAAGATTGGGCAGACTACTGGATACATGAAGGCATAGGCAGTTTTGGCGATGCACTATATGTACGTGATATGGAAGGCGAAGATGCATACATAAATTTTTTTAAGCAAAGAGCTTTCTTTGAAAATAAAAAACCAATCGTGCAGGGAAAAGACCTTGATGAAGAATCTGCTTACATCGGTGATATTTATAGTAAAGGTTCTTTCTTTATGCATACGTTGCGGTTTGTTATTGGAGACAGTATTTTCTTCCCCACACTAAAGCAATTTGCAACAGCAGCAAATTTTACTTATGATAATTTTGTTGCAACAGATGACGTAGAACAGTTCTTCAGTAAAAATTCGGGAATAGATCTTCAGCCGTTATTCAATTTGTTTTTACGAACAACCAACAGGCTGGAAATACATGTACAACGCGCTCCAAAAGATACGTTTGCAATTAAGCTGGATAATTTAGATATGACGATTCCTTTACAAATTACTACGGATAAGGGGACTGAAACTATAATGGTTGGTAAAGAGCCAATCAGTGTTGCAAGTACCGCTTTACCTGTCGTGGATCCAAACATGTATTATTTTGAAAGGATAGTTATTGAATAGAATTTGAAAATCCTTATTGGTGATACTAACAAGGAGGCTAATAAACGAAATCATTTATTCAAACAAACGAATTCGTTGGCCACAACTTTGGTGTGAAGCACCGTCTCGTGAAAAGGATGGTGCGCTTTGTTGGCTCTAAAACCCTATCTGGCGCAAGGTCTGCAACAAGGACAAAGTACATGACGTACTTGTGCCATTGTAGTTGCAAAAATGCATTTTAACCTTTGATTCTTGAAAGAATTTAAATAAAATATCCCATTTCGGGAACTTTCGATACCTTTGATAAAACTTTTTAATTGAGAGTTATTGCAAAGAAGATACTTAGAGATTTTTGGCAGAAACATCCAGACTGTGAGCAACAATTAAAAGCCTGGTTTCAGGAAACCGGAAAAGCTGAATGGAAAAATACAAATGACATAAAGGTTGAGTATCCAACTGCAAGTTTTCTCGCTGATAATAGAGTTGTTTTTAATATAAAAGGAAATCATTATAGGCTTGTTGTAAAAATAAATTACGAATATCAAATGGTTTGGATCAGGTTCATAGGAACACATCCGGAATATGATAGAATTAATGCAGAAAAAATTTAAACAATGACAATTAAACCAATAAAAACAAAGAAAGATTATAACCAGGCTTTGGCAAGACTTGAAAATATCTTTGATGCAAAGAAAGGTTCAAAAGATGGTGATGAACTTGAAGTTTTAAGCATTTTAATAGACAACTATGAGAATGAAAATTTTCCAATAGGTCTTCCTGATCCTATAGAAGCAATCAAATTCAGAATGGAACAGTTAGGTTATAACCAGGCAGACCTGGCAAAAGTTATTGGACTAAAAAGCAGGGCAAGTGAAATTTTGAATAAAAAAAGAAAGTTATCACTTGAAATGGTGCGGCAACTTCATGACAAATTAAAAATACCGACTGATGTTTTGGTACAAGCTTATTAATAAAAAGCCCTATTTGGTATAGTATGCATTAAAGCAAAGTGCATGGCAGACTTGTGCCAATGCTACACCGTCAATTTCAAATTCTTAAAACCGCATAAAAACACTCACCGATCCGTAGTTGTCAGGAGTAAACGGATTATAATAATAACCTGTGATAGTAAATTTCTTTATGGTGAAACCCAATGATATCCCCCTTTGAACTTCCACATCATTTTGGTATACCCGGTTTCGCCCGCCTGCTATACCAACCGACATCCATTTGGTAATACCAAAGCGAAAGTGCGACCAGACATAATAATAGGAATCGGCCGTTACGTAAAGATCGAACAGGTATTCCATTTCGGTATAAAACCCAAACCGTCCATAACCCAGGTCAGCCTCAAACCCTGGGGCAATACCATCAGTGCGGCCTGCAACGCCACCAAGCATTGGGGTAAGTATATATTTAAATTTTCCGCCGCCTGCTATATTGTACCCGGCAAACATGGAAAAGGTTTCCAGGTTTTCGTAATTATAACGGGGTTCCAAATGCCAGCGTTTGTAGTTTATATAACCAACGGGTAATATAAAGGAGTTATCAGGAGTAAAAACAAACAAGGTTACAGCACTTATATCCCAGTGCTTGATTTTTACTGAATCGGGTGTTTCCTGCGAAAAAACGGCCACTGAAACGGACAGTAATAAAAGCAATGCTACCAGGCGCTTTGCCATCCACTTTCTAAGAAGGGATTTTTTTGGCATATACTAAAATACCGAGTATACAGGATTGGTAAAGAAATATTTTGGTGTCCAACACCTTCTTTTGAAGAGGACGGTGCTACGACGACTTTACAACACATCGTTGACAGTGTGAGGCAATCCTAAACGCAAAAAGCCCGTCTACATTACGTTTCACGAGCTTTTCTAATTAATTGAGTTCAGTTAAATATGCTTTCCGTGGGAGAGGGATTCGAACCACTGCCCTGCTCACTTATAAATCAATTAATTACAAAAGCAAATTTTTTGAGGGTATACGATTTACGCAGCCCATTTTTGACAATACACAAAGAACTTTAAGTTAGGTAAAGGTAAGTATGATTGAATTGTGTGCTAAAGGTTGTTGACTAATCTCACAGCAGGTTACTTCATTCATACGACTAATAAAGCAGCTTAAACCGCTCTTCCAGCATTTGTTTAAATGCGGTTTTGTATGCTTTACTTAAAAAGCTTTCATCAATTTGCTTCATCCATTTCGGCTTAGCTTTAAACATCTTTGAAAAAATATTTTCCTGCTGTCTCGTTTCTATTTTAAGTGTATTGAAGGCCGCTTCAAAATCTGTTTTCCTTATCTTTTTCTTTTTGCCATTTAGTGTAAGCGCCAGGTCTTCATTATCGGCAGGATTTACCAGTTTTGTTGCCACAAGATCATATGCAGGTGATAGTACCATTCCCAACCCGGGTTGTTCTATCAAAGAAAAGTTTTTCAAATGCATATCCGCATTACCGGTTAAAAATGAAAAGACCAGTAACTCAAAAAAGTTGACAATATCCAACCCCGGAGTTGAGGAGTATTTTTGCAATGCCTTCGCTATTTGTTCATAACTGCCGTGGTATTTATCCTCTGTAAGCCGTTCAGTCAGTTGGCACATATCTTCCATAGCGAGTTCCGCTTTTTTTATGCGATCCATTCTTTTAGTGATGTAGGCCAGGTTGCCTGATTTCATTCTTATAAGGCAATGCGGCACCGTCTTTATTTTAGCCAGTGATGCTAAATGCATGGTCAGGTCTTCTACTTCGGGTAATTCTGAATAATGTGGAGTTGGCGGCTTCAGTATATATCCCCCCCATAATCCAACAATAGTGAATCGTTTGTTTTTGTTCTCTTTGTTTGAAGCAGTAAGATGAAGTGATAACTTAGGCTGCACGCCTGTTATAGCAGTCTGGCTTTGTATTACCTGTAAAGCTAACTGTTCAAGATCAGTTTCGGCATACGGAAGTTCAGGCGGTTCAGGCTGTCCAAACATTTTTTTCGAACAGACAGGATGATAATCTACGGCAGATTGCTCAAGCGGTAAATAACAATACAAACATCTTTTCATTCTTCTTCCGTTTTTACTTCATGTATGCTTACTGCGCCAATACAATCTTTACAACAAGACAATAATAATCCCATACGGTCACGGGGATTTAATTTCCAGTTTTTTTCCGCAATATCCAGAAGCCATCCTTCAGGTATCAGACCATCAAAAAAAGGAAACAATACTTTGCTGGTATAAGCTGTGTTTTGCAGCGGCATAGTAAGGCTTACCGATTGAGCGTTGGGTAGTTGCAAATACGTAGTATCATACATAAAATGATATCCTTCATCATCCTGGTTAATGATGCCGGCAATTATATCTTTTACTTTTACAATACCTTTTCGCATATTGATATGTTTTAAGGTTGCTGGTTACCTTGTTTTTGAACAGGCCCCAATTCGTAACCAAATAAAGCCAGCACCTGGTTTACTTTGTCAAGCCTCAATGTTTGTTTACCTTGCTCCAGTTCCCGCATAAATCTTAATCCAACACCTGCTTTTTGTGCAAGCTCAGGCTGGGTGAGCTTAACGGCATTACGTTTAACCTTAATAAAATTCGATAGTATCATTTTTATACCTTATAGGGTACAAATATATTTCCTTTTAATTTAAATATACCTGATTGGGTATAAATTTGAATTTAAGATTACGCCCTGATAGGGTATAATTTTCTTAAGGACTCGAATACCCTTACTAGTCGGCTCAATTTTATGGAAATTTTGAGCCGAAATATCTTTTGTAGGCGGCTCATGATTTTTATTCCACTTCCTGCCAAAATATACATGTCTCAGATTCTTGATATTTTCTGCACGCAATATTGAGGAAGGAAACGCCGGGGGAAAATATTAGCAAACCAAAATTTAATCAAAAAAATGGATGAAGGATTTTTCAGAATATTCCAACAAATATTCCGCAATCTCCCATATTTGAAGTTTAGAATAATATGAACAATCCGGAAATTGGTACCGGGACAACTTGATTTAAGGCCAAAAACCTGAATTTGCAATTTGTTTTATGAAGATTATTTCAACGCATTGTTTAATTCGTATTTTGTTTTTGTGTGTATTGGGATAATGAAGACGACACTACAGGTGCGTGGTTTAATGAAGCTGTTTCTCTTAGCAATTTTTATCACGAGGTTGCACAAAACCCAGCTTCACCTGATAAGGCATTGTTTGAAACAGGTGCTGCATATCTTTCTTACATAGTTAAAGATTATACTAAGGCAAAAAAATATTTGCAGAACGTACAAAAATTAAATGCTTCACAAGACATCAAGGGCCAGGTAACATTAACACAACTGCTGGTTACAATTAATGAACGGACAATTATTGATCGGACCGCTGAAGCAGAATTATTACCTGCTGTAAAATGGCTGCAAAAAAAGCGATTGAAGAAAGTAAAAGAATAAAAAGGATGATTATGAATGGCAGGAAACTCCATGGCAGAATTTTTATAGAAATCTCTTCGCAGAAATACTTGCCAAACGTTATCATGCTCAAAAAGAAATTTACAATGAAGCATTGTCTATAGGAAATGCAGAACCATCCACCACGGGTTATGCTTATGCCGCAGTGGATTTTGTGGAAAATGATATGGAAACAAAAGATTTGCTTACGCTTAATAACCTGGTGAACAGGAAAAACAAAACTGAATGGGAACGCTTCCTGTGCGACGGTTTCGGTGTTAGTGAAGACAAAGTAAAAGAAGGTTGAATGAAATGATATGAGATATTAAAAGGATAATAGCGGAATATCCGGGCCCTGATTAATCTGCTTTTCTTAAAAAGATGTCACCGCTGATCGTTTCCAGGTCCACATCTTCACCTCCGCCATTATATTGCGTGTCGATAGTATTACCACCGTTTCTTTTTGACGCATTATTCATAGCAAGATCGGTGTATATAGTTCCGCTGATGGTACTCATTTTAAGGTCAGCTTTGCGGGCAGCAGCAAAACTCAGATCGATAAACCCGCTGATGGAATGTGCTTTTATGCTTTCCGTATTGCCTTCAATAATGATATTGCCATCAATTGTTTCCACAGAAAAATCTGATTTTTCCGGAATATAGACATCCCAGTAAATGCGGCTTTTGTAATTGCAGCAGCAGTTACAGGAATCATTGTATCCCACTTTCTTCGTATCATCGAATTTCGCATTCACTTCTATCCTATTTCCTTTCTCATTAAACTCGGTGAGGTAAACATCATTATTCTTATTATCATTGATATCAACAGAAGCTTTTGTATACACTTCATTTTTATTCCATGTAATGATCCTGATCGAATCTGCGATCTGTATGTTCAGCTTAATAGCCTGCTGTGGTGTGAAGGCCATATGTTTTTCCACGATCTTTTGCGCATGTGTAAAACAGCTCAGCATGCACAGGAGAAGTATTACGGTTATATTTTTCATTGTAATTTATTTAAGATGGATGTTGGTTAGAATTAATGATACTGATGAGTAATGAGTGATCAGTAGTTGAGTACTCATTACTCATTATTGATTATTCATTGTTTTACCATTCACAATTACGCTCCTCCTTTCCTGAAATAAATATTGCCGCTTATATTGGTGATTTTAAGACTGGCGCCACCACCGTTCAACTGGCTTTTTATACTGTTGCCGCCAATGCGTTTCATTTTTTTATCGTCTGTTGAAAAATCAAAATCAGAATAAATCGCACCTGAAATTGTTTCCAGTTCTACATCCATTCCCTGTTTCGCTGGCATCGTTACATCAATTTCACCACTTATGGACGCAAGCGAAACCGTCCGGTCTTTAGTAAGTGTACCAAAATTGATATTGATGTTTCCGCTGATGGTAGAAAGTACCAGCGGTCCGGTAACGTCTTTCACCTTGATAGCGCCGCAATTTTTAACCGCCACTTCACCTTTGATACTTTGCACAGTTACATCACCGGAATGACCGCATTCATTGTCTACCTCAATATTGAAATTATCCGGCACCTTAATTTTATAATTCCCCGACTTTGTTATCGGCAATAAGCATTGCAGTGTTACCTGGTTACCATTTTTCTCAACAGACACTGCCATGCCGGTATTGTCGGTACCGCCTGCATAAACAGGTTTCAAACCCTTAGCCCTGTCAGGCGTTTTTTCCTGCATATCTGATGTAATAATAATCTCGGCGCCACTATAGCCTTCGATGGGAAGATCATTGGGAAAATCATTCAGTGTAAGCTTGCCGTCCTTGGTATTTTGCACAGTGATCTTATAATCCTGTGCATGTAAGGAGCAAAAAGATAAAATAGCAAGAGCCAATAATAAAATGTAATTAACTGGTTTCATTTTTTAATGTTTAAATAATAATTATACGCGGCGATATGCCGTGCAGTTATGTATGTGAAAATTGTATGAAACTTATAAAAGCTTAAGCCCTTTCTGAGCGATCTCTTTTACGGGCGGTATCGTTTTTTCATCCTGCAGAATTTCCCGTATGGGTTCTTTTGCCTTAATTTCTTTTTTCTCTGTAAGGATGTTGATGAGTGCTATCTGCATCAGCGGCTCGGTTTGCTTTGCCAGGGATGCTATCAATGCATCGCTTACCTTGCGGCTATCAGAAAATTTGGCAACAGCGTACAACGCAGCCAGCCGCACATTTACATTCTTGTCTTCGTTCATAGTAATAATAAGCGCTGCAACGATCTTACTATCCGGGTCATTTATCTCGTCAGCATAGCTCACTGCCTTAATGCGTTCACTAGCTGATTCTTCGGTGAGCATGCTGAACATTAATGTTTCCTTCATCTCCTTTACTTCATTTTTCAGGCCAGCCATCTCAGTGTTGGTATCTGTGCTTGTACTAGTGATAATAGATCCGATAAAAACACCGGATGCAACCAATATAATGCTGGCAGCAATTCTTAAAAGCAGGGAAGATCTTTTCATGGATATCGTTTTTGTATCTTCTTTATCCATGCGCACAATGCCTGCAGTTGCATGTATATTCATCTCACTTTGCAGCATATCCTCAAACTTTTCGTTCAACGCCGGGCCCGGCTTTTCTGTTTTATTGCTTTCTATCGACGCGAAAAGCTGCCGGTATTCTTCGAGTGCCTGCCTGCACTGCGGGCATGACTCCAAATGTTTTTCCAGCGGACCCTTATCACCCGGATGAAGTTGTGCATCCAGGTAATCTATCAATAATGATTCTACTTCATAACACTGCATAATGAACTTTTTCATTGTTTGAAATAAAACGCCCTGAGTTCTTTTAATGCCCGGTGTATCTGCACTTTCACCGCACTCAGCGACATATTCTTCATCCTGGCTATTTCTGCATATTTTAATCCTTCGTAGCGGCTTAATACGATCAGTTCACGGTCAACGGGCCCGAGGCCTGACAATGCATTTTTCAGTTTTTCAAAGTCTTGTTCTTTAAACCCTTCGTGTTTCTCTGCCACATCCTCCGGGAACTCCTGCACGTTACTGACAATTTCGGCGAGGCGAATTTTTTGCCGGCAATGATCGGCATGAAGATTCCTTGCCATCTGGTACATCCATGATTTAAAACTGCCGTTGCCTGCATTGAACGTATGACGGTAACGGATAATCCGGTAAAACAACGTTTGAACCAGGTCTTCACTGGCGCCAGCATCCATTGTAAGTTTGAGAAAGAAATTATATACAGGTACATTATAGCGGTTGAATAACTGCCTGAGTTCAGGCAATTGCCCGTCTTTTACCTGGTACATTATTTTCTCGTCTGTGAGTTCCGCCACGCGTATTATTTGTTTCGCTATAATGGTTACTGCGGAAAGATAAAATGGTTACAATTTTTCAAAGATTTTTTTTGAAGAAAGGAAAATTATTTCCGGATAGCAAGTAAAACAAGAAGTAATGAAACGTGAGTTTTGGATCTTTCGAATTGAAAAGCAGCCTGTTATATTTTAAGAAGTAAAGTGAACCACATAGCCACATAGCGTACATAGAGTAACACATAGAATTGTTTTGAAATCTATGTGCAATCTATGCTTTTATGTTTCTTATGTGGTTCAATAACATCCAAAACTCACATTAGTGAATGCAAACAGTTGATAGAAAGAAATAGGTAATGGCCTTCCTCAGCGTTCAGCCATTTGATGATTTGATCCGGTTAAGAAAGCAGCTATTTTAAATACAACGTCACCTGTTCTTCCTTTTGGTTGCGCATAATGGTTGCAGGAACCTGTGACAGCCAGAATTGTACCTGTAAGTTGGTAAGCATTTCACCCACATTACCGGTCGTCTTTGTATCAATTTTCCGGATCACATCGCCTTGTTTCAACCCGCTTTTTTCTGCAAGGGTTCCTGTTGCAACACGTAACACCAGTACGCCTGTTTTATCAGGCAACCCTGCAGCAGATTGCTCACCTAAAGTTTCAATGTTCTTTATGGTGGCGCCTAACCATTCTGTTTTAGCTCCTTCTTTGTTGTTGTTGATGATCTTTATATCAGCGATCACAGTCCGTGCAGCCTGCTTCTTTAACGCAGGACTTACCACCCCGAAATCATTTACAGCAAAATTCTTAAACCCGGTCTTCAACGCCTTTGAGCCAGGCTTAACATTGTAATTACCAGCCTTTGCATCAATAAAATTTGGATCACCGAAAGCACTGTGCTGGTCCGTTCCATTCTGTTGGGCTGCAGCTAAAGAAGATTGTTGCAAAAAGAAATTACTATCAATTTCTTTGCCCCAGTAGTCCACCATGATGGGTGCATAATCAGACATCACGATGTTATACTTGAATACATCCATACTGTTCCTGTACCAAACATGCGGATGAAATGTATTATTCACGATAACATTGTTTTCAACAATACGATTGTATCCTTCACGCAATTTTAATCCGCCATTCAAACAAACATTATCATAAATGTGATAATTACTTGAACCATCATCCAGGTCGATGTCCCAGCCATGTGCGCAATAGAAGCGGTTATTGCGCAAGATGTTTGGTTTAATAATATCCAGCAACGGAAGCGTTGGATATAGCTGCACAATGGAATCAACTTTTTTGATATCAGGCAACCAAAAGCGATCCCTTCCCCATGAATTAAAAGCGCCATGATCACCTGTTTCCAATACAGTATTAAAAACATCATTGAACTCTATAATATTTCCGCCCCAGCAACCATCTCCAATATTGATGCCTGACCTGGGAACATTATAAATGGTATTATGACTGACTTGTATATCCATCGACATGCTGATCTCTACGCCTGCAACTTGTTTTTCTATAGTACCGATGTCATGGATTAAGTTATCATAGACCTTACAGGTTTGAGGGAAATTATTTCCTTTAGGCCCGGGTGTCTTATCAATCTCTGCAACAGGAATAAACTGCTCATAACGAAAGGAAGGAGAACGAACGGCATTTGGATCACCCACAAACGCTATTGCATTCGCACCAATAGTATGGATATTGTTATGGGCAATGTATGCACTGTCATTATAGTTGCTTACAAATATTGCGTTGCCACCGAGTTCATTAAAAATGCAATTCGTGATTTGAATATTTTTTGTTCCATCAATTAATACAGCGCCACCGCGATAGATGGTCCAGTCGCTTCGCAGCAACGGTTCTTTCGTTAACATGAATGTGCGATTGGTACCGGTAAATTTTATACCGTTAATGATTACATTTTGAGCAGGTTGCTTTTCATCGCCTTTAACGGTTATGATTTCATTCAGCTCTGACCTTTCAAACAAGGCTGTTTTTATATCCGTATTTTCAGGGGGATATAAATACAGCGTTCCTTCCCCCCTGTTATAATACCATTCCCCGGGGGCATCCAGCTCTTCAAAAATATTTTCTACAAAACGATATAATTTATGCCAGGGTGCCGGGCGATTATTTTGCCAGCCGCCTTCTAATTTCAAACTATCATCACTGTATTTACCTGCAATACGATAATCGAAACTTCCCCACATGCCTTCATGCAAAACATGTATATAACCGCCCGCAGGATCTTTCCAGTTCTTTACTCTTTCTTTACTAACAGCATCTGGTGCTGTACCATTAAATATGTTTTTACTGCTGTCGTAATTTGGATAACGCGCCATTGGAAGTGACCTGCCGTTGCACAACAACCGGTCAAAAGACAGCCCGCTTCCAACATTGGCTTTTACAATTGATCCTTTCCAGTTTGTCCATTGCGGATGTATTTCTTTGGCGCCACTGATGATGACTTTTTCAGTTTGATAAGATGATATTGTTAACTCATGACCTGCTAACAAACCGGTCGTAATTACTATTGTTTTATCAGGGCGATATATGCCTTCTCTTAATTGAATGACGACTTTTTGTTCTTTCGCGGATGCCACGTTATTCAACGCCACATTGATACTTGCAAAAGGTTTAGCGATTGATCCGGAATTGTTGTCAGAGCCTTTTGGAGAAACATAAAATATTGTTTGTGCACTCAATTCGTAGGAAGCAAACAACAAAAAAATGATCAGGAAATTTTTCATCAGTAAATTAATAATAGTGTTATGTTAATTCTAAGTTGTCGTATTTTATGTGAATGGTGAGTTGTCAGTTGTGAGTGCGTATCAAGACATTGCCCTATTCACCACTCACAGTTAACTTAATAGTAATAATAAATTCTGTTTTCACATTTTTATTTCAAATTCAATGAAATGCTTTTTTCACCTGCTCCATTACAGCAAGTGCTTCATCACTGATCTTGCCTTCCTGGTAAATTTGTATGTTAATGGTAACAGGTCCCTTGCCTTTTGATTTTGATATGAAATCTATGAGATCATTTGCATTTAAATGTGGAGATGGTATTTTAGTATTAAGCTTTGTATGCAGCCAATCCTCTGTTTCCATTACAATAAGATTATGTGTTTGCAATCCTGTTCCCGGACCGTTTTTCAAAATTTGATCTTTGGGCGGATCACCAATTGTATAAACCTCGCCTGCCCAGTAGTCCTGCCACCAACTAACTATAGGATATAGCCAGGAGTTAAGACAGATAAGCCTGTCTTCATTTCCTGTTTTACATATTTTATAAAATTGCCCGAAGTTGAAATCCGGATGTTTTTCATAACACTGGTACCAGCCATCAAACCAAAAGCCTGCTACTTTTTTCTTATACCGTGCTGCAATTTCTCCTACTAATGTGTTATTTAATTTTTGAAACTCCTCATCATTTACACTGTCATATTTTGCATAAATGTGTGTCGCCATGTACAGGAATAATTTTATGTTGTGCTTTGCCAAACCATCAGCAATTTCCTCTATCAAATCTCTTTGCGTTGTGTGGCCCGGATAAATTTTTTCCCATTCTTTTAAAGGCGCCGGGAAATAGGGTTCTGCATGATTGGTTGTAAGAATAACATAGCCTGCGCCGGTTTTTACTACCATATCAACAAATGCAGTTACATTAAAATCTTTCACCGCATCACTATACGTTTTCTTTGCGCCGGATTCAGGAGCAGATTGAGAGGTCCAGTGAAACATTACACCATATGGAATATTGGCAAACCAGTTTGTGTTTGGGCGCAATTTTTCCAAACGTTTCTTCTCATCTTCCATCGACTTTGCTGCGTTGACAGGAGTTAGTTCCAATGCAAATAATATTGTTTCCGCATCAGGCGATGAGGTAGCTAGTTGCAACGAGATATTATTGCTTCCTTTTTGTAAATGTATTTTTCCAGGCAATCTTCTCCGTTCACAATTGAATTGGTACCAATCTTTCTTTTGAGGATAATACCCGGAAGTGGGTTGTAGTGTAACTGCGATTGAACGGTGATTATTAAACGATATTTTTGCTGTGGTGTTGGTTGAGTTAGTAAAGTAGCTTAATGCCATATCATAATCATCCTCGTCGACAATTTCTTTACTCCAGGTAAATGTGCCGCCTCCAACATTGCTCCAGTGAGAGGCAATAAACTTATTCTTACCTGTTGTATCTGAAACCTGGTCAGCATATAAGACAACAGCATGTTCTGCTGGCAAGACTATTTCACCTGTTTTTTGATCCGGTGATGCAGTCTGTGCATATAATGCAGAACTATACAGGAGTACGATAAACGTTATTATTCGAAGATTCATTTGTTGCAGAATGTTTTAATGCACGGTTAATAAGCGATATCATCTCAATTAAAACCTGGCAGATTTGATGGCGCATTCCTTCAACACTTTATTCGCAAACCTGCCAGGTTAAGCTCGTTATCGAGATACCAGGCTATGTTAATTGTAAACTGGCGCATTTAAGGTGAGTTGTGAGTGGTCAGTTGTGAGTGAACATCCCTCACATTTGAAGTATTTTACACAACCATTCACCATTGACAACTCACACTTAACTTAACACTAGTTTTTAGAAAACAGAAACTGAAACTCTTAACCCGGCCAACCGGTATTTTGTGTAACGTTGGGATTATTGATGGTTTCAGCGTTATAAATAGGATAATAATTTAAATGCTCATCGATGCCTGTTACAAATGGCCTGCCGGTAGTATTAAGCAAATCGAATTTATTAAACCGCTTCAGGTCGAACCAACTGAAACCTTCTCCGTATAATTCTTTTCTTCTCTCCGTAAAAAGCGCTTCCCTGAATGCCGCCTGGGAAAGACCAGCCGGCAGGTTACTGATACCAGCCCTGCTTCTCACTTCGTTGATCCATTTATATGCATCTGCAGAAGGGCCGCCATTTACTTCATTATCTGCCTCTGAGGCCATCAGCATTACATCAGCCAGCCGAATTACAGTAATTGACAAGCCACTCTGGAATTGCTGGCCCGTAGCATATTGAACGGTATCCACAAATTTTATATAGGTCGGAAGCGGGAAAGTATACGTAGTGCCGTTATACTCATAACTGGTTCTGATCCCCCACTTTGGCCCGCGTACATCTTGTGGATCGAAGCTGGCAATGAAATCATCCGTCGGCGTAAAAATCGCCTGGCTTAAAAAAGTAAAGTGATTGTACAATGCCTGTGTTGCCGGACATCTTATCTCCCAAATGGTTTCTGCATCTCCTGTTGTCCAGAACACATCCTGGTAAGAAATATTAATGGAGTATTTATTTGAATTAATAACTTCTTTGGCCTTGTCCAATGCCAGCGAATAAGTGTTGGCGCCATCATAGGTGGTTATGTTATTGGGATTGCCTGCCATCGTTAAATACACTTTTGCCAGGTAGGCTTTCGCGATCCATTTATTGGCCCTGCTTGGCTGAGGTGATGCATCATTCATCATACTCTCCGCATCTTTCAGGTCGGCGATTATTTGATTATATACATCCGCCTGCGGGCTTCTTGGCGGTTGAAAATTAGAAGGATTATCTACCGGGTCCAGCACTAACGGCACATCTCCAAAAAATTGTACAAGATCGAAATAAGCCCATGCTCTTAAAAACTTTGCTTCGCCTTCGATCCTGTTTTTATTCGGATCATCGGCTATGTTATCGAGGTTTGCCAGCACAAGATTGGCGGAGCTTATTATTTTATAAAGGTTGGACCATGCGAAGTTTACCGGGTAGTCCGATGACAAAACATTACCATTGGAAAAGTCCGGCGCCTGTGGCGCATACTGATAATCGACAAGAGATTCATTTAACTTAAGGACATCCCAGGAATACATCTTGGTCCAACCACTTATATTGGAGTAGGCTCCAACCAGGGCCGCATCTAAACCCTGCACGGAGGAAAGTATCGTTTGAGGGCTGGCAATACTTTTCGGTTCTTCTTCTAAAAATTTTTTGCAACCAATGATACTTGTAAATAGTATTATTAAAAGAAAAGTTGTTTGAAACTTTTTCATGGCATTTAATTAAGTTTTTAAAAATTCACTTTCACACCAAGAACAACAGATTTATTATTGGCATAACCACCGCGGTCCCATCCTGTAACGACATCTGCATTTGCTGTGGGGCCGGCAGTAACTTCCGGATCGTACCAGGGATAATTGTTATCGATGGTGATCAGGTTTGACCCGGTTGCGTATACCCGGATACTTTTCAAAGCGCTGCCTTTAAAAGGAATGGTGTAACCAAGTGTGATCGCTTTAAATCTGACATAAGTACCATCAAATATTAAGGCGGTGGTATTTTGGCTGGAACCGCCGCTATAGCCATAATCTGCGTTGGGCCTGGGATATTTGCTTTCCATGCCATCATAAACCTCTTTTAAAATATTGTTGTTCCCATTCAGCGAGAGTGAATAACGAAAGGCATCTACAAATACATCGTTACCAACCGAGCCATTGATAAAAACCGAGAAATCAAAGTTTTTATAAGTAAGATCATTTATAAACCCGAATATGAATTTCGGTTCAAAATTTCCTATGATATCCTGGTCATTTCCATCTACTACATTATCATGATTGATGTCTTTAAAAGTATAGGTGCCCGTGTTCTTATCTATATGATCAATAAAATATCCCCAGGGCTGATAAGGCGCGTGATCCAAAACGATGGGGAACCAGCCAAGGCTTTCAGATGTATAAATGATATCAACAGGTTTGCCATCCGGTGTTTTGCCAAGGTCAGTTACTTTAGACCGGTTGATGGATAAATTTAAAGTCGTATTCCATGTAAAAGATTTGTTGGAGATATTGATCGTTTTCAGAAAGAACTCAACACCCTTGTTTTCCACTTCACCTATATTCTGTACTGCGGAGCCATACCCGGAGCTTGGTGGAGTTATTCTTGAAAATAGAAGATCCTGTGTGTTCTTTTTATAAACGTCTGCTGTGAATTGTATCCTGTTATTAAACAAGCCCAGGTCAATTCCAATATCCGTTTGCGTGGTGGTTTCCCAGCCGAGATTTCCATTGGCAACTGTTGCCGGAACATAGCCTATTGTTGGAGAAGGTGAACCGTCAAGATAAACATTCGTAGGAGTTAGCTGGGCAAAAGTGCTGTATGGAGCAACGGTCTGGTTACCGGTCTTTCCCCAGCTTGCACGCAGCTTCAGATCTGAAATAACGGTACTGTTCTTTAGAAAATCTTCCTGCGACATTCTCCATGCTAAAGCGCCTGAAGGGAAAAACGCGTATTTATGACCTTCGGCCAATCTTGATGATCCATCATAACGACCGGAAAGTGTTAACAGCCACCTGTCTTTATAGGTATAGTTGATCCTGCCGAGGTAAGACAATAATGAATATTCTGAAAAGGAACTTCCTGAGGTTTGCACAGTACCCGCACCAAGATTATTGTATTGAAAGCCATCTATAACATAACCGGAACTAGCGCCACGCACGCCATCTGTTTTCGTATCCTGGAATGTAATACCGGCTACCGCATTAATAGAGTTGTTTTTATTTATTTGTGTTGAATAGTTAAGTGTGTTTTCATTTATCCATGATACAACTGAGCCGTAAGTTTTTCTTGCCGATCCCATGTAACTTGATTCGGTCAAGGTTGTGGGCACATAGTAATTGTTGACAGGTATAAGCACTTCAGCACCTGTATTTACTTTCAAAGAAAGTCCTTTCAGAATTTTATAATCCAATATGATATTTCCAACTACCCGGTACCCGGTATTTTGGTTTGTAACATTATCCACCAACGACCGTGGATTTGTACGGGCGTAAGGCACTGATACTACGGTAGGCTTACCATTGGCGTCAAGCACAGGCTGTGTAGGCCTTGCCCATGCAACTCCGTTAGATACCACTTCATCTCCCAATACGCCATGGCCATTGGTATATGACAGCAAAATGCTTTCGCTCAATTGAAGTTTATCGAAGAGCGCGTGGTCACCATTAAAACGTAAAGAAAGCCTGCTGAAATCGGTATTCCTTATTATGCCATCCTGCTGAAAATAATTGATGGATGTATAATATTTCGACAGGTTGGTGCCACCTCTCACAGAAACTGTGTGGTTTTGGATCAATGCGTTTTGGTACACTTCATCCTGCCAATCGGTATTGCTTCCTGAATTGGTAATGCTTGTGTCTATCTGTGTAGCAGTGGTTGCATTTTGTCTTGATTGCGTATAATAGTCTTTGTATTGAGTTGCATCCAGGAGTTGTAGTTTTTTGATCATTGTCTGCACCCCAGCGTAGCCATCATAGTCTACCTGTGTTTGCCCGGACGATCCTCTTTTCGTTGTAATGATCACCACACCATTTGCACCGCGTGAACCATATATCGCCGTAGCAGAAGCATCTTTTAATATCTGTATTGATTCAACGTCATCCAGACTGAAATCAGATCCAATGGTTGTTAAGATCATTCCATCTACTACATAAAGCGGATTGTTATTTCCGCCCGTTAAAGAATTAGCTCCCCTGATCCTGATGATGGGTGCAGTGCCGGGAGCACCGCTGGGTTGTATTACCTGCACTCCCGCAGCCTGCCCTTGCAAGGCGCTTACAAGATTACCTGTAGGTGTGCGGGTAACATCTTTTGAATTCACGGAAGAAACCGATCCGGTAAGATCAGATTTTTTCACGGTGCCATACCCAATTACCACCACATCACTCAAACTGGAAGTACTCTGTCGCAGTGATACATTAATTTCTGTGGAGGTACCAACAGGAACTGTTTGTGATTCGTATCCAACAAAACTGAAAGTGATCGTGGCGTTTTCATCTGCAGTGATGGTATATTCTCCTTTGGAATCAGTCATGGTGTTTGCTACCGGCTTATCAACAGATACCGTTACGCCTTCCAGTGGTTCCCCTTTTTCGGTGGTTACTTTTCCATGAATAGTTGCACTGGGCTGCACTGTCGGAATTTTTGTTATGACAATTGTGTTCTCATCAATCATCCTGAAAGTAAAACCGCTCTTATCCAACACCTGTGATAAAACATCTGCAACGGCAACTTTATTCACAGTCACATTAACTTTATAGTCACCCGGGAACAGGTCATTTGAATAAACAAATTTGTAAGTGGTTTGCTTTTCGATGGCTTTTAAAATTTTACTTACAGGCGCCTGGCGCATATTCAAGGTAACCTTCGCATCCTGGGAAAAACCTTTTGCGGAAACATGCAGGGAAGAAATGAGGATGATGACAAAAGTCAATTTCATAAACAATAAACTTTTGATAAACAGCCGCCCATTCAAATATGGACAACGCAATCGTTGTGTTTTCATATTTTTGATTTGTTTTAAAGTGAATAAAAGGGGAACAGTGCTTCCTGAACAGTACACTGCCTCTTTGGAACTTTTAACAGGGGGAAATGCATCACCATTTCCCTTTTTTGTTTTTAGTTTGAAAGCGCTACATCTTTTTGCATATGTCTTTATGTTTAAATAATTAGCAACTCTTTTATTTTGATACCATTATTTGTGTGCTGTCTTGTACCTGGTAATTAAAGCTTCTTGAAAGCTGAAGCGCATTCAAAACCTGTATAACAGTTTTATCACTAAAATCCCCGGTAAACCTGTATTGCTTTATTGCATCGTCTTCGAAATTGATCGTCACACCAAACCATTGCTGCAGTTTTGTTGCGATATCTTCAAAGCTGCTGTTCTCAAATACCAAATTGCCTTTATTCCATATCAGTGCGGCGATAGCGCTATCCTTTTGCGTATCTGATCCGGGGGCTGTATGCGTTTTATTTAAGTGTAAACTATTCTTTATAACATCGGGTTCAGTAACTGCATCATTTTCTGAAGTGTTAATACTTATCTTCTCGTTTGGCTTTAAAATAATCTTCTTATTGTGTGCTTTCTTTAAAGTCAATTCCACAGATCCTTTCAACAACGAAGTTTCAGCAAGCTTTTCATTCGGATATGCTTTTACGTTAAAAACTGTTCCTAATACTTTCACATCCATGTATTGTGTGTGAATAATAAAAGGTTTTGAAGCATCATGCGCCACATCAAAAAAGGCTTCTCCGCTTAAGCTTAATTCTCTTGATTTATCATTAAAATCATCGTCTAAGTGAATAATGCTTTTGGCGTTTAATATCACTTTACTACCATCGGGCAGCTCAATGATCTTATGTTCATTTTGCCCGGACGCTATAATATTTGGAGACGAAGCATTCAGCGTTTTCTCCTGCTTGTTTTGTGTAAGAAGTGCGACGCCAATAATGATAATTACAGATGCTGCAGCCGATATGCCCAATATTTTTTTCGATAATAATTTCCTGACAATTCCTTTGGTTATGACCGGATCACTGGTTTTATTTTCACCCTGCGAATTCAATAGCGTACTAATGGTATTTCTGAATTTCTCCCGGTGTTTTACGAATTGCTCGTTGGTATGATTGCCATTGAGAATAAAATATAGCTCCCTTGCTTTTTCAATCTCCTCTTTTTTTTGCGGATGCACGCTGATCCATTCCTTCCAAAAAAGGATCGCTTCATCGTCTGCCCCTAAACAATATTTCTGAAAAGAAGCATCCAGTAAAAAATCCTCGACCGTATAATTTTCATAAAGCATGACGAGCGCTTTATGTGCAGATAAGCGGACACATCATTTTTACTATAAAATTTTTCACTTTTTTATTTCGACTTTTTTTACTGATAAATTGAAGGCAGCTATTTCATTCTTAAGCCGGCTTAAAAAATGTATTCGGATCGACGGCGATGAGCCCATCATTAAGAGTTAAATAAATGGTGAATAAAACTGTATAATGAAAGAATAATAAAGGGAAGGGGTAGTGAATTGTCGTAAGATAAAAAGGGAGTATTCTTTTTTTTAAGATCCGCTTTCAAAGTTTTCAAGGCCGCATGAATAATATTATAAGCAGTACGTTTGGTGATATTACATTGTAGTGCAATCTCCTCATAACTCAGGTCATCAAAAAACTTCATTTGTAATAATTGCTTTTCTCTTTTGGTAAGACGGGAAAAAGCCTGCTTCAAATTATTTTTTATCTCAGCGTTTGTTTGTGTTTGAACCAGGTATTCTTCATAGGAAGTTTCCTGCTCAGTCCATTCACTTTTAAGATTGTTGTTTCCCGATCTTATTTTATCCAGGTTCTTTAGTTCGCTCAGCAGCTCATTTTTTAAACAGGTGACCAGGTAAGAACCAACGTTTTCTACCCGGGGCAAATTTTCATGCCGGTTCCAGAGCTTTATCAAAACCTGCGAGATACAATCATTGGTTAAATCCCGGTCGCTGGTCATCCTCGCACCAAAATTCATCAACCTTATATAGTACGCATTATATAAACTTAACAAGGCCTGAGATTCGCCACCCCTTAACTGATTCCAAATTTCGATATCGCTCAATTCATCCGGCATTCTTTAAGAATTATACTCTTATATCACACAATCTAAATTACTACCGGCAACAAAAAAAGTATTTTTTACTCTTGTTATTGAAACTGATTTTTAAAGATAATCGATTTCGACTTTATCAATTATGACCTCTAATGCGGCAGACATAACCGCAAGCGTTTCTGCTCTATCACCTACAAATTGAGTTCATTTTTTCTATCAGTCCATAGCCAATACTGTCATGACAGGCTTTTTCAGCATTGGTTTGTATTTCATGAATTTCATCTTGAATTAATGAGGTTTATAATTAGCTTAATCATCAGCTCTTTGTCATCAGGATTACTCTGCGCAGTGAGCAATGCCAATGCTGTCAATCCATTATCATTAATTTTCACTTCGCCATTTTTCTTAAACCGATGCTTATTCTTTTCAAGGAACCAAACAAACAGGAATGCACCAATACGCTTGTTGCCATCTGTGAATGGATGATTCTTTAATAAAATACAACAAATGCGCAGCCTGCTCCTCAATACTTGGATATAAGTATTGCCCATCAAAAGTTTGTACAATGCTTTTTAGCATGCCGGCAAAACCCTGGTCTTTCTGATTGCCAAATAACGCTGATGCTTCTCTCTTTTTAATGAGTTGCTTCCTTAATTCATCAACTGCATCAACTGCATCGTGGTATTCAATTCCGTAAGTAATATTTTCAGAAAGCTTTTCTTCCTGCAGTTTATGGCTATCAAATTGATTTAATAGAATAAAGCTTTGGGTGTAATTATTAATGATATCCAGCAAACCTTTGGCTTCCCCTTCATTAAGCTCGGTTGTGCTGCCGGTTTTGTGTATAAGTTGGATGGTTTGTTGTAATTGCGCTAATCTTTGCTGGTTAATGCTGTATCCCCGGATCAAATGTTCTTTAAGCCGTTGGGTAACCCATTGCCTAAATTGAGTGCCTCTTACTGATTTAACCCGATAGCCTGCAGATATGATCACATCCAGGTTATAAAAATCAATTTGTCTGGTAATTTTTCTTGTTCCTTCCTGTTGAACTGTCAAGGTTTTCTTGACAGTTGCTTTTTTAGACAATTCTTTTTCCTTATAAATATTGTTTATATGCAAACTAATATTTTGCTTAGTTTGCCTAAATAGTTGTGCCATTTGCTGTTGCGAAAGCCAAACGGTTTCTGCCTCAAACCTTACCTCGATCTGCGTTTGCTTATCTGCAGTTTGGTAGATTATGATTTCACCTTTGTTATCCATAGTCAATATTACGTTTTATATTTTCTGAATTAACTAGTCAATAGTAGCCCTCCTTACATGTGTTTTAGAATCTGTAATCCTTCAACTTCTTCATATCCTCACTGATCTTCTTATCCAGAATTTTTGCATAATGCTGCGTTGTTTTAAGATTACGATGTCCGAGCATTTTGCTTACGGTTTCGATTGGTATGCCATTGCTTAATGTTACAGTCGTTGCAAATGTGTGCCTGGCGATATGAAAAGTGAGATTGAAAAGAATACCACAACTGTCAGCAATTTCTTTTAAATAAGAATTGAGTTTCTGATTGCTTAATACCGGCAGCACTTTTCCTTTTTCTTTACACTGCGGATGTTCTTTGTATTTTTCAATTATTTCCAATGCAGGAAAAAGCAACGGAATTCTTGAAGTAATATTTGTTTTCTGCCGTTTTGCAACAATCCACAAATCACCATCACTGCCTCTTATAATTTCTGTTTGTCTGAGCTTGTGAATATCGGCATAGGCAAGGCTGGTGTAGCAGCAAAACAAAAAAATATCACGAACTAACGCCAGGCGTTATGCTTTGAAATTCTCCTGTGCAATTCTTTTAGCTGATCTTCTGTACCTTTTACCATTCCGGCATTTTGATTCCAGCATTCTGTGAAACACTTTCGTTTGGTGCTTATCCCGACAACACTCGAATCCACCGTGGTTTTCAGATAAATACATATTTCTCCCGCTTCTCGTTTTTTGCTTCTTTTTGAGATAAAAAAAGCATCCAAAATTTTTTTCCATAATTCGCACTTTTAAAGTTTACACGAATTGCTCACGGAAATTATCCATTAAATAAGGTAAAACCGCCTAAAGTAAAGAAGTGCTAAAAATGAAAAAAGCCCGTTCACATTACGTTTCACGAGCTTTTTAATTAATTGAAGTAAGAAAAAACTGCTTATCAGCGAAGGGAGAGGGATTACTTTCAGTGATCCTATAAAAGGGGTTGCAAAGCAGTCATTGTCTGCTCGCTGCGCTCACTTTCATTTTTGTTTTTTCTCTTTTGCCCAGGCAAGCCTGGCAACGATCCAAAACAAAAATGCCCGTCAAAAGACGGGACAATATTTGCTTTGCGGAGGGAGAGGGATTCGAACCCCCGGACCTTTTGGGTCAACGGTTTTCAAGACCGCCTCATTAAACCGCTCTGACATCCCTCCGGCGCAAAAATAAGGTTTGAAACTTATAAGCAAAAAATACGGGCAAAAAGAATTTATAAAGCGGCAGAAAATATCAGCCCGCCCTGATCAAGGGGTTACAGCTAAATGTCCATCGTCTCTGATTGCCGCCAAATACAATTTATCAGCAACCTCTTCTATTGAAAGCGAAGTACTTTTTCCATTTTGTTTATCCCATACTATTTTTTTGCCTGCATCAGTAATCACGTTACTTCTTTTTGGCATGACATTGCCGAGCGGTATAGTAGTGTCTGGTAAAGCCGATGTAAGAATAGTAGCAATTGGCTCCGTCGTGGTGTTGACGGCATAAATATGCGAGTTCGGCACATAACTGCAATTGACAGGGGATATCAAGTCTAATTCCTGGAAAGGAATTTTATTTTCGTTTTTATTTATCTGGACAAAAGTTTGCGTTTTATCCCCGCTTCTTACCCTGTTAAAAAAACATATAGCTTTCTGTATGCGGTAGAGCGATCTCTTATCTTTTTCCGGGTCGTTATTAAATATTCCATGGCCGCCATAGCAGGCATACAATTCCACAGGTAAATTGGGGTAAATGTTTGTCAGCCTTTTGTACATCGCACTGCTTCCATAATAATAGCCGTACGCTCCATTGTTGCAATCCAGCGGAAAACCTTTTGCAAAGGGAACCGTTGAATCATCTATTCCATGAAAAGCTATCATAGGTATTTTATCCCCGGCTCCTTTGATATAAATTGTATCGTACAGACAACCCCAGTTATTAAAGAGACCTGCGATTTTATAGGAATTAGTGAATGAATTTCCTGAAAGATCACGCGGTCCAAGTACAATGTTCGCGCCGGGCATTGCCAGGTTCAATTCCTGCTGGTTCATGTAACAAAGATTTGCGCTTATAATAGCTCCGGCGCTGTATCCGCCTATGTACAAAAAATTTGTATCAATATTTAAATTAACCGCGTAATGCACAACGAACCTCATAGCAGCAGCCGCATCCTGTAATGCCCTGTACATCGCAAAATTCAACGAGTCTTTATAAACAACTCTGCAGCCGTCATCCAATATCGGAGAACATTCTTCCACAAAGCAAAAATTTTTACAAGGCTGCTTTTCATCTCCTGGTACCCAGCCAAGCCTGTAATCAATCGCTGCAACCACGTAGCCTCTTTTTGCAAATTCCAAACATTCATCGGAAGTGGTTGACCTGCAACCCGTCCGGAAGCCTCCGCCATGTATAAGCATTATAAAGGGCCGGATGCATTTTTTACAGGTAAGCAGATTGTCAACATGATCAAGCTGACCGGGCAGTTGATCAGGCAAAATACAGGGAGAATAAATGGTTATGTATAAATCTACCGGAGCCCCGGAACCTTTGTACGTGTTAAATACCCTGGCATATTTATAATCGTGCACATGTACCTGGGATTCCAAAAAGCAGGAATCTTCTTTATAACAATTACCCGAGCCGGAGTTGCAAAACTGCGGCCTGGCATTTATTGTAAACATACAGGCACATACTATAAAAAGGATATTTTTTCTCATCAGCCGGGTTTTAGTGAAAATAAGGATTGTGGAATTGATTTGATCAAAAACATCAGGCAACCCAATTGATAATTAAAGCAGCAATCAAGCCTTCTATGATCCAGATAATGCCTTTTTTCTTACCTCTGAAATAACTCCACAACGCAATGTCAACGTACATGCTATTGGCGACAATAAAGGGGAGTAATATAATCTTTATCAGGGTTGCAGCTTGCGTGAGGATTGCATAACAAAAATAAAAGGTAAGGAATATTGAAAGCAGTAAAAAAGGGGAAAGCCTTCGTATCAAAAAATATTTTGTCCTCGCAGTTGTTGCTCTATTTTCAAGGTTTTTTTTCATAAAACGGGTTAACAGGAAAGAATAATTTTTCAGAACAGGTTTCGATAAAGCTGTAAATTGTCAGTAGCCTGTAATACTTAGAAAGTGTAAGGAAATAACTTTGACATTATTTGGTTAAAAAATATGATAATGCTTACTTTTATAATATGGAAGCATTAAAGAAAAAGATCAAGAAGTTATTACCGCATCTTAATGAATATCAGAAAAGAATTTTTTTAGC
>DASUGF010000067.1:0-24330 GCA_036274175.1 Parafilimonas sp.
CTCATTATTCATAGTTTCATATTCCCAATTCCTTTCCTACTTATCAACCTGTCAACTATTCAACCAATCAACCTGATTTTAAGCTGCGAGCTATGAGCCACGAGCCACGAGCCACGAGCTATGAGCCACGAGCAAATACACTCATTACTGATTATTGATTACTCATTATTCATAGTTTCATATTCCCAATTCCTTTCCTACTTATCAACCTGTCAACTATTCAACCAATCAACCTGATTTTAAGCTGCGAGCTATGAGCCACGAGCCATTACTCATCACTCTAGGTTGTGGATCATAGTTCATGGGTCATAGGCTATAATTCTACTATGAACCATTTGCTATGAACCATGAACCATTTGCTATGAACAATCTGCTATTTCAATGCCGCCAGCAGCCGGGCAGCTTTTGACCGGTAAACAGTTTCTGTTTTATTTTGGGAGATCTTTGCGAGCAGTTCATTGGCCTTTGCCAGCTCGCCGGTTTTTAAATACGCCAATGCCAGGTACCAGGTGGCTTTAATCCGGAATACTTCACCCGGGCTTTTGGTTACAGCGCTGTCCAGCTTTAGTATGGCATTGCTATTATCCGCCTGTTCCAGGTAGCTGATGCCGGCATAGTAGTCTGCATAAAAAGCAATGAGTTTCGGGTTGATTTCAAGTCCCCTTGTTTCTGAATTAAGTTTAGCAGTGCTGAACTCCTGTGCAGCCTCGCTGTAATGCTTATCCGCGTAATACGTAAAGGCATCTTCCAAAGGCCCTTCTGTAACGGCAGGAACAGCATCCGGTTCAAAATTGGCTGCAAACAATGCTGCTTCCTGCTTTTTACTTCTCCTTGCCGGTGACTGCTTTACCCTGGCCGGGCTGTCAGTATTATTTTGAACAGCGGAATTTGAAGAATCGTGGCTTTGTAAAGAATCGGTTTTTATTGTACCGGCGCCTGGTTTTTCTGAACCGGCTATCGAAGGCGCCGCTTGCTTGTTTGATGAAAACCAGGTGACGGAGATCCAGATAATCCCGGTTATAACTGCGGCAACAGCCAACAGCATCCAATACCTTATCTTCCGTTTGCCGCGGCGGGATATGCCTGGCTTTTGTTCCTTTGGTAAATTTTCCTGTACATCCTGCGGAAGGCCCGCATCTTCCTTTACGTTCTTACTGAAATAAAAAGCATTTAAATTTCCAAGCGAAGTTTTTAAAGCCTCTTCCGTTGCATTATTTTTCTCATCATCCTGCATTACGGTTTCAATTTCCCGGTACAGGCTTACATAAGAAGACAGCTCCTCATTCGCTGCCATTTCCTGCTCAAACAACGCTCTTTCTGCTGCGCTCATTTCATTAGTGAAGTACTGCTCTGTCTTTTCTATCCAGGCCTGTTTCATCTGTTCATATTTGTTTTTTAACGGTCAGATGGAACCTCGTATTAACATATCCCCCTGTATAAGAACTCTTATTATGCCCGGTTTCATCTGTTATTATTTGTCTTTTAGCGGCCAGACGGAACCTCGCATTAACATGTCCCCCTGTATAAGAACATTTATCATGCCCGGTTTCATCTCTTAATATTTGTCCTTTTTGGCGGTCAGCGGGAACGCCGCACGGGCATCTCCCTGCATGGGAACATTTATTATGCCCGGTTTCATGTATTCTCATTTTAAGTTGTCAAAGTCCGGTGATCTTTTAACGAGCATGACCAATCTCGCCATGCACTGCGATTTTTTTTTCCGGGCATACGTATAGGAAATATTCATGCTTTCCGCTATTTCTTTCAGCGACCTGCCGCTCCACTTCAGGCGTAGAAGCTGCCTGCAATTCTCGTTCAATTCCTGCAGTTTTTGCCTGAACAGCAAACGGCGTGCCTCAGTCCGTTCCATTTCTGCAACCAGTTTAAAATTGTCGTCACTGATCATATATTCCCTGTTATCGTGAAATGTTACCCCCTGCAGCTTTCTTTTTTTTAATTCTTTAAGCCACCTCCGTTTACAAACGGTATATAAGAAGGCTTCAAAAGGACAGGTTAAGATAAAATCTCCCGTTGCCGCTTTCCGGTTAATGGATAATAATGCTTCCTGGAAAACATCTGCGGCGTCGGCCTCCGTGCCATGATTGTGCAGGATCATCCATTTTATTTTACCCGAAAAGTTTTTATACAACTCTTCCAGCAGAGGCTGGTTGTTATACCTTAGCGCGTCAATATATCTCTGGTCGTGGTGGTACATTCAAGGTTGCTTTCAGGAAAAGTGAAAATACGAAGTTTAATGAAGTTGGCTTGCGGGTTAAAGCCCGTTTTAGGATTTTTTGAAAAGGCGGCCTTTTTCCGGGGGATATTAAAAGAGGGACAGGCCACTAAGAACACAACGGACCACCAAGGGCACGAAGGGTTTATAATATTTCGCATTATCCCAGTATGCAATATTGTGTACCTAAAGGCACACATAAGATTGTTGCTATATTATAAACTACCAATATCAGGTCCCTACGGGACAAGTGCTTTATAACGTTTCCAAACCTTGACCTGACAGGTGCAAAGCTCCTGTCAGGTCTGGTAAGAAATACCCGTTTTAAAATTTTTTTAAGCAGGATAAAAAAATTCAAAAATTTTTTTTCAAAAAAGGGGTAACAATTTACTGTTCCGGGGAATATAGTGTCAGCAATTGCTTTGCCGGCATGCTAACAACATCTTCAAAACTGCAAAACTAATTTTATGAAAATACTCCCATCAATTGTTGCTTGTGATTTCTTTCGCCTTAATTCATTTACAATGATTGCACAGCATGTTTCTGACAAACTTGATCCTTCCCTATTAGATCGTTACCGGAATAATCACCACTACAAATTCATCTGGCCATAGCCCGTTTGTAATTACTTAACGAAAACCTCCCTACTAATTAATTCAAACTTGCACTATGATCTATTTTCCAATACAAAAAACAGCTTCAAAACTTAAACAGCCATTCAGGCAAGCTGTAACAATTTTCTTGCTCTGTGTAAGCGGAGCGCTCGCTGCACAAACTTTACCGGTTAAAAAATGGGATAGACGTTATGGCGGTAATAGCATTGATTTGCTTCAGTATGCATCACTGCAACAAACAAGTGATAATGGTTATATCATGGGTGGATACACCGGATCAGATGTGAGCGGCGATAAAACACAGCCAGGTTGGGGAGAGTATGATTATTGGGTAGTAAAAACGGATAGTAATGGAGTAAAAGCATGGGACAAGCGGTTTGGCGGAATTTATAATGATATTATGACCTGTCTTCTGCAAACCAGCGATGGCCGGTATTTGTTTGGAGGATATACCGCATCAAGCGAGACAGGCGATGTTTCAGAAGCCACACGGGGAGGTCTTGATTATTGGATAGTCAAAACATATGCAAACGGAGAAAAGCAATGGGATAAACGTTATGGAGGCAGCTCATCGGATGTTATGAACACCTTGGTGCAGACGTTTGACGGAGGATATATCCTTGGAGGATATTCAGCTTCAGGTGCAGATGGAGATAAATCGCGGGGAAACCAGGGCTCCAATGATTTTTGGGTTGTAAAGATCGATACCGCCGGGGTAAAAGAATGGGACTCCACCTTCGGTGGAACAGGAGATGATCAATTATTTGGTATATGGCAAACGGCAGACAGCGGTTATATCTTAGGAGGACATACAACTTCAGCAAAAAGTGGCGATGTAACACAGGATAGTCGCGGAGGGGTTGATTATTGGATAGTAAAAATCACTAAAAAAGGAACAAAACAATGGGACGCCCGGTTCGGCGGAACAGCAAATGATGTATTCACCGTAATTCAACAGACGAGAGATAATGGGTACATCCTGGGAGGATATTCCAGTTCGCCAATCAGTGGGGATAAAACTCAACCCAATTGGGATGTAAATAATATTAGCAATGATTACTGGATAGTCAAAACTGATAGCCTTGGCGTTAAGGAATGGGATAGGCGTTTTGGAAATAATGCCGAGGACTTTCTCTATACGATTCAACAAAAATTGCTTGGATTTATTTTAGGCGGTTATTCTGATTCAAACATAGGTGGCGACAAAACAGTGGACAATCAGGGAGGCGGCGACTACTGGTTAGTTAAGGTAAATAATGACGGTTCAAAAGAATGGGACCTTCGTTATGGCGGATCTTCTCTTGACTATTTGATGGCAATCGGTACGGTAAGGGAAGGAGGTTATATTTTAGGAGGCCATTCGCTTTCGGGTCAGGGTGGCGACAAGTCTCAAGGCGGCCGCGGTCTTCAGGATTACTGGATTGTCAGGCTTGGGTATCCTGTTACTAATAATGAGGATAGGGACGGCCTGGATGATTATGGAGAATTTATTCATGAAACTGATCCATTCAACTTCGACACCAATGGCGATGGCCTGGCCGATGGGGTGAATGTTTTCCTCGGTTTAAACCCGCTAAGTACTGATACAGACGGTGACGGAATTCCAAATACACAGGAAACACAAAACGGAACGATCCCTCTTTTTAAAGATACAGACGGTGATGGCGTGGCCGATAACCAGGACCCCTTTCCATTAGACCGTTACAGGGCGAAATTAACACCCAAGAAACCATCTGATCACAAGGCGCCTGTTATCACCTTGCAGGAACCGTTTTAACTCACGCTTTAAATCATTGTCTTATGTTCTATACTAATTATAAAATTTCTGAACCGTTTACAGGCAAAGGCTCACCTGCTTATTCCCCCAAGAGGAAGAAAGAAAGATATCGTTTGCTGATAATCCTTTTTTTGCCCGGATGCTTACTCTTTAACCTGCAGCTTTTTGCTCAAACGGTAAACTCTGTGTTGCCTGAAAATATGCTCAAGCCGGGAGAGCCAATGACGGTAACTTTTTCAAAAGAACCTAAAGACCGGGAGTTTTTTCATGGCCATTTTTTTGAAGAACCCCTGGTGCCAATGGAAGGTGCCGTCTCTTCGGAAGAAAATAGCGACCTGATGCTCGCCCTTGCCCGGTTCTCGCAAAGGAAAAGTCCTGATGATTTTACATCCATCACCAGGTTTTTGATACAGTATCCAACAAGCAGGTGGAGAGGCGCATTGCTTGCTAATCTCGGATTAGTGTATCGCCGGACAGGCTACTACAACAAGTCTTTGGAGGCGTGGCTGCAGGCGTGGACTGTCATGAAAAACGAAAGCAACCATAAAGTAAAGGTATTGGCCGACCGGGTGGTTGCTGAACTGTTGATGCTTTATTGCTGGATAGGCAGACCATCAGAAATATCATTGCTGTTAAAACAGATTGATAACCGGGTAATTGAAGGCGGCGCTCATGAACGGGTGGAAGCATGCCGGGCGGCTTTATGGCTAATGGAAAACAGAACAGGTGTTTCCTTTAAATGTGGTCCTTATGCGCTTAACAGGCTGTTTATCCTGAAAGACAGTACTAAGCCTTATAGCGAAAAAATGATGGCGGCGCAGTCCCCGACAAAAGGCTTTTCGCTCAGCCAGCTAAAGCAGATGGCAAAAGATATTGGATTGAATTATCAAATGGCATTTAGAACACCGGGTGCGCCGGTAATTGAAAAAGCCGTGGTCCACTGGAAGCTTGACCACTACAGTGCGCTCATAAAAATGGAGAGCGGCCACTACCGGTGTGAAGATGCCACAGCAAGCACTGTTTACGGACAGAAATTCTGGCTTACGCCCGCTGCACTCGATTCGAGCGCCAGTGGATATTTCCTGGTGTCTGAAGGCTCTCTCCCAGCCGGATGGCGCAGAGTAGAGGACGCAGAAGGAAGTACGATCTTTGGAAAAGGAGAAGTGCCGCCGGATAATGGAAAACACTGCTCAGACTGTGATATACAAACCGGGAAATGCGCATGCTCGGGTATGGCATATAGTAGTGTTCACCTGGCAGCGGTAAGCCTGCATATTGAAGACCGCCCATTCTTCTATAGCACACCCAAAGGTCCTGCTGTAAGTTGGGAAGTAGATTACCATCAAAGGGACAGCTATCAGCCTGCTAATTTCACTTACCCTCATATGGGCAAGCAATGGACATTTAATTGGCTGTCTTATGTGCAGGATAACCCCGATAATCCTTCGGCTGATGCAGATGTATACCTGATAGGCGGAGGCGTAAGAACCTTTACAGGTTATAATACAGATGATAGTATCTACCTGCCCGAATTGCAAAGCAATGATGTGCTGAAAAGGATTAGTACTTGTTGTTATGAGCTTCGCCATCCGGATGGCTCGAAAGAAGTTTACTCCCGGCCGGATGGAAGCAATATAAATGGCAGGAAAATATTCTTAACTAAACGGGTAGATGTTGCCGGTAATGCAGTAACGCTTAATTATGATGGATTCCTGCGAATTATTTCTTTAAAGGATGCGCTGAACCGTAAGACTACTATTAGCTATGAAAACAACGAAGACATTTATCAAATAACCAAAGTAGCTGCTTTGGGCAGGTCAGCCATTTTTGAATATGATGGTTCCGACAGGTTGCAAAAAATTACGGATATGATTGGAATGTCATCGTCCTTTCAGTACGATGCAGGAAACTTTATTACCCAAATGACCACACCCTATGGTATTACAAGGTTTACCAAACAAGACGGACCTGAAAATTTTCGTTCGCTGCAGATTGACCATCCTCTTGGAGCTAAAGAAAGGGTAGAGTTTAAAGATACGGCTGCCGGAATTCCGTTTAGCGAAATAGTTGCACCGGCCGGCATGAATTTGTTCAACAGTAATTTGTATTACCGCAACACTTTCTATTGGGACAAGAAAGCTATGCTGGAAGCTTCTGGCGACTATACTAAAGCCAAAATATACCATTGGCTGCATGGCTCTTCAGGCACCAATGAAAACGGATTTGTTGCCCCCATTTTGGAAAGTATAAAAGAACCTTTAGAAAACAGGGTTTGGTACAATTACCAGGGGCAGTCATCGCCGGGATTTGCCAACCAGGGCATGTCTTCAAGTCCTTCGATTATTGGAAGGGTGTTGAGCGACGGAACTACACAGCTTATCAAAGCTGGCTATAATTCACTAGGTGCAGATACTTTTTCGCTTGATCCCAACGGTCGAAGAACAAGTTATAAATATGCTGCCAATCAAATTGACCTGTTGGAAGTGCGCCAGACTACCGGGGGTGTTAATGAACTGCTTGCTAAATATACCTATAATACAAAGCACCTGCCGCTTACTGCCACTGATGCGTCAGGTAAGATCACTGAATTTACATATAATGCAGCCGGGCAGGTGGAAACCATTACTAATCCTAAAAAAGAGAAAACTACTTTCAGTTACGATACGAAGGGTTTTCTTAACGGTATAACCGGGCCAATGGGTGCAAGCGTGAATTTTACCTACGACAACCAGGGCAGAGTAAAAACGGTTACAGATGCTGAGAATTATACAGTAACCACAAATTATGACAAGCTGGACCGCCCCACAAAAATTACTTATCCCGATGGCACCTTTGAGCAAATAACGTATGACCGACTTGATGCCGTAGCGATGCGTGACCGGATGGGCAGATTGACACGGGCATTGTATGACTCATTGGACCGTTTAAATGCAATCACCGATCCCCTGGGAAGAATCACACAATTTATCTGGTGCAACTGTGGCAACCTGGCAGAGATCGTGGACCCGTTGAAACAAATTACCACCTTTACTTACGACCTGCAAAGCCGGCTGACGTCTAAGATATTTCATGATGGCAAAACCATCACTTACAAATACGACAGCACTACCAGCCGCCTGAACCAGGTTAGAGATGCCAAAGGACAACAAACCAACTACAGTTATTTTATTGATGATAACCTGAAGCAAATTACTTATACCAATACACTTGTTGCTACTCCAACAGTTGTCTTTGCCTATGATAGTAAATACAACCGGCTCACCGATATGCTCGATGGTACCGGTACTACCTCTTATAGCTATTATCCAATAAGTGCAAACCCGGTACTCGGTGCGGGAAGATTAAAGAAGGTTGATGGACCACTCAACAACGATAATATTGTATATACCTATGATGTTCTTGGCAGGGTTAGCAGCCGTTCAATTAATGGAGTAGCTGCTTCGGTTGTTTATGATTCTTTAGGCAGAATTAAATCAGACAGCAATGTACTGGGAAAGTTTGCATACAGTTATATTAATGCAACCACCAGGCTTGCCGGTATTATAGCTCCAAACAGCACTTCCACTGTCTTTTCTTATTTTGACAACCCTGGCGACCAGCGCTTAAAAGAAATATGGAATAAGAAAGGGACTGCTACTATTTCCAAATTTGGTTATGAATACAATACCGAAGGCCAAATAATAAAATGGACACAGCAGGCAGGCAGCGCCGTACCTAAGTACTATGAATTGAATTATGATCTTGCTGACCAGTTAATTGCAGCCACGCAAAAAAATCAAAACACCGATGCTGTTCTTAAACGTTATGCTTATACGTATGATAAAGCAGGCAACCGCATCAGCAAACAAACCAATAATGTACTCGGCACTGGTATTTATAACAGCCTTAACCAAATGACGGGCCAAACAGATGGCGGGCAAATGTTCTTTAAAGGAAAAGTAAATGAGTTTGCTTCTGTACAAATAAAAAACCAGACTTCCGCAGATTCTGTAAATGCCCTTGTTGACACGCTTAACGTTTTCCGGGGTTTTGTAAAAATGATACCTGGTACAACGAATAATATTTTAATTACCGCCACCGATTACTCCGGCAATAACAATACAAACATTGATACATTTAATATAACAACCGGGCATGATAATTATGACAGCCTGCACTATGATGATAACGGCAATACTACCTATGAAGCTGAAGACGCGGTAAGCTATTACTGGGATGCGGCAGACAGGCTGGTGAAAATTAAGCAGGGCGCCACCACACGTGAATTCATTTATGACGGTTTAAGCAGGCGCGTGGCGGAAAAGTTGAATAATAAAATCATTAAACGCTGGCTCTGGTGCGGAACAGAATTATGCGAGGAACGCAGTGTTAATGGAAGCACTGTAACCAAACGCTTTTTCCCGCAGGGCGAACAAATAGGAACGGCGAAGTATTATTTTACAAGAGACCACCTTGGCTCCATTCGCGAATTAACTGATATGAATGGTAATCTTGTAACCCGGTACGAGTATACGCCTTATGGCCGAAGGGTTTTAGTTTCAGGAACTGTAAATGCAGACTTTGGATTTACCGGGCATTATTATGATACGGCAAGCGCTTTGTGCCTGGCATTATACAGGGCTTATGATGCGAATTTGGGAAGGTGGCTGAGTAGGGATCCGATTGGGGAAAAGGGTGGATTGAATTTGTATGGTTATGTTCAAAATAAACCGATCATAGATTATGATATGCTTGGTTTGCGATCTGGTATAACGGGACCATTTATGCCTCCAAAAGTTCCTTTTCTGGAAAAAATCGGTGGACCAATTGGGGTAACAATTACTATTACAAATGCTGCTGTGAGATTAAGAAAATGCATGAAAGAGGCAGAAGAAAAACATTTAGAATGTTTGAAAAATGCTAAATGTCCCCAACAAATTAAGAACTGTGACCTGCTTTTTGCATTAGATGCAAGTAAATGTATTCAAGGTTATGTTTTAGATATTGCAGCGGTTCGCGATGCATATGAGTTTGGAAAAAATTTAGGGGAGGCAATTTTTGGAGAGTATTAAACTAAACCTCAACTGGCGCAAGGTTTGAGGCGTCAGCAATGAGCGATGACATCTTGTGCATTTGTTTAGAATGATTAAAATAGAGAACAATGTAAATCATAAACAATGAAAACATTTTTATTCAGCATACAATTACTTGCATTGCGCTCCTTTGTTGGTGTTGTCACCAACAAAGAATTTGAAAACAGAAATGAATTCTAAAATCAAATTGTCATGAAAACATTTTTATTCAGCATTCAATTACTTGCATTATGCGGCAGCCTTTTCTCCCAGCAATGTCCGCAATCCATCATGAAAATACAAAGCCCTATCTGCGATACGCCACAAAACCTTGAAGCTGCTGTTGCCTGTACATCAGCAAGGCTCACCTGGAAAGGCAATAAAGAGCAAACCTATATTGTACAGGCCACCACCACAGATGAGGCAGATAACATCATCTTCGAAACAAAGCAAGCCGATTATACCTGCAATAATAATGTCAATTGCACGGCAGCCATTGTTGTAAAAGAAGGGGAAAAACTGAACTGGAATGTACAAGCTGTTTGTAATATCAATGATGCCATTATTTACAGCCCCGTGGTGGAAGGCAGACAAACCATCATACCTTCCTGCAGGCTGATAGCTGTTAATAATGATGCAATAAGTAAAAACAATACAGCCGGTTTAAAAGTATATCCCAATCCCACCACAGGTTACTTAACGGTTGAATACAACAGCAGCTATACCGGTAATGCACGCCTTGCTATTTATGATCTTTCGGGAAAGCAAATATTCAGCAGTTCAAATACTGCAACAAAAGGGAAAAATCTGTATGGCTTAAACCTGGCTAATCTTTCCCAGGGTACTTATTATCTCGAACTTAATAATGCATCGGAACACAGGAGAATAAAGTTTGTTATAGAGCGATAAAAGATGTGGGGCCGGGCGCGTAAATAAGGGTTAATAAACGTTTACGCCTAGTCCTGACAGGTGCAAAGCTCCTGTCAGGTCTGCGTGATTACGAGCGAATGAAAAGATACACTTACAAACCTGTCAGGACTTTCAGACCTGACAGGTTTATAATGTTTATGGGTTAAACCTGGTTAATCTTTCCCAGGGTACTTATTATCTCGAACTGGATAATGCAGCAGAACACAAGCGAATAAAGTTTGTTATAGAGCGATAAAAGATGTGGGCAGGACGTATTGCTCAGATAATTTTATTTTTCTGATGCAACTCACCGTCTGCAAGGGCTCTTGCCCCTCTCTTTTGGAGAGGGGTTGGGGTGAGGGCAAACTGTATTTCTCCTGACAGGTGCAAAGCTCCTGTCAGGTTTGTGCAATTACAAGCGAATGAAAAGATACACTTACAAACCTGTCAGGACTTTCAGACCTGACAGGATTATAATGTTTATGGGTTAAACCTGGTTAATCTTTCCCAGGGTACTTATTATCTCGAACTGAATAATGCATCAGAACACAGGAGAATAAAGTTTGTTATAGAGCGATAAGCAATTTAGCAACTGTGTGTAATAAGCAAGAATTAATAAAAATTGCTTCGTGCTCATTGTGTTTTCGTTGTGTTCGTTGTGCTCCTTAATAAGGCCACGAGGTTCACGAAGGACCACGAAGAACACGAAGGGTTTTACATTATACTTTCAAATTAGTCAGACCCGGCAGGTGTAATTGATGTTTGCCTTCATCTTTATTTCCCAAAAGATCGGGAGAAAGACGGCTCTGTATAGTCCTGACAGGTGCGAAGCTCCTGTCAGGTCTGTGTGAATATTCAACCGCCTCAGACTTCTGCTGCCTTTTAAACCTGTCAGGACTTTCAGACCTGACAGGATCAATTAATGTTTGCCTTCGCCCTTATCATTCCGGGTACTTTCTTTCTCCTGACAGGTGCAAAGCTCCTGTCAGGTTTGCGCAATTACAAGCGAATAAAAAAGAAATACACCCACCAAACCTGTCAGGACTTTCAAACCTGGCAGGTTTATAACAAATTCTTCCAAACCCAACAGCAATTTTTGTAGCGCTTAATCAATGCCAAAAAAATTCAATACTGGCTTCCCTGTTTTCCATTAAATGAATTCAATACTTATAACCAACGGGTTTGCCTGCGAGGTAATGGTGATTCAAATGGCCCATAATTAAACATCAAAAAAAATTTTTAAAAAATATGCTGGAAACAGGTAACAATTTCCGGTAACCAGGCATTTAGTATGGACATACATTGATTTTAGTGCAGCCAATAAAATGCAGAAAAGAATAAGCATTTATGATGTGAGTGGCAAATTGATTATTAGCAGTTTTAGCAATGGCGATACCCAATTAGATGTAAAGACGTTAACCGGAGGCACTCATCTATAAAAATAAATGATGAAAGCGGTAAAGAACTGTATAGTGGTAAAGTGATAAAGCAATAACAAAGGCAAAACATCACTCACAAACTGAAACGTCATATTTTGTTTGACATAGCAGTAGCTTAAACACATCAGTTAAATCTTGTTTTAAGATATCTATACTAAAAACATAATTATGAAAACATTTCTGCTTATCGGCGTATTGATATTGCTTAAAAGCAACGTATGCCTTGCACAAGCCGGCGCCTTAGACAGTAGTTTTGGGAATAATGGTAAGATGACAATAAGTTATTATGGTGTTACCGGCCGGTCTGTTGCCATTCAGAAAGATGGCAAAATTGTAGTGTGCGGCGATGCCAATACCGGTGGTTTTTTGTTGATGCGATTGAATAGTAATGGTTCTGTTGATTCAGGTTTTGGTGTAAATGGCGTTGTTGAAACGTATTTCGATTCAGCTATTGTTAATGCAGTTGGCGTTGCTGTTCAGAAGGACGGAAAAATTATTGTGGCTGGTTCTATACAAAAATGGAATGGCTACTATAATGTCTTCGGCTTCGCCCTTGCCCGTTATAAAAAAGACGGTTCTTTAGATCGTTCTTTTGGTTATAAGGGTAAAGTGGTGACTGTACCGGGATATGATGATTATATACTTGCTGCGTCTGTTTCGCTTCAGGCAGACGGAAAAATTTTAGTGCTTGGCAGCAATACCAGTGAATATTGGTCGTCAATTGTAATACACAGGTATAACACAAATGGCACCACTGATGCAGGCTTTCATGCGAGCGGCAACTACTTTAGCATATACGATTTGCTGAACTCAATCGCACTGCAATCTGACCAAAAAATTATTGGCACCGGCTATACCTCCAGGGCCGCACGATTCTATTTTTTGTTAACAAGATTAAACACAGACGGAAGTCTCGACCCTTCATTTGCAAATAATGGAAAAAACAGCAAAGGTTCACAAACAGGTATTGCCGTTGCTACACTTAATGACGATAAGATTATTGTACTTACTGATAACTCTTCGCTGAAACAATTTTCAAAAGATGGCATAGCAGATACCTTGTTTGGCAATAAAGGAAAAGTTTCTGTTCCGTTTAAAGCTAAAGCCATCGCAGTGCAATCAAATAATAAAATAATTGTTGTTGGAACAAAGGATAACAATTTTGCTGTGGCACGATATAAATCTTCGGGAAAATCAGATAAGGCCTTCGGTACAAACGGTATAGCAATAGCAGATTTTGGAGGAGATGATAAAGCGCATTGTACCGCCATTCAGCACGATGGTAAAATTGTAACGGCAGGCGCTTCTGATAACAAACTTGCAGCAGCAAGATTTAATGGAAACGCTAAAACTGCTTTCATTATTAGTGATAACGTTATAAATAATGCAGGCAACGCATCGAAAGAATTTCTTTCCATACAAGTATTTCCTAACCCCATGGAATCTGTTTTAAATATTCAGTTCAATAACAACAATATTACAAACAAAACAATTAACATTTATAATGTAACCGGCAAACTGTTGCTTACAAAATCAGCACAAGGCAACACACAATTGGATGTGAAACAATTAAGCGCCGGCACTTACCTTATAAAAATCAATGATGAAACCGGTAAGGAGTTGTTTAGTGGCAAAGTGATCAAGCAGTAGGGGCACGTCATTGCCGGCAGCGACCGGCAATCCCCTTATAATAAAAACGTGTTCTGATGAGGAGATTATTTCGGGCATAATGATTTTTCAATTGCCTCAATGAATACTTCATAAACACCAAAAAATTAAATTATGAAAACAATTACGCTTACACTTCTTGTAAGTTTTGCACTATCTGGCTCCAATGCTCAAGACTGGAAATTAAACGGCAACAGCGGTACTAACCCCGACTCCAATTTTCTCGGTACAATAAACAACCGGGACCTTGTGCTGCGTACAAATAATATTGAACGGTTACGCGTCGCAAAAAATGGTAAAGTAGGTTTAGGCACTACAGCCCCTCAGCAAAAACTGGATGTGAATGGAAATATTAATGTAGCTGAAGGTTCCGGCATTTATAGCGGGAATGAAAGAGTGCTTTATTGCCCTAAAGGAGGCGCGCCTTTTCCTAACGTATTTGTTGGACAATTAGCAGGGAATAAAGATGGAGGATTTTTGAATACCGCCGTGGGGTATGAGGCATTACACGCTGTTAAAGGAGAAGGCAATGGAAATGCAGCTATGGGCAGCTATGCTTTAATGTCCAACACGCACGGAAGCAGTAATAGTGCTTTTGGTTATTCTGCATTACGTTCAAATACTACCGGATATGATAATACAGCTTGCGGAACCTATGCACTCGGTTACAACATAACCGGATCTTTAAATACGGCAATAGGCTGGTTTGCCTTACTTGCGAATACTACCGGATCCAATAACACAGCCACTGGTTTTCAGGTGCTATCAGCCAACACTACCGGAAACAATAATACCGCTAACGGTTATTATGCATTAACATCAGACAGCACCGGTTCTTACAATACTGCTGTAGGAAATTATGCCGATATTAATAACGGAGATATTACCAACAGCACAATAATTGGCAATAATACACTTGCCATGGCATCTAACCAGGTACGCTTGGGCAACAGTGATGTTACAAGTATCGGCGGTTATACAGACTGGACAAATATTTCAGATGGCAGGGTAAAAAAGAATATTAAGGAGAATGTGCCGGGATTAATTTTTATCAACAAACTAAAACCCTTTACTTATAATCTTGATCTTGACGCCGCCGATAAGATTGTACAGCGCCCGGTTATCAAAAATAAAGACGGTGAAATTGTTTCCTTATATAAAGACATAGCTGCACGCAAAGCAAAAGAACAAATTGTTTACACGGGCTTTATTGCACAGGATGTAGAAAGAGCAGCTAAAGAATTGAATTATGATTTTAGTGGCGTTGATGCAGCAAAAAATGATAAAGACCTGTATGGTTTACGGTATGCAGCATTTGTTGTGCCTTTAGTAAAAGCCGTACAGGAATTATCTGCAAAAAATGAAGATCTTCAAAAACAAATTGATGAATTGAAAACGATGATAGCTTCGGATCAGTCGGCGGCCGATGTTAAACAATCAACCGGCGTATCTTCTGCATCATTGGAGCAAAATTCACCAAACCCGTTTGCACAATCAACCTCTATACGCTATTACCTGCCTGCAAAATTTACATCAGCACAAATTCAGATCAGTGATTATTCAGGAAAAATATTACGGCAAATTACTATTACCACACCGGGTACAGGTATATTAAATGTTGAACGCAAAATGCTTGCCGCCGGCACGTATAACTATGCTCTTATTGCAGACGGAAGGCTGATAGATACAAAAAAAATGATAGTGATTAAATAGTGATCATTTCTTGTTACTAATAGATTTTAAAAACTCTAAAATTTATTATCATGAAAACACTTATCCCGGCTTTAATAGCATTAATATTAATGAATAGCCTATTGGCATTTGCCCAACCGGGCAGTTTGGATAGCAGTTTTAGTAAAGACGGAAAAATGCATTCAACTGCGTGCAGGGGTATATTAATACAGCCAGACGGAAAAATATTGGTAGCAGGTGATGGTTTCAATATTATTCGTTTAAAAACAAATGGCAATGTTGACAAAAGTTTTGGTATTAACGGAATAGCTTCAACATCTTTTGAAGGCTCGAATAACGGTTATTTATTAGCATTCCAGCCAGATGGAAAAATTGTGATTGCAGGCTATTCGGTAGATAATTTTGATATCTTTTATGTTTCTTTAGCCCGGTTTACTGCTACTGGTTTTTTAGACAGCAGCTTTGGCATTAACGGCCAGGTAAAAACTGATGTAAATTATTACACACCTACTGGCATTGCTATTGCATCTGATGGAAAAATTTTATTAACCACCTCTACCGGCTTTGATTTTCTACCCAATGTTCTTGTTTTGGAATATACTGCAAATGGATCATTCCATAAGGAATTCGGGTATGACAGCGGACCTTATACCCGGGATATCTCTAATGCGCTTGTTATTCAGCCAGGTGGAAAAATAGTAGTTGCCGGCAGCCTTTATAATAATGATTCGCTTGGCAGCACTTTTGCATTGTTGAGATTTAAACCAAACGGGTCACCCGACAATGGTTTTGGAACTTCCGGTAAAATCATTTTGAATTATGGAGAAGGGGTTGCTTTAGCACTGCAATCAAATGATAAAATTGTTGCCATCAGCGGTGATTCTAAATTGCTGCGGTTTAAAAAAAATGGGTCCCCGGATACTTCGTTCGGAACAGGCGGAAAAATTGAATTCCCTTTTCAAGGCAGAGTAGTAGCACTACAACAAGATGGAAAAATTATAGTGGCAGGAATTTTAGACAGCAACTTTGCTGTAGCACGATATAAATCAAATGGCAAACCCGACAATACCTTTGGCATAAATGGTATAGCCGTTACAGATCTTGGAAAGAACGATATAATTTTTGATGCCGCCCTGCAAAAAGACGGCAAAATTGTAGTTTCAGGAATTTCTATTGCCAAATCTTACTTCGGGAGATGTGTACTTGTAAGATATAATGGAGATGCAACATCATTGAATACTAATAGCAATGAAATCCCTTCAAACATAGCATCGCAAAATTTTTCCGGCAATGTAAAAACGTATCCTAATCCTGTAAAATCCGTCTTAAATATTGATCTTAAAAATACAGGCTCTTTAAAGAAAACCATAACCATTTACGATATAAAAGGCAAGCTTCTTCTTACCCAATCGGCAAACGGCAGCACACAATTAGACGTAAGGCCGTTAGCAGCCGGCACTTACCTGATAAGAATAGGGGACGGGCATGGTAAGTTTCTTTATGGAAAATTCATAAAAGAGTAACAGGAAATAACAATTTGGACCTCTATCCGGGCAAAACATGACGTTTCAGTTTGTGAGTGAACACAGCATATTTAGGGTAATTACTCACCATTCACCACTGACAACTCACAATTGACTTAACACTAGTCTTATGTCAACGTAATATTTATCGTTTCTCCCACTAAGCACACTAAGGCCACTAAGCCTTATACTTGGTGGTTCTTTGTGCCTTTGAGGGAATGTATTTATGCGTCTGCAATAAAAAACATGCTGCATTTAAACTTGCCAGGTATGAAAGCCGGGCAGGTTTACTATTGTAAAAATTTTTCCTGCCAAAACCGGTAACAAATTTCAGTTGAAGGGAATCTATATCTCAACCAGTCTATTGTCAATTCATATCATTCTTAAAATCAAAACATGAAAACACTTGAATTATTTGCTATCGCATGCATGGCATGCAGCATTACCTCTGTTACTGCACAAACCAACCATTTAGTTGCCGCCAATCAGATCATAACAAAACCAGATGGCAATGGTTATGCCTCTGCCGTGCTGCCTGACGGAAAGATCCTGGTGGGAGGGAACTCGCCCGGGAAAACTTCCGCTAATCTTACAGTGGTCAGGTATAATAAAAAAGGTGCTGTTGATAAAGGCTTTGGCTTACATGGAAAAGCAATTGCAAGGTTTGGAGGTAATGCCACTGCTAATTCCATCGCATTGCAACCAGACGGTAAGATTATTGCAGCAGGTACCGGGAATGATGATCTTGCAGTAGCACGGTTTAATGCAGATGGATCTATCGACAGCAGCTTTGGGAAAAACGGAAAGATCAAACGGGATTTCGAAGGATACCAGGACGCGATCAATAAACTAATCCTTCAGCCGGATAATAAGATATTGGCGGTGGGCTACGGGTTTGAGTCGAATCACGAAACAACCAAAATAATTTTGATGCGGTTCAACCCTGACGGTTCCTTCGATGACAGCTTTGGGGAAGGAGGCTTTACTGCTGTTCGCGTGAATGAAAATGGCTTTGATTATGCCTGGTCGGCATTGCTGCAGCAGGATGGAAAAATTCTCGTTGCAGGATATAGCTATACCAATAGTGCTTTCGACTTCACTTTAACTCAATTCACTTCAAACGGTAAGGTGGACAGCGCCTATGGAACTAACGGTCATATTTATACTGATATCAGTGGGTTTGATCTTGCGCGCACTATGGCTGTGCAATCAAATGGCAAGATCGTGGTAGCAGGCTATTCTGATTTTTTCAACGGTAAGTTTGTTCTTGCAAGATATACCAAAGCCGGCCTGCCCGACAGTTCCTTTGGCCCTAACGGGAAAATAATTACTGCTGTTGGCAGCATAGATGATAAGGCATATAGTGTAGCCATTCAGCCGGATGATAAAATTGTTGTCGCAGGATATTCCTATAACGGCAGCAACAGGGATCTTGCCCTTGTTCGGTATAATAAAAATGGCGCCCGGATAAAAGTTTCGGCGTTAACGGCAAAGTGATAACAGATGTGAACGGTGATGACGAAGCCCACGCAGTGAACATTTTGGCGAATGGAAAAATTCTTGTTGCCGGATTTTCATCAGGAAAATTCCTGTTGGCATGGTATAATGCAAACGGGAACGCGCTATTGAACACAGGTATCGCTGCTGCTGCAACAAACAAAAATGGCGCTGTTACACCAGGCATAAAAATATATCCAAACCCGGTTAAAGATGTGCTTGTTATAAACGGGTTGGATGTGTCGCACGAAACTGCATTAACAATTATTAGCGAAGGCGGAAAAACCGTTCAACAGGCTTCGGTGCACACAAATAATTATTTGTGGAATATCAAATCGCTGCATGCAGGCGTTTATTATTTATATGTCGAAGAACATATACCAGGTTTTATTGAACGCAAAAGCTTTAGTGTAAAATTTATTAAAGAGTAAATGCAAAGGCCTTAAAAAACCGGTTCATTGTTTTTAATCGAAAATTTAAATATGAAAACAAGCGCTTTTATATTAACTGTCATGATGGTTTTTACTGCAATGATATGTGTGGCGCAGCCAGGCAGTCCCGGCAGCAGTTTCAACATCAACGGAAAGGTTCAAAACAGCAGTATTGCATCAGAAAATTCGCCGGGTGATACCATCCTGTACACAAACCTGATACAATCAGTTTTACATATTGAATATACAACCAAATTGGCCGGGAAAATAGCCATAAACATATACGATGCACATGGCAAACCTGTTATCAGCGAATACATAGAAAGCAATACACAATTAGATCTGAAGTCATTACCTGCGGGTGTTTACTTTATAAAAATAAATGACGGAAATGGCAAGGAGTTGTATAGTGGTAAAGTGATCAAACAGTAAAGTCATGACAATCTAAAGCTGTCGCGACCTGACAGGTGCAACGCTCCTGTCAGGTCTGATAGAGATGTTAAACATTCAACACCAAAAGATAATACTCCTTTTTACAAACCTGTCAGGACTTTCATATCTGACAGGATTAACTGATGTTTGCTTTCGCCCTTATCATTTCGGGTACTTTCTTTCTCCTGACAGGTGCAACGCTCCTGTCAGGTCTGTGTAATTACAAGCGAATAAAAAAACACATATTTACAAACCTGTCAGGACTTTCAGACCTGGCAGGTTTTTTATTGTAAAAAAAATTTTTTTTCAGAAAAAGGGTAACAATTTCCGGAAACAGGGAATATAGTATGAACAATTGCTTTCATAACCTGACTAAATACTTTCCTATGAGTACAATGCTAACGATACAAAAAAGAATCATTATTATTATCAGAACCCTGCTGCTGATTGTAATTACTAATCAGATTTCGTTGCGGGTAAAAGCACAGGAATCTTCGTTTATTGAAGAAGAAAATGCAACCTGTAAAATAACGGTGAATGATAAAATGTATCAGCCCAAGCTGAACGGGGCCGGGTTTTTTGACCGTGTTTCAAATGTACCTCCGCTGGCAACAGTACGTGCAGAAATTAAATATTCTTCCGGCAGGGCAGGAGAAAAGGTCATTGTTGCTGCGATAGATGGCGGCGATTTTGATGGTAGTATAGCCAAAGTTGTTATACTGAATAACCAAAAGAAATGCATGTTTGATTTTCGTGTCGGCGATGAAGCGGGCCTTTACCGTGTTAGCGTAAGAAAAGGGGATGACCGAAAATTTCTCCGGCTTTGGGTAACGGACAGTGGGAAATCATTCGTCGCCGGAAAAGGTGAACATTCTTGCGGCAGCAACGACGACGGCGGTACGGATGATCCTCCGGACGACAGTTGTGATGATGGTCCGCCGCCCCCCGGTGATCCCTTCCGTCCATATACCGGCAATGAATCGCGTTCTGTTTTAGACCTGCAGGTGTGGGGAAGTGTAGGACAAGTACCATTAACATGGATACGCTATGGCAATAGCCGTCACGGGAATTTTAAACCTTATTTCGGCGATGCATTTGGCTGGAATTTCAGTTTTAATTACAATATGCATAATAATGGCGTGGACGGCCTTGGCAGGAAACAAATACAGGTTCATTTTCCCGAAGGCGGTGAAAATACTTTTGCACAGGATGCAACAGATACTTCTCTTTGGATCCCTCACCCGGGGCAGTATAACAGGGTATTCCAGAACGGGAATATTTTTATCATGCAAACAGCCCGGGGATGGCGTTACCGTTTCGAAAAATTTTCGGTCAATGGCAACCCCTATTATCAACTGCAAAGTATTACAGACCAGTACCAGAATACTGATACACTTATTTATAACAAGCAAAAGAAATTAATAAAAGTACAGGAACCCGCAGGAAGGTTTCTCCAGGTGTTTTACGGCAAAGTAAATGGTTTAATAGCAATAGATTCCGTCAGAACCAGCGACGGAAGAAGTGTGCGTTACCATTATTCCGTGGTGCACGATACGGTTCAAAACAATACAATAGATTGGGTAGTGCTGGATACAGTTAAATACGGCGATGGCACGCAGGCTGAATATGAGTATGGGATCGTGCGGCACGGGCAGGTACCGCAACTGGAACATGCAACAGACCCGCGCTATACAGGCAGGTATGTGAATATGCGGTATGTGTATGACACCACCGTCCATACAAGCGGGTTTATCCATGAAGAGAGGAATGGCAGGACGAGCTCCTTAATGACCACCCTGATTGTCACAAATGGATACAGAACCGTTTGTTATGCCAACGGGCGGGTGCAGGTATTTAAAATGCCGGGGCAGCAATTGGGATACACAAATACATACACCGATGGCCTGGGCAGAAAAACAAGTTATAGTTATAGTGATGGCAAAACAGGCTTCCTGAAAACCAGCACCGATGCCCTGGGCAGGGTTACTACCTATGATTCTATTAGCCTTTATGGTAACCCGCTTCAAATTACTTATGCCGATGGCAGCACGGAAAAATGGACACGGGATGATCTTGACCTGGAAACAACACACACCGATGAATTGAACAGAACAACCACTTACCACAGGGATGCCAAACACAGGATTGCATCAATAGAGTATGCTGACGGGGCCAGCGAAAGTTTTATTTACAATAATTTCGGGGAAGAAGTTAAACATACACATAAAAACAAGGGGGCAGACAGCACGGTGTATGATAACCGCGGCTTAATGATCATGTTCATTGATGCGTTGGGAAATGTTACCCATTACACGTATGATAATGCGGACAGGTTAGCTTCTGTTATTGATGCCCGGGGCAACACCACTGCTTATGTATATAACGAAAGAGGGCTATTGATAAAAGAAATAAATGCAGACCCGGAACACAGTTATAAAACTTATGGCTACGATGATTTTGGTAATCGCACCAGTGTAACAGATGAACTGAATCATACATGGACAACGGTATATGATGAATTCAAGAGGCCCATTAGTAAGACCGATCCTTTGAATCGCACAACAACGTATGAATATGATCTTCCCAACAACGTTTGCGGATGCCGGCATGGTGGAAATAATCCCACAGCCATTATATTGCCCAGCGGAAAAACAACCAGGATACAATACGATGTGGAATGGCAAATGATCAGTGAAACCATTGGGTTTGGGACAACAGATTCTGCGACTACGTTCTACGAATATGATAAGGTTGGTAACCTTACTACAGTCACAGATCCTAATGGGCACGATTGGATGACCACCTACGATAAACGCGACCGCAAAAAAACATCAAAAGATCCACTGGCAAATAAAACAACATGGTTTTATGACGGTACGGGAAATGTAATAAAAGTTATGAGGCCTGATGATGGAATTACAATCAATCAATACGATAAAATGGGTCGCCTGCTAAAAACAACAGATCCTAAAAAACAGGTTACCAAAATGAGCTATGATGATGAAGGGAATATGATAAGTCTGAGAGATCCTAATCAGCACCTTTACAGTTTTGAATACGATCTGCTTAACCGTAAAACAAAAATGATCTATCCAAATGATTCCTCTGAAAAATATAGTTATGATCCTGTGGGTAACCTTAAAACCTATACCAATAGGGAAGATTTTGTAAGGACTTATGCTTATGATAACCGCAACCGGGAAATAAGCTCAACATGGAGTGATATCGTCACGCCTGCAGTTACGCGTACCTACGATATTGCCAACCGTTTGCGAAGTGTTATCAGCAGTGTAAACGCAATCAGTTATGGTTATAACAGCACCAATGAACTTATAGCAGACACGCAATTGATCAGTGGCCTTGCAACTATGAAAGTGCTGAACTATGCCTATAATGCCGATGGCCTTCTCAGCCAGATCATTTATCCGGGAGGTGAAAAGGTCAGCTATAGATATACGGGAAGGAACCAGGTGGATTCTGTTATGGAAGGAAACAAGGCAAAGCCATTGGCTGTTTACAGTTATGATCCGAACGGCAACCGTATTGCTAAAGCATTGGAAAACGGCACTAATACCGTATTTGCTTATGATAATGCTAACCAGTTATTGACGGTAGATAATAAAAAAGGCGTAGTTTCTTTTGCCAGGTTTGATTATGGTTATGATAAAGTGAACAATCGAACATATATGCAACGAGATAATGCCAAAGGGGACGTTTATACCTACGATGCCACAGACCAGGTGACTGGCGTGCAATATGATGCAACCAACCCCAATGGAACGCCAACAAATCCTGTAAGAACAGCAGGCTATGTATATGATTCCGCAGGAAACCGCAAACAGGTAACGGATAACAGTGTATCGCAAAATTATATAACCAATAACCTGAATCAATATACAAAAACAGGGGATAGTTTACTGACTTATACACCCACCGGGAATCTAAAAGCCTTTAATGGATGGGCTTATACGTACGATGCCCAGGACAGGCTGATACAGGCAAAGAAAGGAAGCACTACGGTTCAATGTACGTATGACGGGCTTAACCGTATGATAAAAAGAATAATTAACGGAACGGTAAGATGTAACTATTATGACAGATGGAATCTTATACAGGACAGGAATGCCAGTGATGCTATAGGAGCCCAATATATCAACGGTGTTAACGTGGATGAAATTTTAAAGAAAGGGGCTGCTACAGACACTGTTTGTTATCACTATGATGCACTTGGAAATGCAACGCACCTGACCAATAAAACCGGCAATGTGCTTGAACAATACACTTATGATGTCTTTGGTGCGCCCACCATCAGGAATGGCAGTGGAAATATTATTGCACAAACTGCATACGGCAACCGGTTCATGTTTACCGGAAGGGAATACATAAAGGAAATAAAACTCTATAATTATCGTAACAGATTTTATTCAGACACTCTGGGGAGATTTATGCAAATTGATCCAATAGGATTTGCCTCTCGAGATAATAATCTTTACAGATACGTTAGAGATAATCCGGTTAACAAGATTGATCCATCTGGAGCAGATACCTATGAAGGTCGTCGCAATAACCGTTGGGATAATGCTTCCATAAATTACCCCCAAGCTCAGCCACCTACACCAGATCCTAGTTCTCAAGACGATGGTGGTAAAGCCCCTGATTGTAAAGAGGATTGTATTAAGTATTGGAAAGAAAGAAAAGAAACAGCAATTAAATATTTGCGGTGGGCTTATACTATTGGTATTTGGGCTACGGGAGGCTTCATTGATTTTTTTGGTGATTTTGGACAAGCAATAGATGACGTAAAAAAATCTTATGATCAAAACATTGCTGATTGCGATAAGCTTTGCCCTTGTAACAAACCAAAATAAAAATTAAAGGTTTTTTAATCCTCAAACCGGCGCAAGTATGCAGCGCAGCCAATTGCCCCCCGTCTGGCACAAGGTGTGTCAAGAAGTGAAAGAGTAAATAGTTCTTTTACATGCTGTTTAATAGATGAGAGCAGGCCTCTCATACACGCTGTACAGGCGGAGTGTATAAACCGCTTCATGCTGCTATAATCAAAAG
>DASUGF010000068.1:0-19755 GCA_036274175.1 Parafilimonas sp.
CTTTTGATTATAGCAGCATGAAGCGGTTTATACACTCCGCCTGTACAGCGTGTATGAGAGGCCTGCTCTCATCTATTAAACAGCATGTAAAAGAACTATTTACTCTTTCACTTCTTGACACACCTTGTGCCAGACGGGGGGACTTTGTGGGATTCCGGGATTATATAATAATAGTTGAAGATGAAATGGCGTCAGCGCAGCATGCAATGGACGCAAAGCCCTCTGCTGTCGAAGGCCTGTCTGTCGGCAGACAGTTATCGAAGCAAAACAGCCTGAAAAGCTTTAATAAAATAGCTTGTTAAAAACAAGGGTAGTACAATAACCGAAAGATCACAATGTATTATCAACGCTCAACTTACCCATTATCGTAAATAAAGAAAGGCTGCTTGTTCAGCAACCTTTCTTTATATATAAATTTTCTTACTACGGTTTTGTCGGAACAGCGCCAGCAGCATTGGTACCCATTTCCTGCAGTGCCTGGTTAGGGTCAACTGTTAAACCCGGAGGTAACGTTACATTCATTTCTTTTGCCACTAACGGGAACATATTTTCAATAGGGAAACCTACTTCATAAGAGTCTGGTTTCAGAATAAGATTATATTTTTTAGCAGCTACCACTTTCTTATAAGCAGCTACTACCCTTTGATACAAAGGCCCGGCAAGCGTACCCCTGTACTGATCAGATTTGTTTTGAGCTATCTGCTGCCAGTAAACAAGATTAAACTGCATCTGCTGTTTTTGATTGAATGTATAATCCAAAACAGATTTTGGCTTACCTGCTGCGGAATCAGACTTCCATGTGCTGTCCAGGCGTTGATATTCGCTCATATAAATCTGGTATTCCTGTGCCAGGGTATCTCTTTCATATAATTGCGTAAGGCTATCTACTGAACGGTATTCAGGTAAGGCACGAACCATCAGGTCGAGATCAAACACCCCTATTTTAAATGCGGGAGCTGTTTGCGCATTGGATTTTGTAAAACCAAAAGATAAGGCAGTAACACAAACCGCTGCCAGAAAAACTTTCTTCATTTGATGTTATTTAATTTTTATTGTGTATTTAATTTTTAATCCCGAGCTGCTGCAGTACATCATTACTGCGGTCTAATTTTGGGTCGGCAAAGATAATAGTAATTCCTTCACTTTTGTCGAGCACAAAATCATATCCATGCGCCACGGCTATTTTTTGCACAGCATTATATACTTTGTCCTGTATAGGCTTAACAATTCTTTCTCTTTCCTTAAACAGATCGCCTTCATAACCAAACCTTTTTTTCTGAAGGTCCCTTAATTCTTTCTCTTTGTTAAATAATTCGTCCTCCCGTTTTTTCTTCAGGTCATCACTTAGCATATATTGTTCTGCATCATAATTTTTATACATATCATTCAACTGAGCCTGCAGGTTATCAATATCTTTTTGCCATTGGTCGCTTATCTGTTGAAGTTTTTTATCAGCATCCACATATTCCGGCATTTGGCTCAGGATATATTTTGTATCGATAATCGCATATCGCTGCGCTTGGCTGCTGTAGGCAAAGGCAAGCGCAAACAGTGCTATGAATAATATCTTCTTCATGACAATAATATTTGGTGATCTTTAATTTTTAGGATGTTAAATGTAAATTAATCCGGCTCATAACCCAACATAAATGTAAACCGTGATGCGTCTTTAAGACCTGTGTTAGGTCCATAACGATCTAATCCTACGCCATAGTCAAAGCCAAGCAAACCAAACATTGGAAGAAAGAATCTCACCCCTACGCCTACAGAACGCCTTAGCCTGAACGGATTATAATCCTGGAAACTATACCATCCATTGGCAGCTTCAAAAAATCCTAAAGCATAAATTGTGCTGCTTGGGTTAAGTGCAAATGGATAACGTAATTCGAGTGTGTATTTGTTAAATATTGTAAAGTATTCTGAAGCGCCCTGCTGATCAGGATTTACGCGCGGGTCTGAAGTTTGATAAACAGGGTAACCGCGATGCGCAATGATATCATAACCTAATAAAGCATAACTATTACTTAATCCTGCGTCACCTACCTGGAAGCGCTCAAACGGTGAAACATTCAAAGCATCGTTATAGCGGCCTAAATAACCATACTTGGCAGCCAGCTTTAAAACAAACTGCTTATTCCTGTCAGGGCCTGTGGGCCTGCCGATCGGCACAAACCATTCACCGGTAAAACGGAATTTGTAATATTCGATAAGCTCATATGGATTAGACCAGGTAAGTATCTGGGGACTGATCAGCGACCAGGGCGGTGTAAGTTGCGCAGTCACTAAAAAATTTGAACCCGTTCTCGGGAATATCTGCTGGTCTTCTGAATAACGCTGCAAGGTGAACTTCAGGCTGATATTATTTGAATAACCATTATTAAAGCCCGGAAGGTTAGTTGGATCAATATAATAATTCTTAAGCTGGTAACGCGCGTACTCCAATGCTACACCCGCTGAAAAATAATCATCGGGCCATTTTAACTGTTTGGATAATCCAATTGAAACACCCGTTGTTCTAAAGAATGAAGTATCCGCAGCTAACTTTTCATATTCGCCTGTGGCGGGATTGTACGCATTGGCAAACTTTGTATCGTAAAAGCTAACGGAGAACGCATTTCTTTTTTTACCACCAAGCCAGGGCTCTGTGAAAGAAGCATTATAAGAGCGATATGCACGCCCGTTACTCTGCACACGCAGGCTGAGTTTCTGGCCATCTCCAACAGGAAGCGGATCCCACGCTGATTTGTTGAAGATATTCTTTATAGAGAAATTGTTAAACGTAACACCTAAGGTTCCCGTAACCCCGATACCGCCGCCAAAGCCGGCGCTCAGTTCAAGCTGGTCGCCCGATTTTTCTTCTACCTGCCAGTTTACATCAACGGTGCCGTTATCCTGGTCGGGCACAATATCGGGAACGATCTTTTCCTGGTTAAAAAATCCAAGGTTGGCAATTTCCCGCTGCGAGCGAATAACATCTGTACGGCTGAATTTTTCTCCGGGCAATGTCCTCAATTCCCGCCGGATAACATATTCTTTTGTTCTTTCGTTGCCCGAAATTTTAATGTTTTTAAATGTTGCCTGCGGACCTTCATTTACTCTTATATTATAATCTATCGTATCGTTGTACACAGCGGTCTCTACAGGATCAACATGGAAAAATAAATATCCGTCATCCATATACAAACCGCTTATGTCGCCACCCTCAGGCGAGATAGTTATACCCAGTTTCTTATCCAGGATATCGCGGTTATAAATATCGCCTTTCTTTATTCCGAGTATCGCAATCAATAATGAGTCGGAGTACTTCGTTACATTGCTGAAAGTGATATTGCCAAAATAGTATTTGTGCCCTTCATCTACTTTAAGATCCAGGTGCATTCCATCTCTTGCGATCACGGCTGTATCGCTAACAATTGTCGCATCACGGTACCCAAGAGAATTATAATAAGAAATTATTTTGTCTTTGTCTTCAATATATTTTTTCTCATCGTACTTGGCGGAGGAGAATGGTTTTAGCTTGATATATGGCTCAAGTACCTCTTTGGTTTTTGTAAATGAAAGAAAGCCCCAATCATGCATATAATCATGAAAGCTATAATTCACGCTGTCGTCGTAGATCGTTTTATTTCTTGAAGGGTAAAGTGTGATATGGGTCTTTTCCTTGGTGCCCTTCATCTGGCTCTTTAATTTATCTTCACTTACCGTATTATCAATGAAATTTACTGATGCTATTTTTATTTTGCTTCCCTTGTCAACATGAAAAACCAGAATAGAAGAATTTTGTGCCGAAGTATCCTTTATTTCATCAATTTTTACCTGCGCGTTACGATAGCCTTTATCAGCATAAAATTTCCTGATGGCGTCTGCTGATGTGCGCTTAAGATTTTCGGTGATCACCCTGTTTATAACAAGACCCGTTTTTGGAGTAAGATCATCCTTTTCGCCTTTTTTAACGCCTATGAATTCAAACCTGGATAATCGCGGTCTTTCCGTAACATTTACTTCAAGCGTTATATCATTTCCTTTAAGGGAGGTTATGTATATGGCAATATCATTAAAATAATTTTGAGACCAGAGTTTGTTAATGGCTCTTGAAAAATTATCACCGCCGGGAAGCGCAACTTCATCTCCAACATTTAATCCTGCGATCGATAACAAAAGATTCTGATCGAAATAATTATTACCGGTAATATTGATAGCTGCGATCTTATATTTTTTCGGTATAGTTTGATTAAAGATATTCAGCAGGTCGGCATTTATTGAAGTAACGGGGGGCAGCGTGTCTGGTTTTGGTCGAATAAGACCCGGAACTGTATCCGGTACAACAGAAGGTGTTTGAGGCTGTTCCTGGGCATTAATTTTCTGGATGCCGGTGAAGCAAAAAACATGGATAAGGGCAATCGCGGATAAATATCGCATCCGGAGAAATGTTAATTTATTTATGTTTTGATTGATGTGTGCAGCCACAATAATTTAAAGGCGGGCAAATTAGCTTGAATAATTAAAAGTGTTTGTTAAATGCTTCTATGAATGAAGAACCTGCTCGGGTATGGAAGCAGTATTTATCTGTTCATCCGTTTTTCCAAAACGCCTGCGCCTGTGTTGAAAATCAAGAATAGCCTCGAAGAGATGTTCTTTGCCAAAGTCGGGCCATCTTGTGGAGGTAAAATACAGCTCTGCATAGGCCAACTGGTAGAGTAAAAAATTACTGATACGGTATTCCCCGCTTGTTCTTATTAACAGATCGGGATCGGGGAATTCACTGGTAGCGAGATATTTCTGCAATGTATCCTGGTCAATATTGTCAGTTGCTAATTTACCTTCTTTAACATCAAGCGCAATGTTCTTAACCGCATTGAGTAACTCCCACCTGCTGCTGTAGCTTAGCGCCAATATAAGGTTAAACTTATCATTATGACTTGTTTCCAGCAATGCTTCTTCCAATTCTTTCCGTGCCAGCGGCGGTAAGGTATTGACATCGCCGATCACGTGAAGCTTGATATTGTTTTTATTCAACGTAGCCACTTCATTGCGGATAGTATCTACCAGCAATTCCATTAAGCCATCCACTTCATCTTTAGGCCTGTCCCAGTTTTCAGTGCTGAAGGCATAGAGGGTGAGATAGGGAACGTTTAATTCTGCGCAGCCCTCCAATATGTTACGAACGCTCTCTACGCCGTGATAGTGGCCATACAAGCGGTCATGCCCCTTCTCTTTTGCCCACCGGCCATTGCCGTCCATGATTATGGCAATGTGGTTAGGTAATTTCGTGAGGTCGATTTTATCTTTAAGATCAGACACGGTTGTTTTACTTGCCCGCAAAATTAATAAATAACCAAAACCTCGCCATCAATATTTAAACGGCAGAAAAATTTAACGCATTTTAAGGCGCTTTCGAATTAACGGTGGGGCATTTATAGGAATTTATATTGAAAGAAATGCCAATATGAAAGAGCAGGTAGGCGTCTTTCTGGCTGCTATTACCCCTTTGCCTTCCTTTTATACCGATTGGCGTACCGGTGGCATAACTGCGGTCCTGGAGATAATATGCCGGGTAAGAAACTTCCTGTGTGCCGTCTGAGTGCGTTAAAACAAATGCATCGGCGCCGGCGTAGGTTTTGCTTACGTCATCCAGGTAATCAGTGTTGGTAAAACGATACCCTATTTCTGCAAAGACGTTCGTGTTTTCGTTTATGCCGTATTTTAATCCCACTGTAAAAGGAATACATATGGCCATATTACCATATTGTTTTCGTGTGGTGTCTGAATTCTGGCCTTCGGTGCCAAGTGGTCTCAGGAAATATTTTGTATGATCGAGGTAGGCATAAGGATCGTAAGAAAACACCCCGGCGCCCAGCGAAAGATATGGCGTGAACTTATACCCCTGCACGCCGGGTATATAACGGAAGAAATTAAAATAACCACTTAAAGAAAGCTCCCATACATTGGTGTTAAAGCTAAGATTCCGCCTCCTTTGGGTTTCATTAGCGCTATATATATCGCTGTATGCCAGGAAAGCATAATCGCCTGAAAGGCGAACACCTATATAGTTATTAAGCTGCTTGATAAAATATATACCGGCAGAAAAATTGGGCCTGTTTAAAGACGCCCTCGTATTAAGATCGCCAAAATAATGACCTGCCCCGATAGCTACTCCAAATTCACCTTCATTTTTATAGCTATCATACAAATTGGATTGTCCGTAAGAAAAGCTACTGCATACAAGAGAAATAAAAACAAACAACTTATTTAATTTCATGCTGCCGGAAGATTAGTTGTATAACGAAAAACATTACGATTTCTTGTGTTGATTGCCGGGAATGCCGATCTTAATTTCTTTTGTCAAGTCCCCAGGTTAATTTAGTATGAAGGGTGGACATAAAATTATTTTCATTTAGCCGCACAAGATTAATAGAAAAATCTTCTTTTTTCACGGCAAGCTGCACTTCTTTTTGCACAATTTCACGGCGGGCATCCATCGCGCAGATAAATTCATCGCTTCTGCTTTCCACTTCAAATGAAATAATATAAGAATCAGGGACAACAATGGGTCTTACATTCAGGTTATGCGGAGCTACGGGTGTGATCACAAAACTACCGGCTTCGGGAAAAACAATCGGTCCATTGCAGCTCATGTTATAACCGGTAGAGCCTGTTGGCGTAGCAACGATCAGCCCATCGCTCCAGTATGTATTCAGGAATTCTCCGTTCAGGTATGTTCTGATCTTTATCATTGGAGAAATATCCCGTTTATGAATGGAGAATTCGTTGATGGCAAAGGGTGCATCTCCAAATAATTCAACATTAGCATCCAGATGAATAAGAGACCTTCTATCAATAACATATCGCCTGTTCACCAAAGCGTCCACCGCCGGGCCCAGTTCTTCTTTACTGATGCTTGCCAAAAAGCCGAGCCTTCCATAATTAATCCCGACAATAGGGATATTTTTATTACGCACAAGCGTCACCGTATCTAAGATCGTCCCATCTCCGCCAAGGCTTATTAAAAAATCAACTGTATTATTCAGTTCTTCATGACCTAAAAAAAAATTAATGTAGCTATTATCCGGCAACGTTATAAATCTTGATAAAGAATAATGCAACAATACTTCGATATGATTATTGGTTAGCCTTGATACAAGTTCCTGCAGTTCCCCCTTTAAATCCTGATCATTACCGCGGCTGTAAATAGCTATTTTCATTTAATTGGTTTTTGTCGTGCTTTCCCGGGCGCTGATTTATGATAAAGATAATGGTGGAAAATTTTGCAGCAACGGATATATTAAAAATCTGTGCTTATATGAAGAAATAACCCGTTGCCGCCAAGCTGATTAAAAGAGTATTCCAGTTTAAATATGACATCATAAGGCATAACCAGGTCAACTCCCAACCCCCAGCTATGCAGCAGTTTATTATTTAGTACGCTGTTTCCGGGATCCTTCTCATAAGCATACCCTGCATCGGTATAGAATTTACCAAAAACCCTGATCGGATAGCTCACCAGCCTTTTAGTATCTAAGCCGGGTCGTACCGTAAATTTTAAAAGTTCATGCTGCAACGTAGCCCGGCCGATAATACCTGCGTCTCCATCAACAACATAATATTCATAACCACGCATGAAAACATATCCATAATAACCAAACAGGGCTGAATTATAAAATGGCTGGTTAAAAGGCAGGTTTAAGACTGCGCCTTCTTTAAACTGCAGTTGAGTTTTAGGCAAAACAGGAAGCGTGTAGGAATTTATGGCGATGAGCTGCGTAAGATTCATATCTTTTGTTGCGCCCCTGTGTAATATGGTTGATTCTGACAAAAATCCTTTTGTAGGATAAAGATTGTAATCCGCATTGGTGTATATGAACGTGTATCCTATAAAAGGAAAAGATGCCTTTTTTTCGCCATTGTGGAAATAATTATTGTTAAGCGCAACAATTGTGTCAGCAATTTTTTCATACATGTAACCTAACCGGAAGATGTGTTTAACGCGCAGCCCGGGCCTGTAAACATAATCTGCTTCTACCCTGACTGTTTTTCGTACGAAAAACAAACTGTCCGGCCTGAAAAACTGTTGCTTGCTTGAATCCGTTCCATAGTTCACTTCCCGCTGGTTGCTATAGCCTGCATATAAGCTAAAGCCATTTTTGAGTTGCCTGTCAAAAAAAGGTCTGTCATATTTTAGAGCGACTTGTTGAGAGAAACCCGTAATCAACCACGCGGTAAACTTATCGTTCCTGCCTGAAATATTATTGTGCAAAAATTTTATACCATAATTTGTTCTTTTAAGACTATGATTGTACGTTACCCACCATGCATTGAAATTGGGGTCAATGTACTTGAAGTATGGCAGTGGCAAAATATACCATCGTTCCTTTACATATACGGTGATAAAAACGAACTGGCCATACCTGTTTTGTATATATACAGAAACTTCCAGGAATAAACTGGTATTAATAAGCTGCTGCTTTGCGACTTCAAGATCTTTTACCAGTTTTTCTGCTTTGAGTGTGTCTCCTTCTTTGAATGGGATCTCCCGCCTTATAATAAAATCTTTTGTTTTATCATTGCCATACAATGAAATGCCGGCGACAAATAAAGTAGAAGGAAGGGTATCTTTTGCAGTGGAGTCTGTAATTATTGTATAAGATATTGAATCTGATTGCGCGACCGAAAAAGCATTCATTCCACTAACAAAAAAAATCAATAAAAGGAAACGTAAAAATTTCATCTGTAGGGAAGCCTGCTTGGTGATGCGGTAAAAATAGGCTAAGCCGGCCAAGTTGAATTTGAGAAGAATAATTTTTAACAAGCTGTAATGTCAGTAAGACTATACGTTAAGGTAAGCCATAAGGTTGTCAAAATTCTCTTTCAAATCGTTTTCATAAAGCTCTTCACCAAAATAATAGCGCACCGTATATTCATACCGCTGCAGTGTGGCAAGTATGTCAGACACTTCGGTTTTATTTATTTTGAATGTAACTATTAATAATCCCGAAAGGTGTTCGGTATAGCTATTGAATTGTGTAACAAAAGCATCATTCGTTTCCACGAGGCGGCAAATCTCTCCCATGGAAAAGTTTTGCTTAGCCATTTCCAGTACAAAAATCCCACCTGGTATTTCAGTACCCAGGAAATTGTTTAGCGTTTGTATTAATATGCTTTCTGTTACTACGCCAAGATATTCTTTGTTTTGTGAAAGCACGGGTAAAGCTGTTACATCAGACTCCGCCATCAGCTTTAATGCACTTAAAAAATGCTGGTTGGATTGAATATTAACGTGGATAAATTTTTCTGTGAGCATGCTTAAGATATCGGAATCTTCCGCAGCCAACAGTTCATCAAGACTCAGCAAACCCTGGTAATTATCATTGTGAACAACAGCAAGATGCCCCATACTGTTTTGTTGAAGTAAATCTATAGCTTCTTCAACTGTGTCTTCATAATGTAAAACGGGTACTGAAGATTGTATGATCTCTGATACTAACATGTAAGCTTTGTCTGTATGTAATTAAAGACACAAAACATTAAGCCAAAGTTGCAGCAGATTGTTTAATTTTTAGGAGAAATTCTTCCAGTATGCGGTTAAAATCAGCCGGTTGTTCCATCATGGGCGCATGCCCGCATTTATCAATAAATTTCAATTCACTGTTAGGTATCAATTTATGAAATTCTTCTGCAACAAATGGCGGAGTTACTGTATCCTGGTTGCCCCATACCAATAAGGTAGGCTGTTTTATTTGCCCCAATTCTTCACCAAGATTATTACGAATGGCACTTTTTGCGAGCGCTAAAATGCGAATCAATTGAAGCCTGTTGTTACACATTTTATATACTTCATCAATCAGCTCGGGCGTAGCGGTGGCCGGATCATAGAATGTAAGCTCTGTTTTTTTCTTTATATATTCATAATCGCCGCGACGGGGATAAGAATCACCCATACCGCTTTCATATAAACCGGAACTGCCTGTTAAAATAAGGGACCTTACTTTTTCAGGATGCTTTAAAATATGCACCAAGGCAATATGTCCACCCAATGAATTGCCCAGCAAATGATAATTTGTATAGTCTTTCTTCTCAATAAATTTATTGATATATTTTGCAAAGCCGCCAACAGAAGTGTGTAAAAGATCAAGCTCGAACATTGGCAGCATTGGAACGACCACTTTATGTGTGCGCTTAAAATGTTCAATCAGGTGTTCAAAGTTGCTTAGTGCACCAAATAGACCATGCAATAAGATCAATGGATCTCCTTCACCTTCTTCAATAAACCTAAACTTATCCAACTTTTTAACTTCGTATTGCATCTTATTTTATTCTGTAAAAGCGATAGATCAGCCAATAGTAATACGCTAAAATAATATTATTTCATTTATTGAGTGCAATAATAAGAAAGCCTTAAGCATTATGCGTGGCGATCTTTTCAAAAAAATCTGATAGTTGCTGGAAAATATCTTTGAAAAAAGGAATGATTTTTCCCAGTATTTCGATAGCCTTTACACCAAAAGGCTCTACTATAGCATATGTTCTTGAAGCGGCAATTGTCTCATCCCTAATGAACCCCATTTTTGTTAAATAAAAAAGCACAATGCTATAAACAAAGAGATAGATGAGGATGTATAGCACAACGCCACCCAGTTTATTTAACCAGCCCAGCATTACCATTTTGATGGCCGCCTGTATCAGGTTGGCAAGCCACCGTATCAAAAGAACCACACCGATGAATACGATAAGAAAAGACAGGATGGGCAACCATTGTTTACCCGTATGAAAAGATTCCTGCAGCCAACCTGTTACAATAAAAGATAGTTTCATGGCTGCCGCAACGCCTATAATAATGGCGATAAAAGAAAATATTGCCACTATAAAACCGCGGCCAATGCCCCTGATGACTGCGAGCGCGAGTAAAATAACAAAGACGATGTCAATTATCATGGTTAAGCAGTTTATATTCTAAATTGAAATATAAACGCTTTTACTCAATTATTTATTGGCAAGCAATTCTTTGACCGTTGCTGAAATGGTTTTGCCATCAGCTTTCCCGGCAAGTTGTTTAGTGGCAATACCCATCACCTTACCCATATCTGCCGGGCCTGCTGCGCCAACCTGCTCCATAATTTTTTGCAATGCTTCCTGTAGTTCTGCCTCGCTCATTTGTGCCGGAAGGAATTTTTCTATGATTGATATCTCCTCCTGTTCCTTTTTAGCGAGGTCATCCCGGTTTTGCGTGCGGTAAATTTCAAGTGAATCTTTTCTTTGCTTCAGCATTTTCTGCAGCATTTTATTAGCTGTTTCATCTGAAAGTTCCCCACCTGCGCCGGGTTCTGTTTTGGCTTTGATAATTTCAGCTTTGATGGCACGAAGACCACGCAATGCCGCTTCATCTTTTGCTTTCATGGCCTCTTTCATTTCTGCCATTACCTGTTGTTCTAAATTCATAATCTTTGTTTTAAAAAGTCCGAAAGTCGGGAAGCAGGAAGTAACATTTGATCTAAATTCTTTCGGACTTTCGGTCTTCCCGACTTCCCGTCTATTATCTGTTTTCCTGTAATTGCTTATCCCTGAATTTTTGATAAAAGCTTTTTGCAAACGCCTTCATTTCATCTGTAAGATCCTGGTGGCGTGTTGCACGATTATACGTATCTGCCATCGTAATTAAAGTCTGGTAAAAGAAATCCGCCATTTCATCTACCATCATTTCTTTTGTCCAGAGATCAATGCGCATGGCTGTTTTTTCCGCTCCATCCCAAAATGCCAGCATTAATCCTTTCGCCTGTTGTGTACGTTGAGAAGTGGTGCCGGTAGCATTCCATTCTATCTGTTGCGGGATTTTATTTTCATCCAGATTAACCTTTATTGTTATTGTTGAGTGTTCCATAATAATCTATTAATAGTTGAATTGTTTAGGTGTTGTCAGCAGATTCCAGCAATTGCCATAACTTATTTTCACATGCTGCCCTGCTCAAATTAGCTGACTGCATCTTTGCTGCTTCTTTTAACTGCGCGTGCAAATTTTCGTCTTTATATAATTGAATTAAAATATTTCCCAGCGAACCGGCATCTTTTTCTTTGCAATATAAGCCCGCATTAGCCACATACTCTTTTACATCGTCGTCTTCAAAAGAAATAACCGGCAGGCTGCATTGCATTGCAACCGACAAAATGAGCAGGTGTGCATTTGCCGTTGTGATATGGATAAACGCATACGCCGACGCTATGATATCGGCAACCTGCTTTTCTTCAATACCCTCTGTTAAACGAACATCCTCCCTGTATTTATAAGTCTTATGCCTGGCTTTAATGGCTGCATCCAGTGATTCAAATTTTGGAAGCACGAGCAACTGCATGCTGCTTTGCTGCCATTTTTTAAATTTTGAAAATGCCTGCAACAATAATATAAAGCTATCAACATCCGTATCATCAATAACCGAAACGAAATATTCTTTATTATCAGCATGCTGCGCTTTTATCATTATCTTTTCATGCCATTCAAACGTTTTAAAAACTGCAGGCGCAGTGAATGGAATGGCATGTAATTTTTTCATCGCAGCGTGGGAAAGATCATTTTGCCTTTTTTCCGAATACAGCAAAACACTTTCAGCAGACTGCAAAGAATGCTCAAGATTTTTGAAAGCAAATTTTTCTATGCCGTCAAGCTTCTTTAAATTTTTATTGAAAAGAAAAGGCGCTGCGGCGACGAATTGAGGAATTTTTATTTTATCCGAAGTAATGCCGTTCAGATCAACAACAACACCAGCCCTTATTTTTTTTAATATGGATGGAATTTTTACTTTATACAACCAGTTCAACAATAAAGTTGAAGTGCTTTCGATGTAAATATAAACAACTGCATCATCGGCAATGCGCTGTTGGGAAACAGGTACAGAATTACTCCATGTTTTAATTTGGTAGTCGTTCTGCTTTGCTTTTCCATCGATCAATGAAAAAATGTACTCTGCATAATCACCTGAGCCGGCATGTTCGATCACTGCAATACGCATAAGGCCGCAAAAATAATCGGAATAGCAATTGGTGAGTGATAAGCGGTGAATGGAGCGCTTTATAAAATATCATTCACAATGGACAACTCACTTTATAAATTCTTTTTCTGTCCCTCGCGTTGCATCGCATTACCGCCGGTGCTCTGTCCCCTGGCCCCGCCTGACTGTGCTTTGAACAACTGGAACTTTGAAGGCATTGGTATTGACGGCCAGTTCTGATTGTCTTCATTTATGTCGGCCGTTTCTTTATAAGGATCGAGCTTTATCGCTGTTACCTCCTTGTCTTTGATGAATACTTTGCTTAGCTGTTTTTCATTCAGCCTCCAGATAGTTACCGGCACGCGCTGCACTTCTTTACTCCCGTCTTTATACGTCCATTCAATGATCAATGGCATCACCAAACCACCAGCATTGCTGAAAGTAAGCTCGTAAAAATTCTTATCCTTCCAGCTATTAAAATTTTGTTTATCAAGCGAGGCAGTGTCACGCATTGCCTGGTCGCCTGCTCTCATCATTGCGTCTGCGCCACGATTGTAATAATAAAAATCGCGGAGCGTAGTGTCTTTATCCGTATCAAAATTTATAGAAGAATCCTGTTTATTTCTATCCTGCCCGATCGTTCTGAAAGTTTGTTGCTGAAAACCTGTGGTATTATTATCAGCCAGCTTAAACCATTTAACGCTGTCTAAAGAAATATCAACAGGATCTGTTCCGAAAAACCAGCCCCGGATAAACCAGTCAATATCCACGCCGCTGGCATCTCTTAATGTTCTGAAAAGATCAGCAGGCGTTGGATGTTTAAAAGCCCATCTTTCAGCATATTGTTTAAAAGCAAAATCAAATAAGTCGCGGCCCATTATCGTTTCGCGAAGAATATTTAAACCGGTAGAAGCTTTTGCATAGGCGTTGGAGCCTACGCTCGCCACAGCATCGCCTTTGGTCATGATGGGTTCCAACTGGTCTTTGGGCAGGCGCATATATTTTGCGATCAGGTGCGCAGGCCCTCTTGTGGAAGGATAGTTATTATCAAATTCCTGTTCGGTTAAGAACTGGCAAAAAGTATTCAGGCCTTCATCCATCCACCACCACTGGCGTTCATCGCTGTTTACGATCATCGGGAAAAAGTTATGCCCCACTTCGTGAATGGTTACGCCTATCATCCCATACTTTGTGCCCTCGCTGTAAGTACCGTCTTTTTCTGTCCTGCCATAGTTCATTGCGAGCATAGGGTATTCCATGCCATTGGCTGCCTCAACCGATGTGGCCTGTGGATAAGGATAAGTTATGGTGTGCTTGCTATATGTTCTTAATGTATGCGCTACTATCTTGGTGGAGTATTTACGCCAGAGCGTATAAGATTCCTTTGGATAATAGCTCTGCGCCATTATTTTCTTACCGTTGATATCGATCTGCATGGCATCCCATACAAATTTGCGCGAAGAGTTAAAAGCGAAATCTCTTACATTCTTTGCTTCAAACACCCAGGTTTTTGTGGCAGTATTTTTTGTTGCTTCTGCGGTTTTCGCTTCATCCAGCGTAACAATTTCCACCGGTTCGGTAGCTGAATGTGCTTGCGTCCAACGATTGTACTGTGCCGGTGTTATCATTTGTTTCAGGTTGGTGCATTCGCCTGTTGCTGCCACCACATGGTCTGCCGGTGTAGTTATCTTCACTTTAAAATCGCCGAAGGTTAAAGCAAATTCTGCTCCGCCGGTGAACTGTTCATGCTGCCAGCCTTTAAAATCACTGTACACTGCCAGGCGCGGATACCATTGCGTAATGGAATATAAATTATTCCCGTCTTCAGGGAAATTTTCATATCCACCCCTGCCGCCTATCTCTGACTTATTATTTATCTTATAATTCCAATCGATCTTAAAAACAAATTGCTGGCCGGGCGCCAATGGTGTCGCCAAATCAATGCGCATCATGGTTTGTACCACCGTATATGTTAAATTGTTGCCTGCTGCGTCAGCCACTTTTATAAGATTAACACCATAACCGTCCATTTTTTTTGAGGGATCGAAATTTAGTAACTGGCTTTGGGTAAGGTGATCGGTTATCTTTCCTGTGTTGTCTGTATTATTATCGCTTTTGGGGTTATGGATGTTTTCATCTAATTGTATCCAGAGATAATCCAGCTTATCAGGTGATTGGTTAAAATAGGTAACCGTTTCCTTTCCATATACATAATTTTTTTGCTCATCCAGCGTAACGTCAATATCGTAATTGGCTTTTTGCTGCCAGTATTTCGGGCCGGGCGCTCCGCTTGCCGTTCTGTATTCATTTGGCGTTGGCAACAAAAAACCCAGGTCTTCAAAACGGTTGCCGTGACTGCTTTGCGGGTTATTGTAAAATTGTGACTGGGCAATGGCAGAGATACCTGCCATCATCAATAAACACACGATTAGCTGTTTCATCATTTTTCTTTTTAATAGGTATTCTTTCAATTACCATTTGCAATGCGAGGCCGAAGATGATTCCACTTACAAACAAAAGCCAGGTGCGAAACGGAACATGCAAGAAGCGCACAAATATATAGGAAACGAAAAGTACAACCAAAGCAACGAGTATCTGCGCTATTTCGATGCCCGTATTGAAGGCAAGCAACGGAATAAAAATGCTTTCATTTTTACCGAGAATGCTTTTCAATCCGTAAGCAAAGCCAAGGCCGTGCACCATTCCAAAGACCATAGCCATGAAATAGATAAAGGGCAATTTTTTCTGGCGCGTTATATCTTTTACAAACAGGTTGCTAAAAGCTGTAAATAAGATGGTTAATGCAATAAAAAATTCTGTCAGGCTGGTTTTAACATTAATAATATTTAGGCTGCTTAGAACAAGCGTGGTGCAGTGCCCTATCGTAAAGGCAGTAATTAAAATGATTATTTTTTTATAATCTTTAAACTGGTAACGCAGGCAAAGCGCCGCCACAAATAAAATATGGTCCAGCGCTTCCCAGGTTAAAATATGCTGAAGCCCCGTCGTAAAATATAAGCCAAAATCTTTCATCATTGTGATTTACCTGAAAATTAAGATAGAGTTTTGTGGGTTCAAAAATATTATGAACACGATAATATTTCAATGTCTTATCACAGCGATGCTCTCCTGGGTGCATCCGTTTTATATATCTATGACCGAAATAGAACATGATAAAACAAACAATACGGTTGAAATAAGCGTGCGCATTTTTACAGACGATTTTGAAAAAACTATCCGCCAAACTTATACAGGCAAGGTTGATCTCCTGAATAAAAATGAAAAAACCAACTCGGAAAAACTGATCCGGGAATACATAAAAAAGCATCTTTCACTCAAGGCGGATGGCAAACCTTTAACCATGCAGTTCGATGGCTTTGAATCTGAAGAAGGGAGCATCTGGAGTTATTTTGAATGCCCCAATATATCTTCTATTCAATCTCTTGAGGTGAATAATACGATTTTGTATGACTACAAGGACGAGCAGATAAATTTTATTCATGTGAAAGCGGCGGGATTTGATGAGACCACTAAATTGAATTACCCTGACGATTATAAACGTTTTGTCTTAAAATAAAATTGAAGGCTTCTCTATTCACTTAAACTATATTTTGGTGAAGTTTCGCTTATAAAAAAATTGCAGGAATAATTATTATTTTCGGCTTACCATTCTTTACACATGTTTGAAGTATTGCTGGCATATTTTGGACGCAATTTTACTTTAACCGCAGAAGATATTGCCCTGATGAAATCCCTGTTTATTCCAAAAACAATACTGAAAGGTGAATTTATTTTGCGCGAAGGTGAAATACCAAAATATGGCGCCTTTGTATGCAAGGGTTTTTTGCGCAGTTATTTCATAGATAATAAAGGAAAAGAACATATTATACAGTTTGCCCCGGAGAATTGGTGGATCAGCGCAAAGCCGGATGGAGCGCAACAAACACCTTCTGCTGTTTTTATCGACGCTATCGAAGATGCTGAAGTATTATTGATCGACCGTGTGGGGCACATTACCCTCATGGAGAAAATTCCTGGTTACGCAGCATCGTTCCTCTCAGGGATACAAAAACGTGGCGAGGCCAAGGAAAAACGCATTGTACATTCTCTTGCTGCAACCGCAGAAGAGCGGTATAACGATTTTCTTGAAACCTATCCCAACATCGTTCAAAGAGTGCCGCAGCATATGCTGGCTTCTTACCTCGGTATTACCCCTGAAACCGTGAGCCGCATCCGCCGGAAAGCAATGTCAAAAAAATAATTTTCTTTTTTGCTTCTTGATCTATGTCAATGGATGCCGCCGGCAGCCACAGGTAGTTTTGTGTCATTAAAAAAATTTACAACTATGACGGGCACTACAAAAAACCACCTCCGGCAGGAAATTGAAAACACCATCTTAACCAAAGCCAACAACTCCTGGTTTGAAAAATGGTTCGATTCTTCCTTTTATCATAAGCTATATGCTAACCGCGACGAAAAAGAAGCAGCCGGTTTTATTGATGAATTACTTGAGGAATTACAACCTGCTCCACGTTCACGGATGCTTGACCTGGGTTGCGGCAACGGCCGCCATAGCAAGTGGCTGGCGTCAAAAGGATTTGACGTAAGCGGAATTGATCTCGCAGCATCAAGCATAAGAGATGCAAAAAGATATGCAAGCGCTACACTACGATTTTACTGCCAGGATATGCGGGTTCCTTTTGGCAATAAGGCATTTGATTATGTATTTAATTTCTTTACCAGTTTCGGCTACTTCAATAATGCGGATGATGATAATAAAGTAGTGCGCAATATTGTTACAGCGCTTAAGCCCGGCGGATCTTTGGTGATGGATTATATTAATGCGGATTATGCTGAAAAAAGATTAACCCCATCAGAAGAAAAAGAAATAGATGGAATTGTTTATCACATCAGCCGTTGGGCAGATGAAAAATATATTTTCAAGAAGATCAGTATCGACGAAGAATTATTTGGCAAGCCGCTCGAATACACGGAACGGATAAAAAAATTTAGCCTGCATGATTTTAAGGAGCTATTTAACAATAACGGCCTTCGCTTAACGAATGTATCCGGGGATTATGCGCTAAACGGCTATGATAGCGAAACCTCACCCCGCATTATTATGATCGCAAAAAAATTCACCGATGAAAGCGATGTTAGATAATTCAAAAAATCCGGTGAGCAGAAGAAAGGTAATAAGCCTACCTGGCTCAACAAACATATTCAGTCTGGGATTCAACTCTTTTACAAACACATCAAATTCATCATTAATAATCAAACAAACAACATGACAAATTCAGAAAACAACAATGGACAAACGATGAAAACCATTGGCATCCTGGGAGGATTAGGCCCGCAGGCTACCATGGATATTGAAATGCGCCTGCACAACGTGGCTCAACAAATGATCCCGCAGGAGAAAAACAGTGGTTATCCGCTAATGGCGGTGCAATACTATCGCCATGCGCCGGTGCTGTTAGCGGACGAAAATACTCCGGTTGTTCCCTTTCAACCTGATCCACGCTTATTGAAAGTAGCGGAAAATTTAGGTGCCATAGCCGATTTCCTTTTGATTGCTTCCAATGGCGTTCATTTATTGCAAAGAGAAATTGAAGAGGCATCCGGCCGCAAAGTATTAAGCATGATCGATGCTACGCTGGAAGAAGTGAAAGCGAAAGGATGGCAAAAAGTCGGGGTGCTTGGCTTAATGAATTCCATGGTATATACAATCCCTATGAACAAAATGGGCATCGCTTATGAGACGATCGATAATGAATTGCAGCGGAAATTGAACCAGGCAATATTTAAGGTGATGGAAGGCCACGAAGACGATTCGGACCGCGCTATTGCTATCGAAGCCATCAATCAACTTCGAAGCAAAAATGTAGATGGCATTATTCCCGGTTGCACCGAAGTACCATTACTGCTTCGGGAAAATATGAATGCTCCGGATATATTGAACCCGGCGCAGCTCGTTGCGGAAGCTGCCATAAAATTTTCGCTCTCCTAAATCGCGCAAATGTTTAAGAAATGAAGCGTACTCACATTGAAAGGCCTATCGCTTTAAGCCGTTTAAAAATGCTCTGCATTCTTTTACTTTATCCGTATTGATCACATCGGCATCTAAACGCATTAATGTTAACCAACATGCTTCAGTATCGGGCGCTCCCCAAAGCCGCACAGGTTTGCCTTCTGCATGTGCTTCTTTTATCATGGCACTGATAGCAAGGCTATCTTCAACAGGTAGCGCACCAGCGCCATTCCAGTTGGAATAGTTACGGAAATTATCGCTGACCATTACGATCTGATGCAGGTCTTCCGGCAGATATTTTTTTGCAGGCAAACCATCGAACATAATATAAGGGGGATAGTGATGGAAGCTCGTGTCGGGTGGCCGCTCACCACTTATAAAAACCTGTACAGCATTTGGATTAACCTCCCGATTAAATGCAGAAAGATGCTGTTGCAATAACCCCAACAGCACCTCCAAAACCTTTGCAGCATTTTCTTTTATATCGATCATTAAATAAAAATGCCGGGTACTGTCAATCTGATTGCTGTTAAAAAGCTGTACTATCGGTTGGATATACATCTTATCTAAAGTTTTGTCGGGGCGGATATCTTTTTTATCGTGTGCGACCATTAGCCCACATTGCAGCATTTGACCTGTTACTTGTTAAAATTTTCGTTTTATAAAGAAAATTTTCAGGTCATATTTCGTATGGGGGTACGGGACGAATTCATATAGCCTACGTATAAAGGCTTCGTTGATTTTGTAGTA
>DASUGF010000069.1:0-19099 GCA_036274175.1 Parafilimonas sp.
GGAGTAATCTATGGATGATCGAGTTTAGTTCAATTATGTGTAAGAATCTTCTTACGCTGAATGAGAAAAGCCGTGTGAGGTGAGAATCTCAAGCACGGTTTTGTGGAAGGCTTGGGCTGAAATGCCCTTGCCTATCCGACCGTTCAATGAATGCCACCACAGCAGCAAGCCCTGTTCGTTGTGCGCCACTTTAAAAGACCCTGCAAGATATGACGAGACTATTTATAATTATTTTGACTGCTGCTTTTTGTAGTTGCAATAATTCTGACAATTCAAAAGCCAATACAACGACTGACCCAAAACAAGTTGTTGCTAAAGACACTTTTCCAGTAAAAGAATTATTTGTTGACAAAGGTGATGAAGAAGGTTGGGGAGCCGACATACGACTTTCAATTACTGAAATTGTAAAGACCGACACTTCTATAACTTATTTTGCAAACTCACTTTATTACAACAAAAATGTTGGTCTTAAAATTATTATTCCAACAGCTTCACCGAAAAATGAAAAGGAACTTGCACAAATATTGACACTTCAAAGTAGTGGCAACATCAGCGACAATTTGGTTCAGACACTTTCAAAATTGTATAAAGAAAAAGCGGACACGACTTTGCATTTCGTTTCATCAAAGCGAATTGCATTTATTGACCTTAACGAATTTGCAAAAGCTCAATTTGGACAAGAGCCAGCTAACAAAACGACAGCTAAAGAAATGAAAATTTTCTTTGAAGCGAAAAATCCAGACGACAACGCTGAACTTTACATTAATATAAATGAAGCAGAACATTGGCTTGAGATTAGAGAGAAAGATGAAGGTTATCGCAAACAAGTTATAAAAGGCTTGACAACAAAGTAGAAGAAAAGCGGCGTACAATAACTAAGCTTTCGTTGCGTCCGCAGGACAAGCAATGAAAGCGGTGTTGAACGAAACCTACGGTTGCCGGTGTTTATGGAGTTCCCGTTCTCAGATTTTGAGGTATTCAGCAAACTGTGCGGTTTGCTTTTTTGTAGAGGGTTGGGTCAAGGGGTTTTAAAGGCTGTTTATGATAGGTATGGCGCAAAAGAAGCCTTACCCGCAGGATTTTACCTGGTTAGAATAAGTGATGGTGTAAATACCTTAGAACAAAAGGTATTAAAAGAATGATCTTTCCTGATTGATATTGATGATAAAAAAATCCGGCCTGGCATTTTTCGGGCCGGATTTATTATGAAGCATAACTACGCTAAAAAAGCTTGCCGGAATGCAAGTAACCTGCAATTTTATCTAACTGCTAATTCTTTTTTTTGAAAAGCCTGCCAAGCAATGCAGATATTAAAAAGCTGACAGTAGTGCCAATACCACCCAAAACGATAGTTTTTAAAACATCCTGGCCTGAAATACTTATTATGCTTAAAATAATACCACCCCATGCTGCGTGATTTGAAGGTGTATTAAAATGATCTGACATGATAGATGATTTTTAAAGTTGAAATAAAGGTTTAGGGTTTGAAAACTGCTTAAGACTTATCCACTTTTATGATCGCACAGGCATTGTATGCGCCATTATTCAATGGGTAATAATCTGCATTAACCTGCGTGAGAAACTGTACCTGTAACAGGATAAATACAGGCAGCGTTGAAGCTGCGGGCAATGCCAGTGTTAAGCTTAACGGCGTTGTAGCTGTATCATTCCAGGGCAGGATAGAAGATGTAATAGCCTGCGCGGGATTTTTCTTTGCATTAAAATCAACAGGCGCAGCCGCCAGTTGCAATTGATAATGTGTTGCACCCTGTGGAGCCGCTATGTTCTGCGTTGGTATATAAGAAGGCAGATCAAAAGCAATATTGCCGGAAGCCCTTGTGTAAACAAGGTCAAACGGGGTAATTAAAGTAGTGCTTAAAATACCCTTGTTATTAAAATCGAAATCTTCCAGTAGGGAAAAATCTCCATTCACTGCTTTTCGTTTTCCTCTTTTACCGGTTGTATCGGACTGTACTACTTTAAGCATAATTGCTGCAAGGCGGCTTACCATGCGGTTATCAGAAGATTGCTGTAAAACGCTATTGAAAGGCGTACGCAATGCTTTAGCCGATTTACCCGCATTGCCAAATTCGGCCATATTTTCGCGGGTTCTTGCAAAACGTTTATCGGATAAAATTTTGTCTTTTGAAATACCGCTTTTAGCCCTTACCATGTAGCCATCCTGTGATTTGAAAAATGTGAGATTACCAATAGTATCATTTAAGGTTACTGTACTTGTTTGTTTTGCCATGATTGAAAATTTTTTAAAATGAACAAATTTGTTTATGGTACTTACACGTGTAATAGAACCATGTGCAACTTACAACAGTATTTTAGGCGAAAAGGGTAACAGGGGTAACAGTACCTCCTATAAGAGATTGGTATTTAAGCTAATGTGATAAAAAAATTTTTATGGCATTAATTGTTTTTTGTTCAGCAAGATCTTGATGCTAATCAATCAGCATCATTGCAGGTAATCTTGTTTATAAGCTCAACGACATTACTATTCTTTATTTATTTCGATGATACTTCGTATTTATTTCGCTCATTATTTTTTTCAATTGTTTCAATGATGCTCTGCCTTTGCAAGCCTCTCTGCGGTTTGTTCACAAGCATTTATGATTCTTTAGGCGTTCACAAATTAGCAGGCAATTTCAGGGCATTTGTCCGTTGCCTTTGATTGCCCACTGTATTTATCATTTTTTCAAGGTACTCGCGACTCTTCTTCGTCAATTTTAGCTTTTGTGTTGATGATTTTGCTCGCTGTGTTTATTATTTTTTTATCGGTATCCGCGAATCTCCTGCATCTATTTCAGCAGTTGAGCCTTGATAACAAATTCGGGTAATGTTATTAAACTCAACTACCTGGCAGCGTAAGTTCGCCTGTTATTTTATGCGGATAACGGTTTTGAATGTAGCTGGTTGCTTAATACGAACGCAGCAGACTGATCATGTTGAGAAGATGATCTTTTACAATGTTCTTCGCGGTGCCATTCGGTGTATAGTAGTTTATCCTTAAACTTTCGGATGAGACGGATGCGGTTCTGGAAGTGCAGATAACAGCAGCAATATTTTTTAGCAAGGCTGACTGGTTGGTTTCGTTTATAATTTTTGCATCTATCATTAGACGAATAAAAAGTGCAAGTTGGGGTACTGAAAGCCCGGTATTCAATTTTGATATTTCAGTATGGGCCCGAGCCGATATGTTGGCGGCAGGCATTAACTGAAGCAGTTTGCATTCCCGCTTCAGCGCGGCGATAAGAACATGCTTTATTTTTGCGGATGCCGGTATAAACGCCGCTGCGCGCCCCGGTAATAATTTATAGTTTATTATTTTACATGATAAATAATCAAGCTTGGCGGAAACAGATGGCTGTGAGCCTGCTTCCTGCTTAAGCCTTGTAACCAGCCAACTAACGTATTCAGGTGTATTGAAGTTGAGGCCTGTTAGTAAATTTTCAAGATCAATTTCTTTTTCTTTCAGTAAATGCGATGCCGCACACCAAAAGCAAGACCACCATTGCCAGCGATGATAGGGCAGCCATTTTGCTTTTCGCAAAGCAACAATGTACGGTTGCAGTATGGTAAAGGGTTGGGTATTATTCCAATGCTGCAACATTTTTTCTTCCAGTTTGAACATGGTTTTACATAAACCTTCCAGTGGCAGCAACACTGCATTATCTAATTCTATGGAAGATGGATCGTATAATTCAGAAAATTCATTTAGCTTCCTATACATGGCATGTATGCGGGGAAGTAATAAGGGTTGAGCGGAAAGCAGGCTGTATAACCCGGGATGATTTATATTGTATATAATGCTATTTATTGCGGTTGGGGTTGTTTTATTTTACCAGAGCTGGCCGAATGCATAATATTCAAATGACACAAAGGACAATAAACAACAAATTTTAAATGTACCCTGTGTTATTTTATAACAGCAAGTATAATTAGGTTTAAGCATGGCCGCTCATTTCGCGATATTTTTTTTTAACAGGTGTAAACTATATCCTAACCGATTCCTTACAGTGCTTTCACTCATGCCAATGATCGGAATAATCTCCTTTATTGTTTTGCTTTGAAAAAAGTATAAATCAATAATCTCTTTATAGCGGGGCGGTAAATTTTCAATACATACCAGCATCTTTTCAACAAGCTCATCTTTGCTATTAACACTTGTGTTTTGCAGGCTTTTGCTGCCTGCAAGTGACATATACAGCATATCACTGCCAGGATTATTCGGTTGGTTTAACTTATTATGGAATAGAAACTGTTTTCGAGGCATGGTTAATTTATTATTGTTTATTTATAATAACCGTCACTTCCATTTTTTTATGTATTTCCTGCAATTCAAGCCCATAGTTTGCGAGAAAACCATTCCATTGCTGCATATCATAATCCCAGATATTAAAAGGGAAATCGAAACTTATATTTCCTGGTATGCCGGTATCATCTGTTACCGGTACCGGCAATATGTAATTAAGCACTTCAATAAATGCAGCTATTGGTTTGTTATGTATATACTTGTTTAAGGTAGTTTTTTCTACATCCATCCCGGAGCTATCGCCGAGTGAAATAACAGCACCGGTATTACTGATCTTTTTCAATGCATAACATTTTATAGTTCTTTCTTCGTTCACTGCCACAACATTAAATGTTCTTTCAAGATCCTGCTGCATATACTCTTTCAAAACAGCAACATCAGCGGGTGCTATTACCTCGTAACAATAACTGTTTCTGTTGTCTTCTTCTTCATTATGGTGTAATGTGAATTTTACCGTATCATTTGTTTCAATATAGGTGCGGTTGGCCGGATATTTAAACACATCAGGATAGGCAAGCTGGAACATTGTAAACAAAGGATAATTAATCACATACAACCTGGTTGTCTTGCCATCTTCACCCGGAGCAGTGCCCATGTATGCGGGTACGCCGTCTTTATAGGATGTTAGAATGGAACGGTATATAAAATCACTGCCATCACCGCAATTGCCGTTTACAAATAAAGGTGTGTTTTTATCAAAGCCCCAATCGTTCTTTACGGGTAAATGAATAGTGTTTCCAGCTAATATGGATTGAACATTCTCTGGCGTAAGCGCCCATGTATAGGTTGCACTTATCAATACGCCTTTTTCATTTATTACAACAACATGCGGCACTGTCTGGTGCGGAAATAAATGGTTGAGCATGGTATCATGTAATGGGATTGGCATAGTAAGCGTTAAACCTGTACGTTGTTTAACCCTCGTTAATACCTGTTTTATTCTTGCATCCGGGTCATCGGCTGCAGGGTAAGGATTAACTAATAGCACCTGTATCCTGTTTTTAAATTTGTCTTGTAATGCCTGCATTTTAGGAAAAGCATCTATGCAAGAACCGCAGTACGTGCTCCACATATCGAGTATCACCAGCTTTCCTTTAAAATCTGAAAGTTTTGCGGTGGATGAAGGATAATTGAGTACCTGTTTAAATGTGAAATCAGGCACTGTATCACCAACAGTAAGCGGTTTAACAGCTTTAAGGGTTTTCTTTTGTGCAGCGGCGAACATAGCAGTGCAGCATAAAGCGAATAGGAATAAATGTTTCATTGTGCAGTTCCTGTTTTTAATAGTTTTTACACTGCACTATTTTTCCAGGAATTACAATAAGAAGAAACTGCATTCAAAAATGCAGGGTGTTTTATGAATAAAAAATGTGAAAATGAATAATATTTTCATTTTTGGTTATTTTATTCATAGCATGGATTTTTTTATTTCTTTTATAATGGTCAATTGTTTTTAATGAACTCTGCCACTTTCTTTGCCTCTTAAGTAACAAATCGTTTTTATTTATGTTTTTGTCACTTTCTTTTATCTCATTCACAATGTTTTTTAATTGTTTCGATGAATCCTTCGCATTTCTTGATAAAAGAAAGTAACCAAAGAAATTCAAGCACGCATGATATTTCGACACACGCGTGCACGCGCCTTGATTAGGCTTATGTGCTGCTGATTTTTTAGCAGTTGAACCCTGATGATTAATTCGATCAGCACTATTGCCGGCAACTGTTTAATGGTATTACATCCCGAAAGATTAAAGGGACTAAAGGGACATTTAGGACAGGATTGATTGTAATGTGTTACTTATAGTACAACTGGCTTATCTTTATTACAGCTGATCGTTGTAAAAAGCAGATTGTGCTGATTGTTTAATGTTTTCCGGTTTCATGTTGTTTCCATTCGGCTAATTTTTTCAGGCATTCTTCTTTGGGCAAGCGGTTGTTGAAGCTTTGCAAATGGTTCAGCTTTGTTATTGCAGTTGAATGGCTGATTAAATCATGTTCTAAAAATTGTTGAAAGAGCCATAAGATGCCATGCACGGTAAGCAACTGTTTTTGGCAAGCCTTTCTTAAAGGGCCATCGCCGCTTAACACAGCGGCGTTTAATTTAGCAGCAAGATAAATTACTGTTTTGTCTGCGAATTCCAAGGCCCGCGATACTTGTAATGCTGCTATTTCTTCAATTTGTGCATCAGTAAAATCTACAACTGTAAGCAGTTGAGCCTGGATGAAAGAACTTATTTTTTCATATTGATTGTTATTCAACTGCTCTGCTACTTCATGGGTTGTATATACCTCAACCTTTATACTGAAAAGAAAACCCAGCATTTGGAGTTTAATAAGGTCAATAAAAATATTCGCATCAGTTACTGTTAGTTTCATCTGGCTGCATTGTCTAAGAGTTCCCGGAAATCGCCGAGTTTTTGGTTATTAAGGGCGGCAGCCTTAGTGGTTGAAATAATTTCTTCGGCAGCAGCCCGTATCAATAATTGTAAAAAGCGTTCAGATTGTTTTCTGCCTTCATATACTTTGAATTCTTTTTCCTTAGTGTTATACCTGTTATAATTTATCATAAAGAACTTATGATACGAAGGGGTTATAATACCAAGGTTCAATGCCCTGTACATGATGCCTGAAAGCGAAATGCCATACTGACCTGCTATCATGTACAATTCCTTCATAATAATATTGGTGCGCTTATCACCAAGATATTGCCTGGCTTTACTGGCAGGAAGCAACATTGCACCAGCAAAGGCATCGCACATTTTTTCACACTCTTTCTCATCAAACGGTTCCAGGTTTAAAAATAAATGCGCCTTTTCGTGCAAGGCTGTAAACCGCTGCCTTACCAGCGGAATTTCTTTATTTATGTTGAGTACGACTATCGCTATTTTATCGTTTAAAATCGTTGACATACCAGAAAATGACCTGTCAACATCAACCTCGATTACTTTAATGTTATTCTCCTCAAATATTTCAATGATATTAGATAAAGGATCTTCCCCCAGGTTCCATGACTTTCTTAAATCCTGTGCCGCTTTTTCTATATCCTGCAAGGAAGTGATTGTATATGATTTGGGCCGAAATGTAAGGTTGTTATTTATACCCAAGATATCTTCCAGCTCCATGTATCTTTCAAGCTTTTCGGTTGTTTGGGCCAATACTTTATCCTGCTCTTTTACCGGCAATTTCTTCAGCTTTCTGAAACGAATATCATCTAATGCTATTAGAGATTCCCTGGAGAAATAATCGGTAGTTACATGCAAAGACCTGCACAGCAGGCTTAAGGTTTCACTATCTGGTTTTGCTTCACCTGTTTCCAGCCTGTTTAACGCCTGTTTATTAAGCTTATTATTAATAGCGTCAGAAAGATCCTGTAAAGAAAACCCGCTCATTTTGCGGGCAGCTTTCAGTCGTTCAGCAAAATACTTCATAAGTGGTGAAACAGCAAGGTAAAGAAGATTGTGGAAAACTTATTCCGGACAAAAATATAAAATATTTACATTTTGTCCAAAAGGTTTTATATTTGTTATTCAAATTATTTTATATGGCAAATTATCACGTTACACACAAGAAAGGCCAGGAAGGCTGGAATGTGCAAAAAGAAGGCGGCAAAAAAGCTTCAGCTATTGTTGATACGCAAAAAGAAGCAGAGAAGCTGGCTAAGCAATTTTCTGCAAATAACGGAGGTGGTGAAGTAAGGATTCATGGCTTAGATTTTAAAATCAGGGATAGCGATACCGTTGCACCCGGTAATGATCCTAATCCGCCAACAGATAAAAAACATTAGTGCTATGCATTATGCGCAAGTTTATAATTTACTACCGGGAGACAAGATCGTAGTACCGTTGTTTGAAACAGGCATAAGCATGCACCATGCTATTTACCTGGGTTTTGATGATGCAGGCTATGAATGGGTTACCGAGAACCATAAATTCAAAGATGTGCAAATAGTCAGTGCCGCTGAATTTTTCAATACCAATAAGCGTATTAACCGAATAGAAAAATTTACCGGTAACGCAGCGCAAAGAATGCAGGTTGTGCAACAGGCTTGGATGCTTGCAGGCAAACCGTATGATTTGATTAATTATAACTGTGAGCATTTTGCCAATGAAGTGCTATATGGAAAGGCAGAGAGCATGCAGGTAAACAATGTATTTCGCTTTTTGGCTTTTGCTGGTGGCATATGGCTTTTATCTGAAATTTTTGATTAGAAGAATATGGCAGATGATATACCGGAGTTTTTGCTTAAGTACAAAGAGGAATTGGTAACGCTTTTGCATAAAAGCCAGGACAGTTTTGAAAAACAGCTATCCTACATTAGTGCCGGCAGCCTTGCGCTTTCTATTGGGTTTATAAAAGATGTGGTAACGAATATTGCAGAGGCCAGGAGTAAGCGGCTATTAGATATGGGATGGATATTGCTTTGCATAACATTGCTGGGCAACTGCATATCGCATATACGGGCTGCTGACCTACATAATAAAACCATTGCTGATATTAACCATGGGCGGTACGATGATAAAAAGGTTGAAAAAAGGTATAAAGAAGTAAGTGCCGTAAACTGGATATCTGTATTTACCATGCTTTTCGGCATAGCTTCTATTGTAATTTTTGTATCTGTAAATATTTTAAAATGAGTAATAATAATTCAAACAACTCCGGCGAAACTAAAGGACTAAAGCCTTCATCCCCACCACCACCTCCGGCTTACCCTAAGCCTAGAACGAGCATTGTGAAGCATGGCTATCAGCCATCTTCGCCACCGCCCGCAAGACCTAAGCCTTCTAAGTAGGATACTTCATAGTTGCAATAAACAACTACTGTTTTACTTAAACCCTAAAAAAATTAGACTCCCTTCTAAGCTTGTCTATACGATTGTAAACTCCTTAAAACCATATGCGCAGTAGGAATTACATTAATTGGCAGCAAACGAATTAAAACATTTAAATATTTATATAATTTGATATGTTGCCAATAATTTTAGTGAAAAATTGGCAGGAATAATGTTCTTGCTTGTTTTTTGACTGGAATTTCAATCATAAAACCCGCGTACTATGACCAGTACACCACACATTTCTGTAAATAAATTAGGGGAATATATTTATGCTACCCCAGCAAAAAAGCGCAGCATTCTTAAAACAATGAAGTACCCAAGCGAATTTAAATTTGCCCGTTATCCTGAACCACAAAATGCCTTTTTACATTTTATGGCTGACGAAAAACATGATCCAGGTATTTTTGAAAAAAAGAAACAGCAGGTTGCAGGAAAAAAAATTACATCAGATTGGATAAAAGGTAATATGCATTGCTGCATTGAAGCACTGGATCATTTGATTAATTGTTCAGGTACTATATTAGTTCCCTATCTACAATTTAATGCTAAGAAAGGCCTGCCACCACAAGAACAGAACACAACCATTCAAAATGTTACTATCCATATAAAACCGGATGTGATACTTCTTGATGCTACAACAAAAGAAATTAAGGGTGCAATAAAGCTGGTGTTCTCCAAATCGAGAAACATTGATTCACCCGAGGCAAATATCATAGCCGCCGGCATTAAAAGCCATTTGGATAGCCTGTATAAAATAAAATTAAAACCTGAGAATTGCATAGTGCTGGATGTGTTTCACAGGAGAAAATTTACTGCACCAAAATTTTTGCAGACTGCTAAGATGCAAATAAAACTTGCCTGCAAGGAAATAGTAGATACATGGCCGACAATAACTGAGTAGGGATAAATTCTTCGAAAAGAATCAATAAGAAATTATTTATAACTGAATAATAAAAAATGCAAAACGTATGTGGGCAGATAATGAAACCTCAGAAGACCTTTTAGGATTTAAAGTACACGCCGATTTACTGGTTGATGTAATCAATGATGACAAAGTATTGCCCGTAACCATTGGGGTGTTTGGGGATTGGGGAAGTGGTAAATCAAGTATTCTGAAAATTGTAGAAAAGGAACTAGCTGGAGGTGAAGAAGACGGATTTAAAGACGGCACTCTTGTATTATACTTTAACGGTTGGGTATTTGAAGGCTATGATGACGCAAAGGCCGCATTGTTGGAATCAATCATTGAAAAGTTCGCCAAACATAAAACAATTGGAAACAAAGTAAAGGATAAAACAATAAAGCTATTCAAATCCGTAAAGTGGATGCGTTTGTTAGGGCTGAGCTTTAAAAAAGTAATTGTTCCCGGAGCAGCAGCTTACTTAACAGGTGGTGCTTCCTTATTACCATTCCTGGTAAATGAATTTTCACAGCTTCAACCGAACGACGTTGCAGAAAAGCTTACAGGGGAAGGTGCTGAAGAATTTCTAAAAGATATAATAAAAAAGAATGAAGATGATGAAGTAACAATAGTCCGTGAGTTTCGTGATGATTTCAAAGAAATGATAGATAAGTCAGAGATAAAGAAACTAGTTGTGATTATTGATGATTTAGACAGATGTACACCTGATAGGCTTATTGAAAATCTTGAAGCTATCAAGCTATTTTTAAATGTTGAGAAAACAGCATTTGTAATTGGTGCTGATCCAAGAATAGTAAGGCATGCTATAGAACATCGCTATAAAACGGATAGTATTGAAAATGCTGATGACCCAGACAGCAGGAATAAGCGTATTGTAAGTGACTATTTAGAAAAACTTATTCAAATACCTTACTATCTGCCTAAGTTAACAGATAATGAAGTTGAAACCTACCTCACCTTACTTTTCTGTAAAAAAGCTATGGGAGACGATTTCTTAAAGGTAATAACTGCCTTTAAGTCAAATCGGGAAAACAATAGATATGACGTATTTGGATTAGGAGATATACAAGATTTAACTAACGAAGAACAGAAAAAAGAATTAATTGAAAGTGTTTCTTTGATAGCTTCACTATCACCAATTATTACAGATGGGTTAAAAGGTAATCCTAGACAAATCAAACGATTTTTAAACACTTTCACTTTAAGAAACAGGCTTGTAAAAGTTGCTAAGCTATCGGATTTTAAAATAGATATCTTGGCTAAATTGATGGTATTAGAATATGCTTCTACAAATTTATTTAAAGAAATATACAATTGGCAATCTTTACAAAAAGGAGAACCTAAACAAATTATTGACCTTGAAAAGTTAGCAGGAGAAGAAAAGACAGAAGAAATAAAAAAGCAGTTCTCACCTGAATGGGGTTCGGAAAAAATAATGAAGTGGCTCAATGCTGAACCAAAACTTGCAAATGTTGACTTAAGAGATTATTACTGGATTTCAAGAGATCAGCTTTCTACTACAATCAGTGGCGCATCGTTAATATCTCCACATATTCGCAGTCTAACTAAGAAATTAATTGATCACGGCTCAGGAAGTATTTTAACTAATACTATTGCCCAAGAGGTGAACGGAAAATTAAATGACACAGAAGGTGAAATATTGTTGTCGCTACTTGAGAAAGAACTAATTAAGTTTCCCGAAAATGATAGCATTCATAAAGTTTTCATAGAGATGATGTCCCAAAATGTATCTGGGATAATTGAATCTTATAGTAGAGCCATAACGAAAGCGGACAACAGTAAAATACCTTTTAGTTTACGAAGTGAATTTACTTTAGCGGAAGGGAAAAATGGAAACGTCAAATCTCTCTATGGCAAGTTCGAAAAATCATCTCAAATTTATAAAGCGTTAAATCCTAAAAAATAATGGGAACAACTCAACGAATGACACCAGGTGTTTCTGGGGAACCAAATTGGGGGGATTTGAACAAATCAATTACCAATGTTGCTAAGACTGTTGAAAAGGAGAAGCAGGTAGAAAATAACGATAATATTTCTGCGGAGGATGCAGCAAAGCAATTCACAAGAATAGAAGGCAGAAGAAATTCTCACCTAAAATCCGCATTTAATAATCTTGTGAGGACAGGAGGCGGTAGGTCAAAAATAAGTAGTGGAAAATCATCTTCTATTGGTAAGGCTGGTAGAAAGTCAGCGGGGAAAATAACAGGCTTCTTTACAAGTGTTGGAAGCAACGGCCTGCAACAAACTTTAATTGATATTGGTTTCGGCTCATTACAAGGTAAAACCTTTCAAGAAGTTCTTGACTATCTTCTTGTGTTTTGTTCAGACTCTAATGAAGGGATGGATGAAACGGCTGCCAACAATGCTTCATGCGAAATCATGAGGGAACTTGCTGTACTGGCTGGGAATGACTTAGATAAGTTTGAGCAACTCGTTAAGGATTACGTTGAAGGAACAGGATTGGCAGACCTTCTTTGTAAGTTTTGGGGTTTATACATTTTCGAACATTTATCTCAGAGATTTGAAGAAAAAGTAAAACAGCAAAAAGGAGTAGAAATAGGAAAAGAAACTTTTAAAATAATTAAAGCTGATATACTTGGTCAAGTGAAAGTTTTAAACACTCAAAGGCCTGTTACCAAAATTGATTGGAAAGGAAATGCAGGAAAAAATGAGATAGAGAAAATTTTTGATTCTGTAATTAAAATCATTTGCGATGAAGACAATTAGCGTTGGCAAACTTACATATGATACTTCCTCCGGTGCAGGCATGATAAACATTAAGGATGCTTCGGGAGGAACCTCTACACTTAATATTGATTTTGAAACTATACTACCATTTATTAATCTTATTAATAAAGAAGTTTTAGATTTCTTTATAATAAGCGCCGCAGTGTACGGGATCGATAGATTTGTTGAGAGAAAGCAAAATTCGGTAGACGGATGGTCACGAGAGTTAAAAGTTAGTTTTCCGGTTCATAATCCTTCAAAATGGATTGCTTGTAAAGCGGAGTTAGATAAATTGTTATCGTTTCTAACAGGAGACTATTGGAATGTAGAATTTAGAAAGGAAATATTTGTGGTGCCTAAAGCAACTTTAGCAAAGGAATATTCAGTTTCATTTACACAAGTTAATTTGTTATCAGGCGGCTTGGATTCTCTTATAGGAGCTTTGGATTTCTTAAAGCAAAATCCAAGTAAGAAGGTTCTTTTTGTTTCTCATTGGGATCGACAAATGTCTAAGGCAAAAGTAGATCAAGATCGCTTGCTTCCAAGTATAAAATCAGTGTATCCGAATCAGTTTGAGTTCATCCCTTCCGTATTGGTATTTTTGAGTACATCTAATAGGGAGAGAGAATCAACCTTTAGAAGCAGGTCACTTTTGTTTATTGGGTTAGCCTTAATTGCTGCCCAGGCAACGAACACTAAAAGTATAATTGTTCCTGAAAATGGTACAGTGTCACTAAACTATCCACTCAGTTCATCGAGAAGAAGTTCCTGTAGCACAAGAACAACTCACCCTTTCGTTTTAGACAGTGCATTATCAATTTGGAAAACTTTATCAATGGCAACTGACATTCGAAATCCTTATGAATTTCTAACAAAAGGAGAAATGGTAAATGCCTGCAAAGACCAAACTAATTTATCCAAATTAGTTTCGATGTCAAACTCTTGCGGAAAACGAGGACATAGGGCTCACTGGGAGCCTGGGAAAAGAAATGCCACACATTGCGGTATATGTATGCCTTGCATTTATAGGCAAGCATCACTACAAAAAGCCGTCGATAAAACCACCTACGGAAATACAATTAATTCCTTAGATCCTTTTCTTAATAAAAAATCTCAGGATGTTGGAGCTTGCTTAGATTATTTAAACAATCCAATTACCAAAGAAGAAATTAAACAAGAATTAATTGTAAACGGTGTAAAAAATCTATCCAAGATCAATCGATATGTTGATGTCGTTTGGCGTACAAGAGAAGAGTTAAAACAATGGGTAAAAGAAGTGGGCAATTCAATTGTCAAATCAAAAGCAGGTTTATAGATGTTAGATACACATTGTCATATTGATTTATATCCCAACCCTAAACTAATTCTTACCGAATGTGATAAAGAAGGCTTCCCAATTCTTTCTATGACTAACTTACCGAGTCACTTTGAAAGAGGCATTCCTTTTTTTCGAAATCGAAATAAAGTAAGACAGGCTTTAGGTATGCATCCATTGTATGCCCAACATCATAATAAGGAGTTTCCGAAATTTATTAACAATCTTGCTAAAACATCTTACATAGGTGAGGTTGGATTGGATTTTTCAAAAGATGGCATTGATACAAAAGAAATACAGATTCAAACTTTTGAAAGTGTATTAAACATAATTGCAGACCAGAAAAAACTTTTGAGCATCCATTCAAGAAGGGCCGAAAAAGAGGTTTTAATGCTGCTGAAGAAATATAAAATACAGAATGCGATTTTCCATTGGTATTCAGGCAATGTAAACTTAATTGACGAAATCGTTCAGGAAGGTTACTATTTTTCAGTAAACCCTGCAATGATAAAATCTACTTCAGGTAAAAAAATTATATCTAAAATACCTAGAGCATTTACTTTGACTGAAACTGACGGTCCTTTTATTAATGAGAATGGTTTGCCATTAAAACCGGGCGAGCTATTTTCTGTTGTTAATTACTTAGCTCAGGAATGGAAAGTTTCTAACAATGAAGTAGAAAACATTGTTTCTTATAACTTTTTGAGGCTAATTAACCGTTTAAAATAATGGCTTGAATTAGATTGATTCGTTAAATGTGTGAATATGAGGATTTGTCGTAAATTTAAAGCATTGGTTATAAACATTGCAACAAAGAAGTTTTATTCATAATTTTTAAAAGGTAATTCTTCGTCAAAATCATAAATCGGTTGAGTATAAGAATAAATATTTTTCACTTTCGCAATAAACTTACGGCTAAATTTCTTTGATGACTTTATTTCTCTAATGCAAAATAAAAGATCAAAAACATCAGTATAAAATTCTTCTCTGCTCCCGCTATATTGTTTAAACATTTCGGGATCAACAATTATTTCCAGAAAGCAAGCGCTTATATGTTCCCAATTTCGTACTTCTGTTTCAATATTCATGTCTCTTCGAAAACCATCCAGTCAAAAAGCCATTGAATGTGGGTAACACAGTAGTAAAGAAGAACGGATCAATCGAATTCTTGAGATCAGATGTTCATTTAATTTCACATGCCTGACAGGAGCTACTCTCAACTCATCAGCAATGACCTTTTCAACTTTTGCAGTTTCTAATATTTTGTCAAGCCTTATTTTGTAATGTATTTCGGAGAATAATTTAGGGTTACAAGCTTCGATAATTTTTATAGCGATATCTTCAATAGTATTTTTTGTTGTTAAAGCAAACTTATCGGCTATATATGGACTAAACTTTCTTACCTCTTTAAAAGTTACGTCTTTCCAAAGAGGAATTAAGACTTCTCCCTTTTCAATTTCAAAAGAGTTTAGGCTTTTTAATTCATATTTAGTCCAATTTTTGTTGAAAAAAGATTTTGAAAGAACCAAGAGTCCAAAATTTGAACTTGAAATACCTTTATCAATGCTGCGACTTAAACTTTTTCCGATTTTTAATTCAAACTCATCGTACCAAACGTCTAACTCATATTTGCGCAGCAAATTTGCTAACGGTCTAACAAAGTCATCTTTATCTTCTGAAGCATGACAGATAAAAAGATCCTTTTTTTTCTTTCTAGGCATGTGTTAAAAGTTTCTGCTAATGTGCATGGCTTTGTGCAGAGAAAATTAGAATTTCGTCTGTTTATAACCACTGCTGATTGAAAATATTTTGTTGAATTTAAAACTAAAATTGCATGTTGCTTGTCAACTGATCCATTGCTTGAATTTGCAAACATTTTGGTTATAATTCCATCCAGCTACACTTGCCCTGTTGGCGTTTTGTATTATTTCGTCAAGCTGTTTTTTATTACGCATTTAGACTCGCCTTCATCCCGAACATTTTTCATAATATTTGAAAGTCCTGGTGGAATACTTTCAATGTCAGATTTTGAAAGGGTGTAAGAATACTTTTTTTCTTCCTGATCAAAATCATAAAGAAGCAACTCTATTTCAAAATCGTCATCTTCCTGCAGTTTTAAGGTAAGTTGTTTGTCCGAATTATAAACGTCAAATGAAACGCATGATCCCTTTACACCATCGCCGATAAAAATTCCGATCTCAATCGTTTCATTTGAAATGAGAGAGAGGATTAAAAATACCAGAAGTTGAGGTGCAATATTGTTGAAATTTCTATCTAAATATTCTATTGAATCTGGTTGTATTGATTCCCAAACTTCATTTAATTTTTCTTTTTGTGTCTCCGTAAGATTTATCATGGTGGAAGATATCAATATTACAATCGCTAAAACTAATCTATGTTATTAAGTGCTATTTACACATAAAACTAATAGCAACATAAATATTTCCTTTCGTAGCTAAATAGCAACTTTTAAATTTAATCGAGCCTAAAACAATACTCTATTTTTTAATAAGTTGTCGCCACTCATAAGGCAGGATTTCATTTTTATAATAACTATGAGCTAAATATCTTATGCAGGAAAGCCCAACACTATCTGTAAAAAACGCAGGAGGTTCTTCAATCTTCTCTTTTACAATGTTCTTAAATTCTTCAAAGTTGCCTTCGTTCTTCAAAAGCTTTAAACCATCCTGAACTCTTTCTATACAATCAACATAATACTCTTCATGCAGATTTTTTTCAAATAATAGTTCTTCAACATTATATTCAGTAAAATCAATAGAAGCAATTTGAAGACTTAATTTTTCGTCTACAATGGACAATATTTCTTTAAACAATTCTTCTGCATTAAAAACAACACTTAGTTCCAAAAGAATGGCAATAAGTATAGAAGAGCTATCACAATATCCCTCAGGCCTTTCTCCTAAAGCTACAGCTTCAATAACTAATTCAGTATTGTTGTGAAGCTCAGGTAAGATATGATGCCTGATTTTTTCAATCTTCAGGTTTTGGACAATCTGGAAAATATAGCTGTGAATAAATTCAACATCTTTTTTTCTTAAACTCTTTTTGTCGGCGAAAAATATAAATAACTGAATTATTGGGATTGAATTGTTATCTAATATTGGCCTGTAAAATCCATTATTGTTTTCAACGAGCTCAATTAAATAATCTTTTTGTTTGTTAATAAGATTAATATCGCCCTTTCCCGGGAAAAGGCAAATTCTTAGCCTACAGTAATAGACAATATCGCTTAAATATTCAAAACACCTTATTGGGTAACCAATTTTTTCAAAAAACCCTCCATTATCGGCATACAATCCGTTCGGTATTTTTGCTACTTCAAAAGTTTTTTTGAAGTATTCGTTCATGATATCGTAATGCCCTTTTAGAATCTTTTTAAATTCATGTATAACTGCTTTTCGTTTAGCCAAATTGCTCTTTAATATCCAATGCCAAGTGGTAATTACTAAATACTTTGAGCATTCTTTTGCAGGATTTAAATTGCCATTCTCCTTGCTATAATGAAAAATTAACGTATTAAGTAATCCTATGGCAGCAAATAATTTTTTTAATGATCGTCCAGAATTTTTTGTGTTATTGGTAAACTGTAATGCGATAAGTTCCTTAAAATGTTTGAAATCATAATCTTCTATATCCCAAAATGCAAACGTTTTCTTTAATAATAAGTTGCTTTGCAAATCAGTTAAAAGGTACTCCCCAAAAAGATATGTTGAAAACAGTTCGCTTAATTTATAAATGTCCCATCGTTCAAAGTTGCAGTCACCTAATTCTTTTTTTATGAAGCCATTAAAAGTTAGCAGAAAATTTGGCTTTACAATTCCATTGTGTACTAATACGATCTTTGTTGGTAATTCTTGCAATTTTGGAATTGACAAATCCTCATAATCAACAAATTTCGCTTCTCTTAGAGATTCTAAAATGCCATCTTTTTTATGAAAGTTTTCTTCTGTTATGTCTTTATCTACATACCCTTTTAGTTCAAAATACCATTTATATACTATCCCTGTTTCGTCAGGTCCTATAGCAATGACATCCTTACCATATTGATTTTGTCCTTTTGCCTCTTTGGGTGTTCTCACAATTTTATAGCCCATACTTCTTAAAAGAAGTGGGAATAAATGATCTAATTCTGAATCTTCTTTTAATGAGGATAAATACTCTTGAACAAACAAGCTATTATTATTATTCATTAATAAGTATTTTGGCTATTTCATCGAACTCAGAATCATCCCAATCTAATTTCATTTCAATACCCTTTCGCAGTTCGTATTCATTAGGATTTATAAAATAACTTCTTGGTAATGAAAAACTAGTTCCAACGCTACCCAACTTAGAAATCTCTTTACGATTTGAAATTTTCCAACCACCTCCTTTAGCCAATTGAATAGTATCTGCTGCCAGAATACTAATTAAACTATTTTTCTCAACCTCCTTATTGACAGATTGGCTCATTTTCGTGTAAAAGAGCTTGTTATAAAAATTAATATGTTTAGGATGAGTAAAATATGGATTCAATTCCTTTATTGAACTTTTAATATCAATATTTAAAGGATAAAAATCAGAAACGTAGTCTCTCACTCTTTGAATAATTAAGAAAGTGTAAGGAAATAACTTTGACATTATTTGGTTAAAAAATAAGATAATGCTTACTTTTATAATATGGAAGCATTAAAGAAAAAGATCAAGAAGTTATTACCTCATCTTAATGAATATCAGAAAAGAATTTTTTTAGCGGGAGAAGCTGAGGCATTGGGCAGGGGTGGTAATACGATCATCTCTAAGTTGTCAGAGGTTTCAAGACCAACAATCATTCAGGGAAGAAAAGACCTTGCGGCCAACAAGCCGCAAACAGATAGTCCTTTGATTCGCACCCGGTCAGTTGGCGGAGGAAGGAAGAAGTTAACGGATAAGGATCCTGCTTTGTTAGCCGCTCTGGAATCG